>DATNEX010000069.1:0-5197 GCA_035606605.1 Terriglobales bacterium
CCATACTCATACGCACGATCGGCCGGCCGCGTCCGTCATGACCGAATGCGCCAATCGCTTGCTGGCCGCGCTCGATGAGAATCAACGTGGGCGAGCGACCTCCCCCTTTGACAAGGACGAGCGCACAAACTGGCACTTTATACCGGACAACACCAATCTCCCGATCGACACCCTCGGGGTTCGCAAGGGTCTTCCACTTCGCGACATGAGCCCCTACCAGAGGCATCTTGCCGGTGCGCTGCTGGCGACCGGCTTAAGTCAGACCGGCTATATAAAGGCTGTCACCATCATGAGCCTCGAAGAAGTCCTCAGGGTTCTCGAAGGCGATGCTGGCGAGCACCGCAATCCTGAGAAATACTACTTCTCCATTTTCGGAACCCCTTCTGATTCCGGCACTTGGGGCTATCGCGTCGAGGGACATCACCTCAGCCAGAACTACACGATCGTCGCGGGAAAAGTGGTCGGCGGTCCAAGCTTCTTTGGCGCCAATCCCGCCGAGGTTCGCCAGGGTCCGCGCAAGGGTCTTCGCGTTCTCGCTGCCGAAGATGACCTGGGTTTTGAGGTGATTCGCGCCCTTGACGAGGCGCAGCAGAAGATTGCCATCGTTGATACGAACGCCTACCCGGAGATTCTGACCGCCGCCAGCCGTAAGGCTGCCCTAAAAGGTCAGCCATCCGGGATCTCCTCGGCCAACATGAAGAGTGGTCAGTTCGATGCCCTCAGGGCCCTTGTCGAGGAATATGCCCACAACGTCCCCGACGAACTCGCCAAGCACCGTCTTGAACAGCTGAATCAGGCCGGCAAGAGCATCTTTTTTGCCTGGTCGGGAGGCACGAAGCAAGGTGAGCCCCATTATTACCGGGTGCAGACTCCGTCATTCCTCATCGAAATGGACGATACGCAGAACAATGCCAACCATATCCATTCCGTCTGGCGCGATTTTGAAGGCGATTTCGGTCAGGACTTGCTGCAGCAGCATTACACGAGCAGCCATCATAAGTAGTTTTGCGACTACGCCCGCGAGCCGGAGCTGAACTAAAATAGTTCTCGAAGCCTCGGCGAGTGTGCAGAAACTTAAGAGGAGCTTGGGGTGATCCCTTACGCCGCCAACTGGCCGCAACTGACGCTCATATCAGTGCTGGACATTCTGCTGGTGGCGTTTGTCATTTATGAATTCCTGGCGCTGATTCGCGGCACCCGCGCCGCTCTGATCCTGGTTGGCGTTTCCATCGTCATTCTTGCATTTTATTTTTCCAAGGTCGGACAGTTAGTTACCCTCAACTGGCTCATCTCGCGGGTTTTGCCCTACGCCGTTTTCGCGCTGATCGTGATCTTTGCGCCCGAGATCCGTCAGGCCCTCGCGCGCCTTGGCCGCCGGCTTACCCTGACCCACAGCACCGGTTCTGAGGCCGACGCCTACGACGATATCGTTATGGCCGCCAACCTCTTTTCGCAAAACCAGACGGGGGCTCTGATGGTGATCGAGCGCGAAATCGGCCTGCGCACTTACGTCGAAAGTGGAGTCGCTCTAGACGCGCAGCTCTCGTATGATTTGCTGGCAACCATCTTCCGTCCCAGCGCTCCTTTGCACGACGGCGCCGTAATTATCCGCGGGGATCGCGTTTCTGCCGCTGCCTGTTTCCTCCCGCTTTCGATGAACCCCGTACTCTCGACTCAGCTCGGCACGCGGCACCGAGCCGGCATTGGTATCACGGAGGAAACCGATGCCATCGCCATCATTGTTTCCGAAGAAACTGGCAGCATTTCGCTTGCCGTCGGAGGCGCCATTGAGCGTGATCTAACCGTCGAACAGCTTCGCAACCGCATGGGAACCTTGCTCCGTCGCTACGTTCCGCCGACTCCTCTGCCGACCTCGATGGGCACGCCCGGCATGCTCGACGACGAACCGGAGATCCCGATCCGCTCCGACTCACGCACGAGTCCGGGAGGCGGACTATGAGCACTCGCGACTTTTTTCGCCGGCACATTTTCCATAACTTGACCCTGAAGCTTACGTCGCTGCTTCTTGCCGCCGGATTTTGGCTCGCGGTTTCAAGCAGTCCTCCTTCGGAGGTCGCATTGAACGTTCCCATTATTTTCCGCAACATGCCAGCAAACCTCGAGATTAGTTCTGAAAACCTTCCGAGCGCGCAGATTCGCGTGCGCGGGCCGGAAGCCATCGTCCGCCGCCTTCAGGCGGCCGACGTCAGCGCGGAAATCGACGTCACCGACATCAAGCCCGGTGAGCGCACCTTCGACCTCACTCACCAGATCCACGTCCCCGATCGGCTTACCATTGCCCAGGTCGTCCCCAGCGAGATTCACGTCTCCTTCGACGCCCGCGCCACGCGCTCGGTTCGGGTCGAGGCCCGCTTCATCGGCGAAGCACCTCCGGGCTATAAGCCTAAGTTCCAATACGATCCCGCCGCGGTCGAAATCACGGGCCCTCAAAAGCAGGTCTCCACGGTCCAGGTTGCCACCACCGATCCCGTCGACATCACCGGCGTGGTCGGCAGCCTTTCGGTGGCGCGGCATGCTTACGTTTCTGATCCCCTCATCCAGGTTTCGAGTCCTCGCTCCGTGCGCATCACGGTTACTATGGAGCCGGAGAATTCGCCATCCAAAACGCAGCCACAATGACTACGCGCCAGCTCTTTGGTACTGACGGTATTCGCGGCGTAGCCGGAGATTTCCCTCTTACCCATGAAAGTGTTTTTCTGATCGGCCGAGCTCTGGGCCACAATCTGCGCGCCATCAACGCCAAACCCCGCGCCATCATTGGTCAGGACACGCGTCAGTCGAGCGGTTGGATCGCCGATCGCCTCGCTCTCGGATTGCATTCTGTTGGTGTCGAGGTTCACAGCGCGGGCGTGATCACCACTCCCGGTGTTGCTTATCTCGCGCGCTCGCGAAAATTCGATGCCGGGGTCGTGATCTCCGCCTCGCACAATCCATGGACCGACAATGGCATCAAGGTTTTCTCCGGCGACGGTTTCAAGCTTCCTGACGCGCGCGAACTCTCGATCGAGCAGGAAATTTTTTCTTTGCTGGAAAATCCCACTTCGCACCCCGAGCCCGCCAGCCGGCTCGCCCCCAGCTTGCCTGGGGAGCAGAGCCTCCGCTCCGCCTATATTCACTGGCTGGCCTCTGACGCCCATCAAGAGTTACGCAATCTGCGTGTGCTGGTGGATTGTGCGAACGGCGCCGCCACCGCCGAAGCGCCGGAACTGTTTCGCGCCTGTGGCATTCAGGCCAGTTTTATCCACTCCACCCCGGACGGGAAGAACATCAATGAGGGTTGCGGAGCGCTGCATCCGGAGAACGTGGCCCGCAACATCGCCGCCACCCAAGGTGCCTACGATCTTGGGGTCACTTTCGATGGCGACGCCGACCGCGCTCTGTTTTGCGATGGTCAAGGCCGGGTCGTCAACGGCGACGCCGTGCTTCTCCTCTGTGCCCGCGATATGAAATCCCGCGGCGTTCTCGCCCGAGATACAGTCGTCGCCACCACCATGTCGAACATGGGTCTTGAAATCGCCCTGCGCGACTCCGGCATTCGCATGTTGCGCTCTAGCGTTGGCGACAAATACGTCCTGGAGGAAATGATGAAGACCGGCGCCACGCTGGGAGGCGAGCAGTCCGGACACGTCATCTTCCGCGACGGCGAAGCTACCACCGGCGATGGCCAACTCACCGCTCTGCGCGTCATGGAAGTCATGGCCCGCAGCCGTCGCACTCTCGCCGATCTCATCGCCGACCTCAAGGTTTATCCCCAGCGGATCCAGAACGTACGCGTGCGCGAGAAAGTTCCTTTCGAAAGAGTCCCAACCGTCGCCGAGGCCATCTCTGTGGCAGAACGCGAGCTCGATGGCAATGGACGGGTGGTCGTCCGTTACTCTGGCACCGAAGCCCTGGCTCGCGTCATGGTCGAGGCCGAATCACAGCAGAAGATGAATGCCCTCACCGACTCCATTGCCACCGCCATCAGAACCGCGCTGGGTGTGTGAACTTCGTGAGCTGACGCACCCGCACCAAACTTGTCAACATCCCCTTGCACTCTGGGTAATCCAATGGTATAAAAGTAAAACCGTCGAGAGCAGGGAAAACCTTCCGCAAGTGCGGAAAGGCGAAGTGGCAAGCCGGGCTGAAGTTTGAATCTCTCGCAATTGTCCGGCATCTAATAAGAAGTACACCAGCAGGAGAAAGAAAACGCTGGAATTAGCCTCGGCCACGGGGCTGCGATTCGGGGACAGAGCTTCCCGAAGGGTTTGAAGCGGTATTCGCAAGAACCTCCAAAAGGTCTTTTCTTAACCTAGAATCTTCCGACTAGGCTCGTGCCGAAAATTGTGAGTTTTATCCCAAAACTGGGATCCGGCGCTGGAGTGGGGAGGAAGATGTATTCTGCTGCGTGCAAAACCTGTCGGTTTGTAGTCGGGTCGAGTGTCAGTGCTTTGCCCTGTGCTGGCCAACGCCGAGCCCAAACTGCGGTTTCTGTGGAAATCCTGTGAACTGGGCTCGTTGACAGCTCTCCAGCAGAATCGTTACGTTAAAAAGGTTTCGAGGACGGCCGAATTCACTTATGTGGGGTCGGCTGGACTGAAGCGCGCCGCTCAGGCGGTCCGCGATTCGGTCTTTGACAACTTGGTTGAACGTGCCAGTCGTGAGATGAATTGTTCGAGTTAAGTTCGAACGATCTCACAAAATTAGCCAGCGGTTTGACCTCCGTCGACGCTGGCGAGTCGTCGTGGCTTCGGCCACGGCGGCGAATTTGTTCATTCCGAACAAATTTCAGGTTTCAAACGAGAGTTTGATCCTGGCTCAGAATCAACGCTGGCGGCGTGCCTAACACATGCAAGTCGAACGAGAAAGTGGAGCAATCCATGAGTACAGTGGCGACCGGGTGAGTAACACGTGACTAACCTACCCTCGAGTGGGGAATAACTCCGGGAAACCGGAGCTAATACCGCATAACATCGCAAGATCAAAGCAGCAATGCGCTTGAGGAGGGGGTCGCGGCTGATTAGCTAGTTGGTAGGGTAATGGCCTACCAAGGCTGAGATCGGTATCCGGCCTGAGAGGGCGCACGGACACACTGGAACTGAAACACGGTCCAGACTCCTACGGGAGGCAGCAGTGGGGAATTTTGCGCAATGGGGGAAACCCTGACGCAGCAACGCCGCGTGGAGGATGAAGTCCC
>DATNEX010000088.1:0-6847 GCA_035606605.1 Terriglobales bacterium
CACGGTGAACTCCTGTTACACCTTATCCTGCCAGGGGTGAAGAGCCGGACTTTGCGCTAAGTTTAACCCAGCCTTGTTTAAGAGACAAATCCAAGCTGATGACCGGCTCGGCACTCTTTGAAGTGACGCTGTCATCCTGCACCAGCGCGCGATAGACGGCCCCGCCGCCTGGGAACTGGTCCCCCTCGACCCCATCTCCTCCAAGCCCACCTTCACCGTCCAGCCTCCACCGTAGATCACGCCGAGATCGCGGAGTTTGTGGGAGGGAAATTGACGGCTCTCACTACGATCCACGTTTAGTCCGGGTTTTTGCTTTCCGATCACGTTGCGATCACGTGCGATCACGGCGATTCTCTCTGCGCTCTCTTGCGGTAAAGATACTGGAGTTTTGCCTTCCCGTGTTGGAGATAACGGCGATTGGGCGATTGTTACAACTTGGTAAACCTTACCTCCTGCCCCTACCCCTCCCCCGTCAACCCCGAAAAATATAGACTTACAAGTTTCAACCCCGGCGTTGATTTTTCCCCTTTTCGGAGCTGAGGTGCACCCTTCAGGTGAGACAGATTTGAAGTGTCACACATGTTTATTCACCGGTGAGCCCCTGAAGTGAGACAGTCTGATGATGTCGTAGGGACATCGGAGGTGTCTTCAGCAGGGGGTTGGGGTCTGGGGAAGGGGACGGCGTTTGAGTCCCCGTCCCCGGTAGTCCTTTCAATAGCTCTCCCAAAGGTGCACGACAGAGTCGCCACGTTCGGACCAGCTTTTTGTTTTCCCCGGGCACGCTCGAACTCTTCCGGACTGCGGTAGCCCAGTGCCGAGTGCAAGCGCTTTTTGTTGTAGTAACGTTCAATGAACTCGTGCAGGTTCTCCCGCAGATGCTCCAGATCACGGTAAGCGCTGACGTAAATCTCTTCCCGCTTCAGCGTCTGCATGAACCGCTCGCACTTGGCATTGTCGTACGGATTCCCAGGACGGCTCATGCTGGCCACCATCTGGTGTTTCTCCAACAACGCCACATACTCGCCGCTGGCATAGTGCACTCCTCGGTCGGAGTGGTGCACCAGACCGGCCGCCGGCTTGCGGCTTCGGATCGCCATCTCCAGCGCGTGCAACGCCAGCCCTTCTCCCAGACTGCGGCTCAACTCCCACCCCACCACCCGGCGTGAGTAAGCGTCCAGCACCACCGCCAGATACACAAACTCACCCCATGCCTGGATGTAAGTGATATCCGCCACCCACAGCTGGTCGATCCCGGTCAGCTTCATGCGCCGCGCCAGATTCAGCGCGATCTCCAGTGTGTGCCGGCTGTTGGTGGTCATCACAAACTGTTTCCGCTGCAGCGCCAGCAGGTTATCCTCCCGCATCATCCGCAACACCCGTTTGTGATTCACCACCACTCCGCGCCGTGCCAGTTCCTTCTCCACCCGCCGGTATCCGTAGCGCCGCCGGTGCACAGCTACGATGCTCTGTATCATGCTGCGCAACTGCATCTCTTCTTCCACCCCCATGGGCTCGTCCTGCAGGCTGCGATAATACCCAGCCCGGCTCACTCGCGCCACCTGACACATCCGTTCCACCGCCATGCTGCCTTGCACCGGCATCACTTCCCGGATCTGGTCGTAGATGCCGCTCCGCCATCGTTGTCGCTCTTGAGGCGTCGCTCCTCGATTTTGTGCAAGGCACCGCGCAAAAAATCCACCTCCAGTACCTTGTCGGCCAGCGCTCGCTTCAGCCGGTCTACTTCCTTGACCAGTTCCACTTCCCGCTGCCGTCTCCGGTCCTGCTCCCGCGGGTAGAATCGATCCCGCCAGCGATACAGTCCGCGCACATCCACGCCCAACTCGCCTGCCACCACGCGCACCTTCTCGCCGGCTCGGATTCTCTCCACCGCCGCTCGCCAGAACTCTTCTCCGTGTTCCCTCGATCCTCGGTTGTGCTCGTCCACTGCAGCTCCTTTCTGCTTCAGTGTGACACCTTCTCACTGTCTCAGTTTTGGGGTGCAGGACAGAGCACGGCTGAGGCTGGAAAATCGCCGAATTTACCAGTCGGTTAACCCCTCCAGCACAAAGCCAAAGCCAATAGCTAACGGCTAAAAGCTGCTTTTTGTCAAAGAACTCACCAGCACAATTCCACGCTGGCTAAAATCGAATCAGAGTAGCACGATTTATGCAGCGAATCAATTGCGAATAAGGACAATGCCGTTGCCCGCCTCTGGTAAAGACCAATGGCCAATTGCTAAAAGCCGTTTTTTCCCCGCGCTAATTGCTCCTTTGTCAGGCGTATTACCTGTCTTCCAGGCCCATGTACCTGGCTTGAGCAGCACGCCGCAAACCGGTACGGTATAGAAAGAAAATGTCCTGCCTCAGTTGGAAATGGAGAACAGCGTTCGTCCGTTAAGATAGCGGAGCGAACGTATGAGGAAGGAACGGAAGCATTTCACTCCAGAAGAAAAAGTAGCCATCCTGAGGCGGCATCTTGTCGACAAAGTGCCAGTCTCGGAGCTGTGTGAGGAACTGGGCCTGCGGCCAACAGTGTTCTATCGCTGGCAGAAGGAACTATTCGAGAACGGAGCCGCCGCTTTTCAGTCTCAGGAGCGTCCCCACCGCCAAGTGGAGGAGAAGCAGAAACGGATCGAGTTCTTGGAGAAGAAGGTGCAGACCAAGGACGAGGTTCTGGCTGAGCTGATGGCGGAGCACATCGCGCTAAAAAAAAGTCTTGGGGAACTCTAACTGGCGTTTGGGTGCCGCATGATGTGCGGGATCTAGTCGTGGATTTCGTCCGGCGCTGGTCGGAGAAGGCCGAGATCGGCGTCGGACGGTTCATCTCGTGGTTGGGCGTAACCGCCAGCAAGTTCTATGACTGGCGGCAGCGGTACGGATGCGTCAACGAGCACAACAGTTGGGTTCCCCGTGATTTTTGGTTGGAGCCGTGGGAGAAAGACGCAATCATCGGGTTTCACCTGAAGAACCCGCTGGAGGGCTATCGGCGGCTGACGTTCATGATGCTCGACGCTGACGTTGTGGCGGTTAGTCCGGCAAGCGTTTGGCGAGTATTGAAGCAGGCGGGGTTGTTATCCCGGTGGAAGAGACGACCCTCGCGCAAGGGGAGCGGTTTCGAGCGGCCATTGCGACCGCACCAGCACTGGCATATCGACGTTTCCTACATCAACCTGTGCGGCACCTTCTATTATTTGTGCAGCGTTCTGGATGGCTTCAGCCGTTTCCTCGTGCATTGGGATTTGCGCGAGTCGATGCGCGAAACTGATGTCGAAGTAATTCTCGAACGCGCCAAGGAAAAGTACCCGGAAGCGAAGCCCCGCATTATCTCGGACAATGGTCCGCAGTTCATTGCCCGCGATTTCAAGGAGTTCATCCGCATCTCGGGCATGACGCATGTCCGCACCTCGCCTAATTATCCGCAGTCGAACGGAAAGCTGGAACGCTGGCACAAGTCGCTGAAAAGCGAATGCATTCGACCGGGAACGCCGCTTTCGCTCGAAGATGCAAAACGTCTGATCAAACAGTACGTGGACCGTTATAACTACGTCCGGCTGCACAGCGCCATCGGATATGTGACGCCAAACGATATGCTTGCAGGCCGACAGGCCGAGATTCACACCGAGCGCGACCGCAAGCTGGAAGCCGCCAGACACGAACGTCAGGGTCACCGCCAGCAAGCTGCGTGAAGAACGAGGCGGCTAGCTGCCGGGATCTCGCTAGCATAGTTGGTGGAGCAGCTGCTGCAGCGAGCGGCCAGTAAAAAACTTGCGGATGACTTCTCTGGCTACAGAAGCATATGATTTTGTCGTTTACTCCATTAAACTAGAGCATCTGATGATCGGCTCAACGGCCCAGCAACAACCGCCCACCGTCACTTCTGTCCTCAACATGCTCTATGGTGTTGTCGAGGAGGAAGTCGTTTCCGCTGCTGAAGCTATGCCCGAAGACAAGTATTCCTTCGCGCCTACGAATGGCGAGTTTAAAGGCGTGCGCACTTTCGCTGAACAGGTGAAACACATCGCCTTCGCCACTCACCTTTATTTTGGCCCGCTCATGGGCGAGACGATCGACGCTAACTCCTTCGAAGAAAATCCCAACGGCCCCGTGGCGCTCAAAACCAAGGCCGAAATTGTCCAGTATCTTAAAGATTCCTTCGCGCTCGGCCATCGGGCCATCTCCGCGATCACCTCCGAAAACGAGGTCACGCCGCTGCCCAATCCCGTAACCCCATACCTCTCAACGCGTCTTGCAATCGCCATTATCGCCTCCTTCCATCCGAAGGATCACTACGGTCAGATGGTCGAGTACCTGCGGATGAACGGCATCGTCCCGCCTGCAAGCCGCCCGCGCCCACCACAACAACAGTCCTCGCAACCCAAACCTCAAAAATGAAGGCAGATTTGCAGCAGCTGCCCACATGGTGAGAGGTTTCCCTGTTCGGTAGTCCTGATTCTCACGATGGAAGTTGAGAACGGCAGGGCGCGGCGGAGCTAAAATGAACTTGCCGGGTGAAACGGAGGCAGGCTCTGCAGGGATGCAACCATGCTGAGGGATAACCTAGCGGGCTCATCGAGCCGATGTTTAGCAGCGCGGGAGCCAATCCTCTCGCGCTGCGCACTGACAACCAGAAAAGTCATCGGACGATAGACCCCTATGCCTCGAAAATCCCCGCCCCGCCGGGGCGGACTCTACACTAACGGAGAACGTCGCTTCTCCATTTCAGGCTGAACCAAGACAGAAATCTAAACAAAAAATTCCCCCAAGACACAGCGGAGAGGAGACAACGTTCACTCTGGCCATCGTCCTCGGGTGATGTATTTTTTCAGACTCATCCCAGCATTCCTGACCTGCTAAATCTCTGCATATCTGGGATGGCAAGGCACGCAGAAACAAAGTGCCTGCCGCACAGCGGGATCTTTCGCTGATCTCCAGCCGCATTCTGTGCGATCACGATTCTGTACGCAACCTGGCCACACTCAAAGCACAGCGGAAGCTCCCATGGATCCGCAGCGGGCGAGGTACAGTCACAAACGTGTTCATCAAGAGTCAGCAACCGATGCAAAGTCATGTCAGTCACACTCGCACGGGAACTTGAAAATTCCGTGAAGCATGTTGTTCGGAACTGCGAGACAAGGGCTTGTGACTTTGCCCAGCCATTTGGAGTCCCAGATATGTCGCCAGGGCGACGCTCATTAATAAGATCGCTGCAAATAGCACCAGCAGCAATTGGTCCCTTGGCTTGAGATGCAGTTTTGATTTCATACGTCGCCGTTTCACCATTGTGTAGTCCCTGTAAGCGCCTACCCTTTGCAGTAAGCCGCCGGCAAATTTCAGTAATAAGGTGAGCCTGATGGTTCTGCGGCATGTGATTCTGATGGGACGGCGAGCAGCCCATTGCAGGCATCACGGTTCGGCGGAAACCAAAAAATCAGGCCAGTTCTTAGACAGACTTATTCTGAGGGTTAACAGCGAAGATGAATATCTAAAGGTCCGGATAAGAGCGGTGAGCTAGTCTTTACTCTCTCGGCAACATACTGTGTTTCGTGGCCATCATTGGGCAAAGCAGCCATCGCAGCCCACCCCAGCAATGTTCGATCCACTGAGCACCCGGTGCCGCTAGTTACCTTCCCCCAATGGCCCGCGCATTTGTGTTCCACTTTGACAACGGGATTGTTGGCATTGTGACCACCGGATATCACAGATGTCGAAACAAAGTCTGCGGTGGTAGCGAAAAAGAATAGCCAGATCGAGAGAAGAGAGCGTATCCAGTATTTGGTGGAAACATGCATGGCGAAATTGGTCAAACTCCCGTTTCCAACCCAGGGAGCAATCGATCAGCAACTGGGGGTGTCACTGTCTTGCCAAGACTAAGCCTACTGTTACTTCCAAATCAACTCCAAAAGTGCTCTTAGAAACATGAGATCGAAAATTAAAAATTAAAAACCCTAACATCCATTTAATAGCAATTTAATCGGCCCGTCGGAATATGCATCTTGCAGGTGGCATCGGAACTTTGAGCCCACAGCAATGTTTTACATGACAGGTCCTAAGCACATTTTCGTTCGTCTGGCAGTGGCCGCAACATTGCTGTTGATTGCTGCCACCGGGGACTTCATCGCAACCTCTGTGTTGGATGGTCAACACGATGAGTGCAATCCTGTCGTCAGAATTGAACATAAGTGTGATACCACATCCGGCTCGCGCCTGGCGGTCGTCCATCGTCTCGTCATTCCTCAAACCCATAAACTTCCGCCCGTGGCGCCCCTGCTCTCAAACGAACTGATGCAGTTGTCGGTTCATTTTCAGGTTGTACATGTTCTTTCACACAAAACTGAGACGCCTCCTTCATTACTCCTGACCAGCTCTTCCCTTCGCTGCTGATCTTTCCAATTTCTGCTCCTGAAACGCTAACTGGATCTATCTGTGCGTTTTCGGTCGGCAGAGTCTCTTTGAATCTTTAGTGCCGTGCTTTGTGCGGATTCATTGTCCATTCCGGCAAGCGATGAGCTTGAGCGTGGGCAGGCATTCGTCTGGCCGAGCACCACCAATTTGCAGTCGTGAGGATTACAAAAATGAATTTCAGTCGTTTACAGAAACCAGCAGGTGTGTCTGCAGCTTCCAGCACAAGAATTGCACTGCGCAGCCATCCGCCGACAGTTTTCTTTGTGCGCATCTTCGCATGGGCAATCGCAATCGTTGTGGCCCTTGGATATTACGGCCGTGTGCGCGCCCAGAGTGATAGCAGTGGCACCCTGCCAGAACAGGGGATGGTAATCCCGATTCGGCCTCTTGCGCCTTTGTCCAGTGTTCCAGTTCCTCCCGTATTCGGAATGGAAGGAATTCTCGCC
>DATNEX010000091.1:0-138853 GCA_035606605.1 Terriglobales bacterium
AAGATTACCGGCTGATTGGGATGTGCCGCGGCGAAGTTCTCGAGAGCAGCGACGATATTCTCCCCGTTCTTGTTGCTGCTCCAGGCAGAAATCAGTTCCCTTAGGGTAGGACGTGCATGATTGGTAAGGGAGAAATATGCGTCCAAGCCAATCACGTCAAGTTGGTTCCAGAAGGACACCGATGTGTATTCATCCCCGTTGGTGCTAGCTGCGTTCGCGGCGTACACCAGCGGGCCGGAAAACGCGTTTCGAATCTGGCGGATGGTATTTGTCCAGTTCGTAAGGTAGGAAGATCCGCTCATGCTCGCCAGTTCGGTTCCAATACAGAGCATCTCGACGCCATTAGCCTCTGCCAGTTGCGCAAAATGCACAATAAAACCGTCATAACTAGTGAACCACGCGTTCACGTCGGTCGGAGCGATTTGCCCCCGCCAATACCCATCGAGCGTATCCACGTGGGGTTTCAACATGACTTTCAACCCCATGGCGTGAAGTTCACCAATGGCGGCGACGACGTCGGCATCGCTAGGTGTGCTTGGCCCACCTGAAGTCGGTGCAATTGTCGTAGAGATGTACGTAGGCATGTAATAGGTGACCATGACTCCCGCCCAGTTCCCCCCAGCGGCGGCCAGCGCATCTTGAGACATCTTCCCTGCCGCCGTGCTGTATTCTCCGGCGCTCCACGAAACGTGCGTGATGCCGTTCAAGGTGAAGCCCGAGTTCACGCTCGCGGCCACAGTCACGGTTTCAGTCGCGGTTTTCGTCGAATCGCCAGCGGCGGTTGCGGTAACGGTCACGCTGCCGGTTGAAGCCGGCAACGTTAAGAGCCCCGTGCTGTCGATGGATCCCGCAGAAGTGCGCCACTTGACCGTAGAGTTGAAAGCGCCGCTACCGGTCACCGTTGCCGTGCACTGATCGGTCTTCGCACCTTCCGCGATGTAGGCCGCGCAGGATGCGGTAATGCCGGCAATGTCTCCGGCATTCCCGGCTTCGCGACTGCTATCACCGCCACCGCATTCTGAACTAGCGACGCCTAAGAGCAAGCTCAACGACGCCATGACCAGACGAGAGTTTTTCATGGCCGCACCCCGGTTTCGGTCAGGCACCAGCTGACAGTCTTGAGGGTGTCGCCGACTTTGATTCCGTCTGGCCCGCCGACTGGACTCCCCGCCGAGCATTCGGCTCTAGGTGGACAACCACCGGCGCAGCCTACGATCTCGGTAATACGAATCTGAAAGTCGTTCCTATTCGTGCGTTCAACCGTTCCGCAATATCCATCTCCCTCCCAGAGACGAACGCACACCTTGTCGCCAACCGACTTGCCGGTGGTTCGTGCCCCGGCGTTCCGGAGCATTGCGACAATGCCCTGATGCCCCGCGCGCTCCGCAGCATCCAAAGCACTCCCGAGCCCACGCGTTCGAACATTTACATCAGCGCCAGCACTTATCAGCAGGGCTGCAATCTTTGGACGGCCTTTGTCCGCGGCCTCGATGAGCGCCGTCACGCCGTTCACATCCCTTGCGTTTGCATCCGCGCCTGAGGAGATCAGAATCCGTGCGGCTACCAATTGCCCGGCTCGCACCGCATTGATCAACGGGGTGCGTTGTGCCGTGTCGCGCGCGTTGGGACTGTCTCCAGTCTGAAGGCGCGCACGTAGCAGAATCAAATCTCCGGTTTGCGCGGCGCTTTGAAGTTCAGGAGCGGGGGCAGCCTTCCATGGAGCAGCTGACTGGGCCATCAGGGAGACGGAAAACAAAAGAGCGATTCCCAAAGGGAAAAATGATTCGCAGGGGTAGCTTGGAATCGAGAGGCAGAGAGGATTCAGAGGAGTACCATTATTGTCTTCCATATACCCCAAATTGAAGACCGCTCTTCTACGCCGGAAATATGGGTGGTCGCACCGACGCGAGCATAACGGGAAGTCTCGCGTCTCTCTCTCAGCCCATGCCGAGTTCGTCGGCCGCCTCCAAGGGCGTCCCGCAATGGCGGCAGATCAAGGCTCCACAGTCTCCGCAAGTAAGAGGATCGGAAACTTCAACCGCACACTTGGCACAGTAGAAAACGTCGGGAGGCTGGGAACCCGGTTCCATCTAGAGGTGAATGTAGCATAGCCCGCCGGTCGGGGGTCGAATTCGGGGTTCTCAGCGCGCCAACACTTCACGAATCTTCGCCATCAATTCAGCCGGGGTAAACGGCTTCTGTAAGAAAGCCGAGTCTCGATGCATGTCTTTCAGTTCATCGCTGGAATATCCGGATGTATAGATAACCCGCACCCCCGGCCACCGCAAGCGCACCTTGGACGCAAGTTCCTGTCCGCTGATTTCCGGCATAACAATATCCGTGAGTACAACATCGATATCCCGAGTGTGGGACTTCAGCAAGGACTCGAGGTCCTCCCGCCGATGGATGCTGATCACAATGTATCCCGCATGTCTCAGGATGGTTTCGCCTAGCTCGCGAAGTAGGGCTTCGTCTTCAGCAAGAAGAATGGTTGCGGAGCCCCGCTGGCTGGTTCCGGTCATAGACAAATTGAGGGCATTCCTTCGACGAAGGACGCGGCGCCCGCATAGTCTAGCATTGCACCGAACATTGTGCAGCACGACCTAAGGCCAATACCTAACGGGTAGGTCATATCCTAGCTGAGGATCGGAGACGATTCGGTTGGGGCGGCTAGCTCAACATGAAGACCTTGCGCTCGAAGGCTTTACCTTCTTGATAAGTAAGAAGGATCGCCGGCCTGCCATCGGCAGGTCGCGGCAAATGACCTGTCACCGGGCTACGTGTTCTAATAGAGAGGTCCGCCTCGCGTTAGTTCCCGACCGTCCTGTCACCTTTGGAGACGAGGAGCATACTAGTTGCATCTAAGACAACAGGCGCTACGAATTGAAGGACTTAGAAAGGCTTTTCGCTCGGGCGCGACGGAACGGGTGTTGTTTGAGAAGTTGTCGTTTGAGGTCGGCCGGGGCGAGATGCTCGCAATCGTCGGCCAGTCTGGTGCCGGGAAGAGTACTCTGCTACACATTCTCGGCGCCTTGGAGCGGCCGTCAGCTGGGGACGTTTACTTCGGCGGTCAAAGTTTGAATTCCCTTTCAGACGATCAGGCGGCCGATTTCCGGAACCGTAAGATTGGTTATGTGTGGCAGTTCCACTATTTATTGCCGGAGTTTACGGCGGTGGAGAACGTGGCTATGCCGCTCCTGATGCGTGGGGTTGCGAAGGCGGAAGCAGAAAATGAGGCGCTGAGGTGGCTGGACCAAGTGGGACTGCGCGCCCGGGCAAGCCAGCGAGCGGGGGAACTTTCTGGCGGCGAGCAGCAAAGAGCGGCGTTGGCGCGGGCATTGATCACCCAGCCTGAGGTACTCTTGGCGGATGAGCCGACGGGTGACTTGGATAGCGGAACCTCAGAGACGGTTTTCGAACTGATTTCGCGTTTGCATGCAGAGCAACAACTCTCCTCGCTGATTGCTACCCACAACATGAGCTTCGCCCGGAGATGCCATCGCGTGCTCAGACTCGAAAATGGGGTGGCGGAGGAGTTGCGGCCCGAGGCACTGGCGGATTAGACCGTTGCCTAAGTGGTACCGAAGTAAATACGTTAGGTAGGTGTTTCTAATCACAACAGGAATTGCGATAATCGGTGTCAGGTGCCCTTCGTAACCAAGGGTAGGTGGCGGAAAGCAGGAAGACTCCCGATAATGTAGAGGTCGGGGGCCCGGGGTCAACGTGGTATGAGGTGCCGGAGCGCTGGGCGGTGAGCCTTCCGTTTCGGTGGAAGTTTCGGGGGCTGATATGTTTGAGCGTTACACGGAGAAAGCACGGCGCGTCATTTTTTTTGCACGGTATGAAGCCAGTCAGTTCGGATCTCCCTATATCGAGACTGAGCATCTGCTGCTGGGTCTCCTGCGCGAAGACAAAGCCCTGACCAACCGCTTCCTGCGTTCGCACGCCTCGGTGGAATCCATCCGCAAACAAATCGAAGGCCACACCACGATTCGCGAGAAGGTTTCGACTTCTGTTGATCTACCGCTCAGCAACGAATGCAAGCGCGTCCTCGCGTATGCCGCGGAGGAAGCTGAGCGGCTTTCCCACAAACACATTGGAACCGAACACCTGCTGCTCGGACTGTTGCGCGAAGAAAAGTGCTTTGCGGCTGAAATCCTACACGAACGGGGTTTAAGACTCTCCACGATTCGCGAAGAACTTGCCCGCAGCAGTCAGGAAAAAGCTCAGCCGCAACGCCAGCGCGAGTCTTCCCTATTGAGTGAGTTTTCGCGCGATCTCACGCAGTCCGCCATGGACAGCCAGCTTGATCCGCTGGTTGGGCGCGAGAACGAACTGGAGCGCGTGGTGCAGATTCTGTGCCGCCGCACGAAGAATAACCCAGTGCTGATCGGCGAGCCGGGGGTTGGGAAAACCGCCATCGTTGAGGGCCTTGCGCAGCGAATCGCTGACGGAGAAGTTCCGTCGTTCCTGGCGGACAAGAGAATCCTTGCTCTTGACCTTTCCCTGATCGTTGCCGGAACCAAGTATCGCGGCCAGTTTGAAGAGCGACTTAAGACCATCATGAAGGAGCTGATGGAGTCGCAGAATTGCATCATCTTCATCGATGAGCTACATACGTTAGTCGGAGCAGGATCAGCAGAAGGTTCGCTCGATGCAGCTAACATCCTGAAGCCGGCGTTGTCGCGGGGCGAAATTCAGTGCATTGGTGCGACTACACCTGGGGAATATCGCAAGTCGATCGAAAAGGACCGCTCGCTTGAGCGGCGCTTCCAGGCCGTGAAGGTGCCCCCTCCGAACGAGGTCGACGCGACCAAGATTCTCTTCGGAATTAAGGATCGTTACGAAAAGTTCCATGCCGTAACCTACACCGACGATGCGATCAACTTCGCGGTATCGCATTCGAACCGCTACATTCCGGATCGATTCCTGCCGGATAAGGCCATCGACCTGGTGGACGAAGCGGGCGCTCGCGTGAAGCTGCGCCAGACTTCCCTGCCCGAGGAGATCACCGAGGTCCAAAAGCGGCTGAAGTTTATCGTGCACCGCATGGAGAACGCGGTAGCGAACCACGAGTTCGAGAAGGCGCGTTTCTATTCAGACGAGGAGCGTAAGGAGCGCGAGAACCTACGCATCCTGCGCGAGAAATATCACCTGGACGAATCGGCCACGGGCGTGGTGAATCGCGAAGATATCGAAGACGTCGTTTCGCGTTGGACCGGCGTGCCCATCGCTTCGATCAAGGAAGAAGAGTCGCAGAAGCTGCTTCGCATTGAGGAAGAGCTGCACAGGCGCGTCATTTCCCAGGACAAGTCAATCAGCGCATTGGCTCGGGCTATCCGTCGCAGTCGCGCCGGACTGAAGAGCCCGAACCGACCGATAGGCTCGTTCCTGTTCCTCGGGCCGACTGGCGTCGGAAAAACTGAGGTCGCCCGGACGCTGGCGCAGTTCATGTTCGGTAGCGAAAAGTCGCTCATCCGCTTCGACATGTCCGAGTTCATGGAAAAGCATTCGGTTTCAAAGCTGATCGGCTCCCCTCCAGGATATGTCGGCTACGAAGAGGGAGGCCAGCTTACCGAGCGTGTGAAGCGCGCACCGTACAGCGTCGTGCTGCTCGACGAAATCGAGAAGGCGCACCCGGACGTGTTCAACATCTTGTTGCAGGTGTTTGAAGACGGGCAGTTGACTGACGGACTCGGCAACACGGTCGACTTCAAGAACACGATCATCATCATGACTTCCAACATTGGAGCACGGCACCTGCAGAAGCGCGAGGGCCTCGGCTTCCAATCTTCCAAGGAAGACGCAGTTTCAGAGAAGGTTGAGGAACTGGTCAGGAACGAGGTGAAGCGCACGTTCAACCCTGAGTTCTTGAACCGCCTGGACGAAGTCATTCTCTTCAACGCGCTCACTGAAAACGACCTCATCCAGATTCTGGAGCTCATGGTGAACCAGCTCAATCAGAACCTGGCGCAGAAGTCGATCACGGTGACGGTGGCCGACGAGGCCAAGAAGTGGATTCTCAACCAGACGCTGACCGATCGCAGCTATGGCGCTCGCCCGCTTCGCCGGGCCCTGCAGAAGTACATCGAGGATCCGCTATCGGAGGCGCTCATCCAGGGCACGATCACCATGCGACCCGCCTTCATTGAGGTCTTCCTCGAGGGCAATAAGCTGTTCTACCGCCCGGTGGACTCGAAAGAGGACGAGGGTGTGCTGCTGTACGAGAACTAGCCCTTAGCGTGGCAATTCGAAACTTAGCCGTCGGCAAACGCCGGCGGCTTTTGCTTTGAGAGCGTTCTTCAGCACTCCGGGGCTCTGGGCAGATTTGGTGGTTGCCGCTGGGGTGGGACCTAACGAGGAGCAGCTCGGGGAAGGTTCCATGCTTTGCGACTTCCTTCCCGGCAAAGTCATCTAGGCACTATGTGTACTCCAGTAGACGTTGCCGACAAGTTTTCTCAAATTCACGAGCTCTGGCAGCCCCACATTGCTGGCGAACTCAATGGACAGCTCGTCAAACTAGTGAAGTTTGAAGGCGAGTTCGTCTGGCATCACCACGATATTGAAGACGAAATGTTTCTGGTGGTGAAAGGACAATTCCGCATGGAGTTGCGGGACAAGACGGTCACGCTGAACCCGGGCCAGTTCATTATTGTCCCGCGCGGCGTCGAACATAAGCCTGCGGCCGACAAGGAGTGCTGGGTGATGCTATTCGAGCCCGCGACAACCCTCAACACCGGTAATGTGGCTAATGAACGCACCGTGCGCGAACTGAAGCGGGTGTAACGACCGGGGCACAACCCTTGCCCAAGAAACACCGATCTTCATGGCAGAAGACTGCCAGGAGTTTTTGAGACCTTCGAGGACCATAGTTTCAGCCGACTAGCCGCTTAAGACCGTGCCTCGCGGGCCAGTGGCGACCCGGACAAGTGGCGACCCGGTAGGTCGATCAGATCGTCGGAATCGTTTATACTTCCCACTCACTCTCGACATCAGCAGCCTTCGTGGGACCCTCAATGGCCGTCGGCGTTCGCACCAAAGACCTTCGCAAGATCTATACCTCGGCGCCCCCACTCGGAGCCGCAGGCGGATTCATCGCGCGTGGCAACGCAAGGAAATCCAAGCAGCCTAAGCCGCAAATCACCGCGTTAGATGAGCTGTCGCTGGAGATACAGCCGAGGGAAATTTTTGGCTTGCTCGGGCCGAATGGCGCCGGCAAGTCGACAACCGTGGGGGTTCTGACCACGCGCGTTCGCCCGACCAGCGGTAAAGCCTGGATCGGTGAGCACGATGTCTGGAATGAGCAAGCGCAGGTAAAACACCTAATCGGCGTGGTACCGCAACGGCCCAATCTAGATTTCTCACTTACCGCGCGCGAAATCCTGATCTTCCACGCGGCCTACTTTGGCATCGGAAATAAGGAGCGAAATCAACGCGCGGATTCCCTGCTGGAAAAATTCAAATTGACGGACCGAGCCAATCAAATGGTGCGCGGTTTTTCCGGCGGAATGATGCAGCGCCTCTCGATCGCGCGCGCCATGATGCATGATCCGCAGGTGCTCTTCCTCGATGAACCGAGCGCCGGGCTGGATCCGCAAACCCGCATCTTGTTGTGGGAGATTATTCGCGACTATAACCGCGAGGGGAAAACCATTCTCCTAACCACACACTACATGGAAGAGGCCGATGCGCTCTGCCACCGGCTTGCTATTGTTGACCACGGCAAGATCATCGCACTCAATACCCCCCACGAACTGAAGGCATCGATTCCAGGCGGCTATCTCCTACGGCTTCGTTTTGGAAATCAGACGACCGGATTATTGCAGCGCCTAAAAACGCTGGCGGGAGTGCGGGAGGTTCGCTCATCGGATGGAACCGGTACGGATGTTTATGCCGACCGCGGCGGATCGCTGATCCCGGAGATCGCCGCTGTCGCGGCCTCCACCGGGGCCGAACTATCCGATGTTCACATCTCCGAGCCCAGCCTCGAGAACCTGTTTCTTCATCACACCGGAAGGAGCCTGCGCGATTGAACTGGAAAGCCTTTGGTGCGATGCTAGCGCGCGACGCCCACGTGGCTCGACGGAATGCAATCCAGCTCTCTTTCCAGACGTTCCTGCAGCCGTTGCTGTTTGTCTTCATCTTCGGTCGTGTGATGGTGGGCAGCGGCTACATGCCTCCGCAATATAAAAGTCTGTTATTGCCGGGAATCATTGCGATCAGCATGGTGTTCACCGGAATTTGGGCGGTGGCCATGCCTTTGATAGCCGAATTCCAGTGGACACGAGAAATCGAAGATCGCCTGCTCGCTCCGATCGATATTCACTGGATCGCGATCGAGAAAGTAATCGCTGGCATGATTCAGGCTGCCGTCGCTGGCCTGGTAGTAATCCCGCTGGCTTGGCTTGTACTGCGCCCTGGCCTCGATATCAGCATTCACTCGCCGCTTGAATTTGTTGCCATCATCTTACTGGTGTCGGCCTTTTCAGCCTGCGGGGGCTTAGCACTCGGCTGCAGCATGAATCAACAGCACATTGGGCTGATGTTCAGTATGCTGCTCACGCCAATGATCTTTTTCGGCTGCACCTACTACCCGTGGAGCGCGCTGAAGAATTTTCCGGTTTTGCAAAAGGCCGTGCTGATCAACCCGATCGTCTATGCCAGCGAGGGAATGCGGGCAACGCTGGTCCCGCAATTCTCCCACTTGCCCACGCTCGTCACCCTGGTCGCGCTTCTGGTCTTTGACCTCGGCCTGCTCTACATCGGACTGCGTCAATTCGATAAGAAAGCCATCAGTTAAGACCGGTTTTAGGATACGGGAACATCTCAGGCGCTAATGGCGATCCTACGCCGATCTTCGCCAATCCGCTCAAAGGCGATTTCGAGATCCCGCTCGCGCTCGAACCGCGAAAACTTTTCTCCCCACTCGATCAGGAGAATGTTGTTCTCTCCCGCTAGGTCGTCGATACCCAGGGTATCCAACTCACGTTGCGTGTCAACGCGATAAAGATCGATATGATAAACCGTGGCCCCAGGCCCGCGGTATTCATGAATGAGTGTGAATGTCGGGCTGGTCACATCGTCTTCCGAAGCGGCGTCGAAAGCCCCTGCGATACCTTTCACCATAGTGGTCTTACCGGCGCCAAGATCACCGCGCAGCAGAACCAACTTCGGGGGGGTCAGCATCTTCGCGACCTCTCGTCCGAGCGCAATCGTCTCCTCGGGAGAGGAAGTCGTGAACTCCCGAACTTTGATGAAAGCCACAAGGCAGTATAGCCGGAGCCGCAGATCGGGAGCTCCGGCTATACTTTGGGCTCAGAATTTCGTGGCCCAATAATCTGAAAAGCCGAGAAAGCTACGGTGGTTGGAAGACTCCACAAGTTCGTGGAGTACTCGATGATGATTGTCATCGAGCGCAATGAAGCGGAAGGGCTGTGAAATCATGTCTGGACTGCGACGTACGGGCTTCAGCATTTCAGCCATGCCTTGCACGTTGCCGGATTGGGTTTCGAAAGCAACCTCGATGAAGTCGCCTTCAGCGAGCGCCTTTGGAACCTGCAGCAGACCGCCGGTTACAGAGATCGTTTGCAGCTTGGCCTTGGCGCGCTTGCCATCGCCCAGCGTCAGCTGGGCGTGGGTGGTTGAGAGTTGAATGCGTGTCGCGCGATGGAGGGCATTGATTTGGGGATAGTGTGTCATGCCGCGACCACTATCGCATTGGGACCACTCGCTGCACGAGATTACCGAAGCCAGTGGCCAAATTCGCACCGCCCCCTAAGCATATTCCTGGATAACGGATCCCCTTCCATTTCCTGCGAAAACCGGAAAAGGCGTGGACCAAATCAATCGAGCTGCAGGCTCAGAGGGAGTCTCTTGCCTTGTCCTCCGATTGTTACCTGAGGTTCAGCAGCAAGCTCCTTGACGCGCCCGAAAGCATCAGGCATAGCACGGACCAAATCGGTTGCCACCAGGCATTGCTCTCCAATGCCCGAATCAAGACCGGATTCATGGCCGTAGCACGCGATATCGCCGGCAAGTCCATGAAGATAGATGGCTGCAATCACAGCTTCCAATACAGACTGCGGATGCTGCGCAATGATCCCGGAAATGAGGCCGGTCAGAATGTCGCCCGTACCTCCCGTGGCCATGCCGGGATTGCCAGTCGGGTTGACCCAGGCCCGCCCGTCGGGGCTCGCAACAATCGTTCGGTCACCTTTGAGTACGAGGATGAGTTGATGTTCCTGCGCAAAATTTCGGGCAACGTTGATCCGGTCCCGCTGAATTGCCGCCACGCTTAGCCCGGTTAAGCGGGACATCTCGCCGGGATGGGGAGTAAGAACCAAAGTTGTTTGCTTGGCGTCCTTTGCACCATGTTTGCGGTCAAGGTCTTTGGCCCTCGCTTGGAATGCGTTGAGCCCGTCTGCATCGAGAACAATCGGCACCATCGCATCTCGCACAACGTTACGCACAAACTCGGAGGTCTCCACGTTGCGCGAAATCCCAGGTCCAATGGCCAACACAGTCTTGTCCTTTGCCAAAGTATCGAACCTTGAACTTGCATTCACGGCAATCGTGCCCTCGGGGGTTTGGTCCATCGGCTCGGTCATCAGCTCGGGGTAGAATCCGGCAACTGTCGCGAGAACCGACGTCGCCGTCGCCACCGTAACCAGGCCGGCCCCGGCGCGAAGTGCTGAAACTCCGGCCATCGCAGCCGCTCCAGCTTTCCCCAGTGATCCTCCGACAACCAGCACGTGTCCGTACATTCCCTTGTTGGAATTTCGGGGACGGGGGGAAATGAATGGTGCGACTTCCTTCGCAGTAATCAGGTTTAAATGGAGCGACGACTGGATTGCCTGGTCGGGCGAACCAATGGGAGCAACCACAGTTGGTCCGTCAGTGAGGTCACCAAAGAGGTGTGCCGGTCGAGGAGCGGTAAAGGTGACAACCGCCTCGGCCCGGGCGACGGCGCCGGTCTGGCTGCCCATCGCATCCGCGTCTGCGCCGGAGGGAATGTCCACTGCAATCACCGGTGCGGTTGACGCATTGATCCTCTCAATAGCCTGAGCATAGACGCCGGTGACCGGAGGTCGAAATCCAGTCCCGAGGATGGCGTCGATGAGGACGTCGCCTTCGAACACGGCCCGCGCAGCCTCAGACCCGATTTCCTCAGCCTTTCTCGCGAGCACCGGCTTTACAGGAAGCTTTTCGAAATTGACAGCGGAGTCGCCGCGCAACTCCGCAGGGTCGGCCAGGAGCAACACCCGCACGCTTTTGCCACTCTCGTGCAACTTGCGGGCAATCACTAATCCGTCGCCGCCGTTGTTGCCCTTACCGCAAATGATCCCGTAGGTGCCTTCGATCGGGTAGGTTAATTTGGCGAAGTCCGCGACCGCAGTGCCGGCGTTCTCCATCAGCGTGAGCGATGGGACGCCAAAGCGCTCGCTGGTCACGAGATCGATCTGGCGCATTTCGGCAGCAGTGACGATTTTCATCCCGCAGCCTGTTCCAGTTGCCGCAACTGCGCGGGCTGTCCCATTGCGATCAGGGTATCTCCCGGTTGAATGATGTCTTCCGGCAACGGATTGAATCGCATTCCATGCTCGTGTTTGATGGCAAGGATGATCACGCCGCGCTCCTGCCGGATTCGTGAACTCCCAACCGTCTTTCCGGCAAACTCGGAATTTGCATGCACCTCAACCTCACCGATTTCAAGATCCATGCCGAGGTGAGTGGTTGCCGTATCGAGAAAACTGACCACATGCGGACGCAAGAAGGACTGCGCGATACGCTGCCCGGCAAAGGAATATGGCGAAACCACTGCGTCCGCGCCAGCTTTCAACAGATGCTTCTCTGCATCTTCCTCACTCGCGCGGGCAATAATCTTCAGCTTTGGATTCTGATTGCGCGCTGTGAGAATGATGTACAGATTGGTGGCGTCGGTGGTCGTTGCCGCTACTAGTCCGCTTGCCCGTTCGATATGCAGCTGCCGCAAGGTTTGTTCTTGCGTGGCATCGCCGACGTGCATGAGCCAATCGTTTGCGAAGCGAGCTGCCTTAGCCTCGACCAGTTCGACAATCACAAACGGCGCCGGCTTCCGCGCCAGCTCACGAGCTGCGCTGCGCCCAACGCGCCCGGCTCCGCAGATGATGTAGTGACCGCTGAGCCGCTCGATGTCGCGTTCCATTTTTCGCCGTCCAAAAAAACTGCGAAGCGAGAATTCTAGCAAAGCCTGGGTAAGCGACCCGATGCCCAGAAAGACAAGCGACACTCCGGCGAGGATGAGGGCGATGTTGAAGATGCGCCCGACGTGCGATAGAGGGTGCACCTCCTGATATCCGATGGTCGAAAAGGTGGTAATGACCATGTAAAAGCCATCGAACCACGTCCACCCTTCGATGAAATGGAAGCCTGCCATGCCAATGGCCGTGAGCAGGATCAGTGCGGTCGCGATGAGCCGAAGGTTGCGGACGATGCGCATGGATAGCCGTCAGCTTTCAGCCGCCCGACATCAGCTTACGCCTGAGGAGATGAAACTGAAATGGAGGTACTCACGAACCTGCCCGTCGGTACCACCCGACGACCGAGGGCCGGATTCTAATCTGCCGTACTCTGCACACTTTGAGTCTGTCGATCGACCAATGCTTGCACCTTGCTGTGCCTTCGGCCATAGCCGAAGTAAACCACCAGTCCAATCACGAGCCAAACGCCAAGCCGCAACCAGTTCGTCCAACCAAGCCCGTAAATCATCGCTCCACAGACGACAACGCCAAGCGTAGAAACCACCGGCACAGCTGGCGTCTTGAAGGCGCGGGGCAGGTCGGGACGGCGGCGCCGTAGAATCCAAACCCCGATGCATACAAGTACGAAAGCAAACAATGTTCCGATACTGGTCATTTCGCCGACGACGTCCTCCGGCAGAAATGCGGCGAACAGGCCAGTGAAGATGAAAAAGAGGATGTTCGAACGATACGGCGTACGGAATCGCGGGTGGACGTCGGAAAAGATCTTCGGTACGAGTCCGTCTTTGCTCATGGAATAGAAAACCCGGGACTGGCCCAGAAGCATGACGAGAATGACTGAAGAGAATCCCGCGAGAATGGCAACGGTGACCGATTTGGATAACCACTCGTACCCATGCATGTATTTCGTGATTGCAAATGCAACCGAAGCTTCGCGGCCAGCGGAGCGGAAATCCTGCACTGTCGCAACCCCGCTCAGCACGTACGAGAAGAGCACATAGAGGATCGTGCAGATGACCAGCGAGCCCAGGATGCCGATCGGCATGTCACGTTTTGGATTCTTGGTCTCTTGCGCGGCAGTTGAAACTGCGTCAAATCCGATAAAGGCGAAGAAAACCACGCCCGCCGCTCCAAGAATTCCCATCATTCCGCCGAAGTGGTGCGTTATGCCTTCCGGAGTTACATAGGATGTAGGTGGGGGAACGAAAGGGGTGTGGTTGGCGGGGTTTATGAAATGCCAGCCGATGCTGATCACCAGGATCACGATCGTAACCTTGAGGGCGACGATGACGGCATTTACGAGAGCGGATTCCTTGGTCCCCTTAATCAGCAACGCTGAAATGAGCAAGAGGATGATCAATGCCGGGATGTTGATGATGCCTCGTGTTCCGGTTTCCCCCATCACCTGCAGCGGCGGATGAGCCCATTGATATGGGAATGCAATGCCGAACCAGCCGAGTACCCGGTTGAAATACTCGCTCCATGCCACTGCAACCGTGGCGGCACCCACCGCGTACTCAAGCACGAGGTCCCAGCCGATAATCCAGGCAATCAACTCTCCCATGGTTGCGTACGAATAGGTGTATGCGCTGCCCGCGACCGGGATCATGGACGCGAATTCGGCATAGCACAACCCGGCAAATGCACACCCTATCCCCGCCACCATAAAAGCCAGAACCACCGAAGGACCCGAACGGTCTGCGATAGCGGCCGCGGTCCGTACAAACAGGCCTGCCCCGATGATGGCGCCAATTCCGAGCAATACCAGGTTGATTGGTCCGAGTGTGCGCTTAAGGCTTTGGTCGCTGGTGTCGCCTGCCTCGTGCATAAGTACATCCAGCGGTTTTTTGGCAAAAAGTCCCATGTTCTCCTCAGGCGGCGCGGGCTTCTTTGCCCGGACGTCGCGCGTGCCACGCAAAATATACCGGGATCCCCAGCAATACAATAATCAGCCCCGGCCAGGTGTACTGCGGTTTGTACCGTAAGAGCACGACGTCGATAAAGATCGCCATCGCGATGTAGACCAGAGGCAGCACTGGATATCCAAACGCCTTGTATGGCCGCGGCACATCCGGCCGCGTACGGCGCAGAACGAAAATTCCAGCGATGGTCAAAATGTAGAAAACTAGCACCGCGAATACCACATAATCGAGCAACTGCCCGTACGTTCCCGACAGGCACAGGATGCAAATCCACACCATCTGGACCATTAGCGAAACCGCCGGAGTCTTATAAGTGGGATGCAGTTTCCCCGCGCCTCGGAAGAACAAACCATCCTTTGACATTGCGTAGTAGACACGCGCGCCGGAAAGGATGAGCCCATTGTTACAGCCAAATGTGGAAACCAGGATGGCAGCCGCCATCAGATACGCACCGATTCCACCGAACATTTGCGATAGCGCTGCCGTCGCAACCCGGTCTTCGGTCGCATACTGGATGCCGTGTCTCACGATCGTCGCGGTGTCGCGCGCAGGCTCGACACATATGTTCCCGTTGAGTATTTCGCAGCTACCATGCAGGGGCAGGATGTTCAGATAAATAAAATTGCATGCGATATAGAGTGCAATGACCGCGCCGGTGCCTAATGCGAGAGACAAGGGCAGGTTGCGCTTGGGATTGATCACCTCACCGGCGGTAAAGGTCACGTTGTTCCAGGCATCGGCAGAAAACAGTGACCCCACTTGGGCAACAGCGATAATCGTGAGCGCTCCGACAAACACGGCAGTTCCGCCGCTGCCCACCTCAACCGCATGGAATCCATGGACGTTGCGCCAGAAGTTTGCACCAAAGTTGGCGGCGAGGGCTACCGCATTTCTACCCACAATAATCCCCACCAGAACCAGCCCTAGCAGTGCGGCAATCTTGGCGGAGGTAAAAACATTCTGAATCAATGCGCCGGTCTTCACGCCGAATATGTTGATGATCGAGAGTGCGATCACCAAAAGAATGGCCATTAGGTTCTGGGTGTTCAAGCCCACATCCATTCCACCCAGCACCATGGGGCCAAGCTGCCACTTCGGTGCCACCCAGTGCAGTCCCACAATCCAATTGTGGGAAGAAATCGAAGGGAAGAACACGCCGAGGAACTTACCGAATGCCACGCCGACCGCCGCAATGGTTCCCGTCTGAATTACCAGGAACAGTGTCCAGCCGTATAGGAAGCCCCAAAGTGGCCCCAGGGCCTCGCGTAGATAAACGTATTGCCCGCCGGCCCGGGGCATCATGGCTGCCAGTTCACCGTAGCTGAGCGCCGCGATGATCGTCATGAAGCCGGTTACCAGCCAGGCTGCGATGAGCAAAGCCGGGGAGCCCACTTCGCGTGCAATTTCAGCGGAAACCAGAAAGATACCCGAGCCGATCATCGAGCCCATCACCAGCATGGTGGAGCTGGTGAGGCCCAAGCCTCTTACGAACTCGCGATCACTCTGGTCTTCGGCTACGGCGACCGCAACAGCCTTAGTTTCGGTGCTCAAATCGGCTCCTGGTACAAACGAAGCACTCTATGCTTGCGCCACTTTACCTTAAAGGGGAAGTCGAGTTCCATGGGAATCTGCCGGCCAGCACCCCGTTTGGCTACTTTCCCAGCACCAGCTTTGCGATGGTCGAAAGCTGCATGTTTGAGGTTCCTTCGTAGATTTTCCCGATCTTCGAGTCGCGCCAATATTTTTCGACTGGATAGTCCTTCGTGAACCCGTATCCGCCGTAGATCTCAATTGCCAGCGAGGCAACCCGCTCCGCCACCTGCGAGGCGAACAGCTTAGCCATAGCAGCTTCCTTAACGAAGGACATCCCGGAATCTTTCATGCGTGCCGCGTTATAGACCATCAGTCGGGCGGCCTCAATATCAGTTGCCATCTGTGCGATCTGAAATTGGATCCCTTGGAACTCCGACAAAGGTTTGCCGAATTGCTGGCGTTCCTGCACGTACTTGGCGGCGTACTCCCAGGCGCCTCGTGCGATTCCAAGCATCTGGGCAGCGATTCCGATGCGACCCTCGTTGAGCGTCTCGATTGCGATCTTGTAGCCTTTTCCGACCTCCCCCAGAACGTTCTCTCTCGGCACCCGGCAATCTTCAAGAATCAACTCGCAGGTCGAAGAGGCGCGAATTCCCAACTTGTCTTCCTTCTTGCCAACTGCGAACCCCGCGAAGCTATTTTCCACGATGAACGCTGTAATTCCCCTGTAACCCGCAGCCGGATCTACGGTCGCAAACAAAATGAAAATGCCGGCCTCCTTGCCATTCGTGATCCAAAGCTTGCGACCATTCAGGAAGTATTCGCTTCCTTTGAGTTCTGCGCGCGTCTGCAGCGCAAATGCATCCGATCCTGACCCGGCTTCGCTCAACGCGTAGGCCCCGACAGTATCGGCTGCCATGCGTGACAGGTAGCCCTTCTTTTGTTCTGCATTCCCCCACCGCAACAGCGCGTTGACCACGAGGGTGTTCTGCACGTCTACAACAACTCCGGCCGAAGCGTCTGCGCGGGATAGCTCCTCAACTGCAAGGATGGCATCGAAGAACTTCCCTCCTGCCCCACCCAACTCCTCAGGCACCTCAATCCCCATCAGACCAAGCTGGAAGAACTGTTCCAGAAGTCCCTGGTCAAAGACACTCTTCTCATCCATCTCCCGCGCTAGGGGACGAACTTTCTCCTCCGCGAACTGGCGCACGTTGTCGCGGAATAAGGTTTCGTCTTCGGAGAGGGTTGTGAGCGGAGTAGCTGCGGGCAGCGAAGCAAGGTCTGGCATGAAAAACTCCCACTTACGCGTAGGAGATTCTAGCATCGACAACAGAGAGGGGTGCTTAGCTCTCCGTCCCAGAGGAGCCAAACACCAGCTTCAGCGGGTCCGCTTTCAGGATCCGTTTGATCTGAGCGCGTGCATGGGTCGCCCACGGCCCCATACCATCGAGCCGCACATAGGCCTGCCAGTGTTTGAGGGCCTTGCGTGGTTCCTTCACCTTTTCATAGGCGAGGGCAAGATTGTAGTGCGCATCCGCGTAGGTCGGAGCCAGTTGAATGGCGGTTAGGTAGGTCTGAATCGCCTCGCTCACACGGCCGGTTTCGTCCAGCACATTACCGAGATCGAAGTGCGCCAACGCATATCGCACATCAATTCCCAAGGCACGACGGTAGTGTTCTTCCGCGGCTTTATAATCCTGCCGGTTGTAGTGGAGTGTTCCCAAGTTAATGTGCGCAGCCGCGTGTTGCGGATCCAGTTCAAGCACCCGCTGATAAACAGCGATGGCTTGCGCTTGGTTGCGCGGGTCTTCTTCGAGTGCCACCCCGCGGGAAAACAGCTCTGCCGCATCGCCGACGGCCCGATCATCCGTGTTCGGTGCAGCGGAGTTCCGTCCGACCGGAACACTCGTCACAACCTTCTCTTCCGGAGAGAAGTCGAACATGAACTGTCCGGCTATCGGTTCCAGCAATTTTCCTTCGTGACGAAAAGCAACGCGGTGCCGCCCGGCATTGATGGCACCGGCTTCCAGTAAGGGATTCTCCAAGCCAGCAGCCTGCTTCTGCATCGCACTAACGGACTCGCGAATCTCGATTGGCCGCACTCGTCGGGCACAAAGATCCCGCACCTTCTTGACCTGCAGGAGGTCGAAAAATGTGTACCGGGATGCAGCGCGCAACAGGCCAGATTTTTCCCAAGCACCCAGCTGGCGAGGACTCAGGCGAAGGATGCGAATTACGTCTTCTCGGCTGTAGTTCACGGCAAAGTAAGCTCTCCGGACATTATCAGAAACCCTCAATTCTGATCGCAATAGCAAAGTTGGCGTTTTAGGTACCTTTTGCGGCAATCCTGTAGCACAAAAGGTGCAGATTTTGCTAGTGCCTGTGGAATACATGGAAGAAATCTCACGCCTACGAATTCACTGGTAGAAACCTACTCTGGGCTGCTAAACAACAGTCGATGCGCAAGTTGTTCTACCAACCAGTTTCCAGAATTCGCCATCTTTTCAGCTGCAGCTGCAAGGAATGCGAGTATGCGGTTTCCAACCGAAATGTTTTGCCAAATCCGGACAAATCTTTACGGAACCTTAGTGCCGTCGCCGCATCTCACCCTTAAGCATCTTTCGCTGTTGGAGGCTCTTCCAGCTTGATATGGGTCAAGGACTCACCTCGCGCATTGCCTGTTGCCTCGCTGGTGGCAATCGCGCTGTTCGGCTCAGTTGGCTGCTCTCATAAAGCCCCCCCGCCGCCTATCAACGCCGCGGTAGTTTTTGCCAAGAAATGCGGCAGTTGCCATTTCGAGGGCAACGACCTCCGCGCGCCCGAGCCAACCGCCTTGCGCAATATGTCTCGTGCGGCAATTCTTACAGCTTTACAGTCGGGACGCATGCGTTGGCAGGGCAAGAACCTGAGCTCAGCCGAAAAGTCGGCAGTCGCGGAATTTCTGGGTAAGTCCGACCTTGCGGTTGCGGCAAGCTTGAACGGTGTTTGCGCACGAGATCTCGATCCCCCCGCACATCCGCCGGAGTGGTCGGGCTGGGGCGTGACTCCCACCAACACGCGTTTTCAATCGTTGTCTTCAGCTGGCCTAGATCGGGGAAAGGTGAAGAACCTCAAACTGAAATGGGCCTTCGGCTTTCCCGGCGCTGCGGCAACCTACGGTCAGCCAACTTCGTATGCCGGCCGCCTTTATGTCGGCAGCGAAGATGGCACGGTGTACGCGTTGGATGCCGCCACCGGCTGCACATGGTGGTCGTTTCGCGCCTCTACTACGGTAAAGACGGCCATTTCCATAGGAAACGTTGGTCAGACCGCATACTTCGGCGATACCAACGGGTACATCTACGCGATCAACACGTCGGATGGCAAGCAAATATGGAAGGTGCATCCGGAAGCACATCCAGCCGCCCGGATCACGGGATCACCGCTGCTGGTTGATCGTCGGCTTTACGTCCCGATCTCGTCCGGCGAAGAGGGCGCCGCTGCCGATCCCCACTATCCGTGCTGCACGTTTCGCGGGGCAGTGGTGGCCCTGGACGTGACGAACGGCTCGACTCTCTGGAAAACCTATACCATTGACAAACCCGCTGATCGAACCACCAAAGGCCCAAACGGCACGCAGTATTTCGGGCCGTCCGGGGCCGCAGTTTGGTCGCCGCCTACCGCCGATCTGAAGCGCCACGTTGTCTATGTTGCCACTGGCAACAACTATTCGGCACCTGAAAGTCCAATGGCGGATGCGATCGTAGCAATGAATATGGACACCGGGAAGGTCCTGTGGCATCGTCAGTTTACGCCCAAGGACCTGTGGAACGGCGCCTGCGTCACCGATCCGAGAGACAACTGCCCGCAAGATAAGGGTGGGGATTTCGATTTCGGCGCCCCGCCGATGCTGAAGACCCGTAGCGACGGCAAAGACATCTTGTTGCTGGCGCAGAAATCCGGCCTGGTTTATGCGCTTGATCCTGACCAGCACGGCAAACTTCTCTGGAAGACAAGAATCGGGAAGGGTGGCCCCTTGGGCGGAATCGAATGGGGTGGAGCCGCTGACGGTCGAAATGCCTATTTCACACTTTCCGACTGGGATGGAGATCACCCGGAGATTGGCGGCGGTGTCTTCGCACTGGATCTTCAAACTGGGAAGAAAGTCTGGTTTGCCCCTCCTCCGAAACCAGCCTGCACGACAACCTTCGGCTGCAGCGCAGCGAATATGGCGCCTCCGACCGCAATCGCCGGAGTTGTGTTTGCTGGGTCGCTCGACGGATATCTGCGTGCGTACGACGCCCGCACCGGCAAAATCATTTGGGAGTTCAACACCAGCCAGTCCTTCTCAACCACAAACGGGTTAAAAGCACATGGCGGATCTCTGAATGGCGCTGGCCCGACTGTGGTCAGTGGCATGGTGTTCGTAAATGCGGGTTATACAAATGCTATGGACGGAAACGTTCTGCTGGCTTTCGCCCTCGAGAAATAATCGTTGTTTGAAGGAACTCACCCGCAGTCCCGGCAGCCCAGACCTGAGCTGCCTCACCACGATAGCCCCCACCATGCGGCGGATTTGGGCATGCTGTTCGAGCCGGGCGCAATCAGAATGGCAGCAGAACGCTGCAACCGAGCGCCAGTCTCGAGATGTCAATGTCCGGCAAACTGAATCTTGTACACCACCGGAAACTTACCGGATTGCGCACTCGGCTTGAGGTACAAGCCATCATCTTTTTGTTCAAACAACACGCTAGTCGAGCCCAACAGGCTCACTGACTCCACTTTCTGCTGCCCCGCAGTTCCCGATGCCAGAGCGTGAATGACCACTTCACCCGTTGGCGGCGCCATTTCGATCGCGTATAGAACTTCGCCTTTGGTCGTAAAGCGAAAATCCCGTGCCGTATAAGGCACATCCCCTTCATGAAACGAACCTTCCGTTGGCTTGGTTGGGCCTTCACCATAAATGCGCCACGGCTTGGTCGCATAAATGCCTTCACCATTAACTTTCAGCCATCCACCAATTTGACGCAGGATCGCTTCCGCCGGAGCGGGAATCGTGCCGTCGGATTTCGGGCCGACGTTCAGAAGCAAGTTGCCGTTTTTGCTGACGACATCCACCAATAACTGGACGAGGGAATCCGGCGATTTGAAGCTGTCATTTTCGATGTAGCCCCAGGATTTGTTGCTAATGGAGGTGTCGGTCTGCCACTTGTCCTGCCGGGTCTCCCCCAGCTGTCCGCGCTCGATGTCAAGAACCGCCGACTGGGATTGCATGGCCCAGTCTTTGTAGTTGATCACACCAATGGTCCCGCCATTCTTCGAACTTGTGTTGTAGTAGAACGCCGCGAAGCGGACGAGGTCGGGACGCACGGAAGGCTGGCCGATCCACCAGTCGAAGTAGATGAGATCGGGATGGTACTTCTCCACGATTTCCGCCGATCGCGCGAGCCAGTCACGCGTCCAAGCGCTGGAGACGTAGGTGTAATCATTCAATAATGGCGTTCCCCCTTTTGCTTCCAGCCAATTGTGTGCCGGTCCATAGAGAGCCGCATTCTCAGGATCGTTGACGTCGGATCGAATCGCGCGGCCCACCCCGAGAAAAAAGTTGTGCTCCACCCGATGCGTTGATGCCCCAAGGTGAAGGCCCTCTGCCCGGACTGCTTTCGCGAGGTCTCCCCAGAGATCGCGATGCGGGCCCATTTTCATGGCGGTCCAGTCGGACAGCGCGCTGTCATACATCTGAAAACCATCGTGATGCTCGAACACCGGCACCACATATTTAGCGCCCGACTCCTGGAACAACCTGGCCCACGCTTGGGGATCGTAATGCTCGGCTTTGAACTTCGGGATGAAATCCTTGTACCCGAACTTGTCGGGCGTGCCGTAGGTTACGATGTGATGCTTGTATTCCGGAGTGTCCTTTTCATACATCAGCCGGGGATACCATTCACTGCCAAATGCGGGGACCGAGTACACGCCCCAGTGAAGGAAGATCCCGAACTTCGCGTCTTTATACCAGTCAGGAACCTGATAGGTCTTTAGCGATTCCCAATCGGTGCGAAACGGACCGGCAGCGTTCACTTCGTCAACGTGCTCAAGGATCCGCGAGCGCGCTGCGTCATATCTTGCAACCGCCTTCTGCCAGAGCTGATCGACGACCACTGGACCTTGCGCCGCGGTTGGAGCAAACCGGTCCCCACTTTGACCCACGACGCTTGAAGAAAACATAAGCACAACCCACCAGAACGCAATTGGACGAACCGACAGGTAAAACATTCGGAGTGCTCCTCCTAAAAAGTTCGGAATTTCCGGCATGAATATAGGAATTGCGTGCCTCATTCAGGCTACTTAAACGTTAAAGCTAGCCGTTTCTCGCCAGCAGGGCAAGTAGCATGGCGCCCTACTCATCATGACTGCAAGAAGTCAGGCACCCTGACGTTCTTCTACTCAGGATGAGAAGTTCGACGAACAAGGCTTTTCGCGAGGGACTCCATGAAACCCCATCTCGATTCACGTTTTAGAAAATCAGGCTGCATCTTCTTTGGAATTGCTGTACTCACAGCAGCAGGTTTACTGACCAGTGCCAGGATTCACTCTGTGCAAGCAGCTGCTAGCCTGAGCGTCACCTACGTTCACGGAGTTCTGCGCTGCACGATTCCCTACCATGCAACCGAACCCGGAGAAGGCCGGTTGACGATCGAGGTGCTCGATCCCGAGGACAACGTGCTGGGCCACATAGAGCACCAGCTTGGCGTGTCCGAAGGAAATTCTCAATGGAACGAGACCCTAAAGCTGGACAAGCCATTGGCCCTCGACGAGCTCGTGTGGCAGAGGCTTCGCTACCGCTTCGAATACGACGATCGCAAAGCTCCGATCGAGGCAACCGAATCAATTTCGGCAGTCCTAAGAATGCCAGTGGTCCGTATCCTGGCTCAACAGTCCTACCTGAGTGGTGGGGAAGCAGCGGTTCGGGTGATCGTCACTGACTCGCAGAATGAAGTCATCCAGGGCCCTGGATCAGTCAGGATCGAGTTGCTCGCAGAAAATGCTCGGCCTCGGCTGCTCTTCTTCGGGCGATTGAACCGAAGAGGGACAACGCAAGCACAGTTCCGCTTCCCGGCTGCCCTTGTTGGGAGCTACCAGCTGAAATACTCGGTCGACACGGAGATCGGTTCGACTGACTTCACCCAGTTCGTACGCCTGGCGGACAAAGCCTCGATTCTTCTGACGACCGAGAAACCCATTTATCAGCCGGGTCAGACGATTCATGTGCGGGCCCTGGCACTCGATCGCGGCAATCATCAGGCGGTTGCAGACAAGCGGCTTGTGTTCGAACTGGAGGACTCCCGGGGCAACAAAGTGTTCAAGAAAATCACGCAAACCGACAGGTTCGGGATTGCTTCCGCCGAATTCGCTCTTGCTGAGGAGGTGAACCTTGGCACGTATCATCTGCGTGCGTTGATGGGTGAAGGCGAACAACCTGCCAACACGGCAGAACTGGCGCTGAATGTCCAAAAGTATGTGCTGCCGAAATTCAAGGTCGCCGTCGACTTCGATAAGGGGAAGAGCCGGCACGGGTATCGGCCCGGCGATCACGTCACCGGCACGGTTCACGCGAACTACTTCTTCGGCAAGCCCGTCGATGAGGGCGAGGTCACAGTTAAGGCCTCGGGCATGGACGTCGCCATCTTCGACGCAGGCTCGGTGTCAGGCAAGACCAATCGCGAGGGCGAATACCGCTTTGACATCAAGCTGGCCAACTACTTTGCCGGCCGGCCGCTGAGCAACGGCACCGCTCGGCTGCTGATTGAAGCGACGGTAAAAGATTCTGCTGCGCACTCGGAAACGCGGGGCGAAGCGATCACGGTGAGCGAATCTCCGCTTGTGATCACGGCTGTACCGGAGGGCGGTGGCGTAGTTCCCAACCTCGAAAACCAAGTCTTCATCCTTTCTTCCTACGCCGACGGCGCGCCGGCAAAAACCGACCTCAGCATTTCCTACGGCGGGAGAGATCAGCGAGTTTCGACCGACGACGGCGGAGTTGGGGTAATTGCCATCAAAGCCACCGCAGTCGAGCAGAAAATCGCTATCAAGGCACAGGATCAGGATGGAAACGCGGCAGCAATCTCGGTTGCCTTACCGGCTCGCACCGGCACTGACCAGATTCTGCTCCGTATCGAAAAAGCCGTATATCGCACGGGTGATCGCATTCAACTGCAGGTCTTTTCAACGAAAGAACGCGGGACTGCTTACGTTGACGTCGTGAAGGAAGGCCAAACGATTCTCACCCGCGACCTCGATATCGTTCGCGGCCAGGCCGACCTTTCTTTTACCGCAACCCCCGACCTCTCTGGGGTCGTGGACTTCAATGCCTACCTGTTTGGGAGTGACGCACAGCCCGTCGGCGACCATCGTTTGATTTTCGTCGAACCTGCAGATGAACTGAAGATCGAAGCCACGCCTGATGCTACCGTCTACAAGCCCGGCGATGATGCTCACGTCTCTTTCCATGTGACCAACGCGCGAGGCGAGGGTATCAGTGCCGCGCTGGGCGTGCAGGCTGTTGATGAAGCCGTGTTCGCCTTGGCCGAGAAGCAGCCGGGATTTGCCAAGGTCTTCTTCTACCTGGAACAGGAAGTAATGAAGCCGCGATACGAGATCCACTCGCTCGGCATGCCGGATATCGTCGAACCGGTTGACGATTCCAAACTCAATCAGCGTGACCGGGCAGCCAAAGCTTTGTTTGCAGCAACGGAATTGGTTGGCGGCAACAGGTTCGACACTGAGTTCGGGCGCGTCATTCCCACCGTGAAGTACGCGGAATATGCGCAGCGCTATCAAACCGCATTCATCGCCCAGGTCGAGCGGATGGCGAAGCGCATCGCGGGCCAACTGAACCGCAATGGCGGGCGCGCAAACGTCGACAAGGCTTTTGCCCAGGGCCTCGCTTCCGGCACACCCGAGACGCGTGACGCATGGGGCACACCGCTTCGCACTGGTCCACGTTGGCGGGGCGACAAGGGGAACTTTCTGGTTCGCAGTGCCGGGCCCGACCGCCAGTTCGACACCGGCGATGATATGGCGGCACTGGTCCAGGTACAAACTGCTTCCCTGGTCAACCCATCCCAGACAACTGATCCTATCGAGGTCCACGTTGAACACGAACGCGGGCCGTTTAACGGACTGGGGGAGATCACCGGGACAGTCATAGATCTCTCTGGCGCGGTCGTGCCCGGCGCGACGGTCGAGGCTCGCATGATCGGCATGGCGGCGGTTCGTAAGGCCAAGACGAATCCTGAAGGGCAATTCAATATGTCGGGCTTGCCGGCCGGCCGGTATGAGATTCGCGTGTCATCTCCGGGATTCCGGATCGCCGCGATTTCGGACTTGAAGCTTCAACCACGAGACCGCGCCGTGCTTTCGGCAAAACTCGAAGTTGGAGCTGCCACTGAGATGGTTGAAATAAGGGCTCAGGCCGCGGCCGCTCCTGCCGGTACCGGTATGGGTGGTGGAGTGTTGGGCCGCGCTTTTCAGGTCGAAGACATGGCCGTGAATGGGAGGCCTCAGCTCAGGATGAAAGCAATGGAAGCACCTATGCCCGCGGCAACGCCAATGATGGCCGTCAATAGCATTACTAGAGCGGCCAACGAGAAGGATGACGCGCCCGCGGCGCGGGTGCGGTCGTACTTCCCCGAAGCTCTATACATCAATCCTGAAATCATTACCGACTCGGACGGACGCGCCAGTATCAGCATTCCTCTCGCTGACTCGATCACAACCTGGCGAATGTCCATGCTTGCATCAACCACCCGCGGCGCGCTCGGAAGCGCAACCTCGAGCTTGAAGGTATTCCAGGATTTCTTTGTAGATCTCGATTTGCCCGTAACTCTCACCCAAGGTGATCGGGTCGCGATCCCGGTTGCGGTTTACAACTATTCCGGCACTCGTAGCGATGTGAGCCTGAAACTCACACCAGAGGAGTGGTTCAACCTGGTGGATGATGCCTCCGACAAGTCTATCTCGGTAGATTCCTCCCGTGTCGGTGGCTCGCAGTTCATGATCCAAGCCCAGAAGATCGGCAAGTTTAAGCTGACGCTTTCAGCTCAGACGCAGGGCGCGAGCCAGCGCGCTGACATCGTCGTCCGAGACATCGAAGTCATTCCCAATGGCCGCGAGCAGAGTGTCGCTTTCAACGGACACCTGGAAGGTTCGGTAGAGCATGAAATTCAGTTCCCTCCTGAAGCAATCGCCGATGCCAGCAAGATCTACGTGCGGCTCTATCCCGGCCCGCTGAGCCAGATCATCGAGGGGATGGACAAGATCTTGCAGATGCCCTACGGCTGCTTCGAACAGACTTCATCAAGCACCTATCCCAACGTGCTTGCACTCGACTATATGAAGCGCACGAAGAAACTCACGCCCGAGGTGCACGCCAAGGCGGAAGGCTTCATCGCCAACGGATATCAGCGCCTGCTCACGTTTGAAGTTCCCGGTGGAGGGTTTTCTTGGTTCGGCAATGCTCCGGCAAACAAAATTCTTACCGCCTACGGACTTATGGAGTTCTCCGACATGGCGAAGGTTCATGATGTCGACCTTCGCCTCATCACACGGACTCAGCAATGGCTTGCGTCCCAACAACAAACGGATGGAAGCTGGCGGCCTGACACGCAGTTCATTAATGAAGGAGCGACAAATCGTTTCAACCGCGATGTGCTACGCATCACGGCCTACCTTGCCTGGTCGTTGGAAAATACCGGATATCAAGGCCCGGCTGTCGAGCGTGCGAAGCAGTACATCGAGAAGCATCTGGACGGGAAAGCCGACGGCTACACCCTTGCGGTGCTGGCAAATTTTGCAGTGGACTACGGGAAGGACCGCGATTTCACGCGGCGCGCAATGCAAGTTTTGCTGGACGCAAAACTCGAAAAGGGCGACCAAGCGTGGTGGACGTCGGATGAAACCGGCGTGTACGCGACCGGCGAAAGCGCCAGCATCGAAACCACCGGGCTTGCGGTTCAGGCCCTGCTCAAGTGGGGCGAAGCTTCCTTGACAGCACGGAAGGCACTCGCTTATATCACTGCAAAAAAGAGTGCCGCCGGGACCTGGGGCACCACCCAGGCAACGATCATGGCCTTACGCGCGCTTCTGCTCGCGAGTGAGAAGAGCGCCGCCGATGTGCACGGCACAGTCGAGGTCCTGCTGAACGACAAGCCCGTGCAGAGGCTCACGCTCAATGCCGACAACAACGACCTGCTGCATCAGTTTGTGCTCAAATCTTTCGACATGAACGAACCGAACAAGGTAACGCTGCGGTTTGAAGGCAAGGGCGGCCTCGCATACCAGGTCGCTGGCAGCTACTTCGTGCCGTGGGTCGAGAAGGACGTCAACGAACCGCTTTCAATCAATGTCGTCTACGATCGTACGCACCTGGCACAGGACGATATAGCAACCGCTACCGCGACCGTTAAGAACAATATGAGTAAGACCGCCCAGATGGTCATGGTCGATCTCGGGATCCCTCCGGGATTCGATCTGATGAGCGAGGACTTGCAGACGTATCAGGAACAGAGCGCGACCATGAAGAGCGGCCGGTTGGAGAAATTCACTCAAACCGCAACGCAAGCGATCCTTTACTTTGACTCGTTCGCCCCGGGCAGCACGGTGAACTTGAAATTCCGCTTGCGGGCGAAGTACCCGGTACGAGCTCGAACCTTTAAATCCCGGGTGTATGAATACTATGACCCGGCTGTAAGTTCAACCGCGCGGCCCATTCAACTCGAGGTCCGCGCCCGCTAAATCAGGCAGGCGAGCATTACCGCTGGGAGACTGATGCAGGTTCCACCACCAGGAAGCGATCTGGCGCCACGGTAACACTCGCATCGGGGTTGTAGTAGTCATAGAGCGAATGCGGAGCTGCTTGCGCATCGACGGCCATCCGGGTTGTGAAATTTATCGAGAACTTCGTGCCACCCGCCCGGGGCCAAACATAGGCCACGAGCCGATCGGGCAGAACATCAAAACGGCACGGCAGAAGGCACGATTGTTCGACTTACTCGCGATCTAACTTACTGTGGCGAGAGGCCTAAGTAGTTTCCATATCCAACGATTACCGTGGAAGCAACCAGCAAGAATAAGGCAAGTGTTAAGAGCAGTCCGGCGCGAATGCCTGCACCCTTCCACTCCTTGAAGCCAATTCCCCAAAGGCTGCTGAAGATGATGATGCTCGCCATGTGGAGGGTCCAACTAGAGAACTTATAACGGCCCATCTGGCTCTCACCCATGGTGTAGAAGAAAAATTGGAAATACCAGGTGGTTCCGGCAAGCGCGCATAAAAGATAGTTCCTCAGCATGGGCGCACGCACTTCCACGGGCATGGAGGCGGACCTCTCCACCACTGCCATAGCGGTTAGTGTCTGATGTTGCACACCCATTTGTTCCGCCACTTCGCGCCCGGGGGCATCAACCGCGGTCTCGATGATAGCGTCGTCTGGGTGACCATTCGAACGAATGCGCGAATCGAAGTATTGGTATCCGGTCTTATTGCGAGCAAGAAGAATCAGACACCAGACGAAGTTCGTCAAGAACCCGCCAATCAGTACGACCACCAACACCGGCAATCCTTGCCACAACGATGATGTCCCATGCTCGAGGGTCAGGGCTTTGATAGGATCGCCTGCCGCGAGTCCGTATGCGAAGCAGGCGCTCATCACGCCAGAGAGGATTGCCACGCCCACGCCCTTGCGCAGATCGAATTCCGCAATGGCCGCCTTCTGCTGTTCGGGGGACATAACACGCTCTTTGGAGATACCCGCGAACCCGGCCGCCGTGATGCCGAGCAGGCAAACGAAGACCCCGAGCAAAATTACTTTCCCTGAGGTGGTTCCGAGAACCTGTGTCATGAACTCTCCGCGGAAGATGGGAGGCATCAGTGTGCCGAACGCGGCGCACAGGCCCAAAACCACGGCCATCCCGAGCGACAGGCCTAGATAGCGCATGGTAAGGCCGAAGGTAAGTCCGCCCACTCCCCAGAGCAGTCCGAAAAAGAAGGCCCAGAACAGGGCCGATGCAGGCGCTTCATGCAATACCGCGAGAAGATCTTTAGTCAGAAATCCCGCAATAATCCAGGGGGCAATGATCCAGCTGAAAAAGCCACCCGCAAGCCAATACGTCTCCCACGCCCAGCGCTTCACGCCCTTGTACGGCACATAAAAACTTCCGGAGGCGAGACCTCCGAGCCAGTGATAGACGACTCCTACGACCGGGTTTGCAGCCATGAGTGCCCCTTAGTCACAAATGAAAAACCTCTTCGAGCGGTTGCATGGCGCGGTCCGGTGTAAGACCTTGCGGCTGTACGAAGAAGTCCCTCATCTCGCTTTGCCAACGGTCATTCACCTCGCGCGACGCCATGCCCGCGCGCGCGCGTTCGAAATCCTCGGTTTCGAGATACCCTACCAGCAAACCGTCCTCTCGCAAAAACAGCGAGTAGTTAGTCCAACCTGTCTCGCGCAGAGCATTTAGCATCTCCGGCCAGACAGCCCGGTGACGCCGCTTGTACTCCTCCAAACGATCTGGTTTTACCTGCAGGACGAAACAAATTCGTTTCATAGTCTCAGCGCAGGAACGCCTCCGTCAGCCCGCCATCCACGGGGATGATGTGTCCCGTGGTCTTGCCGCTTTGCTCACTCAATAACCAGACGATAGCATTGGCGCAATCCTGAGGAAGAATCGCCTGCTTGGTCAGCGTACGCTGTGCATAGAAGTCGGCAAGCTTGGATCGGAGAGCCTCGGTGTCTTCCTCAGGCGAGTAGGCGACCTTGTACCTATCGAGAGATTGCATGACTCGGTCTCGCGGGAACATCGTTGAACCCGCCACGACGGTCGCCGGTGCGATCCCGTTCACTCGGACGATCGGGCTGAGGTTGATCGATAGCTCTCGAATTAGATGGTTCAAAGCGGCTTTGCTGGTGTCGTAAGCCTCGCTTCCTTTTTTCGGGACCACCGCATTGGCCGATCCGGTTAGAACCATCGCCCCTGGAAGATTCTGATCTAGGAACACCCACCTTGTCTGCCGAGCAAGCATGTAGTTTCCCGTAACGTTAAGTAGGAAGGTGTTGGCCCACTGCATCTCAGTCAGTTCGCCGTCAGATGCTGGCACAGGATAAATAGCAGCGGTGTTTACGATGCAATCGATCCCTCCAAATTGCGAGATGGTAAAGCTCGCCGCATCAGAAAGGCTTTCCGCTTTGCTGAGGTCGGCTCTGACGTGAGCAACCTGCTCCTTCGATGACACCGAAGCCGCGTCTTTTGCGGCTGCTTCTGCCCCGGCAGCGTCGAAATCGGAAATAACCACGTGCGCGCCTTTCTTCGCCAGCAGGAGAGCAACTTCCCTCCCGATTCCGCTGGCACCGCCAACCACGAGCGCGATCTTGCGGCTGAACTCTGCCTCGGCCGGCATGCGTTGCAGCTTGGCCTCTTCGAGAGCCCAGTACTCGATCCGAAATGCCTCCAAGCGTGGAAGGGCTACGTAATTGTGAAACTGGGTGAATTCCTTTGACTGCTCGGGTGTGCGCGCCTGCGGCAGAGGATCGGAGATACGGCCGTCTTCTAGTGCATTCGCTCCGGCCATCACATGGATGGCATTGATGAAGAACTCGGTGGTGATGCGCGCTTCTTTCTTGTTCTTTCCGAATCCGAACAGACCAACCCCTGGGATGAGGACTACGGAAGGGTTTGTGTCGCGCAACTTGGGCGAGTCTGCGGTGGCAAACCTATCGTAGTACTTCTTGTAGTCGACGCGATACTGCTTCGCTTGCTCCTGAATGTGGCTCTTCAGCACATTCGCATCTTCGGTCTGCGGGATCCATGGGACAAACATGGGACATACTCGAGTGCGCAGGAAGTGATCCGGGCAACTGGTGCCTAGCGCGCTCAGTTCTTGCGCCCATTTGGAATTGACGAAGGTGAGCGCGTCTTCGTGATCGGTATAGTGTGCGATCATGCGCCGGTTTGAAGAGACTGCCCCACGCAACGACGGCAAAATTTTGCCCGCCACCTGCGCGCGGTCCACCGCTGTCGAACACGCCACCCCCCCAAACAGCGTGCCTTTTTTCCTTTGATGTTCTGCAACGAATTCGCCCATCTGGTCAATGGTGCGAATGCTGTTCAGGTAGCATTCACGCTGTGTGTTACCCCATGTGAACAAACCATGCCCCCCCAGAATCAGGCCTTCGGCTCCCGGGTTCTCCGCGACCGCACGCTCCAGTTGCAGGGCAAGCTCGAAGCCAGGTCTCTGCCACGGTAGCCAGACGATTCGTCGTCCAAACTGTTGGTTGAACTCCTCGAGCTTCTTCCTTCCGTTCGCACTCGCTGCGAGGGCGATCGCCCAATCTGGATGCAGGTGATCTACATGCTCAAAGGGAAGGAAGGCGTGCAAGGGAGTGTCGATCGAGGCGGCGACTTTGTTTTCGCCGAACGCCGAGAGAGGATAAAAGCGCACCATTTCATCTTCATGCCGCTCGCCGCGATAAAGACTCTTGAGTTGGTACACCCTTTGCAGGTATAGAATCGCGAAGCCTGATTCCGTGATAGAACCGATATCTCCCCCACTGCCCTTTACCGCGAGCACGCGGACGGGATCTCCTGAGAACGGATCTGGCAACTCGAATTTCGAGCTGGTGTTTCCGCCGCCGAAATTCGTGATTCGGAGGTCCGCCCCCAACAGGTTTGAGCGGTAGCGCAGCAGGGCCAGTTGATTTCCACCCAGGTCGCGCGCGTGTTGCTCATCCCACAAGTCTTTGAGTTCTATGAGTTCTGCTATTTCAGGCATAAGCGATCCCTAAGTACTGTTGAAATCTTTCACACTCTTTCTGCCAGCGATCCCGGTCAAGTGGTTCAAATATCTCGGTAGGGAAAGAACGATCGATCATGGCGCGCGCTTCGGCGAGCGAACTAGCCTCTCCCGTCGCAAGGATCTGAATGGCGAGGTTGCCCAGAGCCGTGGCTTCGACTGGGCCGGCCAGCACTCTGCGACCGGTGGCGTCCGCAGTGAATTGATTCAGCAGTTGATTCTTGGATCCGCCGCCAATAATGCGAATATCGCTGATTGACTTCCCTGTGAGTTGCTCGATCTCGCCGATGACCGCCGCGTATTTCAGTGCCAGGCTTTCGAGGACTGCTCTGGCGTAGGCACCAGGGTTACTCGGCCTGGGTTGCTGAGTTTTGTCGCAAAACCTGTCGATTGCCTCAGGCATGCTCACAGGGTGCAGAAACGACTCGTCATTTGGATCGACCAGTTGTTGGAACGCTGGTTCGCCCACTGCAAGTTCCATAAGCTCAGCGTAGCTGTATCCGCGGCCTTCCGAGGACCAAGCTCGGCGGCAGCATTGCAGCATCCAGAGACCCATCACGTTCTTGAGAAGCCGAGTGGTGCCGCACACTCCGCCCTCGTTTGTGAAATTCAACCGCAAGCTATCCCCATTGATGAGCGGAGCGGTCAACTCTGTCCCAATCAGAGACCACGTCCCTGAGCTCAGGAATGCGGTACCATCTCGCGCTGCAACCGCGGCAACGGCGGATGCGGTATCGTGCGTGCCTGGCGCGATCACTGGCGTTCCGGCCAGGGCCATGCCCGAAGCTGCTTGTGTCGACAAACTACCCACCGCACAACCCGGCTCGATGATCGGTGCCGGCAAGTTCGTAGGGAGCTGCAGCTTTTCCATCAACTTCCGTGACCAGGTCCGCGAAACTGCATTTACCATCTGCGTGGTCGTGGCATTGGTGAATTCGCAACGCGCGTTGCCGGTCAGCCAATAGTGGAACAGGTCCGGCATGGTAAGCAGCGTTCGTGCTGCTTTCAGCAACTCAGGAGTATCCCGTTTCGCCGCGCACAGCTGATAAAGCGTGTTGATGGACATGAACTGAATGCCAGTCTCCGCGTAAATCTCATCGCGGGAAACGGATTGAAATACCTGATCCATCACTCCATCGGTGCGCTTGTCACGATAGTGATAGGGATTCTGCAGGAGTTCGCCACCCTCGCCCAACAGGGCATAATCCACCCCCCAGGTATCCACGCCCATTCCGGACAATGGAATTTGGCGCAATTCGCTAAGCGCTTTGCGCATTTCAAACCACAAACGCGGAACGTCCCAATGAAGCGACCCGCCATATTCGACTGGTTCATTCGGAAAGCGGTGCAGTTCTTGGGTCGTGATAACGCCGCGATCAACCCTCCCGAGAACGGCACGCCCACTCTCCGCCCCAAGATCAAACGCAAGATATGTTTTGGACCCATCAGGCATACGAAGAAATGCTTTGGGAATTGCGGGCAGCGCGCTCCTTGGTGATGCGCTCCATGTAGCCGCTCTCCAGGAATGTCTTCAAGGGATCGCGCGGCAGCCCCTTCGACTCCCGCCAATCCTGGATAGCAGGCCGCACGTCGATATTGAAAGCATCCTGTAGCAACGACTCAGCATGGATGAGATCACACTTCTTCTGCGCCGAAGCGAGGGCCGCGTGGTCCACTAACGCCGCCTTGGCGAATAGCACCTGCGCCATCGTCACGGTTTGAATTGTCTCCTCGATCTTCCCTTTCAGGTTGTGACTTTGATCGATCATGTAAGCAATATCCGCCTTCTGACCTGTTTCCCACTCGTAAGAAAAGATCTCGTGGAAAATGCGGAATACCTGGTATGGGTCAATCGATCCAATCGTTAAATCGTCGTCTGCATAGCGACGATCGTTGAAATGGAACCCCCCGAGCATTTGTTCGGAAAGCAACCAGGCTACAATTTGCTCAATGTTTTGCGACTGATAGTGGTGCCCGGTATCGACCAGCACCTTTGCCTGGTTACCCGCAGATCTTGCCATATGTAGCGCCATGCCCCAATCGGCGATGTCGGTGTGATAGAAAGCTGGCTCAAAGGGCTTGTATTCGACCAGGAGTCTCTGGTTAGGAGCCAGATTGCCATGCGCTTTTGCTAGTGCCTCCTCGAACCAACGCTTGCGCTGGCGAATGTTCGCGGTTCCAGGATAGTTCGACCCATCCGCGAACCACATGGAGACGTCGCGGCTGTGCAGCTGTCGGGCAATCTCTATGCTGTCTTTTGTGTGCTGCAACGCCTGCGAGCGTATCGAGGGATCTGGATTTCCGAAGGATCCATGCTTGTAAATCTGATCTTGAAATAAGTTCGTATTGATTGAACCGGGCTGAATTCCATGACGCTCGGAGAGTTTGGTGATCTCGTGGGTGCTGAGATCCCCCGCGGGACAGTCCCACAGTACGTGGATGGCAATCGTGGGACAAACACCGGTAACCCGGTGGACCTCCCCGGCGTCGCTGAACTTTTCTTCTGTGGTGGCGGCGGCAGCCGGTTGCAGAAACTTCCCGAAGCGCGTTCCGGTATTGGCGAACCCCCACGACGGGATCTCGATCCGCAGGGTCTCGATAGCCTGAAAGATTCTTTGCGTATTCGATAAATTCATGGCATGCACCGCATTTCAGGGAATTTACACAGACTCGGCTTCCTGGTCACGCCTTTTGTATCCCAAATAGTGCTTTTTTGCACTGCGAAATTCAAAGCCGTTCCGCAGAGCAGACTTGCAAGCAGTTTATCCACCGCTTTACTATGCTTCCCAGCTCTGCTGAAACCCTTATCGGTTTCGCGCTGCGGAACAATAGACGTTGGTATTGTGACATCTAATTCGTCCTCTATGAGTAACGAAAACCGTACTCGGGACCCCTACCTGGTCAAGTCAGTTGTGCACTCTTCCCGGATTCTTTCGGCTTTTCGTTCCCCGGGAGAAGCCCTGCCACTGAAGGAAATCGCCCAGCGCAGCGGGCTGCCCAAAACCATGAGTTTCCGCCTGCTCTACACGCTCGAGAAGTGCGGGCTGATCGAAAAAATCGGCGCTAATCTGTATCAGTCGAGCCTGCGGCCAGCGAAGCAGCGGATCTGCCGCCTTGGGTACGCCGCCCAGGGGACCAATTATCAGTTTTCGAGAGAAGTCTCCGCCAGCCTAGAACGCGCTGCCAAAGAAGAAGGGATCGAACTGATAGCTCTCGACAACCGCTACAGTGCCAAGACCGCTCAGCGCAACGCCGAACTTCTGGTACGCGAGAAAGTCGATCTCGCAATCGAATTTCAGACCGACGAAACGATCGCTCCCATTGTGGCCGCCAAATATCGCGAAGCCGGCATTCCGATGATAGCCATCGACATTCCCCACCCTGGCGCCACCTACTACGGTGCCAACAATTATGAAGCTGGGCTGATCGGCGGGAAATATCTTGGACGATGGGTAAAGGAGCACTGGCACTCCGAACTGGACGAGATTATCCTCCTCGAACTGCCACGGGCCGGGAATCTGCCGCAGATGCGATTAACCGGAATGTTGGTGGGAATCAATCTCACTCTTCCCGCTGCCAAAAACGCGCGTGTTACTCACCTCAACGGCGATGGCGAGTTGGGGCCAAGCTTTGAAGTTGTCCGAAGGCACATCCGGCAATCCCGCTCACACCGTATCGTGGTTGGGGGTATTAACGACGTGAGCGCCATCGGAGCCCTGCGCGCCTTTGAGGAAGCTGGACGTGCCGACACTTGCGCCGTCATGGGACAGAATGCCTCTCCCGAAGGACGCAGCGAGCTGCGCCAGCCGAGTACCCGGTTTGTTGGTTCCGTCGCCTTCTTTCCCGAACGCTATGGCCCAGACCTCGTCCGGGTGAGTCTCGATATTCTGAACAAGAAACCTGTTCCCCCGGCGGTATTCGTGGATCACAAACTTTTGACTCCGATCACGGTGGACCACTTCTATCCCAATGACGGTCTGCTGCAAAATTCAGCCGCCTTCGACCGGGTAGCTGCTTCGGCCTAGAAGAGGGTTCGGCCAGGCATTTGGTTCTGCATGCAAAAGCTATAGGAGCGGGATTAGGCCTGCCACCGCGGGACGCGACCCGAACGCGGCTCCAGCCGCGTGATCGACTCGCTCTCGGTTTACGTTTCTCATTACGAAACGCAAAGCTCGCGTTGACCCGAAGTCTTGGCAGATGAGACCATCGCCCACCTGATCGCTGGCGTAAACTGCCCCGTTCAAAGTCGCTGTCAGCCTTGTGAGGAGAAAGCATGCACAAACTGCGTCATGTGGGTCGCGTCATGACCCTCGTGTTGTTCTCGGCCCTGTCCTCGGCCGTACTAGGCCAAACTTCCACCGACTCTCTGAAGCAAGGCTTTGAGAATCCCCCTAACTCCGCCCGGCCGCGCGTGTGGTGGCACTGGATGAACGGCAACATCACCAAAGAAGGCATCAAGGCCGACCTGGAGTGGATGCATCGCGTTGGTCTCGGGGGCTTCCAGAATTTTGATGCCGCGCTGAACACCCCCAAGTTCGTTGATAAGCGCCTGGTGTACATGACTCCCGAATGGAAGGACGCATTCAACTACGCGACTACGCTGGCCGATCAACTCGGTCTCGAAGAAGCAATCGCCGGATCACCAGGATGGAGCGAATCCGGGGGCCCGTGGGTGAAACCGAACCAAGGCATGAAAAAAGTGGTCTGGAGCGAACTCCGAATCGAGGGAGGCAAGCCTTTTTCGGGCATTCTACCGCACCCCCCAACCACAACCGGGCCTTTTCAGAATTTGCCAGTTTTTGATTTCCTCGCGGCCTTCACCGGGCAGCCTCAGCCGTCTGCACCAGCTTTCTACGCGGATACGGCCGTCCTTGCATATCGCGCACCCGAAAGCGATGTCCCCGCCTCCACTTTGAAGCCTAAGATCACGGCCAGTAGCGGAAATCCAGATGTTGCTTTATTGAGCGACGGCGACCTGGTCAAGACGACACAGCTGCCCAAAGCTGCGGCAGGCCAGCAGGCCTGGATTCAATATGAGTTTTCTTCTCCCCAGACTATGCGCGCAGTGACATTGGTGATCAACGATCCGCTCGCTTCCATGGCAAACATGTTCGGAGCAGCCCCATCTATCGCCGACGTTGAGGCCAGCGACGATGGCCAAAGCTTCCGAAAGCTTGCCGACATTCCCGCCGACGGTGGTGCCGAGCACACGATTGCGTTTCCCGCCACAGCCGCGAAGTTTTTTCGCATAGGCTTTCTGACGAAGCCTCCCGCCGGCTTCGGCAATTCGGAATTTGATGTGGAAAACGCCTTCGGCGATACCAGTGCTATGAAACCGAATCCCAACTTCGAGATCTCGGAACTGGTGCTGCATCCCGGTGCGCGCATCAGCCGCTTTGAAGAGAAGGCTGCATTCGCTAATCTGCCCAGTTTCGATCCCTATCCGACCCCCGACGTTGCTGCAGCCGATGGGATTCGCAAAGACGACGTCCTCGACCTGACGGCCAAAATGCAACCCGACGGTACGCTCCAGTGGACCCCGCCGGCAGGCAACTGGGTCGTCCTGCGCTTTGGCTATTCACTGCTGGGGATCACGAACCATCCAGCATCGCCGGAGGGTACCGGACCCGAAGTGGACAAGCTGAATCCGGATGACGTAGAGCAGTACATGACTACCTATCTCGATAACTACAAAGACACGGTTGGCGACCTGATGGGCAAGCGCGGCTTGCAATATGTGATCAACGACAGCTGGGAAGCGGGTGTGCAGAACTGGACCGACAATCTGATCGCGGAGTTCACCAAACGCCGTGGTTATGACCCGCGTCCCTGGATGCCGGTCCTCGCGGGCCGAGTCATCGACAACACAAGAGCCAGTGAAGGCTTTTTGTGGGATTTGCGCGAGACGCTCGGCGACATGCTTGCTGACTATCACTACGACCTGATCACCAAAATGGTGCACGACCGCGGCATGGGCCACTATGGCGAGTCGCATGAGGAAGGCCGTGCGTTTATCGGGGACGGCATGCAGGTAAAACGCAGCAACGATGTTCCCATGTCGGCGATGTGGACGCAGAAACCTGGCGTAAACAACGACCTCCCCGGCTACAACGCTGACATTCGGGAATCGGCCTCCGTAGCTCATATTTACGGACAAAACCTCGTGGCAGCAGAATCGATGACGGCCTCTTCAGGCGCGTACGCATGGTCTCCATTGACCCTGAAGCCCACCGCCGATAAAGAAATGACCATGGGGCTGAACCGTTTCGTCATTCACACCTCTGTTCATCAGCCGTTGGACAAGAGGCCGGGCTTTAGCCTTGGCCCCTTCGGCCAATGGTTCAACCGAAACGAAACCTGGGCGGAACAGGCAAAGCCCTGGGTCACGTACCTCGCGCGCAGTTCGTATCTGCTACAGCAAGGAAAATTTGTTGCCGATATTGTTTACTTCTACGGCGAGGACACGAATCTGACCGACCTTTTCTTGCACAAGGCTCCGCCGATTCCTGACGGTTACAACTTCGACTACATCAATGCTGATGCGCTCATCCACGTGCTGACCTTCAAGAATGGACAACTGAGCACGCCAAGTGGGATGCATTATCGCGTGCTAGCGCTTGATCCCCACGCCCAGCAAATGTCAGTTCCGGTGCTTCGCAAGATTCGCGAACTCGTACAGGCTGGAGCCATCGTCTGGGGAGCAAAGCCCACCGACACGCCGAGTCTTGCCGACGACGCGAATGAGTTCCATAAGATTGCCAATGAGCTTTGGGGGGCAGGTGACGGAGCTGCTGTGGGCGAAGGTCGTGTATACGGGAAGCAGACGCTGCGCGAGACACTCGCCGGACTGCACGTGGCTCCCGATTTCACTTACACCCGTCCGCAACCGGACACCAATGTGCTCTTCGTTCACCGCCAAGTCGCAGACGGCGACCTCTACTTCCTCAACAATCGCAACGACCGTTATGAAAACCTGAGCGCGAACTTCCGAGTGACGGGGAAAGCAGCGGAATTGTGGCATGCGGAAACGGGCACAATCGAGCCGTCGTCTTATTACACCGCCTCGGGACACACCACCGTTCCCTTGAAACTCGCTCCATGGCAAACGGTGTTCGTGGTCTTCCGCAAGCCGGCAACAGTTCCCTCACGGACCCTCCCCGCCATGGTCGAAACGCCTCTGGCAAACATCGATGGTCCCTGGGAGGTTAGCTTCCCGGCTGATCTCGGTGCCCCTGCCTCAGCTACGTTCGACACGCTTTCCCCGTGGAATGAGAACCCCAATGAGGGCATTAAGTACTTCTCCGGCACGGCCACTTATCGAAAGTCGATAGACGTGCCTGCCACGTGGATCAAACCGGACGCACGCATATGGCTGGACCTGGGCAGCGTCAAAAACCTTGCTCAGATTTCGGTCAACGACCAGGACGTGGGCATTGTATGGACGCAACCGTTCCGGGTAGACATAACGTCGGTGCTTAAACCGGGAGAAAACCAGGTCGAAGTGAAAGTCACGAATGGGTGGGCAAATCGCATTATCGGTGACCGGCAACCGAATGCGACGAAGCAGTACACCTTCACAACCCCGAAATTCTACAAAGCCTCAGCCCCCTTGTGGGCCTCTGGTTTGCTCGGCCCCGTGCAGATCGTCCAAAGCAGCACGATGAAATGAGGGGGGAGGTGTCGGGGACTTTTCGCCAGCCCTCGCCACCTCAGTAGAGCAGCTTTAGAGAAAACTGAATTTGTCGCGAGGTTCCAGCGGTTTTGCTGATGAATCCGAAGCCGCTGCCGGTCACGATGTTGTTGGGCAATCCGAAGTTCACAAGGTTAAGCAGGTTGAAGAATTCGGCGCGAAATTCAATCGTGCCAAATTCGGCGTTGCCTCTGCGTCCGAAAGGCGTGTCTTTGATCAGCGCCACATCAAAGTTGTGAAAACCAGGCCCCCGGAATGTGTTCCTCCCGAGCGTCCCGAAGCGGCCATGGTTCGGGCCAGTTCCTCCGGGCAGATTGATGGGAGTAAAGAAGAAGGCGTTGTTGCTCTGCCCGCGTCCGAAATAGTCCTGTCGATCGGCACGACCGGTCGAGAACTGGGGCGGCGAAACCATGTCTGGGCGATCGGCCCCGCCCAAGCCGGCGTCGGTCTGTTGAACGCCGGAATAGACACCGAACGGTGCCCCCGTCATCAGGGTGGTGACGTTCAGAAACTGCCATCCCGACGTGAGGGTTTTCCCGAGCGGGCGCAGGAAGCTGACGCGCTCAAGCCGCAAGAGCTGAATCACGCTAGCCGTGAAGACGTGCGTTACATCGAAAGTCGCCGGGCCTTTCTCCGCGGCCGGGTCCCAAGGATTCTGTGGTCCGGTCTGCAGCACGGTTCCGGTCGAACCTGAACCGACCAGCACTGCACTGGTATCGTCGAGGACCTTCGAATAGGTATAGCTTGCTTGAAGACCAAGTCCGGCACGCGCAGAATTTTTAGTCAAACTGGTTTGCAGCGCGTGATAGGAGGAATGAGAGCCACTGCTAATTATGGTCTCGGCGCCATACCCTCCAGTAGGATTTCCCGCAGAATCAAAGCGAGTGTAAGGTGCAAAGGCCGGGCCAGCGCCGCCATAGCCATTGGGTGAAAAGATTCTTGCCAAGTGGACGCCGGCCGTACCGACGTAAGAAGCGCTGAACTTCACATCGCGAAAGAAATCGTGGTCCAGTCCGAGAGTATAGGACGCGACATACCCGTTGCGGAAGTCGCGTTGAAGGCCACTCACCGGCACCAATTGCACCTGGTGGCCAGGGACACTCGCCGAAATATCGGCCTGAAGGCGATCGAGGTCAAGGATGGTGTTTGGTTTCACACTTTGCGTGGTTCCGGCAGGAAATACTGGTTGCCCGTTGGTGGCGTATGCCGTTGGAACCTGCAGCGGGACAATGGTATTGCTGAACGGCACCGAAATCGAGGGCGTCGCACTGACGAAGGCGGGATATACGAACGGCACCCCGGCGGTGAGAAAGTTGTCCTGCCACAGATTTGGAAGCAAGGTTGTGATCGCCGCTCCCGCATGCAAAACAGTTTGGTGCGGCAGCGCGTAGTCCATCGCAACACGCGGACCCCATCCCCCCCAGTCCTGGTTGTAGGGAGGCTGTGGATCGACAACGAATATCTGTTTCGCAGTGTGGTCCAGATAGGACGCGGGTTTCGCGCCCGAGTCGAGAAACATCATGGACGATGTACGCTTGGTCGCTTCATGAATGCGACTGTTGACCTCATAGCGCAGCCCGTAGGTCAAGGTCAGTTGGGGCGTCGCTTTCCAGGTATCCATGAAATAGAAGTTGTATGCTTCGCGCCGAACCCCAGCTTCGTTGAATCGCCCGCCCGTCGGGGTGAACGGCGCAACCGCATAGATGCTGTAGGAGTAAGGTGTCGCCGTGAGCAAGCCAAATAGCGAATCGGGGAGTTGGTCGCCGGGTTGGACGTCGTGATTGCCGCTCGCCGAGGGGATAAAAACAGGCGAGTACGCGGCTCCGCTCCCGAAAGTATAGGTGCCGTTTGGAGCGATTCCAAAAATTGTGGAATCACGATTCACACGAATCTCTGCGCCAAACTTGAAACTGTGTGTCCCATGGATGGCCAACATGTCGTGCTTGAACTGGATCAGATTTCCGTAAGAACCGTAGATCGACCCAGCAGGGGCATTGAAGGCTTCAAAAAGGCCATCGCCAAAGGTGATGCCGGGGCGTGTATGGTCGATTGCGGGGAAAAACGGGGTGCTTCGGATGTATCCAAGCGATGTGTCCGACGTGAAGTGCGGACTGACCGTTCGCGAATACTTGACCGTAGCATTGCGCTGGTGATCGAAGAATTGGACGGCGAAGCGTGGATCGATCGCGGTCTGGTCCGGATTATTCGTCGGCCCCGTCACCTGATTGAGGCTAAAGCGGGTGAGTAGTTGCGCTTTGTCGGAAATCCTGTGGTCCACACGAACGGAAAATTGATCGGTCACGGTGGAAACTTTTGAGGAGGCCGAATACGTCCGTGCTCCGAAGCTTCCATTGGGAGTATTGGGGAGCGGGTATGCATTCAGAATGGGCACGACGGCCGGGTTAACCGGAATCGAGTAAGTATCGGTGAAATTCGGCCCGTTATAAACCACGGTACCCTGCCGTTCCGCAGCTGTCGGCACGCGCACGACTTGAGTGGTCCCAAGAACTTGCCGAAATCCCTGATACTCGCCGAAGTAGTACGTACGGTTTCTTCCGTCGTAGATTCCTGGCAGAACAATAGGGCCGCCATTGGTAAAGCCAAACTCATTCCGCACGAACGGAGGGATGCGCCGCCCACTCACGGATTTTGGCGGATCAAAGTAGTTGCGGGCATCGAAGGCGGCGTTGCGGACGAACTCAAAAAACGTTCCGTGGACCTGATTCGATCCAGAATTCGTCACTACGTTGGTGTAGCTCGCCCCACCATGACCGATGTCAGCCGACATGACGCCCGCATTCGACTGCACTTCATGGATGGCATCGACATTGAAGTTTGAGAATGTCGCGCCTCCCATCTCCGGATCGGTGGTGTCGGCGCCATCCATGGCGAACACCGTCGCCGAGCCACGCTGTCCGTTCACTGCAAATTGTTGGGTGAAGTTCGCAGCGCCATTGGTGTCGGTCATGGTGCCGGCGGCAAGCAGCAGGAGCTTGCTGAAGTCGCGCGAATTCAACGGCAGGCTGGATACTTCTGTGCCGGAAAGATGCTCGCCCCCGGATGACTCACTTCGCTGCGCACTACTGATTCCCCCCTCAAGGATTGCTCGCGGGTCTCCTCCCTGCTCGCTAAGGCGAAGGTTGAAGCTCAACGCGGAATTCTCCGCGACCCGAAGCAACTCTTTCGTGGCATAGACCTTGCCAGCAACTTCGACCGTGACTTTGTACTCTCCGGACAAGAGTTGGGGAAACGAAAACTCTCCGCTACTGGAGGTTATGGCCGGGGAAGGAGAATTGCGCTGTGCGGAATTCAGTCGGACGGTCGCGGCACCCACACCGACACCTTGCTCATTCGTCACACGTCCATTCCAGGGAACCGATGAATCAGCTCTGACAAAGAGTGCAGCCCCGACGAAACACACGGAAACTACTACCCGAAAGCGCATGTCAGGATTATAGACAGCAACGCAGCTGGTCGGCGGGCAAGGTCACTATCTGGGGGGCTACCCTTTGCGGATTGCGGGGCATGCAGAGTTAGTTTCCACGGTCGTCGATGACTGGCCCGACGATTGCCAGGCCTTCGCGATGGGACAACAAACCGGCTCACTCAAGAGCGCGGAATTTCAGCTTGTCCGACATTCGCACCAAGTCGGCAATCGAGGCGGCATTCATCTTCCTCATCACCTGGCCGCGATGCATCTTGGTCGTGACTTCACTGATTCCGAGTTGGTCGGCAATTTCTTTGTTCGTGAGCCCATTCGTGACTAGGTGCAATACTTCCCTCTCGCGAGCAGTGAGTTCGTCAAACCGTGTTTTCAAGGCGAGAAATTCAGCCCGCACGACCCGTTGGACCCGGTCATGCTGCAAAGCTTGCTCAATTGCTGTTAAAAGCTCGTGCTTCTGCACGGGTTTCATCAGGAACTCGATGGCGCCTGCTCTCAGGGCACGCGACGCACTCGGCACATCTCCATAGGCCGTGACAAAGATGATCGGAATCGAAATCCCTGCGCGCTCGAGAGCCTGCTGAAAATCCAGCCCATTCGCGCCCGGAAGCTGCAGGTCGAGTAGTAGGCAGCTGGGCACGTCGGGATGCTGCGCGCTGCGAAATTCTTCGGTTGAGCTGAAGAGGCGTGCGTCAAAACCGACCGACTCAAGAAGGTTTCCAAACGCCTCTCGAACGGAGGGATCGTCGTCCACAACAAAGATCGTCTCGCGCACCTGACTCATTTCATTTCAATCGGATTCTTACGTGCCAAATCTTTCCGCTGCGCGAGCCTTAGCCTTTGCGGCCTCTTCTTCCCGGTTCTTTGGGGGAACGGCAGTTTCGAGCGATTGCAGGAGTCGCGCCGATGCGCTCGCCACTTCATCGATGGCCACGGCGAAGGCCGCCTCATTCGCTTTCGAGGGCCTGGTAAATCCGCTAATCTTTCGCACAAATTGCAGCGACGCCGCGCGAATCTCATCCTCGGTCACTGGCGGATCGAAATTGAAGAGAGTCCTGATGTTTCGGCACATGAGGGTCACCCAGGACCTATGATATTGGAAGTTCAGGTCCTGAGTGGCCCAAAGAGCCGACACGAGCGCCGACCTTAGCGAATGGGACACTCAGCCCGGTTAAGGCTGGTGAGCACCTCAACGTTCCGGCGAGCACGGAATGCAGGTGAAAACAAGGGTTAGAAATGCGCACGCGTGGGGTTCTAAACCACGTCGATGCGCAAGGAGCCAGCGAGTTTGTCGGTTTCGCCTGTGAGCCGTCGTACCGCCCTTCAGGCTGCGTAGCGATCCAGCGCGTTATCGGGAATTCCGAACTCCTGCAGAGTCTCTGGATCGGTGCAGGCGCGCAGCAATCGCCGCCACCCGAGCCTGTGTTTGAGCCATTGGGCAACTACGGTGTTATTCCTCACATGAGCGCTGAGATCGCGCGGCAAGAGACGTTGCCACTCGTCCGAGGCTTGTTCGCCGGCGAGTTCGAGGTCATCCTTCTCCTCGCCGCAGCGCAGCTTTCGTACTTCTACTGCGTCTTCGTAAATTCGATACTCTTCGACGCCTGAGCCGTTACTCGCCTCGAGGCGAAGGGTCATCGGCATGAGCACCATTGATCATTTACCCCGTTCCCGGCCAGAGGTAATAGAGATGACAATTTTTGGAGTTGGGGACAATCAGGATGATCACCCAGACTGCTAGGTAAAGGACCGTATAGCGTGATTTCCTGAAACATAAACACCTGTGACCTGGCTTTTCAGATCACCTCATTGTGTGTGACACGCACGAGAACTACGCGTGTTATCCTCCGCGCCATGAGCATAAAAGGTCTTACCCCGATACTGAATGTCTCCGACCTGACTGCCAGCTTTGTCTGGTTTGAGAAATGGGGGTGGAAAAAGCTCTGGGACTGGGGCGTGCCTGCGACGTTTGGCGCCCTGGGCTCGGGGGAATGCGAAATCTTCTTATGCTATGGCGCACAGGGTGGCCGCGGGCGTGGTACGAATTCAACGACATTTCAACAGGATGGAGATGAAGGAGCCGACAAAGGTGTTTGGATGTCGGTCTGGGTGGAAGATGTTGACGCGATGTACAAGCAGTGCGCCGCCGCCGGTTTAGAAGTCACCTTTCCTCCAACCGATATGCCGTGGAACGTACGGGAGATGCACCTTCGCCATCCCGACGGACATGTTTTCCGTGTGAGTCGAGGACTCAATGAAGAGTAGAGCCCTACCTTGGGTGCTTGAATGATGGCCGCTCTGGATCCCTACGATCTGCAAAGATTTGTTGACGCCCAGGAACCGGTGTTTCCCAGAGTGCTCGTAGAACTCCAGCAGGGGCGCAAATATGGACACTGGATCTGGTTCATCTTCCCGCAAATGAAAGGACTTGGCAGAAGTTCCACGTCCGAGTTTTTTGGCATTTCGTCGTTGGCCGAAGCGAGGGCCTACCTGAAGCATCCGCTGCTTGGTCCGCGGCTGATCAAGTGCTCGGAGTTAGTCAACGCAGTCGAGGGCAGTGACGCGGAAGAGATCTTCGGCGACGTCGATGCGATGAAATTCCGATCTTCTATGACCTTGTTCGCCTACGCGGATCCAAGCAATCGAATCTTTTCCGCTGCGCTCGAGAAGTACTTCGCGGGGCAATTCGATTCACTCACGACCGCCGGCATTCAAGAAAAAGGGTCGGAAAAAGGGTCCTTGTAGGCTGCCTTCTAACCAGACCCATCCTGGCATTCCACTCTGCTGCGTCACGCCTCGATCCGAGGCAGGGCGGGACGAAGAACCCCCGCTTCCCCGCTCAGGCCGAAGGGTGAGCTGGAGCGGGAGGTCTTGATGCTCGGAGAGGCGACTCATTTCAGAGAAGCAATGTCGATCACGAAACGGTACTTAACGTCATTCTTGAGCAGCCGCTCATATGCCTTGTCCACGTCCTCTATGTCGATGGTCTCGATGTCTGCGGTAACGTTGTGTTCGCCGCAAAAATCCAGCATCTCTTGGGTTTCGCGGATGCCGCCGATAATCGAACCCGCAATCTTCTTGCGTCCAAACAGAAGGCCTGCCACATCAAGCGGCACGGGCTCTGGAGGAGCGCCTACGAAACCTAAGGTTCCGTCCTGGCGTAGCAGACTGATGTACGGATTTATGTTGTGGACTGCGGGAACGGTGTCCAGGATGTAGTCGAAGGTATTGGCATGCTTCTGCATTTCTGCATCGTTCGTCGAGTTGACGACTTCGTGTGCGCCCAGACGCTTCGCGTCGGCGGCTTTGTTGGGACTCGTGGTGAATACGACCACATTCGCTCCAAACGCCGCTGCAAGTTTCACACCCATGTGGCCGAGTCCGCCGAGACCGACGATACCGACCTTTTGCCCGGCCTGCACCCCGGCATGGCGGAGCGGCGAATACGTCGTAATCCCGGCGCAAAGCAGGGGAGCCGTTGCCGCAAGTTCCAGGTTCTTTGGCACGCGCAGCACGAAGTCTTCATCCACGACTACACTTTGCGAGTAGCCGCCATAGGTCACGCCTCCCAAGTGCTTGTCGGGCGCGTTGTAGGTAAAAATCGGCTGGCTCGCGCAAAACTGCTCTTCCCCTTTGCGACAAGCATCGCAGGTACGATCCGAATCCACCATGCATCCGACGCCAACCAGGTCGCCTTCGTTGAATTTGCTGACCGCAGCGCCGGCTTTCACCACCCGTCCGACGATCTCGTGGCCGGGCACACAGGGATAAACCGTTGGCAGTATCGCAGCGAACTCATTGCGTACAAAGTGAAGATCCGTATGACAAATACCGCAGTAGAGAATCTCGATCTGAACGTCTTTCGGTTGCGGCGTACGCCGGGGAATTGTGATTGCCGACATGCCGGATGTCTGGCTATGCGCGGCAACTGCTTTGGCTGGATAGGTTTTGGGGGATGGCGTTTCTTCGGGATACGGGATAGCTGGCATCGCACTCATGGGCAAGCTCCTTCAATGAGGTTTAGTTACGCTGCGATGGATTGGTGGAAGTGAACGTCCCGGTGGACCCTCAAATTCTAACGCTAATGGACGCGGTTGGGGCCTAAAACGTATGCCGCTGAATCGCAGCTCTCAATTCAAGAAATAGGTCTTATACAGCGTATCCCGCTGCACGGGCCTGAACCCTGCATCGCGGATGATGCGCCGGAGTTCCTCTTCGGTAGTGCAATTTGAAACGCCCGCAGCTCGGACCACATTCTCCTCCAACATCACTGAGCCGACATCATTGCCGCCGAAGCGCAGGCCCATCTGGCATACTTTCAGTCCCTGGGTCACCCAGCTCGATTGCACATTCTGGAAATTGGAGAGAAACAACCGCGAGATGGCAAGGTTCTTCAGATACTCGACGGCCGTGGCTTCCTCCCATTTGCGGCCTCCGAGCGCCGTGTTTGCCGGCTGGAAGGTCCAGGGTATGAATGCGGTGAATCCGCCGGTTTCTTCCTGCAGGTTGTACAGCACCTGCAGGTGATTGATGCGGTGCTCGATTTTTTCGCCGACGCCGAACATCATCGTGGCCGTCGTGCGCATGCCGAGATGATGCGCGGTGCGGTGCACGTTGAGCCAGTCTTCGGTCAGACACTTCAGGCGGGCAATGCGGTGCCGCACTTCGTCATCCAGAATCTCCGCACCGCCGCCTGGAATCGAGTCGAGCCCGGCATCGCGCAGACGAGAGATCGTGTCGCGAATGGTCAGCCCGCTGTATTCGGAGATGGCGATGATCTCCGACGCTGAATAGCAGTGCAGGTGAATTTTAGGAAAGCGCTGCTTGATACCTCGCAACATCTGTTCGTGCCAGTCGATCTTCAGGTCGGGATGGAGACCTCCCTGCATCAGCACGCCGGTGCCGCCCAGTTCGACGGTTTCGCGAATCTTTTCGTAAATTGTCTCGAAATCGAGAATGTAGCCCTCTTTCGCTTTGGGTCCCTTCAGCGGACGATAAAACGCGCAGAACGTGCAGTACTCAGTGCAGTAGTTCGTGTAGTTGATGTTGCGGTCAATGATGTAGGTGACCACGCCATCGGGATGCAGCTTGCGGCGCGCGGCATCGGCTTCCATGCCGATACCGATCAGATCGTCGCAGCGGTAGAGGTCGAGGGCCTGGGCCTGAGTGAGGGGCATAGCTTCTCGAGGTTCATTTTAACTGACAAGCGGCCTCTCGGTTCTTGACCTGGTTCTTGGCTGCAGATACCTCCCATTTCACGCCTGCTGTTTGCGGGGCGGCGACAGAATAAGGCAGACTTTTCAACGTCTCGTGAAAAGAGCGGGATTATCGCCCACTTTCACCGCCGAAAAAGCGCAAAAATTCTTCTTGACCTTAGGCTCGGTAAATGTTACATATTGTAACGTTACGATGACTAACAGAAGGACAGGACGTCTAAAGAATCTGGGAGAGGTGGAGCAGCTGGTCATGGACTATCTCTGGTCTGATGGGCCGGTGACGGCGGAACGCTGCCGCGAAGCTCTCGCCTCTTCGCGGCCCATGAAGGATTCCACGATCCGCACCATTTTGCGACGGCTCGAAGAAAAGGGCTACGTAAGGCATGCAGTAGAAGGCCGCACCTTCATTTATCGGGCATCGGATGAACGGCAAAACGTCGCGGTTCGTGCTGTCAAAGGCATCATTGATCGCTTCTGCGGCGGCTCGGCCGAAGAACTGGTTCTGGGCATGGTGGACAACGCCGTTCTGAATCGCAAACAGCTCGAAAGCTTAGCCCGCAAGATTGCTGAGAACGAAGGCAGGAGCGTTCGAACACCTGATCGAAGAGACATTCCCGAGTGAGAGGACGTTATGGCAATAGGGGGTTCTGAAGCCAGCATTGTTCTGTTGGAGCTTGTGAGCGCAGCCGCTCGAACCATGGTCCTTGCGGCAATCGCAGGCCTGTTGCTGACCGCGCTTCGGGTGAAGGCCACTCCGTTGCGGCTGTTCACCTGGACTGCAGTGCTGTATGCCGGCCTATGCATGCCGCTCCTCGGGGGAATGGCGCCGTCGATACAGATTCCGGTCCCCTTCGGCCTGTCACAAGCGGCTAAGACCGCAAACCAGGTGAGGGGCAAGGCCACTCCCGTTGTTTCTTCCGCGCACCCGATAACCATCCACACGGTCGAGAGCGCTTCTGCGACGGACTCGAACCCACCGCTCGAAGTTAGCCAGCGGAACGACAAGGTTGGTCGCTCTTCCTGGATGGCTGGAGCGTTGGCTTCAATCCGTTGGAGTACCGTAGCGATCGGTATCTATCTCGCAATCGCGTTGTTCTTACTTACCAAGCTTGTCATCGGCATCGCGTTTGCGCGCCGCTTGGCCCGGTTGTCAACTCCGATTGATGACCCACGCGTCACCATTCGGCGGCTCGCGTCGCGGTCGAATCGCATGCCCTTTCCGGCGATCCGCGAATCGCAATCTGCTTCTGTACCTCTGACGATCGGCGTGCTCACTCACTCCATCATTTTGCCCACTTCCTGGCGTGAATGGGACGACGACAAGATTGTCGGTGTACTCACCCATGAAATGTCCCACGTCGCGCGCCGCGATTGCTTGTCGCAATACGTTTCACTGCTGCATCGCGCAATTTTCTGGTTCAGCCCGCTCGCGTGGTGGCTGAATCGGCACATCAAGGACCTTGCGGAACAGGCGAGCGATGAGGAGGTTTTGTCCCGCGGAGCCGATCAAAACCGCTACGCAAGGACGCTGCTGGCATTCTTGCAAACCGTCCAAGCAACGCCGGGGCGCGTCCGCTGGCAAGGTGTCTCGATGGCCAGTTCGGGTCGGGCTGAACGGCGGTTGGAAAAAGTTCTCTCCTGGAGAGGGGGTAAGAAGATGGCAACCAAAAAATCCGCACTCATAACGGTTGTTGCGCTGGCGATCTCAGCTTCATTTCTGCTCGCGGCAAGCCGCCCGGTCAATGTTGCTCAATCACGCTACAACGCAACCAGCGCGCAGGACCAGGCCGCTCCGGTAACGGCAGAAAAGCCCATTCCACCTCCACCGGTTGAGGCCTCGCCGGCTACCGCACAAGAGCTCCCATCGCCGAGCGCAATTTCGAGCCACGCAGCGCCGGCTCAGCCCGCCAGTCCTGGCACCCCGATGGTGGCTCAGCAGACTGAGGCGGGGACTCACCATGGTCATTTTTCCTACAGGTATGGCAGCGACGATGAGCAACGCTTCGTAATCGTCTCCGGCAAGACGGACGCTTTGACGATGTCCGGCTCCGGCGAGGATGCACGGCACGCTGAGAAGCTGAAACAAAGGATTCCTGGGGACTTCATCTGGTTCCAGAGGGATGAGAGGTCGTATATCATTCGCGACCAAGCAACCGTAGATCGGGCTCGTCAATTCTGGGCTCCGCAAGAAGAGCTTGGGAGAAAACAAGAAGCACTCGGAAAGCAACAGGAAGCTTTGGGCAAACAGCAGCAAGAGCTCGGAACTCGCATGCAAGCAGTGCGCGTGAAAGTCCCCGACTTGACCGCCGAACTCGACAAGTTGAAGGCCGAGCTGAAGCAGCTTGGCCCCGATGCGACTACCGCGCAGATCGCAAGAGTCCAGTCCGAGATTGGCCATTTGCAAAGCAGAATTGGGGAAATCCAGTCTCACGCAGGCGATGAGCAAGGAAAGCTTGGCGAGGAAATGGGAGCTTTGGGAGAGAAACAAGGCGAGCTAGGCCGACAACAAGGGGAACTCGGCCGCCAGCAGGGTGAACTTGCTGAAAAAGCGAGCCGAGACATGAAGGAACTTCTCGACGATGCCATTAAAAAAGGAGTTGCACAGCCGGAGAGCCCCGAGCCAGGCGGCGCGTCCTTGTAAGCTGGTCGGTGTTCGAATCTACTGTGCCCCGGAAGCTTTCGCTCTACGCTTTCGGGCTAACTCATCAAGCGCGGGAAACGATTGCGCTGCCGTGAGCGTCGTCTCCGGGGGATTCACACCGCTACTTAGACCCCGCGCCAGCATCTCGATGGCGGTACCGGTATTGGTTGGCACAATGATTGTCGCCGTTAGCGTTCCCCGGCGGACATCGTTCTGACCGGTCATTGGCACACCGTCAATTCCAAGGAACGGCAAGGCTAGCCAGCGGGTTCTCATTGCCAGATCGTCGAGTTCCTGAAATGCTTTCCGCGCGCCGATCGCCATGGAGTCATCGTGTGCACAAATCGCATCGAGCCCGCTGTGTTGCGACGTCGTCAGCTTCAGCCACGCGCTGACCGCTTTTTGAGCGCTGGCTTCAGTCCAATTCGCCCTGATGGTTTTCACCTGCACGCTCGAGGGCTTGGCTTCCTGCATCCCTGAAGCGCGCTGCTTGGCAGCCAAACTGTCCGCAGGACCATGGACCAACAGAATGGAGCCGCCATTCGGCAACAAGGCGGCGATCTGCCTGCCCTGAATGCGTCCGATCTCGGTGTGATCCGAAGTGATCGAGAACGCCGGAACTTTAGAGCCGCGGCGCAATTCTGTCAGATACTCCACATCGCGATTGAGCACAACCCACCCGATGCCTGCGGCAATCGCTGCTTTGGCGACTTGCGGCATCGCCGTTCCGCCCACTGGCTCGAAAATAATGCCTGCTGGTCGGGACTCAGGATTCGACTGGATTGCCTTGAGGAGTTGCTGACTTTGCAGCACAGCGTCGTTCTCCGCATACAGCAACTCGATGTCGACGCCCATCTTAGACGCAGCCTGCTGCGCCGCCAATGCCTGCTCCTGCTGATAGTCGTTGTCGCGGGTTGTCAGAGAAACTACAAACTTCGTTTTCTTCACAAACACCTCTCGTGATCAGTCCAGCTTAGCGAATCAGAAGAGCTCTGTAAGGTGACCGAGGTAACCCCCGGGCTGGGGAGGAGAAAGCCGCTGTTCCCTGTCGGGAGGCGTGGCGATGATGTCGCCCTGATCCAATCGGTGATTGTGGTTCAAGCCGCCTTCTGTTGAGGCTTGCTTGCCGCGGCGTGCTTATGGCGCGATTGCAGATACTTGGCAAACGTAAGCACACCGCCAATGGCGGCCAATCCTATAAGGACCAGCGCCGCTGGTTTGTAGTATTGGGAAAAGAAAGCAACAATCGCATCTCCATAGAGCGCTCCGAGACCAGCGACCAGGGTGTAGCGCCCGGCACGCCCGAGAGCCAGGGCCGCGACAAACTTGTTCCTCGGGTACTGCGCGACGCCCGCGGCCAGAAGTACCGGAAGAATAGGGAAAGGCGGTGGCAAAATTGCCGCCAGGAAGACGGCTCGGAAGCCCCACTTCCGAAAGCGACGCAGGATCTTCTCTGCCTTAACTTCGCTGAGCTTGTGCGCAATCGCCTGTTTCCCCCCTTTTCGCGCGAGCGCATACGTGATGTAGCCGCCGAGCACGGCACCTACAGTGGCCATCAAGGCGTAGTACGGCCACAAACGACGATCGCTGGCGGCTAACCAGATCGTTAGGACATCCATGCTGCCAGTGAGGGGCACAGCGGAGTTATCGGCGATTCCGAGCAGCACAAGCCCGGGGCCACGCAGGCGTAACAACCATCGCCAGATCAGTATTGTGCCCAGCAGTTCTGACGGGAGCAGCAGCATCCTTGCTTAGAGGCGGTTTGCAGCCAGGGAGTGGTACCAGCCAAACCCGCGCCTCAAAGGCAGGTCATTGCGATACTGGGGCTTCAACAAAGGAAAGTTTCGGGACTGCTGGCAGAATGCCGTAACGGTGTGCGTAAGCGTAGAACAGGCGCAACCCTTCCATGCACTCGTCATCCAAATGGAAATAGACGCTCGACGTGATGTAGTCGCGTACGGACTGCTCGCTAAGGCCTAGCCTCGGGGACCAGGCATGAACAATCTCTGAAACATTGTTGGCTTCGAGACCGCGGTCGCGAGATTGGTTAAAGATGGCCGACAGGTCCAGCGAGCAACTTTCCTGCGCTTCCCGGCGAACCGCCCAGAACGCGAACACAAACGGCTTTCCGGTAAAGCGAATCCATTCTTCCGCGAGATCCCACGTCTGATATTTCGCCCGATCGACCTGCAGGGCGGGATCGCCGATTAAGAGAGCAGCATCGTTGTTGGCCAGCATTAACTCGAGTCGCGGAGCAGATGAGGTAAATATTCGTTGCCCTCCCCAAAATTTTTCAAACAGCACCTGCGTGAGGGCAGCGGAGGTCAGCGAAGAGTTGTCGAGTGCGATTGTCTTAATCTCACCGAGCGGCTTGTGACTAACCAGCAGGATCGAGCGAACCGGCTGCTTTGATGCGATCGCCACTCCTGGAACGATCACTAGGTTCGGTATCGTGGCATAGGCGGCGGCTGGAATGATGCCTATATCAGCTGTCCCGCGGGCCAACTCCCTAGCGCATTCAGAAGGGACCGTGTAGGAAATCTCGAACTCTGGGCTGGCAAGTCCATGTTCGAAATCCCACATGAGTGGCGCGGTATTAAGGTAGGAGATCGCCGATATGCGCATAGAAACCAGCCTCTAGCTCTTAAGTCCTAGCAATCTACCATTCGAAGGAAACACAATCTGACCGTTGCCGAAACAAGTCCGTCTCAGGAACGATTGAGTTGTGCCTTGTTTGCTGGTAGCTAAAAGCCGCGGACTTCGAGCTTAGAAAAAATTCTAACATCCGGTGACGGATGCTCCCGAACTGGCGATTTCCATCGTTTCTAGCTCCCGCCCGGCCGTAACATTGGTTGGAATTCTGAACCCCGGATCGCCGGGAGTCGCGGTGACTTGGAGTGCCACGGGCACCCGCGAGGCAGCACCGGCGGGAGAAAACCTGTGGACAAGAACTCCCTGTCTGTGTACAACTTGCGCTGCCCGGGTCTCGGCAAGATGAATCTCAAGCTTTCCTGACTGCATCATTATTCGGGGAATATTCGCTCCCTGTGCGCGGGAAATCAATAATGACAAGAATCTCGAAGAGACACCGGGAATCGCGAAACCGAGCTGATTCCCTCCCAATCCCGCAGGGCGAATATAGCTGACGTTCCCGAGGAAGGCAGACGGCTCAGACGCGAACGTGAGTAATGATGGGCTCTCGCGCTTCGCCTTAAGGCGGCTCATGACTTCGCTTTTCGCCGAGATTAGTTGAGGTCAAGCGAAACTAGTTCCCCGCGGTTAGAGAACCGGACATAGTGGAGCTGAGAGCTGACAGTTTTGTCCCATTCGTGCTAGCTTCAAAAGCAATACCTGAAACCGAGGATCCATTGGCAAAGGGTTTAGTCATCGTCGAATCGCCCGCTAAGGCGAAAACAATTCAGAAGTACTTGGGCAGAGGCTACACGGTCGAAGCTTCGCTCGGCCATGTTAAAGATCTGCCCAAGAGCACTCTTGGTGTCGACATCGACAACGATTTCGAAACCGAGTACATCGTCATTCCCGGCAAGGAAAAGGTGGTTGCCAAGCTGAAGAAGCTTGCCAGCGGCGTAGACACGATCTATCTCGCGCCTGACCCGGACCGGGAAGGCGAGGCTATCGCCGCCCACCTTGCCGAAGAACTCGGCGACGGAGCCAAGAGGAAAAAGAAGAAAAAGAAGGATGAGGAGAACGGCAACGAGCGCATTCGACGCGTGACCTTCAACGAAATTACCCAACGCGCGGTGAAAGAAGCTTTTGAGAGGCCACGTGACATCGATCGACACCTGGTCGATGCCCAGCAGGCACGCCGTGTGCTCGACCGCATCGTCGGCTATCAAGTTTCCCCATTGCTTTGGGACAAGGTTCGGCGCGGGCTTTCTGCGGGTCGGGTGCAGACGGTAGCTCTGCGCCTGATCGTAGAGCGCGAGCGCGAAGTGAAGGCGTTCGAAAAGCAGGAATACTGGACGATCGACGCGCACCTCGCGGGGCCCAAACCGCCGGCGTTTGATGCCCGATTCCTTGGCAAAGGCGAAGAAAAGATTGCGATTCCGAACGAAGAGGAATCGAAGACGATCACTTCAACGCTGGAAAAGGCGGATTGGCTGGTTCGTTCGGTTGAGAAGAAAGAGCGCCGGCGCAATGCTACTCCTCCATTTACAACCAGCAAACTGCAGCAAGACGCATCCCGCAAGCTGCGTTTCAGCGTGAAGCGCGCGATGATGATCGCCCAGCGCCTCTATGAGGGCGTGGAACTCGGCGAAGAAGGTCTGGTCGGCCTCATCACTTATATGCGTACCGACTCAACCCGGGTCGCTCCCGAGGCTCTGACCGAGGTTCGCGAGTACATTGGTTCGAACTATGGTCCCAGCTACCTGCCCCAATCTCCCAATACATATAAAGAAAAGAAGGAAGCACAGGCGGCCCACGAGGCCATTCGCCCGACCTCGGCGACCCGCCACCCCGATCAGATCAAGCAGTATTTGAAAGAAGATGAGTACAAGGTTTACACGCTGATCTGGCAAAGGTTCATCGCCTCACAGATGACTCCAGCGGTTTTCGATCAGACAACGATCGACATCGACGCCAAGACCGCGAATGACACGTTCTGGTTCCGGGTCACGGGATCGGTCGAAAAGTTTGACGGTTTTCTGAAGGTTTACAAAGAGTCCAAGGAGGGCAAGGACGAAGAAGACGAGGAGCTGAAACACAAGCTTCCTGCACTCGAAGCAGGCCAGAAGCTCACGATGCGCTCTCTGAAACCGGAACAACATTTCACCGAGCCTCCGCCACGCTACAACGAAGCCTCTCTGGTCAAAGAGCTCGAAGAACGCGGAATCGGGCGTCCATCAACCTATTCCGCGATTCTCAGCACCATTCAAGAGCGGCAGTATGTCCAGAAACTCGGCGGGAAGTTCGTACCTACCGAAATCGGACTGGTCGTTACTGATCTTCTGGTAGAAAACTTCAGCGACATTTTTGATGTCCAGTACACCGCGCGCTTGGAAGAAGAACTCGACGAGATTGAGGAAGGCAAGGAAGGCTGGACGCAAGCGCTTGCGGACTTCTACAAAAAATTCGAAAAAGACCTCCGCTATGCCCAGAAGCACATGGAGAACATCAAGCGGATGGAGAAGCCCACCGACGAGAAGTGTGAACGATGCGGCTCTCCCCTGGTCATCAAGTGGGGTAAACACGGATCTTTCTATGCCTGCAGTGCGTATGACAAAGAGGATCCGAACAGCTGCACTTTTACGAAAGAGAATCCCATCAATCTGCCGGACCTCGATTCGGCGGACATGCAGGAGACTACGCAGGAAGAATATTGTGAGAACTGCGGCCGCGTGATGGTACTCAAGCGTGGTCGATTTGGGCAATTCATGGCCTGCACCGGGTATCCGGACTGCAAGACCACCCGTCGGCTCGATCAGGGAAAGAGGGTTCCCGATATTCCTCTGGAAGAGACGTGCCCGAAGTGCGGACGCAACATGGTGATCCGCCACGGCCGCTACGGCGAGTTCACCTCGTGCAGCGGATATCCGGAATGCAAGTACGTAAAGCAGAACTACATCGGCGTGAAGTGCCCGCTGTGCAAGGACGGCGATCTCGTCGAGAAAAAAGCGCGCAAGGGCAACACCTTCTACGGATGCAGCAATTATCCGAAGTGCAAATTTACCTCGGCCAACAAGCCCATTCCTGAGAAGTGCCCGACCTGTGGCAGCGAGTACCTGGTTGAAAAATATCTGAAGTCAGGGCCGGTGATCGCGTGTCCAAACAAGGAATGCGAGTACGAGCGGCCCAATGAGAATGTGCCGCAGCCCGCAGCCGTTTCGTAAGTACTCATTCTCTTTGAGGTTGTCGCCTCACCGTTTGAGTGCTGAGAAAGCCACTTTTCGGGTGAACCAGCAACTTCCTCGAGTCGGCAACGCGCTTTCGAAAACGGCTTAGCGCGGAATGACACTCGGGAAAAGACTAGGAGAAACGCGATGCCCAAGAAACCTACCGCACAAGACGCACAACTCATCATGCAACTCTATGATCTCCGCCGTGAGGCCGAAATGCGTAAGGCACGCGCATGGTTCGCAGGGTGGTGGCCTAACAGTGCGGAGGAAATATTAAAGGTGGTTCAGGGTGGAGGAACTCAGGAGAACGCATGGTTCCGTCAAGTGAGCGGCTACTGGGACATGGCGGCGTCCTTTGCCCTGCGGGGCGCACTGAACGAGGACCTCTTCGTCGACAGCGGCACGGAAATGTGGTTCACGTTCGCGAAGCTGCAGCCCTTTCTTAAGGAAGTTCGTGAAAAAGCAAACTCCCCTCTTCTTTACGCTCGGATTGAAAAGCTAGCTACCCGAACCAAGGCTGGCCAAGAACGTATGCAGATGATGGCAAAACGAGCCGAATCCATGCGGGCACGCGCGGCCAAGGCCTGATATCGGGACCAGATCGAAGCATTGCCTGTCGCTGCGATCCTAACGGCGGCAGTTTTGTCAGGAGATGTACTCCCGGATGTACTCGTCCCTGGTTTCGCGTATCTCCTGAAGATCGCCGTCGAAGATGATGTGGGCATCGCGAAGAATGAGGAAGCTGAAGGGTACTTCTGTGCGCGCATGCGGCGGGAGAGGCGTCATTTTGTTCTCTGCGCGATCAAAATAGTGGGTCGCCATGGTGAACGCGTCCTGCAGGCGATGGGTCACCAGTAGTGAGCTGATCTTATACATGTCGCGCTGCTTCACCACCAGTTCGATGATCGTGTTCGAAGTAACCGGATCGAGACCTCCGGTCGGCGAATCGTAAAGGAGCACCTCCGGATGGGTGATGATGGTTCGCGCGATCGAAACACGGCGCCGCATGCCCCCTGATAATTCGGAAGGATACAAATCTACCGTATGTTCTAGTTCCACGAAGCTCAACGCCTCGCGGACGCGCTCGTCGATTTCTTCTTCCGACACTTTGCCTTCTTCGTACAATCGGAAAGCCACGTTCTCGCGCACCGTCAGAGAATCGAACAACGCACTCTCCTGAAACACAATGCCAACGCGACGGCGAAGCTCAAACAATTGGTCTTCGGTCATTGCGGTGACTTCCTCGCCGAGAACAAAGATCCGGCCTGAGTCCGGACGCAACAATCCCAAAGCCAGCTTCAACAGCGTGCTTTTGCCCGAGCCAGCAACGCCGAAGATCGCTTTAGTCTCCCCGTGAACTAGTTCAAACGAGATCCTATCGAGAACGACTTTATCTTCGAATGCAATCGAGACATCCTCGAACTTAACCGTGATTTCGCCAGTCGGTTTATCGTGAACGCGCTTCTCAAGCGCGGATGGAGGCGTTGACATGGGAGGTTTATTGTCCGAAGAGGGTCATGGAAAGCCGGGTTACGAAAAAGTCTACCGTAATAATAAGGATGGATGAGGCGACCACTGCCTGGGTTGTGGCCCTGCCGACCCCCTGCGTTCCACCACGGGCAGTTATGCCGTAATAGCAGCCGACGGTGGCGATTATGAAACCAAAGAGCACCGGCTTGGCCAGACCCATAAAAACGTCCTGGAAAACCAGGATCTGCCACGCTGTGCTCCAGTACTGGTGGGAATCCACGCCAAAAAACAGGGATGACGCCACTCCGCCCCCGGCGAGGCCCAAGGCATCGGCGATGATCGTCAAGAAAAACAGCATGGTGACGGTCGAAACCACACGCGGTGTCACCAGCTTCCTCATCGGATCGGTACCCAAGGCGCGCATAGCGTCGATCTGCTCGGTCACCACCATCGACCCAAGTTCACTGGCCATGCCGGACGCGTTCCTGCCGGCAACCATCAGGCCTGTGATCACCGGGCCCAATTCCCGCACCATTCCGAGCGAGACGAGTTGACCAATCAAGGTAACCGAGCCGAAGCGCTGAAGTGTGCTGCCGCTGTTCTGCGCGAGCGCGGCTCCCGTAAAGAAGCCAGTCAGCGCGATGATGGGCAGCGACCCCCAGCCAATCAGGTCCGCTTGTTGCGTAGTATCCGCAAGGTAGCGGGGCGCGGTAAACAAGTTTGTAATCGAGCGGACCGCGATCAGTGTGTAGTCTTGAACAGACTTGATCTGCTGCTTCAGCCAGTCGCTGGGGGAAATGAGCTCGATGTCCATCAGAGGGAATATAGCAGAGAGCAGCACGCGATGAGCGGCGGAGTAATCAACCAGAAGGAAGGCCAGACCCGCGGAACCTTAGACATGGACCTTGCCCGAGTTTGCGCGCACTCGGCTCTCGGTTCCTAGTCTTTCCCCTTCTTCTTGATCTCGATGTTCAGCCGCTTGATCTTCTGGTTGAGGGTAGAAAGAGGGATGTGAAAACGATCTGCGGCCTCGGTTTGATTCCACCCGCACTTCTCGAGCATGGCAACAATGATCTGGCGCTCGCACTCTTCGATTACCTCGAAGAGCGATGCGTCGGCGCGAGTTTCCATGATCGGCAAAGTCGTGCCGCGGCCCGCGATGTGGTCGGGCAAGAGATCTTGTCCGATATCGGTAGAGGACGAGAGCACAACAGCGCGCTCCATCACGTTCTCCAATTCACGGACATTTCCTGGCCAGGAATAATTCATGAGCGGACGCAGCGCTTCCGGCGTGATCCGCCGTTGTGCTTGTTGGTTCTCCTCTGCATATTTGCGCAAGAAGAAGTCCACCAACAGCGGGATGTCTTCTTTCCTCTGCCGCAGCGCTGGCAAGTCAATGGTAATAACGTTCAGCCGATAGAAAAGATCCTCACGGAATTTCCCCTCGCGCACCAATTGTCGTAGATCCACGTTGGTCGCGGCAATGATACGGACATCCACCTGGATCTCATGCACTCCGCCGAGGTGCATGAACTTGCGGTCCTGCAGCACGCGCAGGATCTTCGTCTGGGTTTCCAACCCCATGCTGCCAATTTCGTCCAGAAACAACGTGCCGCGATCCGCGATTTCAAACAACCCCTTCTTCGACGCGATCGCACTGGTGAAGGCGCCTTTTACGTGGCCGAAGAGCGTGGATTCGAGCAGGTCTGCGGGCATCGAACCGGTGTTCACCGGGACGAAGGGGCGGTCACGCCTTGGCGAGTTCAGGTGCAGCGCCTTCGCGATCAGTTCTTTTCCCGTACCGCTCTCACCCTGCAGCAACACCGTCGAGCGGCTCTGCGCCACCTGGCCCACGAGATCGAAAATCTTGAGCATCGGCTCGCTTTTGCCCACGATGCTCTCGAAGTTGTAGCGCTGCTTGAGTGCGCGCTTCAGCTGTATGTTTTCTTCTTCTGCCTTGCGCCGAGCAACCGCCGCTCGCACGTCCGCCAGTAGCTTCTCGTTGTCCCACGGCTTCTGCAGAAAATTGGTTGCACCCGACTGCATCGCCCGCACTGCGTCTTCCACAGTGCCATACGCGGTGATCATGATGATGGAAAGCTGGGGATCAATAGCGCGAATTTCCGGCAATAAGTCGATTCCATTGCGGTCGGGCAGCGCCAAATCCAGGAGGACTAGATCGAAGGGTCGGTCCCCGAGCCTGGCCAAGCCCTCTTCCCCGCTCGCCGCGACGCCTACGTCGTAGCCTTCCAGTTCCAGCAGCGTCTGCAGCGACTCGCGGATTGCCGCCTCATCATCGATAATGAGCACACTTCCCTGTCCCGACATAAAGCCGGTGCTCGCGCCCCGAGAAATGACAGCCGCCTCAGACATTCACAGCCTTCCGGACCAATGGAAATTGAAGATAGAAGGTAGTCCCTTCCTCAGGAGCGCTCTCCACCCGAATCTTACCGGCATGCTCCTGGATAATTCCGTACGTAACTGACAATCCCAGACCGGTCCCCCGCCGCTCGCCATCTTGGGCAGAAGCCTTGGTCGTGAAGAAAGGATCGTAAATGCGCTGAATATGCTCTTGCGCGATCCCGCTTCCACTATCGGAGACCACAACGCTGATGCCATCGCCATTGTAGGTTGCAATCTTCAGCGTTCCTCCCCCGGGCATCGCATCTTTGGCATTCAGGAAGAGGTTGAGAAACACCTGCTGAAGCCGCCCGGCGTTGCCCTGGATCGTCGGCAATTGCGGCGTCAATTCGTCCTGCACTCTGATCTTTGTCGTCTTGAACTGGTGCTCCAGGAGATTCAGCGTATCGAGGATGACTTTGTTGATGTCCACTTCCGTAAACTCGGCGGCGCTGGTACGCGAGAAATTCAGCAGGTTGTTCACGATCTCCGAGGCGCGGAAGGTCTGTCGCGTAATCTTGTCGAGCAGCGCGCTTTTCTGCTCGTCCCCCTGAAGCTGCTTGGACAGCAGTTGCGCATAGGAAGAAATCACCGCTAAGGGAGTGTTGACCTCGTGCGCCACTCCCGCGGCCAGCAGGCCGATAGATGACAGCTTGTCGGACTGCGAGAGTTGCGCCTCCAGTTCCACTCGTTCGGTAATGTCATCCATGATGATGAGACGGCCGACCACGCTAAACTTTTTTGTGACCAGGGGGGCAATGGCAACGTTCACGATCCGCGTCTCGCCCGTCGGGGTTGCCAGCCGGAACTTGTAGAGGTTGTGAATTCCCGGGCTTTGCCGCAGGCGATAGAACTCCTGCGCGAACCCTCCGGACAGAACTTCTCCCAGCGGACGGGTCAGCGCCTGCCAGCGTGGCAGCGCATACATTACCTCCATCTGCGAGTTCCAGGACTCAATGCGGTCTTCTAAATCGACGGCCAGCACTCCGACGTTGATCGATTCGACGATGTTCTCGTTGAAATCCTTCAGGCGTTCGTATTGTGCAATCTTTTGTTCCAGCGACGCGTAGAGCCGTGCATTCTGAATTGCGATGGCAAGATATCCGGCGAGGGTTTCGAGCAGTTCAACGTCTTCGCTGGAAAGGAAGTCGCCTTCAATCGTCTTGCCGAGAGCTAGAACGGCGACCGTATGCTTTTGCGCCCGGCAAGGGATGTAGTAGTTGAGATCGAGTCGGGCGATGGTTTCCTGTGCGCCAGAGCTCTCCCGCGGAACATTGTGGGTGTTCTCGAAGAACAGGTGGCCTTCGGCGTTCTCCGGCCGGGGTGCACCCAAGAAGCCCAAGTCAAGCTGTCCGGTCTGCTGAATCCCAAATGACTTCGCCAGGACAAAACTTTCCTGCTCGTGGGCAAGAAAAATTGCCATGCGATCCACCAGCAGCGTGCGCGACAGTTGATCAACCACAGCGGTCAACATCTTGTCGAGATCGGTTTCGGCGTTCAGCTCGCGGCCAAACTCAATGAGCGTGTGGCGATAGTCATAGCGCTGGCGGTAGAACAAGCGATCCATGCGACCTTGGATCCAGTTGCGGAGCGGCTCGAACAATAGTGCCGTCACCGCAATGGCAAGCACCAGTCCAGCGGTCGTACCCGCGCCCGGCACGCGCGTATTCACGAACACACCAATCAGAGCGACGATGGTGAAGTAGGCGCACGCGATGGTGGCGGCGGCCAGCGCGTACGCCATCCCTCGCTTGAAAATCAGGTCAACGTCCATCAAGCGGTAGCGCACGATGGCATAGCCGAACGTTAGCGGCAAGACGCCGAGGAAGAGAACAGAACTCTTTATGCCGCTCAAGCCTAAAGCATAGGGAATGGCATAGAACAGCGTGTAGGGAGCGATGGCAAGAATCGTTCCACGGGTAACCCACTTCAACTGTTGCCGCAGGATCGGTCGATCGGCGTGGCGGTAACTGTACAAAAACACGACGGCGGCGGCCGTGAAGTAAATCACGAAATACACCACATCCAGGCTGTCCATCCGCCAGAGCAGAGTCTCACTCGCCTGCGAAAACAGTTTCGCGACGATATGGAAACCTAGCAGCGCTACGCCCGGCAGGTAGACCAGTGGCAGCAGCCATCGCCGTTTCTTCAGGATCACATGCTCTTCGGGGAAGGTCAGCGCAAAATGCAGGAAAATCGCGGGCTGCAGCAGCGAAGCCGCGACGTTGCCCCACAAGATCGTCCAATCAAACGCGTTCAGCTTGCCGGTGTAATGGAAGGCGTACAACACAAACGACGTTACGCAGAAGATGTAGAAATGCGTGGAGCCCGGCGCGGTCCAGCGGCGGAAGAGAACGTAGAGTCCGATGGCAAGATAAATCAACGCGATCAGCCGCAACCATGCGTTCGAGCTCCTGTCGCTGGGGGATAAAATCGGCGTGGCATCGAAGGTAAACTGGCCGCGCTGCAACGTGTAGTTCGGTTTCGACCACACGCCGTCGTGGTACATCTGAGAGACGAGGACGGCGACCGAGGTCACGGGGCGTGAGTCGATGGCGGCCACGCGGTCACCCGGTTTAATGCCTGCCTGGGCTCCGGGTCCCCTTGCATCAACCCGCGCGGCAACGATGCTGCCTTCGCGCTCAATCCACCACACACCGTCGTAAGGAGCAACGAACTGTTGCTCTTTGCGGAAGTTGATCCATCCCAGGGTCGCAGCAGCAGCCGTCAGTAGTACCAGGAACCCTGCGGTGAATCGGATTTGAAAATCTCGGTTCATCGAAAAATCGAGTGGCTGCCGCGATAGACTTGCCCACCGACATCAATGCACTTTGGGTGCCAACGCGCTCTCCCTTGGCCGCACTATAAGTCTCACGCGGAGAATCGTTTATCAAATTATAGAATCCAGGCTGCCGATCAGTTATGTTTTTTGGAAGATATCTCTGATATTCAGTAAGTCTATGCTGCGCTTCTGGTTACACGTCGATATTCCTTCCAAGAGGGTTGAAAAAAGAGGGGAGCCGAAGCTCCCCTTTACAGAAGCGACAGAGGCGATATCTGCATACATAGAAATCAATGGCTTGTAGAAAAGTTGTCCGGCGTCAGCTTTTGTTCGAAAACTTTGGATCGGGGGGTAGTTTGCGGACGTAGGATTGCTGTTCAATCGAGACGAGAGGAATCGATTTGACTCCAGTTTCAGAGAACCGGCAACTTGCCGGACTCACCGTTCATTTTCAGCGGAGCGGGCACGGCCCTGCTCTGGTTCTTATCCATGGGCTGCTGGGATACTCCTTCAGTTGGAGACACGTCCTCGACCGGTTCGGCGCCGAGAGAGAGGTTTACGCTCTGGACATGCCCGGGTCGGGTTTCTCCGAGTGTTCTGCCTCGCTTGATCCGCGTCTGCCCGCCGCAGCTGAGCGGCTCCTGACGTTTCTCGATATCAACGGGATCACCTCCTGCGATTTGGTGGGTAGCTCATATGGCGGCGCGACCGCGATGTTTCTTACCGCAAAGCATCCCGAACGCATTCGGAGCCTGACCTTAGTCTCTCCTGCCAATCCCTGGTCGCACATTGGACGAAGGCGGCTCGCCCTGCTGCGCCTCCGTACCATCGCCCGTATCTTTCCCGCCATTGCCCGCAAAGTACATCCCCTCCATGGGCTTGCCATTCGTCGAATGTACGGCGACCCTCGCCGGCTGGGCCGGGAGACCTTGCGTGGCTACTCGCTGCCGCTCATGCGAAACGGCGTCTTTGAACACGCGGTTGCAATTACCCGGGGGTGGTATTCGGACATGGCGCAACTGGAAAGCCTGTTGCCCAGCATTTCCGAGATTCCCGTCCTGCTGCTCTGGGGGAGTAAGGATCGTGTGGTAGATCCAGCCTCCGCTCAGATTCTGACCGGCCGTCTAAAAAACAGCCGTCTGGTGATCATCGAAGGGGCTGGCCACCTTCCCTACGAAGAGTGCCCCGAGGAGTTCGTCTCCGTGGTCAGCAAGTTTCTCGACGAGTCCTCGGAGGCGAGGACTCGCCGGGAAGTAACCTGACACAACCCCGCATCGATGCTAGGCTCGGAATAGTTTGGCAGACACTTTGGCCAATTCGCCCACTTTCCGGAGAATCCGAGGGCTCATGCTCTACGTGAGCCATGGAAGTTCGGGCACCTGGCTGCGCTTTTTGGCTGCGGCTTTCGGTCTTGCGCTGGCCTTCGCGGCCGCGATCTTCTCAACCGCGTCTCGTGAGACGGGCAATCTGTTGGCGACCGTCATCCTGGCGTCTATCGCTCTGCTGCTTGCCACACTGGTCGGGCTCGCGACTGTCCCGTATCTGGCCCGGCGGGTCGAAGCCAACCGGGTCCGGGAAGCATTGGATTTCGAGGTCACTCGCTCTGGGGCCATCTACGTTGGAATCGTCGTTGTCATCGGGATCTCCGCGCTGAACACCGGGAACAACCTGCTCTACATCATCGTCGCGATTCTGCTTTCCGCGGTTTTGGTATCGGGCATGGCCTCTACTCTTTGCCTGCGTGGTCTCCAACTTGAACTCCGGATGCCAGAGCACATTTTCGCCAACGCAGAGGTCTACGGCACGATCAATGTGCGCAACCCGCGCAAATGGCTGCCGTCTCTTTCGATTAGCGCTATCCCGGCAGATACGGTGCGGGAGCGGAAGAAATGGAGTTGGGTCGCAACCCGGTTTCCTGTTCCCCCCTGGCGTCCACCAGAGAGACAATGGCTTCAGCTGCCCGATCGAAAGCTTCGCCGCATCTCGATTGAAACGGGCTCAGGGGTATTTCACCAGTCTGCCTACTTCCCGCTGTTACCTCCTGGAACCCAACTGCGAGCAGAGGTAAAACTGAAGTTTCGGCGTCGCGGACGCTATCAGGAACGCTTCAGCCTATCTACGCGTTTCCCGTTCGCTTTCCTAGCCAAAACGCGGAGGGTGGCCCTTGCTCGTGAAGTGCTTATTTATCCAGAGCTTACAAACTCCCAGGAGGTCGTTGAGCTTCTTCCAGTGGTCAGCGGGAAGCGGGAAGCGTATCAGAAGGGATTGGGCTCGGATTTATATCGCATCCGCGAATACCTCCCAGAAGACTCGGCTCGCCATGTGGATTGGAAGGCAACAGCCAAGTCGGGAGCGCTCAAGGTACGGGAGTTTGCACGGGAAGACGAGCGCAGGCTACGAATCGTTTTTGATAACCCCGAGCCCAGGCTGCTCTCTGCCGAAAAGTACGAGCACATGGTTTCCCTTGCCGCCTCGGCCGCCTGGCGGATGGCAGAGCAGGGGGTTTTCCTGTCCTTCGTTTCTCATGAATATGAGGGCGCAGGGGATGTGTTCGGATTTCTAGAGCACCTGGCCACGCTTCAGCCGAAGGCTGGCCCCTCGGTCCTTGAAACCTTGTCCAGTTCGACCGACTACAGCCTCGTCCTCACCGCGCAGAAGCGCGGCTCGATTCCCGCCGCCATGTGGCCGAGTGGTTACTTCCTCTTCGTGGAGTGACCTATGTCCCTCAGTCCCTTGGGCTTGGGAGGTAACCTTTCAATGGTTACTTCGGTTCATTGGCCTTAGGTGACAAAGCTGGTACTTTCCTCACAACAGACGCAAATCGTGCGCCGCAGGTACGAACAATGTCCAGCCCCAAAATCCTACTCGCGCTTTGGATCGCGCAGACAATCATCGAGGTTGTTCTTGCGACGATTCTTTACTGCCGGAAGCTGCATAAGGATTTTCCAGCGTTTTTTCTCTGGATTGTTGTGCAGGTACCAGTTTTCTGCATCCAGTTCCCGATCTACCTGTACGGTCTACCAAGGGCATACTTTTACGTTTATTGGACCTCGACGGCCGTGGATCTGGTGCTTGCTTTCAAGATCATTTATGAGATCTTTCTCGATGTGTTCAAGCCTTACCATGCCCTGAAGGATCTCGGCCACGCCTTGTTCAAGTGGGCAGCGGTAGTCACCGTACTTGTCTCGGTCGTCCTTGTAGCCGTCAGCCCCAATTGGAACGATCCCATCCTAAACAGCATTCTTGTAGTGCAGCGTTGCATCCGGGTGGTGCAGTGTGGACTTGTCATCTTCTTGCTGGCATTCTGCCGCACCCTTGGGGTCAACTGGCGCCGGCTCAGCTTCGGAATCGCGCTGGGCTTTGGTCTAATGGCCGCAAGCGAGTTAGTAACTCTGGCGCTCTTTTCCGGCGGACGGATTAGAGGACCGGTAATGCAATCCTACGAAATCATTGTTTATAACGCAGGGCTGCTCTTGTGGGTGGTCTACGCCCTGTTGAACCGCCGGCGTGACCTGGTTCCAGTTCTCGTACCACAGCGATGGGATGAGGCTCTTGCCGATATCCAACCCGTTCTGTCGGAAGCTGACTCTCTCATTCCCATGTTCGAACACATGGTGGACCAAGCGCTCTCTAAGCGGGACAAAGCTCACGCCTAGCCAGAGTCACACCTAGCTCGAAAAACGCCTTCCCGTTCTGGAAACGGAACGCCTTCCTGTTTTATTCCTGTGTTACTTGACAACTGGGGTTATAATTCCTGCCACTAGGGTTTCCGCTCCCAGGGGACCCGCATGCAAGGAGAAAGTGTATGAAACGTGCGGTCAGGACCTTGGTCCTGGTGGTAGCCGTGGCTTGCACTTGCTTGGCAATGGCTAGACCGATCAGTAACAATACGCAATGGGGGCCAACAACGATTTGTTCGCCATCCAGATGCCCGTAAACAGCAGTTCCTTTTCGATATCATAGGCCCATGTTTTGGGCCTTTTTTTTGTCTCTTTGAACCCCAAATCAGGAAAGAGCTTTAGGAGAGCGTTTGTCCCGGCCTCATCTCACAGACTTCAATGTTCCCCACCAGTTTTTTCAACTCACTCGGACGACCCGTAAGCACCGGGAAAGTCGCAAAGTGCATGGGGATGACCGTCTGAGGCTTGAGCAGATTGCAGGCGTAAGCGGCTTCCCGTGGGCTCATCGTGTAGTGATCGCCGATGGGGAGCATGGCAATCTGCGGCGCATATAGCTCTTGAATGATTGCCATGTCGCCGAAGACGTTTGTGTCGCCGGCGTGGTAAATCTTCACGCCGTTGTCGAACTCAACGACATAACCGCAGGCCTCGCCACCATAAACAAGCTGATCACCATCTTGAATTCCGCAGGAATGGTCCGCATGCACCATGGTGACCTTGATGTCCCCGACCTGTTGGGTGCCGCCTTTGTTCATCTCGGCCAGATTCTTTACTCCCTTTTTCGCAAGCCAGCCGCAAAGCTCGGGAATACCAACCACCCGGGGATTGTGCTTTTTCGCGATTTCGACCGCGTCGCCAATGTGGTCGCCATGGCCATGGGTGATCAGCATGACGTCGAGAGACTTCAGGTTCCTTTCTGATTCCGGGCAAGCCGGGTTGTTCATGACCCAGGGATCGACTAGGACGCTCTTTCCCTTTGGTGTTTGAATGTGGAAAGTAGCGTGTCCAAGCCAGGTAATCTCCAGTCCATTGAGCTTCATTCTTGGTCTCCCATGCCCGGAACATTCTAGTTGTCGGCCCGATTTCGATTCAACGCGGGCGGTTTGGACGGGGCCTCCGGTGTTGGCCGCGCAGCGGCCCGGCAGCCGCAGACGCCGAGATCGTTGGGTTGCGGCTCGAATGGCGTAAGATGTTCGTCCGTGGACGAACTCAAGCTGCTTATTTCCCGCGACCAAATTGCGCAGCGCGTCGTCGAGCTAGCGCGACAAATCACCTCCGACTTCAGAGGCGAACCGGCGCTATTTGTAGGCGTCCTCAAGGGAGCGGCGATCTTCCTGAGCGATCTCGTGCGACACGTGCAGCTCGATGCCACATACGATTTCATCGCCGTCTCGAGCTATGGGAACCCGCGTGGCCCTAAGCAGGAAAGGATCTGGGATTCTACCGGAGAAGTCCGCCTTACCAAAGATGTTGAGCACTCCCTTCGCGACAAGAATGTCGTGCTGGTGGAAGACATTCTCGATACCGGTTTGACATTGAGCTTCCTCAAACGCCTGCTTCTCGGCCACCAACCGCGCCGTTTCTGTGTTGCCGTCCTGCTGGACAAGCCGTCCCGTCGCAAACTGGCGATTAATGCGGACTATGTAGGATTCACGATTCCGGATAAGTTCGTGGTTGGCTATGGGCTGGACTATGCGGAGAAGTACCGTAACTTGCCTGACATAAGAGTGCTGCCGGGCGTAGTGCCGAATGGGATCTAGTCGCGCCGACGGCCAACGAGCCTTTCCCGTTTTCCGCAACTCACGCTGCTATCATTGATCGGTGGAAATGGCGGTCGCAAAATCAGAAGTGCACACGCACGTAGATCCGTTGCTTCTCGAAGTGGCCGACGTGGTCAACACCACGCTCGACCTCGATACCACCCTGCGCCGTGTCGCGGAACTGGTGCGCAAAGTCATTGATTATGAGATCTTCGGCATCCTCCTACTCAACGAAAAGACGCAGGAACTCTACTTTCGATTTAGCGTAGGCCATCAGCGAGAAGTGGCCGAACGCCTGCGCATCAAGCTGGGCGAGGGCGTAACCGGTGCCGCGGCCCAAAAAGGCGAAGCCATTCTTGTCGGCGACGTGACTGCCGATCCACGCTACATCTCGGCTTTGCCGAATGTGCGTTCTGAGCTTGCGGTTCCGCTGATCGTGAAGAACCGCGTCATCGGCGTGATCGACATCGAGTCGCCGCAGCCCAACCACTTCACCGAAGAGCACAAACGGCTGCTCATGCTCATTGGTTCACGAATGGCCATCGGAATCGAGAACGCTCGGCTGTACACGCGCATCAGTCGGCAAGCGCGCACGCTCCTCCTGCTCAACGAAATTGCCCGGGAGTTGACCTCGATTCTGAACCTCGATGAACTCCTGAAGCGGGTGGGCGAGTTGCTCAGTCGGCTCATCGATTTCCAGATGTTCAGCATCCTGCTGCTTGATTCCGCTGGAACCACTCTGCAACACCGCTTCTCTCTCCGCTTCCAGGAGAACATTCAGTTGAAACACGACGTTCCGGTCGGGGAAGGGCTGGTTGGTTATGCAGCGCAGCACAAACAAGCCGTTCTGGTCCGCGATGTCAGGAGGGATGCGCGCTACATCGAGACCAATCCTGAGACACGGTCGGAATTGGCGGTGCCGCTGATTTATAAAGACAACGTGATTGGCGTGCTCGACCTTGAGCACACCAAGCGCGGATTCTTCACCGACGACCATCAGCGCACGATCACGACCCTGGCCGCGCAAATCGCCATAGCCATTGAAAATGCGCGTCTCTACGAACAAGTTGCTCGACAGGAAAAGCGCCTGGAGCGCGATCTAGCAATGGCGCGCGAACTGCAATTTCGCTTGCTGCCGCAGTCGCGCCCCAAGCTGGCGAATCTGGAGATCGCGGCTAAGTTTTCTCCAGCTCGCGCAATTGGCGGCGATTTGTACGACTTCCTTTCTTACTCGAACTCGCGCCTCGCACTCGCGATCGGTGACATCAGCGGCAAAGGTGCGCCAGCCGCAATCTACGCTGCGCTCGTGAGTGGAATTCTTCGCTCGCACGCTCCCATGGAGCCGGGTCCAGCAGAAATGCTTGCCGCCGTGAACTACTCGCTGGCAGAGCGGCGAATCGACGGGCAGTTTGTGTCCCTCATTTATGCGGTTTGGGACGACGAGAGCCGTACTCTGCAGGTTGCAAACTCCGGTCTCCCCCGCCCCGTCTATTGCCACAAAGGCAAACCGCAGTTGATCGAGGCCACGGGTCTGCCGCTCGGTTTGTTCGATGACGCCGAGTATGACGAATTCACCTTTCAAGCGGAGGCGGACGACGTTTTCGTGTTCTTCAGCGATGGCATCCTTGACGCCACGAATAAAGCCGGCGACCTCTTCGGCCGCACCAGGCTGGAGAAGATCATCAACGGCTGCTACGGCAATTCCGCCGAATCCATCGTGAAATCGGTTTTCAAAGCCGCCGCAGAGCACGCCAAGGGGGTCGAAACGTTTGACGATCAGACGGTCGTGGCCATCAAGGTGAAAGGGAGTACGTCGAAGCGCAAGTGAGCGAACTTCATCATCGGCCTCCCGGCTTTCTCTACAGCTCTGCCCGAACAACGCGAGAACTGCGGTGCGAGCGTGTGCCGCTTGCGACACTGGCAAAGCGGTTTGGTACACCTTTGTACGTCTATTCGGCGGGCATGATTCGCGACCGCGTAGAAGCCTTTCAAACGGCCTTTGTCGCGCAGGATTATGCAATCTGCTATTCGGTCAAGGCGAATTCGAATTTAGGTATCCTGAGGCTGCTAGCATCGCTCGGCTGCGGATTTGACGTGGTCTCCGGAGGTGAGTTGCAGCGCGTCGCTCGCCTGGGTCGGAGTGCTACCAAGACCATCGTCTTCTCCGGCGTCGGTAAGACCGTAGCCGAAATGGAAACCGCGTTGAGAGTTGGCATTCTGCTCTTCAACCTGGAGAGCGCGTCAGAACTGGATTCGCTGGCTCGTACCGCAATCCGACTTAAGCGGAACGCGCGAGTCGCCATACGGGTAAACCCAGATGTTCCCGCCGACACCCATCCATACATTTCGACCGGATTGCACAAGCATAAGTTCGGGGTGCCCATTGCGGAGGCACGCGAACTGTACCGGCGGATCGCGAAAGCGAAATATCTGCAAGTTGCCGGCGTAAGCGCACACATCGGATCGCAAATACGAGATTTCTCCTCATTTCGTGAGGCCATGGAACGCGTGGCCGAGCTCGTTCGCCAGCTCCGGCATGATGGACATCAAATTCAGTTTGTGGATGCCGGCGGCGGCATGGGAATCAATTACGGCGATGGGTCCGAGGACTTTCGCAGTCTGGCGGCGGAATATTCGAAAGCCGTGACCGGCCCCTTGCAAGGACTTGGAGTCAAGCTACTGCTCGAGCCTGGCCGAGCAATCGTGGGCCCCGCAGGCGTGCTGCTGACGCGCGTGATCTACAGGAAAACCAACGGCGAAAGAAAATTCGTGATCGTCGATGCGGCCATGAACGACTTGATTCGTCCCTCGCTTTACCAAGCTCACCATCAGATTGTGCCGGTGTCGTTAACCCACTCAGAAATCGAAGTCGTGGATATCGTCGGTCCAATCTGTGAGTCTGGAGACTTCTTCGCTCGCGACCGCGAACTGTCAGTCACGAAAGAAGGCGACCTACTCGCCATCCTTGACGCCGGTGCGTACGGCATGGTGCTCGCCTCAAACTACAACACACGCCCCCGTCCGGCAGAGGTCCTCATCGGCGGTAAGTCCGTCAAGGTCATTCGCAAACGCGAGACCGCGGCCGATCTAATGCAAGCAGAGCTGTAACCGCCTGGAGGCAGGCCGCGAGGAACATCGAGACCCCGGAGGCTTTGCAGTTAGCGCGGAGACTCCCGATTCGCGCAAGAAATGATCCCCTTGCTTGCAAGCCCACAACCGGCATGATCGACACTGCCCTGTTTGACCAGGGGAGACAAAGGGAAGACGCAATTGGCCGCGGAAGCCGGTCCGAGTCAATACGGAACTTCGTTGGTGGGCCGGTGGGACGCGTTCTCGTAATCGTCTGAGGTCACGCGATAACATCGCAACCGGGCTTGTCTACGCTCCAGGTCAGCAATAGGAGAGTCGGCAGCGTATTTGAATTGCGTGCTCGGAGCGCCCGACCTACGCTGCAATTCCCGCACTTGCCAGAGCGTCTCATCGCAAGTCGCATCGCGAGTCGCCTGCACTCGATGCACGAGAGAATAGCTCAATCCAAAGGACGAGAGCGGGTTTTGATAGGGAAGAAAGTCATAGATCAACTTCACGAATCGCGATTCATTTTTAGCCAGCTCCTGCTCCGCAATGAGAACTTCGTCGTTAGCGAAGAACGAAGTGCGGGGGTAGGCAATTTCAACCGCGATCAACCGCACCTCGATCGGTTCCTTTCGGGGCGCGGGCCAGCGGGATTGGCCGTGAGCAGCAGAGATGCTGCCGGCACACACCAATCCGGCCAAGACTAAGGCGCTGAGTACACTCCGGGTAGTCATGGCTTACGCTGTATGTCTTCGATGCACCGGACCGGGAGTAGGCTACCTGTGCATTATGTCGAAGGTTTTCAGACCGCGGCATTATTACATGAATCGCAGGCTCGAGTTTGTGAAGGGAATGTAAAATCCTGCGTGGTATAATCTTAATTCGCCTGCTCGATTCCAAGGCAAGCGAGGCGTCCCATGGCCGTCTCCTATACGGGCGATTCCTGATCCCGAATCAGCGCAATTTTGCCGGGTCTCCGGCTCACACAAGTTGAATGAAGGCGAGGTATAACCATGTCTGGCCATTCAAAATGGGCCACAATCAAGCATAAAAAGGGCGCGCTGGACGCCAAGCGCGGCAAGATTTTTACCCGCCTCATCAAGGAAATCACCATCGCCGCTAAAAATGGCGGTGGGGATCCCGACTCCAACCCGCGCCTGCGCACGGCGATTGCTGCAGCCAAGGCTGAGAATATGCCGGCCGATAACATCAAGCGCGCGGTGCAGCGTGGTACCGGCGAATTGCCCGGAGCAACTTACGAGGAGTTCACGCTAGAGGGCTACGGCCCGGGCGGTGTTGCGGTCATGCTGGACATCAACACCGACAATCGCAATCGCACGGTCAGCGAGATTCGCCACGCCTTCGGCAAGAATGGCGGCAACATGGCCGAAGCCGGGGCGGTTTCGTGGATGTTCCACAAAAAAGGCGATATTGTTGTTCCGAAAAGCCTCGCCAGCGAAGACGATCTCATGGGCATCGTGCTCGAAGCCGGCGCGGACGACCTGCGTGACGATGGCGAGAATTGGGAGGTGGTCACCGACCCAGCGTCGTTCGAGGCCGTCGTCGAGGCGGTGAAAAAAGCCGGTATTACTCCGACATCCGCCGAAGTCGCGATGATTCCGCAGAACTACATCAAGCTCGAAGGCCAGCAGGCGACCACCATGATCCGCCTGGTCGAAGCCCTCGAAGAGCACGACGACGTACAGAACGTGCACGCGAACTTTGACATTGACGCGAAGCTCTTAGAGGAAGTCGCTGGATAGCTTTCACGATTGGATTTCAGCCCAGGACTCGCTCCTGGGCTTTTGTTTTTGCTCAATGCGTTGCGGCGCGCACGTTGACAATGATCCTGCGATACGACGTCAACTGCGGCGTGCCCTCGTCGGTCACGGCCAGGATCACGTGGACGACGCCGTTTCCCTTGCACGGCACGACCCCCGCCAGCCATGCGGAACGACAAACCGCGGTGGGCGTGACCACGGCCTTTGCCCTATCCGCACCGTCAATCTTCACATCTGACAAATTGGTCTCCGTGCCACCTGCCTCGGGATAGACAAACCACTTGAAATGCAGCCTTTGATTGTCAGGATCGCTGCTGCGACTGGCGTCAAGGACGAGCGGCTTGCCGACCTCAGAGTCAATCTCAATCGGAGCGGTTCCCACCTGCCCATTCACGTCGACGACCGGATTGTGATTTGCATGCGCGAAATGCTTGATCGTCCAGTCCATGCGCGCGGCGAAGTCGTTCTGGTAGGCGTCGCGCCAGCGCCAAATCGTGGCCTGATCTGAGGTGTGCTGCTCGCCGTCCACGCCAGTTACAGTGTCTTGCGACGCTTTCGTGCGGAAGAACTCATCCCCTCCTTGCGTCCAAATCGGGTGCGTCTCACCGTAGGGCTGCCGATACACATAACGGCCGCCCCAGCCTCCCCAGTCGGGCCGGCGATAAGCATTCAAGCCGTTGTCGACCAGTCCGAGAAACGAAGGCGTATCGCCTTCCATGATGAATAGAAACTTGGGATAGAGCTTTCCGAGTGGGCCCTTGCGAACGTTCGCGTCGAGCCACTCGTTTGTAACCAGAGTAGTGTTTGCACCCGCACAATTGCGGTAATAGGCGTCACCGCTGATGCCAGTCCAAGTTGCGTATGAGTATTCCTCGCCATTCGGCGGTGATGGCCGGACGATGTAGAACAGGTTGGGGAACTCTCGGCGCAACCAGGGGCCCGCGTCGTCCTGGTCGTTGATGGAATAAACCCGCAGCTTGCTAACGAACTTTTCAACGTCGTCGACCTTGCGAGTGGCACGAAGCTGCAGCAGCGCTTGCGCCAGAGTGTTCGCCCCTCCCCAGATGCTGATCCAGAGGGGGCGCGGGTCATTGCGATCTGCAGCCCGGATAATCGCCTCGGCGCCAGGCGACATTTTCTCCGATCCGGTCGCGGCCATCCCATACCCTGGCTGGCCGCTGAAAACTTGCGCGTGCAGATACTCGGCCGTAGGCCACCCTTTTGCGTGCTGCAGTAGGTTAGGCCTAACCTCGCCATAAGTGTCGATCAGCTGGTGCATGGTCTCGGGATGCGACGCTGCCTTCTGCCAGGTAGAGGTTGATGCAATCAGCGCCTCGACTTCGAATTGGTTGGAGTAGAGGAGAAAGCGGACGAGCGACATCTGATCGTCGGGTTCGTTTCCAATGTCGCTGATCACGATCACGCGTGGACGGCCGGGGAAACCATCGACTTGGGTGGGAGCAGGTTTCTGTGCGGAAGCCCACAAGCAGCAGCTCGTAAGGAACAACACCAGGGTCCATTCGCAACTCCGTTCGCGGTGTGAGGCGGCATTCATCTGGTCAGACCAGCAAGAGATTTTAACCGCAAAGCTCGCCGGGATACCGAAAGGCAGCAAGGAACCTCTCTCGATCTGGTGTTCTCGGTGGTAAATCTTCTGCGACCTTGCGGCTAACTGCTTTTGACTTTCCTTCCCGCATCCATCGCGCGACTGGCCAAATACCCTGTAGTGAAAGTGATGGTGGTTCCAATCGCAACCCACCAGGTCCAAGGCACATGACTGAACTGCCACAGGTAAATCTCCGAACTGAACCCGATAAACATTCCAATCATGGCGCCGATTTCCTGCGCACGCTCTGTCAGTACGCCCAAAAGGAAAACGCCCAGCAGTGCTCCGTAGGCGATCGAGGCAATCTGCAGGCCCACCTCAACCACACTCGGTATGCGATTGAGGCAAAGCAGCGCGAGCACGAACAGAACGCAAGCCCAAAAGACCGTCGCGAAACGGGAGACTCGGAGCCGGTCGTGCTCATCGGTGTGGGGGCGCAGACGCAGGTAGAAGTCGAGAATTGTGCTCGATGAAAGCGAGTTCAGCGCCGCGCTAAGGTTCGACATGGCGGCCGCTAGGATTGCCGCAATCAGCAAGCCTGAAATCCCGTGCGGCATGCGGGTCACAATGAATGTGGGGAAAATTCTGTCGTGGGTTCCGAATTGGGTCGACGGAACCATGTAGTAGGCAAAGAGCATGACGCCGACGATCAGAAATAGCGCAAACTGCAGGAAGATGCCTATGCCGCTAGCGAGCAGCGCGGCTACTGATTGCTTTTCCGTACGCGCGGCCAGCAGCCGCTGGACGATCAACTGATCCGTGCCGTGGCTTGCCGTTGTGAGGAACGCTCCGCCGATCAGTCCTGCCCAGAAGGTGTACGGCTGCCAGAATGTGGGGGTGAAGTCGAAAACCTGCAGTTTCCCTGCCGAGTTTGCCAGGTCGTGGATGTGGGTCCAACCCCCAGGCACGAAATGCAAGATGGTGACGACCCCAAGGATGGTTCCGCCTACGTAGATCACCGTCTGGATAACGTCGGTCCAGATCACCGCGGCAAGTCCGCCTTCGAAGGTGTAGATCAGGGTCAACAATGTGATCAGCGCGATCGAGGTCAGCTCGCCCGTGCCAAGAGCAATGGAGACAACAATCGAGACCGCATACACGCGAACCCCTTCTGCGGCAGCGCGAGTGAGTAAAAACAACCCTGAGGTCAATAGTCGCAAGTTCGGCCCGAAACGCTTCTCGATCAGCTGATATGCGGTGTACAGGTCTCCGCGGAAATAATGCGGCAGGAGCACGAAGCTGATGATCACGCGCCCGAGGACATATCCCATCACCACCTGAAGGAATGTCAGATTGCCGTCGTATGCGACACCAGGGATGCTGATAATGGTGAGCGTACTCGTTTCTGCCGCGACGATCGACAAAGCAATGGCCCACCAGGGGATATCGCGCCCCGCCAGAAAGTAGTCACGCAGGGTACGCTGCCGCTTGCGGAAGCGGATTCCAAACAACGTGATGCCGACGAGATAGACGGCAATGATCGCGAAATCGAAACGGGAGAGTCCCATGTGCTTGCATCAGCGTAGCGCGTATAGCATTCGATCTGTGGGGTTGCGTTGAGGGGTATCCGAAGAGTGATCAGTCGGTCGCAGCCCCCTACCCGCCATTTGGACGAAGGGTGGGGCTGCCTGGACCGACGCCGAACCGCCACGAGCCAAGGTTCGCTTCCACTACACTACAGACATGCCTGTTTCCGTGGTCCGGCTGCGTCGATGGCTGGTCATTGCGATGATTGTCGTGTGCGTGATGGTGGGCGGGTCGTATCTGTACTTGCGACATCGAGTTACCAACGCTCTCAAGCAGGTTCCGGGGAAGATCGGCATCGAGATCCAGCAGAGCGCCCAACAGTTCACCATTTCAAAGTCCGAGCAGGGGCGGACGATCTTCAAACTGCAGGCTGGGAAGGCGGTGCAGTTCAAGCAAGGAGGCCGCGCCGAGCTGCACGATGTAACGATCACGCTTTACGGGCATGACTCGTCGCGCTTCGATCAGGTGTACGGCGAGGCGTTTGACTATGATCCGCAGTCGGGGAACGTAACCAGTAATGGCGAGGTCTCGATTGACCTGCAATCGAACCCTCAGGGGATACTGCATCCCGACCAAACCATGCCTCATGAATTGAAGAACCCAATTCACCTCAAGACCAGCAATGTGGTGTTCAACAAGAACAGCGGGGACGCATGGACCCCCGCAGCAATTGAGTTCCGTGTGCCGCAGGCGAGTGGTTCAGCGGTGGGAGCGCGATACCTGGCCAAAGAAACGGCGCTCACCCTGGAATCGCAGATCAGGATCGTGATGACGGGAGCGACGCCGGGGACGATCTTTGCCGACCGCGCGCTGTTGCAAAAAGCACCGCGAGAAATTGTGCTCAAGCATCCCCGTGGCCAGACTCCGGTGCAGCAGGCACAGGCGGAAGAGCTGACGCTCTTCCTGAACGAAGACAACACCTTGAATCATGCCGTCGCGACTGGAGGCGTGAAGATGACGGCCCGCGATCTGGCGGGCGAGCCTGCCCGTGCAGAGCGAACAAGAGCTTCAGGAGTTCGCTCCCGGCAGGCGGCCCCTGCCTGGTCTGAGGTCACCGCACAGCGACTCGATGTGAACATGCAGCCAGATGGCGATGTGAAGGACGCGGTTTTCTCCGGCAACGTGGAGTTTCATAGCACGGGGGCACAAAGTCTTTCCGGTTCCGCCGCCCAGGCGATCATGAGTTTTGGCCGCGGAAACGCATTGAACAAGGTGCACGCGGATGGCGGCGTGAAACTCGTGCAGGTGGCTTCCGGAGATTCCCCTCAGAATCAAACCGCCACGCAGGACTTGGAGATCGCCTCCCCGGCTATGGAATTCTTTGTTGTTGATCAAAAGCTGGCCCATGCCGAGACCATTGGCGCCCCAGAAATCGTGCTGTCGCCCGCTACCGCCAAGCTTCAAACGTCAACCAGCGGACTGGCGGCACCCGCCTCGCCGACCGTTTCTACTCGCATTACCGCAGACAAGTTTGTGGCCAAGTTCGATTCACTCGGTCAGCTCTCGAACGTTCACGGCACCGCTAATGCTCGCGTGGTTTCACCAACGCCACCCCAGAATGGCGTGACCCAGGCTGAGCGCATCACCACCAGCGACACCATCGATGCATTCTTGCGTCCGGGAACTGGAGTCGATTCGGTTGTGCAACAGGGCCACTTCGCCTATCGCTCGGGAAGCCAACAGGCTTTCGCCGGGTCTGCTCGCTACACATCCGGAGATCAGATGTTGGTGCTCAGCGGATCACCGCGAATCATCGACGCAGGAATGGAGACCACCGCGCGTGTAGTTCGCCTGAACCGCGCGACAGGCGACGGCTTTGCGCAGGGAGACGTGAAGACCAGTTATAGCGATCTGAAGCCACAGGCAGGCGGAGCTCTGCTCGCAACCTCTGATCCAGTGCACGTGACCGCGGAGTACATGGCTGCACGTGCAAATCCCCCACTGGCAACCTATACCGGCAACGCGCGCCTGTGGCAGAACGCCAACGTAATCGAGGCTCCCTCGATCCAATTTCAGAAAGAGCAGCGAAGCGTAGTCGCCGGCTCCTCCGGGGACCACAAGGTCTCAACCGTGCTGATTGGGACAGATCAGAAGGGCAATGCCAATCCGGTAACGGTCACGTCAGCGAGGCTCGTCTACAAGGATTCCGATCGTAAGGCGTACTTCGATGGCGGGGTTACCGTGAGGGGCTCTGACATGACGATCACAGCCCGGCAGATGGACGTATTCCTTGCGCAAGCGTCTCCGATCGCGAACGGACGCACGTCCTCCTCCGTGCAAGACGGGAACAGCGTGAATCGACCTGCAGTCGCGGGCTCTGCACCCGCCGAGCCGCCCCTCTCGCCCGCCCGTCTCGACAAAATCGTCGCCACCGGCTCTGTCGTGATCACCGAACCGAAACGCCGCGCGACAGGCGAGAACCTTACCTATACAGCATCGGATGATAAGTTTGTGCTAACCGGCGGACCGCCTAGCATTTTTGATGCCGAACATGGCAAGATTACCGCCGTTTCGTTGACTTTGTTTAGGCGCGATGGTAGGGTCGTGGTTGAAGGTGACAAGAGCTCGCCAGCTGTCACTGAGACCAAAGTGGTTCGCTAAATGCAAACTCTGGCCGCCGAAGAAATACGTAAGTCCTATCGGGCGCGTCAGGTTGTAAACGGCGTTAGTCTCAGCGTAAGTCAAGGCGAAGTTGTTGGATTGTTAGGGCCTAACGGAGCCGGCAAGACCACCACCTTTTATACGATCGTCGGCCTGATACCGCCCGACACAGGTCGAGTCCTCATCAATGAGGATGAGATCACCGATGTGCCCATGTACCGACGGGCGCGGCAGTTCGGGATCAGCTATCTCCCCCAAGAGGCGTCGGTTTTCCGAAAGCTCACGGTCGAGGAGAACATTCTCGCCGTGCTGGAGGCCCAGCCTGTCTCCTGGCATGAGCGCCGCGAGACCATGGAACAGCTGATCGATCAGTTGGGGCTAGAGCACATTCGCCTGAACCGAGGGTACGCGTTGTCCGGTGGCGAACGAAGACGAGTCGAGATCGCGAGGGCAATGTGCATCCAGCCCAAGTTCATCCTGCTGGATGAGCCGTTTTCGGGGATTGACCCGATCGCGGTGCTGGATCTGCAGAAGATCATCAGCAATATGAAAGCCAGCGGGATCGGCGTGCTCATTACGGACCACAATGTGCGCGAAACGCTGTCAGTAACCGACAGGGCGTACATCATCAACGAGGGCAAGATTTTCCGGCACGGAACTCCGGAGCAGTTGGGCAACGACTCGGAGGTGAGAAGGGTGTATTTAGGGGAGAGTTTTAGCTTGGTCTAAGGCAAGTCGTTGGTCCTCGGGCGTGGTCGTTCGCGAAATCGGCGGTGAGCTAGAACAATGGACCGCGCAACCTGAGCGCCAATCAGCGACCAAACAATCTTATGGTTCTTCTGCAGCCCAAACTTCACCTGAAAGTCTCGCAACGCCAGATCCTCACTCCTGGCCTGGTGCAGATGGTCAGTGTGCTTGCGCTCAACAAGCTTGAGCTCAAGGACATGATCAACGCCGAGATGGTGGAGAATCCGGTCCTTGAGGAGCTCGAGGATTCGGTTCCGTTGATCGACGACGTTGGCCGTCGTGAAGAAGAGCGCGAGCGCGTTTCAACCGTCTCCGAAGAAGCGCCGACCCCGACCAGCGAAGAAAAGAAAGATCCCTTCGAGGAGATCGACTTTGGGTCATTCTTCAAGGACTACCTGGATCCTGGCTTTCGTAGCCCCAGCGACTTCGAAGAAATCGAGCGACCATCTTTCGAGAACTTCCTTTCCAAGCCCAGCACCCTGACCGATCACCTGATGTGGCAGTTGGGCTCGATTTCGACTCGACCTCCGGTACGCGAAGCCGCCGAACTGATAATTGGCAATCTGAACGAAGACGGATATCTTATCGCGAGCGACGAAGAGCTACTGGGCGAAGTCGCCCCTGCCTCGCCTGCAGAGGATGCAGCGAAGACCGAGCACCTGGTTCAGGAAGCAACCGCACTGGGTATCGGCGAGTCGAAAGCTTCCGGAGATCCTGCAGAAATTCTCGATACTCCTTTCGGAGCAGACGACGCAGGAACGGCAGCAGCTCTTTCGGCAATCGAAGACGGCGACGTGCTACTGAGTTCCTCTGCCTTCAGCGCAAATGGCGACTCGGCACACGAGACCACCGCCTCGCGAGCAACGCAACCAGCGGTTGCACCACCCCTGCCAGTGAAAGCGCCCGCCGCATCGAGCAACGGCACGCGTCCCACCTACAAACCCAGCTTCACCCGCGATGATCTTCAGGAAGCAATCGAAGTCATTCGGCAGCTTGATCCCCCGGGTGTTGCCTGCCGCAATCTGCGCGAATGCCTGCTTTATCAGTTGCGCTATCATCAGGCGCAATACGAGCGAAACGGCAGTGGAAACGGCACCGGGCAGACGCTGACAGACGCAATCTCCATTGTCGATCAGCACTTGAGAGCGCTGCAGAACAAGCAGCACAAGGAGATTGCAAAGGCGATCAACCGCCCGATTGAGGCGATCCAGACTGCGCTCGATTACATCCGTACGCTCGATCCCCGGCCGGGCCTGCGCTACAACAAAGTACAGGCGAGACTCATCGAGCCAGATGTGGCGTTCGTGAAGCACGGCGATGAGTGGATCGTTGTGATGAACGACGACGATGTTCCGACCCTTCGGCTGAACCCGTCCTATCGCAAGCTACTCAGCAAGGAAGGGAACGATCGCGATACGCGCAACTACGTCAAAGAACGATTCAAGAGCGCGGTGCAGCTGATCAAGAATATCGAACAGCGCAAGCAGACCATCATGAAGGTCTGCTACACCATCGTTGCGCGCCAGCAGGATTTCCTGGAGCGGGGCATCGACCAGCTCAAACCGATGATGATCAAAGAAGTCGCCGAGGAGATCGGCGTCCATCCTTCCACGGTGAGCCGAGCCGTCGCGAATAAGTACGCGCATACGCCGCAGGGCGTCTTCGAATTGCGCTACTTCTTCAGCGAGAGCGTCAACGGTCCCGAAGGAAGTGGCACTTCACTGCTCATCTTGAAACGGCGAGTGAAGAAGCTGATCGAAGAGGAAGACCCGATTAAGCCGCTCACCGACGATCAGATCACAAAGATTTTGCAGTCGCAGGGGATTCAGGTCACTCGCCGTACGGTTGCGAAATACAGGGAAGACATGAAGATACCCAGTACGCATCAGAGGAGAGTAAAGAAATAGTCCTTGGCCGTTGTTTGCAGTGCCGGTTGTACATGCCTCACCCCGGAGGTTGCGTAATGAACGTGGAATACACTGGCAGGCACTACGAAGTAACTCCCGCAAACCGTAAAGACGTAGAGGCTGGTCTAACCAAGATCCGCAAAATCCTCCGCAACAAGTTCGACACCAAGGTAATCCTCGCCGTCGAAAAACGCCGCCATAAAGCGGAAATTACCTTGGCATCGCGCGTGGGGCCATTGGTCGGTCTTGCCGAAGCTGGCGACATGAAGGCCGCGATCGGTGAAGCCCTCGAGCATCTTGAGAAGCAGGCGCTTCGGAACAAAACCCGCATTATTACAAAGAAGCGCCGCCACAACGGCAAGAATGGAAAGTGGAACGGAGAGGGCGAACCCATGCCCACGGCGAAGGCGGCAGCAGCTAGCGGATCAGGCCAAGCACCCACGGCTACGATGGTGGTGCACAAGTTCCCGGCCGTGGCGAAGTCAACCGAGGTCCATCTGGTACGCACTGATGAGGCCGTTGCCCTACGCCCGATGACGCTGGAAGAAGCGATTAAGGAAGCTCATTTCCGCGATCGAGATGTGTTTGTCTTCCGCGATCCCAAGGGGAAGCTGATGGTGCTTCATCGCACGCGCGATGGCAGGATGGAGTTGATTGAAGCGCCGTAAACAGCAACTGTTTCGTTGTCAGTCGCAGTGGCCATAGGACAAAAATAGTGGCCTAGGTTTTTCCAGCCCGCGGCCATCGCCTCGGCCACTTCTAAATCTCGCCCTCGTCGTTTCTCTCGCTCTTGGCCGGGCTCATGGCTCGTCCGTCGTTTGCGTGGCGCACCTCAATAGATCCGTTCACATTGCTCAGACGGATGTGTGTGCCTCCACCGCCGAGGGTTCCGTGCAGGTCGTGCCCGATCATGTGATTGCTGGAATGCAGGCCGAACTCGTTCGAAATCTGTCCGTGAACAGAAGTCGCTTCGAGGCTGGCCTTTGCGTCGGAAGGCAGGGTGAGTTCCATGCGTCCATTGACCGATTCGAGATCGATACTTTCCCCTGGCATGCGGTCGAACCGAGCCTCCAGCGCACCGTTTACCGTCGACAGCTTTGTTCTATTGGTTAATCCATGGGCAACCAGCTTCCCGTTTATGCATTCCGCTCGAACTTCCCCCAACACTCCCGTCACGTCTAGCTGGCCATTGATCAGCTGAACCTCGTCGAGGCGCGCATTGCGAGGAACTGTGATGGTGTATTCCACACTCGAGCGGTGACGGTTGTCGTAGGAGTCCTCTTGGGAGCGGTATTCGGTGGAGATGGAAATGGAATCAGGATGGGCGTTGACTCGAATCTCCGTGCTCTTGAGGCCGTCTTCATCGTCCGCGCGCTTTACCGCATCAACCTTGACCTCGTTCCGGTCCCAAGCCAAGATGTGTGCCGCCCCATTAATGTTTTTGAGCGAGAGCTGGCCATCTGCCGTCAGAGCATACGTCTGGTGAAATTCTTCTTTCACCCAATCGCGATCCTCAGCGTGCGCGAGGGTGGCATTGAGCGCCAAGGCCGTCAGCACCCCAAGCACCGCGCCCAACCAGGTTGCTAGATTCCGTTTATTCTGCATCGCCGTTCTCCTGGATGTTCTTTAGACGGACGCGTCAGGAATTGGTTAGCCACGCTTGTGCAGATCGGGAAGATGGCAAGAACGGGAGCTACTCGTCGCGATGAACAGTTTTCGGCGAAAATGCCGGAAGACAAACGGCAACATACTCGGCGCCGCCCGACGCAGGCGTTGAGTACTGGACCCACTCACCGGGATTTGTGATCACAGCTTGCCCGGCATGCACATCGAGACTTCCGCCCTTGTGCTGGACTCTCAGAAGGCCCTGCAGCACGAGTGTGAACTCGACGAATTCCGGCGTTTGTCCCGGCTCAACCCAACCTTCCGGGCTGCGCATGTGTGCAACACTGGCCGTCGAGGTTCCACTGTTCACGCGGCCAATGTATTCGTCGATGATTTTGGGCCTATTTCCCGCCGCTTCGATCCGAGTCGGCTGCGCGATAAGAGTCGGCATCCCAAGAACTATAGCAGTCTGTTTACGCCAGGCTGCCACAAATCGTTCCCAATTTTGAAGCTCAGGGCGCACGTCCTCGCGCTTAGCGTCAGCCCAGAAATTTCGAATACTCTGGCCTCCACTATCAAGGGATGGACCCTCGGCTACGATTGTCCGCCCTTTCGCGGAAGGTCAGTAACCCTGCGCTTTCGCCGCCTGGCTTCTCGGACTGGACCTGTTGACCAGCTCCTCCAGCGCAGGCAGAGACTTCGGCACGGTGAGCGTTTTTTCCGCAGGAATCGTCCCCGTCCGCATGGCGTGGGTCAGCATCTGGATTGCGCGATCGGTATTCGGAGGTACAAGCACAGTGGCAGTCAACAACCCTTTCTGCAGCCACTCCTGTCCGGTTGTGCGAACGCCATCGATGCCGATGTAGGGCACACCAGTAAATCTCTGGCGAACGTCTGGATCCGCAATCTCCTGAAATGCCTTGCGGACTCCGATGGCCATTGCATCATTCTGCGAAACGATCACATCCAGTTGCGTCTGCAGGGAAGTCGAAAGTTTCAACCACGACCCAATGGCTTTATACGCACCGGCTTCGGTCCAGTTCCCTTTCATCATTTTCACCTGCACGCCGACGGGTTTGGTGTCGTACAGCCCGGCCATACGCTGCTTGGCTGCGGTGGACTCGGCCGGACCTTGCATCAGGAGAATGGAGCCTCCCCTGGGCAGTAACGCAGCCACTTGTTTGCCTTGAATGCGTCCAATCTCTTCGTGGTCCGAAGTTACGGAGAAGATGGGGACCTTGTAAGCGCGGCGCAGATCGGCGAGATACTCGACCTCCCGATTCATCACCACCCAAGCAATGCCAGCTGCCGCCGCAGCTCTGGCTACCTGCGGAAACCCAGTACCACCCGCCGGTTCGAAGATGAGTCCATCCGGGTGTCCAGCGTTCGACTGAATGATCTGAAGCAACTGCTGACTCTGTTGGATACCATCGTTGTCGGCGTAAAGGATCTCGATGTCAACGCCAAGGCGGTTGGCAGCCTGCTGCGCGGCTGCAGCTTGCTCCATCTGAAAGTCGTTGTCGTGCGTTGTGAGTGAAACCACGAACCGCAGCTTCTTCATAGGTGCAGTCCCCTCGGTGTCCTAATTTTTAACCGCATTTTCATGAAGCCCAAGCTGACGGTAGTAACCACTCGAGGGGTACAGGCGGAGCCCTTTGCGAACCGATAGGGACAACCGGGGGCGGCCTAGGGGTCGTTTAGGTGCTAGAATTCGCCGCTGAGGTAATGCATGGTTCGTCCTGTCATGGTTCTATCGGTCGTCCTTCTTTCGTTACCCGCATGGGCTCAACAGAAACTCTCCGTGCATTGGGAGGAACTCACGGCTCCCGACTTTGCCCAGGGCATTTCCCGCTCCGGCGGCACTTGCCTGCTTCCTTTCGGCATCCTGGAAAAGCACGGGCCTCACCTTCCTCTGGGGGCCGACCTGCTCGACGCGCGCTACGCGGCCCTCCACGCCGCGGAACAAGAGTACGCCATCGTTTTTCCCGAGTACTATTTTGGCCAGATTTTCGAAGCCAAGCACCAGCCCGGCACCATCGCGTACAGCGCGCGCGTGCAGCTTGAGCTTCTGCAGGAAACCACCGACGAGATGGCACGCAACGGTTGCAAAAAGGTGATCATCGTCAACGGACATGGCGGCAACGAGCACCTGCTCCCCTACTTCGCCCAAAGCCAGCTCGACCTTGCCCATGACTACGTCGTCTACGTTCTTGGCTCCGTGGAAACCCCACCCGGTGGTCCTCAGAAAAAGACTTCAGTGGACATGCACGCCGGCGAGTCCGAAACTTCCACAATGTTGATCACCCGACCCGACCTCGTGCACATGGATCGCGCCGCCTCCCAGTCGGGAGCGGACCAAGCCCGCCTTCATCTCCCCGAGAACCTTTACACTGCTATCTGGTGGTACGCGCGATTTCCGAATCATTATTCAGGCGAAGGCGCAGCGGCCACACGCGAACTCGGTCAATACGGGATGGACAACTGGATCAAGGCAATCGTGGAATCTATCAAGGCGGTTAAGGCCGATCAGAACAGTCTTAGGCTTCAGAATGAGTTCTTCGAACAGGCCAAACATCCGCTCGATACCAAACAATAGTCTCCGGAGAAGGAATGTCGAGCCACGCAGCCACTTTGAACAATGCCGCTCCGCTGAAGGAGCACGCCGTGTCGGCCCCTCGGCGCTTGATGTCCCTCGATTTGTTTCGCGGCTTAACCATCGCGTTGATGATCCTGGTCAACGATCCCGGGGATGGGTCCTCCGCATACGCGCCTCTGAAACACGCCGCCTGGAACGGCTGGACACCCACTGACTTGGTCTTTCCGTCGTTCGTTTTCATCGTTGGGGTAGCTATGGCGTTTTCTCTTACCTCACGTCTCGAACGCGGTGAGTCGCGCGGGAAGCTGCTGGGGCACGTGCTTTGGCGGGGGCTCATACTATTCTGTCTCGGTCTTTTCATCAACGGGTTCCCTACTCGATTTGATCCTGCGCATCTTCGCATCTACGGGGTCTTGCAGCGGATCTCGATCTGCTATGTCCTTTCATCCATCCTCGAGCTATGGACCGGCTGGCGAACGCAGCTCGCCATTGCAGTCTCATGCTTGGCGGCTTACTGGGTCTTAATGCGACACGTCGCCGTTCCCGGCTACGGAGTTCCCGGGCATGACATTCCATTGCTCGATCCGGATCGCAATCTGGTGGCATGGCTCGACCGCAAGCTGCTCTTGGGACACTTGTACGAGCGCGTTCGTGATCCGGAAGGCCTGCTGAGCACGATTCCCGCGCTAAGCAGTTGCCTGCTTGGACTTCTCACCGGCAAGTGGTTGCGGTCCTCGAGAACAGGTCGCACCAAAGCCCTCGGCTTGGCGGTGGCGGGCATTGTTCTCATTGTGCTCGGGCGCACCTGGCATTTTTGGTTTCCCATCAACAAGAAATTGTGGACGAGCTCGTTTGTCCTGTTCACCGCCGGTATCGCTCTAGTCTGCCTTGCTCTCTGCTATTGGCTGGCCGACCTGAACCAGTTCCGTCGCATATGGACAAAGCCGATCCTGGTTTTCGGAATGAATGCCATCGCCGCCTACGTCTTTTCGGAAATATTGGCTGCTTCCTTCTATGCCATAAAAATCGGCCCCGCCGGGCACTCCGTGAGCTTGCAGGACTATCTCTACACCCATCTGTTCGCGCCGTGGGCCACTCCCGCCAATGCTTCCCTGGCATACTCGCTGGCCTACGTCCTTCTATGCTGGGTAGTGATGGCGGTTCTGTACCGGCGTAAAGTCTTCCTCAAGATCTGAAGGTTGCCCCCCAAAAGAGTCCATCCCCCGGAGGCATGCCGCTCACCTATCCTGTGATCACGGGCTGGAAAGACGGGGATCGTGCGTCGCAGCGGCTGTTTTCTTGTGGTTGTCTGCGTGTTCCCTGCCTCCCTCGGTGAAATCTCCTCCTCCTTACTTTCGTACACCGTCCTATAGGACAGTAGCCTTGGGTACCCTTGTCCGAAAGTACACCCGTAGTAGGCTTGCAGTAGCTGAACAGCTACCGGTCAGCTCAGCGTCAGATTTCAGGTGGAAATGGCTGATCCCCTGCGCTGAGCTGGGACCGGGTTCGAGCCTCTGCGCCGTGCCTCGCATTCCGATCTTCAAACTCGGTTCTTCCGTCGAACTGCCGCCGCCGCGGCTCTCGTCGTATACCCCCGTCCTCCATCTCGAGGGCCTCCACTTGGGCATCGACAACGTTCGCCATGACGTTTGGCTCAGCCCGACATTTTGCGACGGCGCGCGGGCCCAAATCACTTCCCTGATCATGAAATTCGGTGGGGTCGAAGGGATTTTGTCGGCGGATGCGAATTCCTCTTCGAAACCTTACCGGACGGCCCTGAGCAAGTTCGTACCCATCGCAGCAAAGAAAAAGCCGGATCTGAAGCCATTGCTATTGGACTTGCAGAAATCCATTCTGAACCAGGCGAAGGCACGCGGTGATTTGACGGTCGACGTTCTCGGACGAGCTGCCGTCCTCAAATTCCTGCGTTCGGAGCTGCATGCTCAATTTCAGAGTGTGCTTGAACGTTGCCGCAACACGCTCAAGTTGTACGAAGGACTCCGGCAGCAAAAGGCCCTGGAGTATCGCGAACGGGTCGCAGGTTTCCAGATCGCCAAGAAAAGCGTTCTTCGCCAAACCGCACAAGAGTTGTTCCGCATTTTGCGCGAGATTGAGCGTGAGACGCTCACCAGCATGCGGCGCTCGCTGTTCGGAGAAAAATCATCCACTGACTACCAGGTTTTCTTGACTCAACTGATCTTTCAAGAGGATGCGCGTGATTCCTACTTGCAGGCAGAGCACTACGTACTCGTTGGCGGGTTTGAAAACGATCCCGATTCGGTTGGCAACGTGCGGGCCCTTTTTTGCGAGTTTCTGAAATCCGTTGCCTCGCAGGCGGAAGAGGCCGATTCTTCGTGGTTCGAGGCCTGGCTGGGCTCCCCGGAAAATGCTAACGAACTCACGGGAACAGGCGAACCCGACGATCGCGCACAAAAGGAACGACTGGGAATCTGGGTCTCGCTTCTCGAGCGCGAGGGCTTGCTCGATTTTGCAATTGCCTCCTACGAAGTATTGCCCCTGGTCAAAGATTTCGCTCCGCTCCTTGATCCGCAGCAACTGAAATATTCCCTGGTCCGCAAGAAGGACCGCGAACGGGTGGAGAAACTGGTCGCCGAGCATGGCAAATTGCCAATGGACCGGTTGACCTCTGCCTTCAGCCGCATTTCACAAATCAGCGGCCCGCAACGTTCGAAAATCGGCGCGCGCTATTTACGCGATTTTCTTCTTTACTACCGCGACATGCGGCGGCTCGAGGTACTGAACGCCGCGCTCGAGAAGATTAACCTCATCTCGAGCGAAAAGCTTTCGGAACTCTCGAGGCTAAACGGCACGCTTTACTCGTTCTTTCTGGAATCGGAATCCAAGTCGCAATCGGAAAAGCCGGTCGCAAGGCATGCAATTCTCAAAGCGGACGTTCGCGACTCTTCGCGTTTGACTCGCTCCTTGCTGGAGCGCGACATGAACCCCGCTTCCTACTTCAGCCTCAACTTTTACGACCCGGTCAATAAACTGCTGCCCAAGTACGGTGCGACCAAGGTCTTTGTGGAAGGAGATGCGGTTATTCTGGCGTTGCTCGAACGCGACGGAGATCCGGCTTTGTCTGTGGCACGCGCCTGTGTCCTCGCGCGTGAGATGGTGGAGATCGTCGGTGGGTACAACCACCTGCTGAAACGGGCGGCCTTGCCGGCTCTGGAACTAGGCATCGGCATTTCCTACCAGAGCTCGTCGCCGATGTACTTACTCGATGGCGAGCACCGCATCATGATCTCCGACGCGCTGAACGAGAGCGACCGTCTGTCTTCCTGCGACAAGCGCATGCGCAAGGCGCTTCATGGAACCGATGTCCCCTTTAATGCCTATGAGTTCCGCAGCAGCGAGAGCAATGTGACCGAACCAATGCGCTACAACGTAGGGGGCATTCGCATGAGCGAAGCTGCTTTCCAGCGCCTACGCGAAGAAGTATCGCTGACCACGGTTGAGGTCAACTTTCCGCAACTCTGGGGAACAGAAGAGAACACCTATTACACTGGTCTTGTACCGGTCGCCGCCGATGTTTTTCGTCGCATCGTGGTGCGTACCGCCCGCATCCCGATGGTGGACTCGGGGAATTTCAACCTGGTGAACTGGAGCGAGTCTCTGCTGTACGAGCTCTGCACCAACGACGCGGTGTACAAAGCCATCGAGAAGCCTTCTGCGGTTGGAACGTCGTAGGAGCCGGCCCCCTAAATCGCGTGCAATATCTCAGAATGAGTTGGCACCGGCGCAACTTCCCGAGGCAAAAATTCGTAGTGCTCGATGCGCAAGGCCACGGGGGGTTTGCTGTGATCGACTCCTGGTTGGAACCTTAACACCTTGGCGCGGCAGCGCACACTTAGGTCTTCCGCCATGGTGATTTCCGACGGCATGGCCAGCGTGATCTCGATTGTCTGACCTTCCGTCAATGGAAAGTCCGTCTTAAGAAGGGCGCCGCGCGAACTGAGGTTCAGCGCAAATCCATTTCCCGATTGTCCATCCAAGCTTCGTAGCAGGACCGGCACCTGATACTGCTCAAATCGATGCCCACTTCGTCTTTCCACGCGGATTGGTTCTGCCGTGCCCACAGGTAGGATGATCACTTTACCTTCCCGGAGCGCTCTTGGGAAGTCCCCAGAAAGTGACTAGCGACTCTGCCCCATTTGCATAACAGGCACCCCGACCAACATCATAGAATACGAGCGAACGTGGCCCCTTCTCATCCTCCAGACAACGACAGCGCCTCCCAGCCGGGCCGGCTTAACTTTGCCACCACATTTCGGGCCTTGCGCCACCGCAATTTCCAGCTTTTCTTCGGCGGACAGCTCATTTCGCTGATCGGCACCTGGATGCAAAGCGTTGCACAGTCCTGGTTGGTATATCGCATCACCCACTCCTCGCTCCTCCTGGGTTCGGTCGGCTTTGCCGGTCAGTTCCCGGTATTTCTGGCGGCCCCGCTGGGCGGCATTGTGGCCGATCGTTATAACCGCCAGCGCGTCGTAATCGGAACGCAAGTGGCATCCATGCTGCTGGCATTTGCGCTCGCCCTCCTGACGCTGACCCACAGGGTTACGGTCAGAGAGATTTTCTGGCTCGCGGCGCTTCTCGGTGTTGTCAACGCCTTCGATATTCCTGGCCGACAGTCCTTCCTGGTCGAAATGGTGGGCAAAGAAGATCTGATTAATGCGATCGCCCTGAATTCCTCGATGTTCAATGGGGCGCGAATCATCGGTCCGGCGATCGCGGGATTGCTGGTAGCGAAAATCGGCGAAGGCTGGTGCTTCCTGGTGAATGCGGTGAGCTACATCGCCGTGATCCTTGGCTTGTTCATGATGCGGGTTACTCTGCGCAATCAGCGCCCGCAGGGCTCTCCCATCGCTCACGTCATGGAAGGTTTCCGTTTCGTGCAGAAAACCGCACCAATTCGTGCCATCCTCCTGCTGCTCGGGCTCGTAAGCCTGGTGGCCATGCCTTACACGGTTCTTATGCCGATCTTCGCGGACAAGATTCTTCACGGCGGAGCGCGAGGGCTCGGGATCCTTATGGGTGCAACTGGGGTTGGCGCCCTCTTGGGTGCGCTCACGCTCGCAACCCGCACGGGCGTTTATGGACTAGGCCGCTGGATCACATTCTCTTGCGGGGGCTTTGGCATCTCCCTCATCGCATTCGCCGTGTCGAGGAACTTCTGGCTCTCTACGATCCTTCTGGTTCCGGTCGGATTCTGCATGATGTTGCAAATGTCTTCCTCGAACACACTGATCCAATCCATGGTGCCCGACCATCTTCGCGGCCGCGTGATGTCGGTGTACTCCATGATGTTCATGGGGATGGCTCCGTTTGGAGCACTTTTCGGCGGTGCCGTCGCGGACCGGCTGTCTGCCCCGATCGCGGTCAGCATTGGGGGAGTGGCTGCCCTTGGCGGTGCAGCCATTTTCGGCCTTCGGCTCCCCTCGCTTCGCGTAGAGGCGCGCCGCCTGATCGTGGCGCAGGGTATGGTGGGCGGCGAACCAGCGCAAGAGATGACCGCACGGATGGTCGAAGACGATTGAGCGGTTGATGATCAGTCGGAACTCACAAGAAGAGCCCGGACATGAATCCGGGCTTCGCCTTGTAATCAACACTCGCTTAGAAGGTGACCATAGCCTTGACTTGGATCAACCTGGGAGAGGCGTCTCCACCCAGGAAGGATCCGAGGACGCTGGTGGGAACGCTGACGGTGTTGATGATTTGACCGAACGTCGGACTGGAAACATTGGCGTCCGGCTGGTCAAAGTTAGGGTGATTCAGAAGGTTAAAGAACTGCAGCCCGATGCTGAAGTTACTGGCTTCGTTAATCGGAATGTGGAAGTTCTTGGCGATACTCAGGTCGGTGTCGAAGTAATGCGGACCCCAGATCTGGTTAGCTCTTTGGGCTCCAAAGGTGTTGATCGCGGTCCCCGAGGGCACGTCTAGACCCGTGAACTGAGGCCCGACGTTCAGGCAAGGCGTGGACGGTCCGCTGACCGGTAAGATCGCCCCTCGCGTGCAGACGACAGGTCCCCTACCGAGGTAATTTGCAAAGAACGGATCACCGTTGGTGACCGCGTAGTTGAAGCCGCTGAGAGTGCTGGTGGCATTGTCGTCATATGCCGTGACCGGAAGCCCAGTACGCCAAAACAAGGTGCCGGAAACGGTCCAACTACCGACTGCGCCAATCCAGCCTTTCATCTTCGGCGTCGTCCAGACGTAATTGAGGCTAGCATTCTGGCGCACATCATAATCCGCATTTCCGTAGTTAAATCGGCGGAAGTTGAACGGATCTTGCGGATTCGAGCTGCTTTCATTGGTCCCAAAGTTGAAAGGCAGGAAACCGCCGTTTGAAATTATGGCCAGCGCATGACTGAAGGTGTAATTTGCCTGGAACTGCAAGGCGGAGAAACGCCTTCGCAGAGAAAGCGTGACTCCATTGTAATTGGCTAGATTCGAGCTGGAGACTTCGGTAATAGTGCCGAAGCGCTGGTCCAGAGGTGATAGCGGCAAACCAATCAAGCCAACTGAGTTTGATAGTTGAGTCGCGCACGGCGTCGTAGAAGCTATCGTTGGATTCACGGAAGCAATGGGAGCTACGTTGCAGTAGGCGTTGAGTCCGCCATTCTGAATCGGCCCGAATATCTGGTGATTGCCGACATAGTTGATGCTCAGGGAGGTTTTCTCGCCTATCCCTTGCTGTACCTCCAGGTTCCATTCCTGAAACTCCGGAGCATGGATCTTCCTCGCCGAACTAAACATCGAGGGCGGTACAAAGAAGGGATTCGCCAGACTGATGCTGTTGAACGTCCCGCCGCTCGCGAAACCATTCACGAAAGCGGAATTAGCGCCTGCAGCCTGGCCCAGAATGTTCCCGGAGGTAAGCGGTGCAAGTGCGCCAGGACCGACAAAGAACTGGTTATAGAGGGGCGGGTTGTTCAGAAAGCTGTCCGCGGCCGTGCCGGGGAAAACATCGTGGAAGATACCGATTCCGCCGCGAACCACGGTGTTGGTACCGGTACCGCGCGGGCTCCAGGAGAAGCCAAACCGCGGTTCCCAGCCGATCCCCGTGTAGGACGGCAACGCCTGATGTAGGCCGGTTTGGATGGCTTGGTTGTATGGCTGATTGATATCGTGCGAAACCCCAAGGAAATTGCTCGTGAACCGCGCAAAGCAATCTGTCTGACACACCGGGTTGGAATCATGCTGCGCTCTGAGTCCCAACGTTAACTTGAGGTTTTTCCGGACCGCCCATTCGTCTTGAGCATAAAGCCCCAGCGAATACACGGCGACCGGTTGGGTTGCTCGCTTGTTGAAGGCCTGGGTAAAAAGTCCGGCAGTGCCGGCAAAGAAGCTGCCTTGGTCTTCGCCGATTACTTCGCCAGTGGTGAATAACCCGGGAGAATAGTCGGTGATGTCGTTCCGACGGAAGTTAACGCCAAACTTGAGGTTGTGTGCTCCCATCACTTTGGAAAAGTCATCGACGATCTGGTACTGGGTCACGTTGCGCCCCTGTGGCCAGAGGTTCAGGTCGCGCCCTAGGTCATAGAAGCTGCCGCCGGCGAATCGTAAGCGGTACGGCATCAGGTTGGTGGCTGCCGTCATGTTTGCTGGTTTAAAGATCGCGCTGTACCAGGATCCTGCCAGGATGAATTGGTTGACGGCATTAGCGCTGAGGGTATGCGTCCAATTGAGCTGGCCTTCATATTGTGGCTGATCGCTTTGCGCATTGAACACGCTGTTCAGCGGGTCGGTGTAGGTTGCCTGCACTCCGTGGTCGGTGCGGAAATGAATGTACGCACGGTCGTTCGAGCCGAAATTATGGTCCACACGGGTTGTCAGCAGCCACTCGTGCGTAAAGTTGCCGGCCGTGGAGCGGAACTGCAAGGCGCATACGCCGCCGGGCACGGTCACGGTCCCGTCGCAACCACCGTTGGCAAGAACGTTCTTGGCGCCACCGGCACCCGGCGCACCCTGGTAAATGGAGAACATCTGCTGATAAAAGGGCAGCTGTGCAGGTTGCGTGGCTGCGATGTTGGCCAGGGTTGCCGATTGAAACTGCGGACTGGGAATGTTGGTCGCGGTGCTGGTGGGCAACAGCACACGGAGGCCTTCGTAGTTCACAAAGAAGAAGGTCTTGTCACGAATGATTGGCCCTCCGACAGCGGCTGACCACTGATTGACATTGTCAAAGGGCGGCTCATTTGACACCCCATTCGCAAGCTGGGATTGCTTGTTGAACCAGCTGTTGGCATTCATGGCGCGGCCATTCCAGTAGTAGGTGGCATTGCCGTGAAAATTGTTCGTGCCCGACTTGGTCACGTAGTTGACGTTCGCGCCCGCAAGCCCGCCGTACTGCGCGGAATAACCGTTGTTGACTACGGTCGCTTCCTGTACGTCGTTTTGTCCGAGTAGAAGATTGGTCGCGCCCGAGTTGTTCAGGTTCAGGAATGGATCATTCTCATTCATGCCGTTCACGGTGAAGAGATTGGAGGTCGCGGGCAATCCGAATGTGGAGCTGTTTCCATAGCCCGCCTGAGTGTTCATCACCGCGCCCGGAGCAGTTTGCACAATATAACTGAGATCGTTTCCGGGATTCGGGACCAACTGCACTTGTTCAGGAGAGAACGTGGTAGAGATGTTTCCATTCTCGGTTTGAAGAACGCCAGCCTCGGCCGTAACTTCCACCGTCTGATTGCTGGAGCCGACAGGCAACTGGAGGTTGAAACTGGTCGCCTGACCGACTGCGACCGTCACCGCCTTCTGGACATTCTGGAATCCCGAAGCGCTGGCACTTACTGTGTACGGCCCCGGCGGTAACAGAGAGAAACGATAAATTCCAGAGTTATTGGTGGACGTCGTTTGTTGTTGCCCGGTCCCAGTGTTTTTCAGGGTCACGGTCGCGTTGGGAACCACCGCGCCAGAAGGGTCTGTAATGATGCCGGTTACGTCGCCAGAAACGAGCGATTGTCCCGCGGCAGAAATGCTGAGAATTCCCGCAAACAGGAGAACCAGGATAGTGTAGATCGCACGACTCACTCGCATTTGCATCCTCGGATAGCTGGATTTTTACCTTGAAGGATGCAAATTTTTTGCCACTGCTGTGTTCCCGACTTTCGCTGATAGCGCGACAATTAGCGGCGCACGAACTCAGAAAGAGAATTGAAGGCTTCGCGATTCCGGAGCCGAATTCGCAATCTTAAATCGGGAGTGGATGTTGCCCCATTCTCGCCTGGGATGGTTTCAACTTTCCCATCCGGCCTTTTCGAGAGGTTCTTGCCAATGCCTTTGGTCCTATAAAGCAACAAAGGTTAGCGGTGCCACGCACCCGAGACCGACCGAATCACCTCGATAAGGGACTGGGACCCGTCGCTCGACGAAATAGGAACATAGGTAAAGGTGAGAACCAACATCAGGCAGGCAAACAGCGCGAGCCACCGCCGCCCAGCGCCAATCCCGGGCCAGTTCGAAACCGCGGGATGTCGGCCCGTGACTCTGAGCATAACCGCCCAAAGAATCCAGCCGGTCCAACAAAACAGTGCCAACGGGATCAGGGCAATAATCGTTAGTCGCGAGATTAGCTTGTGCAGCCGCGGAGAAACCGCAAACACAATGTGCCCGCCGTCGAGTTGACCGCCCGGTAGTAGGTTCAGCGAAGTGGCAAACATCCCTACCCATGCGGCAATTGCCACCGGGTGCAGATAGATGCTTCCGGTAGGAACGTTAGAGATGGCGCCCGCATGTCCAATCGCAACCAGCACCTTTCGCGCCAGGACAAAGATCAGGGGAAAGCCGAGATCGATTCGCGGGATTGCCTGTCCGAAGGGGGCCACGTGCGACTTACCCAGTGAAAGGAGCAGGACTGGAAGAGCCACCAGAAATCCCGCGATCGGGCCGGCAATCCCGATGTCAAAAAGAACCTTTCGCGATCGCAGCGGAGAGCGAATTCGGATGAATGCACCGAGCGTCCCAATCAGGCTGGGGAACGGAATAAAAAACGGTAGCGTAGCGTCCACCCGGTACCTCAGGCAGTACAGGTAATGGCCCAGTTCATGCGCCAGCAGAATGCCCATCAAAGTGAGTGAGAACGGCAGCCCCAAGAGCAGATGGTGCCCTTTTATAGCCCACGCGAACGGCGGCAGGAAGCTCTCGTCGAGAGGAAACGCGGGAAGCCCCGCATCAAAATTGACCTGTAATCGCGCCCCGATTACAAGCGTGGTACAGAAAGTCGCAAACAGCAGCACCAGGTTGAGCCAATACCGGTGCCGTGGCCGCCGGTAATACACCACTTCCTCAGAATGCGGTGAATACACTTCGTTGGGGGTAAGGATTTCTGGGGGAGACTGGTCAGGCATGGGGACTCAGTAGATTGTATCGGGAAATGCCGCCCTCGGCATTGGCCTCGGACCTGAGGTCATTCGGAATGACCGACATGAGCGCCAACGCGTGCCGCGTTTGGCTGACGTGAGAAAAAGATGGAAAGAATCTGCCGCGATGAACGATCGACGAAAACCGCAGGCCGTCCCAGGCGGATGCCAGATTGCGTTACTCGATCGACTGCAGCTCCTTGCCGGGCTTGAATCGCACGGCCTTCCCCGGAGGTATCGAGACCTCCGCACCGGTGCGGGGATTGCGTCCGATACCGGTCTTTCGAGGCCGCACGTTGAACACGCCAAAGCCCCGCAGCTCGATTCGGTCGCCCTTGGCGAGCGAGCGCTTCATGCTTTCGAACACCGTCTCGACCGCCATTTCCGCCTTGGTTTTGGTAATGCCCGTTCGGTTGACGACTTCGTTGATAATATCGAGCTTGATCACGTCTTCCTCGCCTCGTGGAAAAGTTGGAGCTTCTTCAAGTGCTTGATGCTAAGAGACATAATCCAGATTGTCAACGGGCGCCAGTATCCCGTAAGATTCTCGTTCCAGCCGATTCGCCCTTAGCTCTTAGTTCTTAGCTTAAAGCCGAAAACCCACCGGTGTGTGCGCTTGTGTTCGAGCTAGTAGCTAAAAACTAACAGCTAAACGCTGTCCCCAAGGAGCTTCATGCTAAAGAGCGATCGCTGGATCCGTCGCATGGCGACAGAACACGGGATGATCAATCCCTTTTCGGAAAAGCAGGTGCGCGAGAGTGTGATTTCTTATGGCCTTTCCTCGTACGGGTATGACCTGCGCGTCGCCGACGAGTTCAAGATTTTCACCAACGTGAACTGTACCGTGGTCGACCCCAAGGGCTTCGACGAACGCTCCTTCGTGACGGTGCGCTCCGATGTCTGCATCGTGCCCCCAAATTCGTTTGCTTTGGCACGGTCGATCGAGTACTTCAAGATCCCACGCGATGTGCTCACCATCTGCGTGGGCAAATCGACCTATGCCCGTTGCGGCATTATCGTCAATGTGACTCCCTTTGAGCCCGAGTGGGAAGGTTTCGTAACCCTCGAGATCTCGAACACCACGCCCCTTCCGGCGAAGATTTACGCCAACGAAGGTTTATGCCAAATCATCTTCTTCCAATCGGACGAAGTTTGCGAGACCAGTTACGCCGATCGCAAAGGAAAATATCAGGCGCAAAAAGGCATCGTGCTGCCGAAGCTGTAGCTCCCTGTCGGCAGTCGGTCCGCGATCGGAAACACCTGCTGTTTGTGGAATTCTAGTTCTGCAAACCCGAACCTCACGCAAAACTAAGCCGTGTAGCTTGCATCTCCGAAGTTGGTAGACGTAGGGGAGAAAGCAAAGTTGAATTCATGGCTCAACGGAAGTAACCGTCCGTAATAGATGCGCGCCCGAAGCAGGACCGAAGACTACGGGCGTTCCGCCGAACGACCGACGACAGAAGACGGCTTCCCTTATACTCCCCTGCATGCCAGCTCAGGCCCTGCCCAGCACAAGTAAGCCCGGCCTCATCCGCGACCTCTCCGCGATGCACGCCGCCTCGGTTGTGATTGGCACCGTCATCGGCAGCGGCATTTTTCTCGTACCCGCTGAGATGATGAAAGCCGCGGGGTCGGCGCGCTTTGTTTTCCTCGCCTGGATCGTGGGCGGACTGTTCTCATTCTGTGGCGCGGTTACTTATGCACAACTCGGCGCGATGAAGCCCCAAGCTGGCGGCGAATACGTTTATATCCGCGACGCGTTCGGGCAGCTTGCCGGGTTTCTCTGCGCCTGGACCTGGATCCTTGTGGTCAAGCCGACGTCTCTGGCCGGAATCTCAACCGGTATCGTGCGCGTGCTAAGCAACTTTCCTGCGCTCTCTTTTCTGATTCTTCCCGATGGACATCTCACGAATCGGGGCAAACTCGTGGCTATCCTTTTCGTGATCTTCGTATCGTTTCTCAATTACATCGGAATTCGCCGCGCGGGCAACTTCCAGTTGGCGTTCACCGCTCTCAAGATTGTTGTCATCCTTGCCGTAGCAGCTCTGGCCTTCACCTCGCCCGGCAGCTGGTCGCACTTCTCTGACCACTACTCCGGAGCGATTGGAGGTATGACCGGTTTCGTCCTGGCAGTCGCAGCCGCGCTTTGGGCATTTGACGGCTGGAGCGACCTAAACATGATCGCGGAAGAGGTTCGCTCCCCGGCAAAGAACATCCCCCTTGCCATGCTCGGCGGCTTCGGCGTGATCGCCGCCCTATATCTGCTGGTGAACCTGGCGGTGCAATACGTCTTACCAGCTCTTGCCATAGGCCAATCCGCCTCACCGATGTCGGACGCTGTGACACGTTCGGTGCTGGGCCCTTCCGCTGCCCTAATCGGCTCCGCAGCGATCGTGGTTTCGCTGCTGACTTCATTGAACGGCGTCGCGATGAGCGGTGCAAGAATGGCGTTCGCTGTCTCCCGCGATGGCAACTTCTTCTCGTCACTCGCGAAGGTTCATGAGCGCTACCACACTCCCCATACGGCGACCATTTTTCAAGCTGCTCTGTCGATCGTTTGCCTCTTGGTTGGGGGAAGCTTTCGCCAACTTTTCACGCTCGCCCTTTTCAGCGAGTGGCTCTCTTACGTCGCCGCTAGTATCGCTTTGTTTGTTTTCCGATCTAGGAGAAACACCGGAGAAACCGGCACAAACTACTGGCAATTCCCGGTCGCTCCGGCCCTTTTTATTCTGGCGTCGGTGGGGCTTCTTTACTACACTTTCAGCAGCAACTTACGTTACTCAATCGTCGGAAGTCTCATCATTTCGGCCGGTATTCCCATGTACTACGCGTTCGTTCTTCGTCGTCGAGTATGAGAAGTCGGCAGTTCATTTCGAAGAGCAACCTAGCCCCACGGGACTGTTGATTACCGAAGTACACCAGCGGCAGGGACGTTTTACCGTGCACTGTTTTCCTTTAGCTTAGAGAAGCGCCCGAACTGTTTCTCCCCAGGGGCGGGTGTCTCTTTGGAGCAAGCACATGCGGTCCAATGAATCCCTCACTCTCGGATTGTTGCCCGAGAAAAAGCTCGACTGGCGAAAGTTTCTGTTGAGCTATGCCATTGTCACGTTTCTTTTGCTATGCCTCCTGATTTCGCGGCTCATTTGGCCTGAACACATGAGCGTCTGGTCCAAGTACACGGTGACGGAAGTCGTGCCTCGTCCCGATCTGGTGCCCGAAAAGCCTGTCGAGAAGCCGCAGCCAAAGGCGAAATTGCTGCCAGAGGTAAAGTTTGAAACACCCAAGCTCATCGTTCCTCGTGAGCTTCCAAAACCCCGTTTGGAGGAGGCCAAGATCGAGCCTCCCAAGATTCAGCCGGCTAATTTTGAGGCCCCCAAGATTGCCGTTTCGGGCGCGGCACCCATGCCTCGAGTTGTTCTCACGAATACGTTCGGCAGTTCGGCGACGCCCACCGTGAACGCTCCCATTCAGAAGGTCCAAACCGGTGGCTTTGGAGACCCCAATGGCCTGCCCGGTGAAGGCAAGCAAGGGGCAAAGTTGACCGCTGCCAAGCTCGGATCATTTGACCTTCCCGAGGGCGCTGGAACCGGTAATGGCACTGGTGGGGCCAAGGGAATTAAAGGGACAATTGCGAGTACCGGGTTCGGCAACGGAGTGGCGCAGCCAAGCAACGGTGATGGCCGCAGAAGCGGCCAGGGCGTGCAGGCGTCGGGGTTCGCGGACCAGCAGGTTGCAGCGAGCACGGGGCATCACACCTTGCAAGACAGCGGCCCTGCTACACAGCCGGTGGAGATTGTCTTTAAGCCTAGGCCGGCTTACACCGATGAGGCTCGCAAGCTGAACCTTGAGGGGGAGGTTCTGCTCGAGGTCATTTTCGGCGCCAATGGCGAGTTGCACGTGAACCGCGTGGTGCGCGGTCTTGGTCACGGATTGGACGAAGCTGCGGTAACCGCCACCAACAAGATCAAGTTCAGGCCGGCGCAGCGCAACGGTTCAGCCATCGATTCCACCGCGATCGTACATGTCATGTTTCAGCTAGCGTCCTAAAGTTTGTGGGAAAGAGGGTTAGGGAGATTATGAAACGCTGGGGTTGGATTTTCTCCATTGTGGTATTGCTCGCCATTGCAGCGAGCGCGCAACAGGCCGCTGATCCGTCCTCCACGAGTTTGCCGGCAGCTTCGCAGCCCGCGGTGAAACCGATTTCGACCACCCCTGGGCTGGCGGTTGTGCCGCAACCGTCGAAGACCCCGGTCAGCATAGACCAGGTCGTCGATGCCATTATCGAGCGCGAGCATGCGCTGATTCAGTTCCTCAAGAACCGGACGCCGCTGGTCGAAACCTATCTCCAGAACCTGCAGCCCGATGGGAAGCTTGGCGCGATCCCAAAAGAAGATCACTATTTCCTCGGACGCCTCGACCTGTCCGACATTGATCGTCGCGACTATCTGACCAAGGAAGCAAGTTTTCAGCGCACGCTGATGGGTGGGGTGACCAAGCTGTTCCGCATTCAATATCAGCCCATGGGCTTCTCCTGGATGATCTTTGCCGATCGGCAGAATTTCGATCGTGCCCACTACGATTTCCACTATGTGCACCGCGAGTTCCTGGGCGAGGTGCGCTGCCTGGTGTTTGAAGTCTCCCCGAAGAAGAATGCTGGCACCGGCCTTTTCCAGGGTCAAATCTGGGTGGAAGATCAGGATTACAACATCGTTCGCTTGAACGGCACCTACGTTCCGCGCCCGAGAAATGCGTTCTACTTTCACATGGACAGCTGGCGCTTGAATCTAGTCCCAGGATATTGGATTCCTGCCTACATCTACAGCGAAGAGGGTGATTTCAGCTACGGCTCCCGTGACAAGCTTGCTTTCAAAGCGCAGTCTCGCATTTGGGGCTACGACGTGATGAAGAACGGCCGCGACGACGAATTGACCGATTTGAAAGTCGAAGACGTAAAAGACGCAAGCCCCGTTGCCCAGGATCTCTCTCCGTTAGAGGCCCAACGCGCGTGGCAACAACAGGCTGAAGACAACGTACTCGAGCGCCTGCAGAAAGCAGCGTTGCTTGCGCCTGCGGGAGACGTCGACAAGGTTCTCCAAACGGTGGTCAACAACATCCAGATCACCAACAACATCGATTTGCCGCGTCCAGTCCGCGCGCGCGTGATGGTCACCTGTCCGCTTGAAACCTTCAGCGTGGGCAACACCATCATTATCAGCCGCGGCCTGATTGACACGCTCCCTGACGAGGCCAGTCTTGCGGCGGTGCTGTCGCACGAACTGGCGCATATCGTTCTCGGCCACAACTTGGGCAGCAAGTTCGCCTTCACTGACCGCATGCTCTTCTCGGATGAATCGACCTACCAGAATTTCGGATTCCGCCACAATCCCGAGGAAGAAACCGCCGCCGATGCAAAAGCGGTCGAACTGCTGAAGAATTCGCCGTACGCTCAGAAGCTTGGTTCAGCCGGTCTATACCTAAAACAACTGCAGGTTCGCTCGGGGCAAATGTCGGCCTTGCTAACCGCGCATTTGGGAAATAGCTTCAGCGATGAAAAGGGACAAATCATCCGTTTGAGTGCCCTGCTGCCTTCAGCTCCATCGCTTGACGAGAACAAGCTTGACCAGATCGCGGCGCTTCCGTTGGGCGGCAGAATCAAGCTCGATCCCTGGGGAGACCACGTCGAGATGATCAAGGCGGCTCCGGTCTCTTACACTTCCGCCCGCGACAAGATGCCGTTCGAACTCACGCCTTTTTTCCCGCGGCTTGCCCGTCTTGGGGCTGAGACCGCAACCGCACAGAATACCGTCGGTAAAAATTAGCCATTTTGCAATCCGAGGCTCCGCCACCCTTCGCGACTTGGAAGGGTGGGGGAGAACCTATGCCCGGGCGGCTGGGTCGGGTGCTTCTCGTTGCTTCTGCGATTTGGATCTTCCCGAATGTATTCCATAAAAAGTTTGAATTGGACTTCCGAAATTCCAGCTCACAAAATCCATTTCAGACGGTAGACGACGACTCACTCCCGTCGATGAGAGACAGTCCAACAGCCAAGGAATCACGATCCGCGCGAGGGTTCCATTCGCTAACTTGACGCGGTCTGAAGGCAGATAACGCGCAAAGACCGGAAAGGAGACCCTATTCCCGCGGCCCTGAGCTATCTGCCCGCTCGAAACGCAGAAAGTAGTTCCAAAGCTTCGCCCGTCACCCCATCTGCGAAGCAGAACACACGGTTCTTGCGTTCCGCCGCCGTCCATTACGGTGCTGCACTGCTGTTTGTGGGACTCTCGTTCCTGGTAACGTTCGTGTTGCAAAAGCACTTCCCTTATCCCTTTCTGTTCTTTTTCTTTGGCGGCGTGGTCGCCAGCGGCTGGTTCGGCGGGACGGGCCCGGGCTTGCTCTCGGTCGTCCTCTCGACCATGCTCGTGGAGTACTTCTTCGTCCCGCCATTCAACTCGTTTATCATCAGCCCTTCTGCCGAGGCCTACTTTGGAGCCTTTGTCGCTTGCGCGTTAATCGCTAGCTGGATCAGTTCATCCAAGAAGAAGACCGAGCGGGCCCTGGTGCAAGCACGTGACGAATTGGAACTGAGGGTATCCGAGCGCACCGCAACCTTGATGAAAACTCAAGGCGAACTGGCGCACCTCTCAAGAATGCTCAGCATGGCGGAGGTGACAGCTTCTGTAGTGCACGAGATCGGGCAGCCCTTGACCGGGATCGTCACCAATGCCCAGGCATGTCTCGAATGGCTTTCGGCCTGCCCTCCGAATACCGAAAAGGCAGGTAGAAGTGCTGAAAACATTGTCCGAGACGGCACTCGGGCCGGAATGGTCCTTGATCGGATGCGCTCGCTTTTTCGCAAGGGCCCGCTCGAGAAGGAATGGCTCGATATCAACGAGGTCATCTCGGAGTTGATGGTTCTCATCCGCGATGAAGCTAGGCGCAGGTCAACCCAGATCAACCTCCTTCTTGAACCGCACCTGCCTCGGATCCGGGCCGATCGCGTCCAGTTACAACAGCTGATTCTCAATCTGACACTCAATGCCATGGAGGCCGTCCAAGAAATCGGCCTAGAGGACCGGCGCGTTTTGCTGACCTCGGCCCGGAACCAGCAAAATGAACTCCTGATCCGTGTCGAGGATCGTGGCGCCGGACTTCCTCCCCAACTTCGCGAAAAGATCTTTGAACCTTTTTTCACTACCAAGCCCGACGGCATCGGTGTGGGTCTTTCGATCAGCCGCTCTATCGTGGAAGCCCACAACGGTCACATTCAAGCCGTTCCCGGGGACGACTGCGGAACGGTCGTAGAATTCACCATCCCGCTTGAAAAGGGCCGATCGAAATGAATTCTCAACCAATTTCGGCACCCGTCTAACAACTTGAGCTGTGCCGTGGCGCTACTGGAAAGCCGGGCACCGGAGTGCCAGGCAAGCCGAGGGACACGAGAGTGCCGATCCTGCTAAAGACTGGACGGTCTTTCAGTTCAAAACAAAGGCTTTAGACGGGGCTCAGCTCTCAACCCTGACTCCCTCGCCGCATCTTTTGTCCTCTCGATTGCATCAGACTGATTAGGAACTCTTAAGCTCTAGTCTTGCAGGATCCATTCATAACTATGCCCGAACTGATTACTGAGGAACCCAAAAACTGGCTTCAACTCTACGTTGATGCCGTGACCGAGAAAGATCCTTACAAACGTCTGGCCCTGGTGCGCCGCTTGCGACAGGTGCCACGACATGACGAGTCCGATGAAAACGAGCGCCCCCGCTTGCAGGTGATGTCGAAGCCCGCTGGCCTGAAGCCAGCGCTTCGCCGACTTGCTGCACCGAAAGCTGCCGAATCCTCGTTTCGGCACGTCATTCGGAGTGGCAAAGCGAAGAGCGTCTCCAAGACACAAAGACGCAGTGCGCGCCTACGAAGCGCATAACCCTTTCAGCTGTTTCTAAGCGCCCTTACGGGCAACCTCCTCCGTGCGTGCTGAATGCTGGGACCCGGGGGCCTGATGCCACCAAGGCGCTCTGAGTAAGGGACTGAAAGCGTGGTTCGCGGCGGAGGCGTCAGCCGGTGAGGAGGAGGATATGCCGGCTTTGGCCCTTCAGGCCGAAGGCTAGGTCGTTGCGCTCAATGCTTTTGCGAGCGCCATCACTGCAAGCACAACCGGAAGGTAAACAACCGACGCATGCAGCAACCCGCTCGCAGAAACTTTGGAAGATGCCTTCGCTACGCGCAGCGCATAAAACAGTAGGAATCCACCCGCCAGCAACATCGTCGCCGAATACAAAACTCCTGCTCCTGGCAGGAGCGTGGTCACAATCAGAGCCACCGTGAAGAATACAATCTCGCCGCGGGTGAACCGAGAATCCGCATCGAATCGCGGTAACATGCGATATCCGGCACGCTCGTAATCTTTGCGGTACATCAGCGCGATCGACAAGAAGTGTGGGAACTGCCACAAGAACAGCACTGCAAACAAGAACATTGCCTGCAGAGACACACCATTGGAAGCTCCGGCCCACCCGATCAAGGTGGGCATGGCACCGGGAAAGGCACCTAATAACGTGCACAGTGGTGTGCGGCGCTTGAGCGGGGTATAGATCAGCAGGTAACTCAATAAGGTAGAGATCGCAAGCACCGCCGAGAGCCGATTGACTAGCGCAGCCAGATAAATTCCACCAGCAACACTTAGCAGCATCCCAAAAACCCAGGCCTCCCGCGAACTCAACCTGCCTGATGGGAGAGGACGTCGGGCGGTGCGGCGCATCTCGCCATCCCACACGCGCTCCATCCACTGATTTAAAGTGGCAGTTCCGCTTGCCACCAGAAGGGTGCCGATCAAGGTATTCAGCAATCCAGAAAAGTGAAAGTCCGCGCGCAGCCCGAGATAGTAGCCTGCAGAGGTGGTGATCAAAATGAGGAGGTTGACCTCCGGTTTGGTGAGGGCATAGTAGTCCCCCACTTTTGCGACGAGACGGCCTCCGATAGACGCGTGCTGCTGCTCGGTGAAAGCTAAGCTGCTCTCCTTCATCCGCTCCCTTGCCGATGGCATTTGTTCTGAACTGGTTGGCTCGGCCGGAGCTCGCCACGAGCACCCGAAAGCCGAACAACAAAGATAACACTTTAAGGCTGTGGAGTGCAGGTGGGGGGCACGAAACTTACGTCGGCAAATCCAGCTCTGGCGTATAGCGGCGCTTTTCCGGGGGCGCGACTGTAGCATTCTGGACTTGCTCATCAATAAGACAGCAGTGAGCTTGAGCCGGCTCACTCATGGTTTGCAAGCTAATCATGAGTCGGCCGGTTTTTTCATGCCCGATCCGATCGGCAACGACCTCGGCAATTCCTGCCCGAGAAACCGTAGCAACGGTTCCACTCGTACATGTCCGCCCGAAACCTGTCGCCTGCACTGCCAGGCTCCTAGACTGAAGTTCTCCCTCAGAAACTGTCCGTAACTCAGCCCTTCCAGCGGTAAGCGTCGGGCTGAGGCAGGCCGATGTGCGCCAGGACCCGGCAGGCGAATTCATGTGCCATCTGATCGAGGGTGGCTGGAAGGAAGTAGTAGGCGGGTATGAGCGGAAAGATGGTCGCGCCGGCGTCAGCAGCTCGGTACATGTTGCGCAGATGGATCTTGTTGAGCGGGGTTTCGCGCACGCACAGGACAAGCGGCCGCTTTTCCTTGATGCAGACGTCGGCGGCGCGCTCGATCAGGTGCGAGGCGATCCCGTTGGCAATGCGGGCCAGCGTGCCCACACTGCACGGCAGAATCACCATGGTTTCCGCGGGATAGGAACCGCTGGCAACGTTGGCGCCGATATCGACATTCGATTGCTGCCGAATCTTAGGTGAATTGGTTCCGAGCAATTGCCGGACGAGGTTGTCGCGACCACGTAGATCGAGTTCTTCGGCCATGACACGCAACGCGCTATCGGAGGCGATAAAGTTCACGGTCTCGACACGTTCGTCGCGTTCGACGATTTGAAGCAGTTGACGCAGAAATACTGCGCCACTCGCGCCCGTGGCGGCGATCGTCAGGTTTTTGGGCACGTTCGACAAGCGGTTTGAGGATGCCCCACCCCTCGTGATTTCGAAGCCGGGGGAATAAACCGATCTTCGAGCATAGGCAGCGGGAGGCACTCAGTCAAGGCGAGATGAAGAGCAGCTCCAAAGCGGGAGAACGTCGGTCGGCGGCGCAGATGCACGCTCTCGCCGCCGTGCGCCGCGAAATTGTGTTGCGTGACTCATTCAACCGCCGCAAATACCTCCGCGAATACACCCAAGCGTTTCGTAAGTACGACACCGTTCTCAGCAACGAGCAGCTAACTCAAAAAATCGCCGCAGCCGACATTCTGCTGATTGGCGATTATCATGCTTTGCCGGCGTCTCAGCGGTTCGCCACAACCCTGATTGAGCAGATCTCGGCCGGCCGCCGCGTTGTCCTCTGCGTCGAGGCAATCTTGTCGAGAGATCAGGCCATTCTCGATTATTGGTGGCGGCGCGAGATAAGCGAACAGGAACTCCGCAAGCGGCTCCGCTTCGATCGCGAGTGGGGGTATGACTGGCAGCCCTTCTTCGAACTTCTCTCCTGTGCGCGCGATCACGCCGATGCTATTTACGGGATCGATTGCTTGCCTCGTGAGGACATGCGGCGGATCCGCTCTCGCGACCGGCATGCCGCGGCAAAGATCTGCGAGGCTCGGTGCCAGCATCCGAACGCGGCCATTCTCGTTCTTTTCGGCGAATCCCACATGGCGCCCGAGCATCTCCCCCGCCTTATTAAGGATGCTTCCCCAACGGATTCCACGCTGATCATTCTGCAGAACGTGGACGCTCTCTACTGGCAGGCGGTCGGCGAAAACGCTCCCGCCGTAAGCACCGGCCCCGATTCCGTCTGCGTATTCAATTCCAGTCCGCTAGAAAAATACGAGAGCTACCGCCTCTGCTTGGAACGTTGGAACAGCGACGATCAGACCGATTTTGCACCCGCCATATACAACGTGATCTTCTCCTTGGTGCGAACCCTGGGCTTTCGCCTCCACTCTCCCCACAACGGCACACAACCCAGGTACCTGGCAGACTGGTTGCCTGAGATCGTCAATGTGTGCGACCTGGAGAACAAACCGAGTGACTCGGACACCCTCCCCCGCGAAGTTCTCGAACAGATAGAAGAGTCTGGCTGCTGCTACGTCGCGGACACCAACCAGATATTTGTGCGCGAATTCAACATGCAGAATGTTGCCGCCGAATCGGCTCGGTTTCTGCGCCACGTTTGCCGCGGGATGAACAGAGATGACTCGTCGCCGATCGACGCGGCCCTCGCCCATTTCGGATCGCGCCTGTTGTCACCCGGAACTCCTGCCGAGGAGCAGGAACTCGACTCCCAAGGCGAAAGGATTTACCAAGCCTATGTCGAAGGAAGAATTACAAGAGCGGCGATACGTCGGCTCTTCCTGGGAAACAACGCGGAAGCAGGCGCTATTCTGAGTTCGCTTTCGGCTTAGCCGATTCCAGCCACCTGGCTGCGACGCTCGAGCAGCATCACATCCCGCCAGCGGCCACCCATCTTGCCGATCCGCTCCCGCCTGCCAACTTCTCGGAAGCCCAGTGTGTTGTGCAGGTGAATGCTGGCGACATTCTCGGGAAAGATACCGGCCTGCAGCGTCCAAATTCCCGCAGCTTCTGCCGAACAGATGAGCGCCAAAAGCAGTGCCCGACCGACCCCTTTGCTGCGAGCCGCACTCCCCACATAAACCGAAACCTCGGTCACGCCGGCATAGACGCGCCGAGAAGACACTGGGCTGAGTGCCGCCCAACCAAGAACCTGCGAATGGTCGAGCGCGACGAGGCGGCAGTCTGGCAGATGGCCGCTGTTCCACATCTCCCAGGACGGTGGGTCGGTCTCGAAGGTGGCGTTTCCGGTGGAGATGCCCTCACGATAAATTTGCAGAACCTGAGGCCAGTCTTTGCCAACCATCGCCCGTATTTCGCAGTTTTGTGCGCCAAGGGGCTCCGTCACCCGAAGGCACCCTGAAAGAAGATCTCCGTGTATTGCTGCACGAGGGCCGCTTCTTGCAACGCTCCCTCCGGGCGATACCACTGATAAATCCAATTGATCATTCCGAGCAGAGCAAAAGCCGCCGCGCGCGGATTGACCGTACCCTTTGATCCCCTCGTGCGATGCACCTCAGCCACGAGGTTCTCGACAAAATGAATGTAGTCCTTCTTACGCATATTGATTCGCTTACGAAGCGCCGGCGACAGCGGATGATTTTCGTGCAGCATGACCGTGATCTCGCGGTCTCGTTCGCTCAGCACGACCGCAATGTGCAGTCGAATGAGTGTGCGCAGACGTTCGACCGGATCCGGCACAGCCTTCGCCGGCTTGAGCACCCTCTCTTCCGTGATGTCCATCGCGTGGTTCATTAGATTGAAGAGAATTTCTTCTTTGCTCTGAAAATGATGGTACAGGCCGCCCTTACTCAGCTTGAGCGCGGCGGCGACATCGTTCATGGATGTGGCATCGTAGCCCTGCTGCTGAAATAAGCGGGCAGAGGTGCGTAGTATCTCTTGGCGAGGGTCAACCGTACTTTCGCGGGGCACGGCGACAATATACACGGGGAAGGCGGTTGCGGACTAGCGCAGCCACATCTCAGCTAGCACCCCGCCCGCTCTTTGAACTCTCGCGCTCGGTCTCTCGCGACCGTCAGGTCGGAATTCTTTGCGCCTTTCAGGCGCACGTTCAGCATGCCTCCCGGCAGCGAGGTTACTTCCTCGATCCAGGCGAGATTGACCACCGTGCTGCGGTGGATTCGAAAAAACTTGTTTGGATCCAGTTTTCCTTCCAGATCGGAAATGGTGTGGTCCAGGCAGTAAGCTTTACCCGCGCAAACCGCGTAGGTCAGTTTGTCCTGGGCATAAAAGTGCGTGACGCTTTTGAGATCCAGAAACCAGATTCGATCGCCCAGCCGCGAGGCGATTCGTTCTGGATAGGCTGAGCGTGACTCGCGTACAGACGCAGCCATTTGCTTCAAAAGCATCCCGAGGTCTTGTTGCGATCGATGGCTGGCTCCCCGAAGCGCTTCCACTTTGCTGAGGGCTCGCTCCAGCGACTCGGGCTCAATCGGCTTGAGCAAATAGTCCACCGAGTTCACCCCAAAGGCCTTGAGCGCGTACTGGTCGTACGCGGTGGTGAAGATCACGATCGGCTGCTGTTCCAGCTTTGCCAAGACATCAAATCCATTCAACCTTGGCATGTGGATATCCAGAAAGCAAAGTTCAGGCGGATTTTCCGTAAGCGCAGCAACAGCCTCCTCGGGAACGGTCGTGCTGCCCATCACCTCTACCCTGCCGCTTTGCTGTAACAAACGGCGCAAGCGATCCAGAGCAAGAGGCTCATCGTCCACGAGATAGGCGCGAAATTTCATATCCGCGGGAGCACCATTTCTACGACGCAATGGCCATCGCGGCGTTGGGCGCTCAGGCTTGCTTTCTCGCCGAAGAGCGCGTTCAAACGCTCCACCAGGTTTTCTAGTCCATGACCCGGTGGCACGACGGCGAGGTCAAATCCGGGGCCCGAATCACGGACTGCCACGTGCAGATCGCCATTTTCCGATGAGACCGAAACGCGAATCGCGCCGCCACCGGTTTGCTGGGCGATTCCATGCTTGACGGCATTCTCCACCAAGGACTGCACGGACATGAGTGGCACCTTCGTGTCCTGCAACTCCGGAGGCACATCCAGCGCCGCCGACAACCTATCGCCAAATCGCGCCTTCTCGATATCCACGTAACTCTGCACAATCACCAACTCTTCCCTCATCGAAATTAATGGACGCTCGCTGGCGTCGAGCGAAGTGCGCAGCAGGGTCGCCAAGCGCCCGACAATCTGCTCCGCGCGTATGGGATCGCTGGCGATCAGAGCACTGATGGAATTCAGCGTGTTGAATAGAAAATGCGGCCGCAGCCGTGCTTCGAGCGATCGTAGGCGGGCTTCGACGGCAAGCTTCCTGGCTCGTTCCTCCGCCAGCTCTTTTTCGCGAAGTTTTGCTTCAGTGACTTCCAGCCGCTCGCGGAGAGAGGAATGCACAAATGCGCCCAGGCCGAAAATCGAGGCCAGCGGGAGGCAGACGCGCATCAGGGAAAAATATTCCGTCCAAAAATACTTCCATGGGATGAAGCCGACGATGGCCAGCAAAGATTGCACAATCAAACAGCCGACGGGGACGATTACGAGAAGGCAGAAGATGAGTACCGGAACCAACGGAAAGCGTCGCCAGGCAAACTTCCGCACCATGACGCCGATGACGAACATCGCGAAAATAGCTACCAAGTTGGAGTAGAGCAGCGAATATCCGAGAACGTGCAGGAACTCCCTGGTGCTAGCGACCTGCCTGGTAAGCAGCAGAATTAGCATCACCACCGCCACGGCGGTGTTCGGCCAGGCAAACGGGAACAGCCATTTTCCCAACTTGGACTGCATTTCGCGCCTTTCCCCGCTCCTTTACTTCCCAGTCAGCGGCTCAAGCGTGCCGATACGAAATATGTTAACCAGTTGCGGCGTTGCCTGTCCCGGCAGCTGCATATCTGCCACCACACTCTCGTAAAGAGTCCCAAATTCGACCTGCTTTGAGGTCAGCGAGACCCAGATCTCTCCCCAATAATCGCTACGCCCTTTCATCTTCATTCCAGTAACCGAAAGATCGATCGGATTGAAGAACGCCTGGTACTGGATCACGGCGCACTCCTGTCCATTGCGCCACGACTGGCCAATCCATTTCAGAACAACATCCCGGTTCGTGAACTTTCCTGCGCCGGGTATCTTCGCGTCCTCGTTTCTAATGGCGTGATAGGGCTCGTTCAATTTCAGCTGAGCGAAGTAGTTCTGACCAAACATTTCGATCATCCCGGTATCCCAGACCAGGTTGCGCTCCATAAACGCCATGGGCGGGAACACCTTGAAGAAGTCGGGAGCAAAAGTACTGCCGATGTCATTGTGATATCGAAACCCTTCCATGAACTCGCGCTTTTGCGGCTCCCCGTAGGCAGCCGTCTCGCCCTGGGCCGTGGCCTCGGTCACGTTCTTCCAAGCGACTTCCCCGCCCGGCAAGCCCCGAGTGTATTCCCCAACGAGTCGTTGACGCAGAAAAATTTCGCCTCGGCTATTCGCGTTGTTGTAATCGACCACGAACCTGTAGGTGCGCGGCCCCGAGTCTTTGACCTCTAAGCCATTCGGCAATTTCCAGGACGCAACGCCACCCTCACTTTTCGCCGATTGCGCCAGCAGGCTTCTCGGAACGATCGTCATCATGAGTATCAGCAGGACGGCGAACTGGACTGGCATGGAAATGAATCCTCCTGGCCTTGACTGTTGCGCACACCATGCACACATGCATCAAGTTCCGGATAAACGGCGGGCTTTGGCTGACGAAAGGCATTTTCCCTGTCTCACAGCACGAGCGAAGCGGACCTGCGATGGCAGTTTTTCACCCAGAACTTCTTGGAGTCCCAATCGCTACTCTGAGCATCTTTCAGCGTATGCAAACAGGCGAGGCCTTCGATCTTGATCGCACGCGCTCCATCCTCACTCGCACGCCAACGTGCCTCAAAGCGCTCTTGCAGGGGTTACCCGATTTCTGGGTGCAACAGGACGAAGGCACCGACACCTGGACACCCTTTGGCATTGTCGGCCACCTCATCTTTGCCGACCGCACCGATTGGATGCCGCGTTTGCGTCGTATTCTCGAGCATGGAGAGCAAATCGCTTTCGACCCATTCGATCGCCTCGGACACATCGCGGCGAGCCGCGGCAAGACTCTCGACCAGCTGTTAGGCGACTTCGCCGAGCTTCGAAGCGAGTGCCTGGCCGAACTGCACAAATTGAACTTGCAGCCTCAGGATCTGGAGAAACGTGGCAAGCATCCGGCTCTAGGAACGGTGAGGGCTTCGGAACTTCTTGCCACCTGGGCGGTGCATGACCTCAACCATCTCCACCAGTTGTCCCGGGTAATGGCTCATCAGTATCGTGACTCAACTGGACCATTTCAAGCGTACCTGGGCGTGCTACATTGCACGGGTCACGGCGCTTAGGAAGGCGATCAAGAAGCGCGCAAGTTTTTTGCGTTCTCTTCGCGGGAACCCTGAGGTCGTTGGGACTAGAGATGAGAAGGCCTCTCGTAGTGCGCCTTGTAGGCATACAGCACCGCGAGCAAGGGAGGCGCCAGCAGCACGCCCCAGAAAGGCCAGACAATCCCCAGCACAATGGGGGAGAGAATCGACGCCCAGATCGGCACCTTTGCGGTTCGCCGCATGATGTAGGGCTGAAGCACAAAACCATCCACTAGCGCGATGATGGCGTAGAGAATCAGCACTCCAAGTAATTGCTCCCAATGCTGCCACCAGATTGCCGCCGCGATGACAGGCCCAATCAACGCCAACGCCGGACCGAGATGGGGAATCACCTGCAAGATGGCAGCCAGCACAGCCCATAGGAGTGCCAACCTGATGTGCAACACAAAGCGGAGTCCAATCCACCACAGCACTCCAACCACCAATGAGTCCTGTGCCTGCGCAATCGCCCAACTCTTCAGCGCATTACCGGTCATTCGCAGATGGTCCCTGAGGTGCATAGAAGGATCTTACGCGGTTACGGGGCGGCACCGGCCAGAGAGCCAACTCCGGTCCAGACCCCTCCCAAACCGGATGTCGGGGCTATTTTGTCTTTTGTTCGCCGCGAAGACGCCAGCGCAGCTGCTCCTTGAAGCTTCCCCAGATTCCCCTTGACTTGCCCCGGACTGGCAACTAGCATATTTCAAATACCGACCGACCGGTCGGTAAGCCGAGCAGAACGCCCGCCACCAGGCGCAGCTTCCAGTTCGGCGGGGCTAAGTCGAGCAGAATTGTTATTTTAGCCCAGGACCAGATTCAGCTCTCTCCGAGAGCACCCAGGAGAACCATTACCGTGGCAACCATCTTTTATGAGCACGACGCCAATCCAGATGCCCTCAAGGGCAAGACCATCGCCGTCTTCGGCTACGGCAGTCAGGGACACGCGCAGGCCCAGAACCTCCGCGACAGCGGCTACAGCGTGATTATCGGTCTGGACCCGAGCCGGGGTAGCGCCACCCAGGCGAAAGCGGATGGCTTCACGGTTCTCTCGCCAGCCGAGGCAGCAAAGAAAGCCGACTGGATCCAGATTCTCACTCCCGACGAAACTCAAGGCGACTTCTACGAGAAGGATATCAAGCCGGGTCTCACGAAGGGCAAGGTCCTCGGCTTTTCCCACGGCTTCAGCATTCATTTCAAGGCCATCGTTCCTCCTCCCGATGTTGACGTCGTCATGATTGCGCCCAAGAGTCCCGGCCACTTGGTGCGCCGGGTATATACCGAAGGGCGCGGCGTTCCTGCCCTGATCGCCATCCATCAGGACGCGAGTGGCAAGGCACATGAACTCGGGCTCTGCTACGCCTACGGCATCGGCTCAACCCGCGCCGGAGTTCTGCAAACCACATTCAAAGAAGAGACCGAAAGCGATCTATTCGGGGAGCAGGTCGTTCTTTGTGGAGGCTTGACCTCGCTGATGAAGAAAGGTTTTGAGACGTTGGTCGAAGCCGGCTATCAACCCGAGATCGCCTATTTCGAGTGCATCCACGAAATGAAACTGATCGTCGATCTCATTTACGAAGGTGGCCTGGCTCGCATGCGCTATTCCATCTCGAATACCGCCGAATATGGCGACCTCACCCGCGGCCCTCGCGTGGTCACCGATGAAGCTCGCGCCACCATGAAGAAGATCCTGGCGGAGATCCAGAGCGGCGAGTTCGCCCGTGAGTGGATCAATGAGAACAAAACCGGCTGCAAGAAGTTCAATGCCCTTCGCGAATCCGAAAAGAAGTTGCAGGTGGAGGACGTCGGAGCGAACCTGCGCGGCATGATGTCGTGGATCAAGAAAGACAAGAGCGAGGCTCCAAGGAAACAGGTGGTCAATGCTTAAAGGTGCGGAGATTTTTCTGAAGTGCCTGCAGGCCGAGGGAGTCGAACTCATGTTCGGCTACCCCGGCGGCGCCATCATGCCGTTGTATGACGCCTTGGATGGCAGCGGCATTCGTCACGTGCTCACGCGTCATGAGCAGGGCGCGGTATTTGCCGCCGAGGGCCACGCGCGCGCCACCGGACAGGTCGGGGTCGCAATTGCCACGAGTGGTCCGGGCGCAACCAACTTGGTCACGGGTATCGCCGATGCCAAGATGGACTCGGTCCCGCTCGTCTGCATCACCGGACAGGTTCGCAGCGCTTTGATTGGCTCCGACGCATTTCAGGAAACCGACGTTTTCGGCCTCACGCTCTCGCTCACCAAATGGAGCCGCCTGATTCGATCAATCGACGAAATTCCCGAGGTCATTGCCGAGGGCTTCTATTGGGCGCGGGAAGGACGCCCCGGCCCAGTGGTCATCGATATTCCCACTGATTTCCTTAAAGCCAAGGCGGAGTTCCGCGGACCGGCAAAGTTCTCACCGAAGCTGCGCCCATCGGATGCGCAGGCCGATGCCGCGTTGCCGGAGCAAGTGATTTCGCTGTTGCAAAACGCCCAGAAGCCAGTCGCTCTCATTGGTGCCGGCGCCAAGCTTTCCGGCGCAATTCCGGAACTTCGCCAGTTGCTGGATCAGCTGAACATTCCGACTTTCGCGACGGTTCACGGACTCGGAGCGGTTGTTCCGAGCTCTCCCTATTATCTGGGCATGGTGGGCATGCACGGAACCCGCGCCGCCAACATGGCGCTGCACGAGAACGACCTGTTACTGATTTTTGGCGCCCGGCTGGACGATCGTGTCACTGGCGATCCCACCCGTTTCGCCCCTAATTCCAAGATCGTTCACTTCGAAATCGATCCCGCCCAATTGAACCGGGTTCGCGATTGTGAATTGGCGGTGCTCGGCGATCTCTCGACAACGATCCCGGCGTTTTCGCGCAGGCTGAAGAATGCCCGGCTGCCCGACTGGAAACAATGGCGCGAGGTTGCGTGCGGCGAGGATCGCGCCGAACTCGACCCTCGCGGTCTGGCGCAGCCGACTATCCGATTCCTCGATGAGCTCTTCGGCCGTCTGCCGGAAGACAGTATCGTCATCGCCGACGTCGGCCAGCATCAGATGTGGGCGGCGCAGCGCTATCGTTCCGATTCTCCGCGCGGCTTTATCACCTCCGGCGGACTGGGTTCGATGGGCTTTGCTCTTCCCGCCGCCGTGGGCGCTCAGCTTTCGCGGCCCGGCGCTTTGGTCGTGTGTGTTTCTGGCGACGGTGGCTTCCAAATGAACATTCAGGAACTCGCCACCGTCCGCCGCCTAAACCTCCCGATCAAGATGGTGATTGTCGATAACAAGTATTTGGGCATGGTGCGCCAGTGGCAGCAGTTGTTCTATCAACGTAACTATGCCGAAACCGATCTCAGCGACAATCCGGATTTCGTCGAAATTAGCAAGGCCTATCGCATCAACTCTGAGCGCATGTACGAAGAAGCGATGCAGGAATTCCCGGTCAGCAATGCGACCGGTGACACCTTGGAGCGCTTTCTGAACTCCTCGGAACCGGAGCTGCTCGTATTTGATTGCGCTCCGGAGGCGAACGTTTATCCCATGGTGCCGGCGGGCGCGGCCCTATCGGAAATGCTGTTTGAGGAAGAATAGATTTGGGGAGGCGGGCGTCTTCGCCCCTCTGAGAAAAACCTGGTTGCCTCACCTTCGCGGTCTCAAGGGGTGGGATTGAACAGATGTAGGAGAGAGCTATCATGCACGCATTTCACATCCATTATCGCAATACCCAAGGCACGCTGATGCGCATTCTGACTGCCGTTTCCCGTCGCGGACTCGAGCTGCATTACGTCCGTGCCGCCAGTGCGGGCAACCTGTTCCGCGCGGACCTGCTGCTTGAAGTCACGCCCAAGCAGATCGGCCAGCTCTGCCGGGACTGGTATGCAATCGTGGATGTCACTGAAGTCAAGTACGGTACACCTTCGTCCGAACTACTCGAAGCATTTGCCGTCTCTGGCGCACACCCCCCTATCTCCGCCAACGCAAGCGGCCGCAACGCTAGCGCGGTCGGCGCATAGCCTATCTTTGAGGTTGCCCACGCTTCGCGGTAGTCGAGAGGTGGAAAATCGGCCGTCATCGCCAACGGGTCTGCTCTGGTGAAACAAAAAGAAACCAGGCGGTGCGAGTGGGCTGGGATCGGCGCCCTCAGAGATTTTAAGGTTCCCAACAAGACATAAAAGCTTCAACCGTCAGGTCGAGGCTTCTGGCTTTTCTTGAACTTACACCGTTGTTGAGCAGTGCTGATCAAATACCCGTTTCAGCTCTCCGGCGATATCCGTCGAGTCCCGGTGCTCGATGTCGCTGCGTTCCAGCATATGAACCAGCCTCCCATCGCGCATGATCGCAATCGACGGCGACGACGGCCGTTTCCCCGTGAAATATTCTCGCGCGCGTTCGGTCGCTTCGGCGTCTTGCCCGGCGAACACTGTGTATAGCCGCTGAGGTTTTGCGGCATGTTGCAAAGCCATGCGGACGGCGGGCCGCATACGTCCGGCGGCACAGCCACAAATCGAATTCACCACTACCATCGCGGTACCTGACTGGCCAGCCAGTTCGCGATCTACATCCGCTGCGGTTTTCAGCTCCTGGATCCCAAGTCGGGTCAGTTCCTCCCGCATCGGAATCACCATGATCTCCGGATACATAAGCCCCCTCGAGGAGTCTAGATTACTCCCCTGAATTCTTTGAATATTAACGTGGAACTGGCTGTCTCGTCATCCACAACAAATCGTTATTTCCCAGTATATTGAAGGCTGTTCATAACCCACTCTAGACAGTGATTTTTTTAGCTTATGCGAAAAACTGTAGCCGCGGCACAGCGGGAGGGAAAGGAAGGCCCAAATGGTCCCACGGCGCAGGAAGAAATAGCAATCCGAGTCTGGGTTCGCAGGCGATACAAGTTTCATGAGTAAGGTAAAGCTCGAAATCCTAGAAAACGTGCCTCTCGCCCCCCTCACCACCTTAAGGGTCGGCGGAGACGCTCGTTTTTTTGTAAGGGCTCACAGCCTTGCCGAGGTGGAACAAGCGGTTACGTTCGCGCTCGACCGCCAGCTCAATCTCTTCATCCTTGGCGGCGGCAGCAACTTGGTGGTCTCTGATCGAGGATTCGATGGCCTAGTCTTGCAAATCGCCGTCGATGGAATCGAAGAACGCCGAACCGAGGCAGCCACCTGGCCAGGCGCGGCTGAGAATGCTTCCCGAGTAGTCATTCTCGACGTCGGCGCGGGAGTCACCTGGGACGCATTCGTCGCTTTCAGCGTGAGCAAAAACTATGGGGGGGTTGAATGCCTGAGCGGAATTCCCGGCAGCGTTGGGGGCACACCGGTTCAGAATGTCGGCGCGTATGGGCAGGAGGTCTCTGACACAATCGTCTCCGTCCTTGCTTACGACCTTCACCAGCATTGCGTGCGCGAATTGCAAAAGGACGACTGCGGCTTCTCTTACCGCGCCAGCGTTTTCAACTCTACCCATCACGGACGTTACATCATCGGTATGGTCTCTTACGCTTTGCAACCTGGAGCATCCCCTGCTCTTCGCTACGCCGATCTGCAAAAGCACTTCCGATCGGAGGGCACTCCAACGCTCGGGGAAATCCGCGGCGCCGTTCTCAAAATCCGCGCCAGCAAAGGAATGGTCATCCATCCTAACGACCCTGACAGCCGCAGCGCAGGATCCTTCTTCAAGAACCCCGTGCTCTCGGGTGAGCAGTTTTCAGAATTGGAACAAAGGACCGCTGCTCGGGGGCTTAAGATTCCGCGTTATCCAGCCTTGTCACAGCAGCACAAGGTTCCCGCGGCCTGGCTGGTTGAAAACGCCGGATTCCACAAAGGCTTTTCCCTAGGTGCGGTCGGGATCTCGACCAAGCACACCCTTGCCATCGTCAACCGCGGCGGAGCCAGGGCCTCCGATATCATCGCTCTGCGCGATGAGATTCAGTCCAAAGTCGAACGGACCTGGGGCGTGCGGCTCGATCCTGAGCCGGTGTTTGTCGGATTCTAGTCGCGGGTGACGAACCTCGGTGTTCGGGAAAACCGCTGAGCGTGTATCCTTCTTTAGTCCGCATTGCTCCACGCTCCATAGAGCATCATCATGTTCCGCTTGCTGAGACCGATCCTTCTGCTCCTTGCTCTCTCCGTCTGCTCTTCAAGCCAGGAGACGCATGAACACCCCGCACCTGAACGCTTGGGCAAGGTACACTTTCCCACTTCTTGCAAAACCGCCGTACAAGCGCAGTTCGACCGCGCCGTTGCGCTTCTGCATTCCTTCGCCTACCGCGCGGCCGAGAATGCATTCAAAACTGTCGTTCAAACCGATCCCCAATGCGCCATTGCACATTGGGGGATCGCCATGACCTATTTCCACCAACTTTGGGATCCCCCGCTCGTGGTCGCTTCAATCCAGCTTGGGCAAAATGAACTCCGAGCAGCCAACCGCATGAGGGTAAGCCCTAGAGAGCGGGAGTTCATCGATGCTCTGAGTCTCATCTACAATGATGCTCCCGCGCTTCCCTACCGGACCCGCGCCGCCAACTATGAGCAAGCGATGAAGGCAATCGCGGCTAAGAACAAGGGTGACGTAGAATCGCAAGTTTTCTACGCGTTGGCACTCCTCGGAAACGCCTCCCCCAGTGACAAGACGCACGCGCGACAAAAGGAAGCTGCCGAGATTCTGCAAACTTGCTGCGGGCCAGCGCTAGATCACCCGGGTGTTCCTCACTATCTCATTCATGCCTATGACAATGCCGAGCTGGCTTCGAGAGGCGTGACCGCAGCCAGGATGTATTCGCGGATTGCTCCTTCTGCACCGCACGCATTGCACATGCCGTCCCACATCTTTACGCGTCTGGGGTTGTGGGAAGACTCCATCCGCTCCAACCTCGCGGCTCGTGACGCTGCTCACGGTCAGGGAGACCTTGGCGAGGAACTCCATGCCATGGACTATTTGGTTTACGCGTACCTGCAGGCGGGTCGCGACGAGGATGCGCTGCGGGTCGTTCAGCAGCTTAAGACCATGCCGAGACTAAGCGTTCCCGAACTCAAGGTTTCTTACGCGGCCACCGCCATGCCAATTCGCTACATCGTTGAGGGCAGCAAGTGGGAGGAGGCTGCGCGGCTCGAACCTCCCGCGGGTGTCCCGCCACAGGTGGAGGCAATCGCCGTTTGGGCGCGCGGGCTCGGTCTTGCTCGCTTGGGCTCGACCAAAGCTCGCGCCGAAGCAGAAAAACTTCAACAGATAGAGGCCCAACTCCGCAGCGCCGGCAACGACTATTGGGCCATACAGACGGGCATTCTAGGACGCGAGGTCAACGCCTGGTCCGCGCAGGCAGACAATAATCCCGAACAGGCCGCCAAGCTTATGCGACAAGCCGCGGACGAGGAAGATGCGCTCGAGAAACTGCCCCTAACACCCGGACCGATCGTTCCGGCCCGCGAGCAGCTCGGTGACTTGCTGCTACTACAAAATCGAAATGATCTTGCCCTGGTAGAATTTGACGCCGCCCTCGCCAATGCTCCGGGAAGGCGTGCCGCGTTGCGAGGACGTGCCGCAGCAACCCGTCAGCCAAGAGCCAGAAATGGCTGCAATCTCAAAACGTGTACCCCACAATCAGGCGCAGCTTCGGTGCCGGACCTGAGTACAAGCTTGTTTATTTCGCAGGTGTGGGGTCTTTGAGTCCCCTCACGTGCTTACCGAGAAACTCCCGGATCGCCGCCCAGGCGCGTTGATTCTCCTCGTAAGTGAATCCCCCGTGCCCAGCTCCTAACATTGTTACCAGCCGATTCGGCACTCCTGCTGCATCCAGCGCCTTATGTAGGCGCACGGACTGTTGGTAAGGGACCAGCGTGTCTTTGTCGCCATGAATCGTGATAATGGGCGGATTGTTCCGATTTACGTAATTGATCGGTGACACGCGCTTTGCAATCTCGTCGGCACTCGGCTGATTGCCGAGCCAAACGACTGCGTATCCCTTGGCATTTGCCCCATGCAATTCATCGAGAACATCGGCTATCCCAAACCAGTTCACAATCGCCGCCACTTTCGGATCGCTGTTCGTTCCCGGGCTCTTGCTCCAGTAGTCCTCGTCGTCTGTCCAGCACTGATTGTCGAAACCATCTTTGGGTGTGAGCATGCCGGTTGTGAGCACAAGGTGTCCCCCTGCAGATCCGCCCTGAAGCACCACGCGACTCGGGTCGAAGTTGTACTTTTTCGCGTTGGCAAAGACCCAGTGGAGCGCGCAGCGGCAATCTTCAACCGCGGCCGGCGCCAGCGACGATTTCGCTAAACGGTACTCGACATTAACCGCCGCAAATCCCATTTGCAGATAAGGCATCATCTCGAGAACTCGCTCTTCCTTGCTGCCCGCGATCCACCCGCCACCGTGAATGACAAGGACTACCGGCGTCGGCGACGATGGCTTCTGACTCTCAGCCGACGTGTACAGATCCAGCTTCGCCTCATAGTTGTTTGCCGTGTGATACACAATGTTGGGATGAACCTCGTATCGCGCCATCTCCGCTGCAAACGTCCCGGCATCACTCATTACGCCGCTTTGCCCGATACACAGCGACGCCAATGACAACATGAATACCAGCAGAAGTTTTCTCACGTTATCCCCTTTAGGAATGATTTGAAATCCGCAGCCCTACGCGGAAACAGGTGATGATACTCCGGTTCGAATCCGGGGGGCACCCCAATCTTTTCGGGCACTGATTGGCTGTTTCAGGCGTGTGCCGTAAGCGTCAATCATTTCCAGATTGCCGGTCTTCTCAATGACTTCCCGGAGGCTAAGCCGAATGTCCCCCAGACCGAATGGGCATCAATGGGTAGAAATGGATAGGCCGCCACAAACTAGAGATTCCTGAACAGCTCTTCCCTGGGATCTTCGGGATTGAGTTTTGCCAGCTCTCGTAGAAGTTCTTTCGTCTTCTCGTCGCGCGGCATAGGTACGGTGATCTTTACCTCAACGATCTCGTCTCCGCGAACACCTTCCTTGGTGGCCGACGGCACTCCCTTTTCGCGCAAGCGCAGCTTCTGTCCGCACTGAGTTCCAGGCGGGATCTTCAGCTGCGCGCGTCCGTCGATCGTTGGGACCTCAACTCTCGCCCCCAGTGCAGCCTCGCTAGCAGTCACGGGGACCGTGAGGTAAATGTCGTCCGCTTCGCGGCGAAACACCGGATGAGTCCCAGTACGAATAATGACGTACAGGTCTCCGGGCTGGCCGCCGCCAATGCCGGCGTTCCCCTTCCCCTGAATGCGAATACGCTGCCCATCGCGGGTTCCGGGCTTGATACGAACTTCGAGCGGTTCGGTGCGGCTGACCACACTTTCACCGTGGCACACCGGACAAACGGAAGCATTCTTGCCTGTCCCGCCGCAACGCGGACATGTCACGTTGAACTTCATTCGGCCACTGGTCTGCTCGATCGTTCCCTTGCCGTGGCACTGTGGACAAACACCCGGTTGCTCGATGTGTCCGCTGCCGTGGCAATTGCCGCAGACCTCCTGACGCGTAATGTTGAGCCGCATCACGCCCCCGCGGATTGCCGTCCAGAACGGGACGTTTACCTGATATTCGAGATCACTACCCGGTTCAGGCGCGTGCTGTGCTGCAGCCCCTCCGCGCGCTCCCCCAAAAATGCCTGAGAAAATATCGCGGAATCCGCCGCCACTGTTGCTTGCCTGACCGCGTGCGCCTTCGAACATGTCTCCAAAATCGAAACCGCTGAAGTCGAAGCCGCCGGCGCCGGCGCCTCCTCCCGGCGGTTGTCCACCGGGGAATCCGCCGAAACCACCAGCTCCGGTCGGCCCTCCACGAGCATAAGCTTCGGCGGCTGCGGGATCGATGTTGTCGGAATAAAAACCGAGCTGGTCGTAAATCTTCCGCTTCTTGGGGTCACTGAGAACGTCGTTGGCTTCGGAAATAGCCTTAAATTTTTCTTCGGCGGCTTTGTCTCCGGGGTTGACGTCCGGATGATACTTGCGCGCAAGTTTGCGAAAAGCCTTGCGGATTTCGTCAACCGAAGCGGACTTTTTTACACCGAGGGTTTCGTAATAGTCTTTCTTGGCAGTGGTCGGCATAAGCTAGCAATTAACATTCAGCATTCGGCGGTCGGGGAAAAACACCATCCCGGGGGAATCCGTCGTCAATAAACAACCTTCGTGATTTTCGTTTTGGTAACCGCGTATCACTATGGTTAGAATCTGCAATTTTTACGACGCCAAATGCGTCTCGCCTTCCAGAAACATAGGGACTCCCCACTTCTCCACATCGACGTAAACCGGTATGCGTTGGATTCCTCGAGCCGTCGGCGCGAACACGTACCAGCGCTTCTCTTGCTCCACAAATGCTAAGAAAAATTCTTGATCTTTGACCCGAAATTGCAATTCATTTACCCCTTTTCCAAAAATCCCCAAAATTCAAAGCCACAGATTCACGCGGATTTCACGACGTTTGCCCCGTGTTTATCCGGTAAATCCGTGGCCGAGAAGTTCGCTCGCTAGCAGCTAATGGCTACAAGCTCACCGCTCATTTCTTGTCTACGTCCACATACTCGGCGTCAATGACTCCCTCATCTTTCTTGGCCTCACCGTTGCCGCCGGGTTCTGGACCGCTCGCGCTGCCGCTCGGCCCAGCGCCCCCGCCCGGAGGCGGTGTCTGCGCCTGCGCCGATTTGTACATCTGCTCGGCCAGCTTATGCGAAGCCTGTGTCAGAGTTTCGCGAGCGCGGTCCATCTGTGCCTTCTCGTTCGACTCCAGCGCCTTCTTCGCGTCGGCCAGCGCGTTCTCGATGTCGCCGCGTTCGGAGCCAGAAATCTTGTCTCCCTGCTCCTTCAACATCTTCTCCATCTGATACACCATCGAGTCGAGCTGGTTCTTGGCTTCGATCGTCTCGCGCGCAGATTTATCTTCGGCCGAGTGCGCTTCGGCATCCTTCGCCATGCGGTCGACCTCTTCCTTTGACAGGCCAGAAGAAGACGTAATCGTGATCTTCTGGTCCTTGCCCGTCGCATTGTCCTTGGCCGTCACATTGAGAATTCCGTTCGCGTCAATATCGAACGTAACCTCAATCTGCGGCACGCCGCGCGGGGCCGGAGGAATACCCGTCAGATGGAACTTACCCAGGGTGCGGTTCTGAGCCGCCATCGGACGCTCGCCCTGCAGCACGTGGACCTCAACCGACGTCTGGCTATCCGCCGCGGTGGAAAAGGTTTCCGTTTTCTTCGTCGGAATGGTCGTATTGCGCGGAATCATGGGCGTCGCCACACCGCCGAGGGTTTCAATCGAAAGCGTTAACGGAGTCACGTCCAACAAAAGCAGGTCTTTCACCTCGCCCTTGAGCACGCCGCCCTGAATTCCGGCACCGACCGCGACCACTTCGTCCGGATTCACTCCCTTATGACCTTCTTTTCCAAACAACTCTTTCACCAGGCCCTGAATGCGAGGCATGCGCGTCTGTCCGCCCACCAGCACAACTTCATTGATCTTGCTGGCGTCAACGCCCGCGTCCTTCATGCATTGCTTGCACGGACCGACCGAGCGCTGAATGATGTCCTCGACCATACCTTCGAGCTTCGCCCGGGTGAGCTTCTTGACCAGGTGTTTAGGGCCGCTCGCATCCGCGGTAATGAAGGGCAGATTGATCTCGGTCTCCATGGTGGTTGAGAGCTCGATCTTGGCACGCTCGGCCGCGTCGCGCAGACGCTGCAGCGCCATTTCGTTGCCCTTGCCGCGAAGATCGAGGCCCTCATCCTTCTTGAACTCGTCGATGAGCCAGTCCACCAGGCGCTGATCGATGTTATCTCCACCGAGGTGAGTGTCTCCATTGGTGGCCTTCACCTCGATCACGCCTTCGCCTACTTCAAGAATGGAAATATCGAACGTGCCGCCACCGAAGTCGTACACGGCAATGGTCTCGTCCTTACCTTTGTCAAGACCGTAGGCAAGCGCGGCCGCAGTCGGCTCGTTAATGATTCGCTTCACATCCAGCCCGGCAATCCGGCCCGCATCTTTCGTGGCCTGGCGTTGCGCGTCGTTGAAGTACGCGGGCACCGTAATGACCGCCTCCGTCACCTTCTCGCCGAGATAGTCTTCAGCCGCCTTCTTCAACTTTTGCAAAATCATCGCCGAAATTTCCGGCGGAGTGTATTCCTTATCGTGGGCTACGACGGCCACGTGATCACCCTGGCGCACGACCTTGTAGGGGACCATCTTCATTTCTTCCGTGACCTCGTCGTAACGGCGTCCCATGAATCGTTTGATCGAATAAATAGTGTTTTCCGGGTTGGTGATCGCCTGGCGCTTGGCTACCTGCCCTACCAGCCGCTCCCCGGTCTTGGTAAAGGCGACGACCGATGGCGTGGTCCGGCCACCCTCCTCATTGGCAACGACTTTGGGCTCTCCCCCTTCCATGACGGCGACGCAGGAGTTGGTCGTCCCCAGGTCGATTCCTATAATTTTGGCCATAATAAAGTTCTCCTTGATTTCCTAGCTCGTGCCGGTTGCATTGCTTCAATTCTTGATTCAGCCCGTGGAACCTATGATTGCCGCACTTTCCGCGATGGCGCAGCCTCGGAAAAGTCGATTTCCTTCCTTCATTGTTGGCCGCTCACCCACCCGCTACTAATAAGTGCTTTGGATTCAACATCTCACAATTGCGCTCTGGGTTATTATGTGAGTTGAGTGTTCCATTGTCAAGTTTTAGATGCCGGAGAAGAAGGGCGGGATGCGAAGGCAAGAAGCCTAATTTGCGGGGAACGAGACCCCGTAATCGCGATCCCGAGAATTGATGTCAAGCGCCCTCTTCGACGCACCGCTGCTCCCTGCCGGAGTTTGGTTCATCCCGCGCCGCGATCCTGGCAATCAGTGGGGGGCAGCGGGGCCGTGCCTCGGCACCCCCTCCGGCGCGGGGAACCGCGTGCCACAACCGGGAACCGGAGGTCGAACCTGGGCTTTTTCCGGGCCAAGGTTCCTGAACACTCAGTTAAAATCACCCCATGCGGCCGCTCCTGCTTGGACACCGCGGCTCACGCTGTTCCCCTTCCGTTCCCGAGAACACTTTTGCCGCCTTTGATCTTGCGCTTGAGCATGGATGCGATGGCTTTGAGTTTGACGTCCGCTTGACCTGCGACGGTTTTGGCGTTGTCTCTCACGGCACCAAATTTGGCAGAATCCCAATTTCCGTGCAGGCTGCATCCCGCCTGCGGGGCCTACCGAGTCTCGAGGGGGTGCTGGAGCGATACAGCACCCGCGCATTTCTCGATATTGAGTTGAAGGAATCCGGTATCGAGCCGCGGTTACTTCAATTGCTCGCCCGGCGGCCCCCGAGGAAAGGATTCATCATTTCGTCGTTTCTGCCGGGTGTGCTGTTGAAACTCAGGCGTCTCGATGTGCGCCTTCCCTTAGCTCTCATCTGTGGGAATAGGCTTCAACTCCGGCGCTGGCAGGAACTGCCGATCGAGACCGTTATTGCACATCAGTCGCTTGCCACGCGGAGATTGTTGAATGCCGTGCACGATGCGGGAAAGACCTTCTGGGTCTGGACAGTGAACCGCAGCTCCGCCATGATTCGTCTGTCCGATTGGCGGGTCGATGGACTCATTTCTGATAGCACCGACGTGCTGGCGCAAACCTTAGGCGAATGAGCCATTTGCGTCGGTTCCAATCCTTCCGTTTCCAAATGGGAACCTACGTCCCTGAACCCCGGTCACTTGCCGCCCGCCCCTGCACGGGATGGAATTACGCTGGAGGAGTTTATGGCGCGTACCTTCGGTCTGCTCGTCACCGTGATTGCGATCGCGATCGGCATCTATCTGTACTCTAGGCAGTCGCAAACCATCGCCGAGTCGGTTCCCGGAGGCACGCTCAAATCCGCTCCCGAGATCGTCGGCGTCAGAGGCGACTTGCTTTCGATCGCCAACGCCGAACGCAGCTACATTGCCTCAGAGGGCAAGTACGCTTCCACCATAGACGAACTGGTCAACGCTCACTACCTCACCATCCGCGGCGAGCGCCCCCCATATTCTTACAGCATCGAAACCAGTTCCTCGGGGTTTCGCGTCATCGCCACCCGATCTGGCGAAGCCGGCGGTCCCTCGGAAATCTCGATCGATGAGACGATGCAGGTGCAGACTTCCCAGTAACCCTTTCACTGGGCGGTCAACACCTCCGAAAGCTCGGCAACGAGTCGCACGCTCCCGGCCCTCCTGATTGGGGGTTTGCCTGGAAGTTCCTATTCCTTGATTTAAGCAGGCGGATCCAGCGCCGTCTCTCTAATCAAATTCAGTGTTCTGATGGCATCCTCGATGCGCTGCCTTTCGCGATCGTTGCGAAGTGGCGGCTGGTGCAATGAATGCCAACGCTTGCGAAGCTCCTGCTGGGCGCTGTCAATTCGGTCTGCCATCTTGCTGGGATCGGTCTCGAAAACTGCTGCCGCGTACAACTCTTCCCACGGTTGAGGTCCATTCTTTTCCATACGACACCTTTTCAGTTTTGGAATGGCCCGAACCCCTGTTTTCGTGCCTATGCTCTTCTGAGTAAGACGCGGCTTGCTGCCCGAGTTCGCGTAAAGAATGGTAAAGAGTCGTCTCGTGCGCGAAGGGGTGAAATCGAGAAACAACTAGGTCGCGATCGGTTGTCCAAATGTGATCCAGAAGCGGTTCAGGTCTCGAATGATGAACTCCCGCATTCCATAGAAGGTATCGTGCAGGTCCTCGATGATGTCGGCTTGCGCCCCAAGTCTGAGTCGCGTTTCGTCGATATTGTCCACGAGCACGTACAGATCAACTTCGCGGCGAAAGGCATCGCTCGGCTTGCCGTCCTTGTTGAACATCAGTTCCGCACCGCCAAACGTCACTTTAGCCCAATTGATCTCTCCGTCTTCTTCGTTGTAGAGCTCGATTCTAAATCCAATCGATGCGTACCACTTCATCGCGGCACGCACGTCGGGCACGTGGATCATGGGGACAACTTGCTGGGGCATTTCGCGCTCCCATCGGATTCCCCGGAAATCGTAGCACGGGCCCGGCCGCGGCTTTGCTACGATGGCGCATTCGTCGGATGCCCGAAATCGCGGAGCTCTTATGAATTCATATCTACGGATCGTCTTACTAGGCGCATTCAGCTTTGTCCCGAACGCGGTCGTCGCCGCCCAGGACTCCTCCCTGCAGCAAACCATAATCGCTAAAGAACGCGAAGAGCCGGAGGCGATCAAGTCCGGTGATATGACGAGGTTCGCAGAGCTCCTTGCTGATGACGCCGTATTTCTCAATCAGCGGGGCCACGGCGACAAAGCCTTAGTGGTTAAGAATACGAGCCTGGTTCGCCTCCTCGATTTTTCGATGGATGACATTCACTTCGTGCCCCTGGGGGAAAGTTCTGGGCTCGTGGCATATCGGTTGACCGAAACTATGGCTCGCGGGGACAAGCAATTCAACTTCCAGGTGTATGCTTCGGCAGTGTGGATCCGGCGCGCGGATAAGTGGCTCTGCATCTTCAGCCAGGAAACCCCAGCGAGAACACAGCCCTAATCGGATTCGGTTTTGGAAGAAGCCTAAAATCTCCGGGAACCTTCCTCACCTTTCCCTCGTACCTACGTCTATCAATGCAGCATTCGTCCGCCTTCGAGGAGGAGTAATGAAGAAAATTGGCATGTTGATCCTCGCAGTCGTCTTGGCCCACTCGGTTGCTGCCCGCGCGGAACAATGGTCGAAGACTTATAGCCTTTCCGGGGCGCCCGACCTACGCGTGGAAACCTCCGATGCGAACATCCATGTCGACACTTGGGACCAGAAACAAATCGAGGCCACGATCGTCAGCTCGCATTACAAGTTTGGCTCCGGCGGACTTACCGTCGAGGAGCATCAGACTGGCGACACTGTCGAGATCAACCTTCGATTCCCTCACAACCCCGTAAACTTCAACTTCGGCGGCCATCACGTGGACATTAACATTCACATGCCTCGCGAGGGTCGCGTGAAACTGCACACAGGAGATGGCAAGATCGAACTCGCTGATTTCAAAGGTGAAATGGACGTCAACAGCGGTGACGGAGCAGAAGAAATTCATCGCGTCGAGGGCAAACTTCACGCCAGCACGGGAGACGGCCACATTAATGCCGATGGCCGCTTCGATGCGCTGAACCTAAAGAGTGGCGACGGCCGTGTCGATGCCCGCGCAACTGCCGGCTCCACCCTCGCGGAAGAATGGATGCTGCACACCGGTGACGGCAGCGTGAGCCTGGAAGTTCCCGACAGTCTTTCTGCGGACTTGTATCTTCATACCGGTGACGGGCACATCGACGTGAATCTGCCGATGACAACCGAAGGCCGGATTCGAGGCGGTGAAGTGCGCGGCAAGCTGAATGGCGGAGGGAAACTAATCACGGTCCACACGGGCGACGGCTCAATTAACGTACGCAAGGGATAGTCTTATCGACATGGGCTGAGGCTGGAGTTCCCGGGATTGGCCTTCGTAACCTCTCCGCCGAGCCCGCTTTTTCGAAGCTTTCGGGCACTAGAGGGCTGCGCCACCAAGGGCCAGATCCCCGTGTGTCCTGAACTCGTCCCCAGCCCCCTTCCGCTCCTACCCATTGATGAACAATTTCGGTCCGCTTCGCGTACTCAGGTCCATCCCTAGCTTCGGGAGGACACGCTCGCATGCACCGATTCCAGACCGACTGCATTACCCTTGCCGCCATCGCTCTATTGCCCTCTCTCGTATGGGCCGCCACGCCGCCGGCACCAGGCAAACTGATTGACCTCGGCGGGCATAGGCTCCACGTCCATTGCACGGGCAAAGGCACTCCTACCGTCGTGGTCGAAAGTGGCCTTGGCGACTACTCCTTCGACTGGATTCTCGTTCAGAACAAGGTCGCGGCCTTTACGCGCATCTGCACTTACGATCGCGCCGGTTACGCCTGGAGCGACCCGGGCCCGAAGCCGCGCACATTCTCGCAGATCAACCTCGAGCTGCACGACGCACTGGCCAAGCTCGGCGAACACGCTCCCTTCTTGATGGTTGGGCATTCCTATGGCGGCCCGGTGGCACGTAACTTTGCACTTACTTATCCCCAGGATGTCGCGGGCATGGTTTTCGTAGACGCCGCTCACGAGGGTTTGCGTGTCCCGGTGGGGCCGAAGAAGACTCTGCGGCTGGGGGAAGACGCAAAAGGGGCACCCATTCCAGAGCCCCATGAATCACTCGATGCGGCAGACAAAACCACCATTCGCGCCGAAGATTTACCGGCGGAATTGAAGAATCTTGATCCGCTGTTTAAGGTGCTGCCCGAAGCCGAGCAACAGATGCAGGTTTGGGCCCAACAACAACCTAGCGTGTACGATGCGCAGCAGAGCGAGACTCAATGGTCAGGGGAAAATTTTCGAAAATGGATGGCCTCCGCGCAAGCAGGAACGCTGGGCGATATTCCGGTTGTCGTTCTTTCGCGCGCAGAAGGCGGTTACGGTGACGCCGACCTCGATATTCCGGCATCACAGTTGGAGCAGGAACGAAAAGAGGGCCAACGGAAACTCACCCAGCTATCCGGTAATAGCCGCCAGGTGATCGTTCGCTCGGGACATAACATGAATCTTGAGGCGCCGGGCACCGTTGCAAGCTCTATCCGGCAGGTGGTAATGGCAGTGCGCCATCACAGTAAGTTATGAGGATTCTACCGCAATTCGCGATATCGAAAGCATGTAATTGAATGATCGTTCACCATTCCGACCGCCTGCATAAAAGCGTAGCAAATAGTTGATCCTACGAAAGTGAACCCTCGCTTCCGCAGGGCTTTGCTCATCGCGTCGGATTCTGGAGTTCTTGCCGGTACCTCTCGTAGCTCGCGGCGAGCATTCACTTGCGGCTTGCCTCCCACAAACTGCCACAGATATCGATCAAACGATCCGAACTCCTTCTGCACTTCCAGACACGCCTCCGCATTTTTCACGACGGATGCAATCTTCAGCCGATTGCGCACAATGCCGTCGTTCGCCATCAACACATCGATCTTGCGCTTGTCGTAACGGACGATCTTCTTCAAATCGAATCCGTCGAGGGCGGCGCGATAGTTCTCGCGCTTACGCAAAATTGTGTCCCAGCTCAGACCGGCCTGCGCGCCCTCAAGCACCAGGAACTCAAAAAGCACGCGATCTTCGTGTTGCGGAACACCCCATTCGCGATCGTGATATTCGATCGCCAACTCATTCTGCGCCCAGGAGCAGCGCGTCAGTTTTTTTACCCGTGGAATTTTCACTTAGGTATTTTAATAAGCAAAAGTCACGAGAAACATGAATTCTTGCTCGGCCGTCAAGCCTCGGTCGTGGGCCGCAAAAAATGCCCTCGCTCTCGCGAGGGCATTCTCATTTCCTACTTGGGCAGCCTACCGTTTCCTATCCGACTGTTGTGCCGCGTTCTTCAAACGCACCACGAGCCACCTGCTTTTATGTCCCTTCGTTCCATCCGGCCAGATACTCTTCCTGCTCGGGCGTGAGTTTATCGATTTTAATTCCCATCGACTCGAGCTTCAGACGGGCTACGCGCCTGTCGAGTTCTTCTGGAACCTTGTAGACGTTCTTCTCCAGATCCTTGTAGTTCTTCACCATGAATTCGCAGGAGAGAGCCTGGTCCGCGAAGCTCATGTCCATGACTGATGGCGGGTGCCCTTCGGCCGCGGCCAGATTGATAAGGCGGCCTTCGCCCAACAGATTAATCTTGCGACCGTCCTTCAGCGAGTACTCATCCACAAAGTTACGCGTGGTGCGCTTGGACGACGACATTTTCTCTAGCGCGGGAATGTCGATCTCCACGTTGAAGTGACCGGAGTTGGAAATGATTGCGCCGTCTTTCATCACGTCGAAGTGGTCTTTACTGAGCACGTTCTTGTTGCCGGTGACGCTGCAAAAGATGTCGCCAAGTTTTGCGGCGTCGATCATGGCCATAACGCGGAAGCCATCCATGGTCGCTTCCAGAGCCTTGGTCGGATCGACTTCCGTGACGATAACTTCGGCACCCGCCCCGCGAGCGCGCGACGCCAGGCCGCGTCCGCACCAGCCATAGCCGGCGACGACGAACTTTGATCCCGCCAGCAGAAAATTGGTAGCACGGATGATGCCGTCGATCGTGGATTGTCCGGTGCCATAGCGATTGTCAAAGAGGTGCTTGGTGTCGGCGTCGTTGACGGCAATGATCGGATAGCGCAGCACGCCTTCCTTCGCCATGGCGCGCAGCCGGATGACTCCGGTCGTGGTCTCCTCGGTGCCACCGATCACGTCGACAAGCGCGTCGGTGCGCTTAGTGTGCAACACGCTGACCAGGTCGGCACCGTCGTCCATGGTGATCTGCGGTTTGTGATCGAGAGCGGCCAAGATGTGGTTGTAGTAAGTCTCGTTGTCCTCGCCCTTGATAGCGAACACCGAGATACCGTGATCGCGCACGAGCGACGCGGCAACGTCGTCCTGCGTAGAGAGCGGGTTCGACGCGCACAGAACAACATCGGCTCCGCCATCTCGCAGGCAAATGGCCAGGTTTGCCGTCTCAGCGGTCACGTGCAGGCAGGCGGAAATGCGCACGCCTTTCAGCGGCTGATTCTTGATGAATTCCTTGCGAATGATCTGCAGAACCTTCATCGACTGATTGGCCCACTCGATCCGTTTTTTGCCTAAGTCGGCGAAGTCGATGCTCTTGATGTCAGACTGCAACGTCGTGGCGCTTACTGTTGACATATATCTCCTGGTTGCTGGTGTCTAGTGACTCGTTTTCTGAACCCTGCTCTGAGCGAACAGCCAGCTCAGCCATTTAAGCTAGTCTCTCCCCAAGTTGTAATCCGTGTGGCTTTGACTGTGCCGAGGGTTTTCTGGTGTTCACTTCAGTGTACCTTCCGCGCCCTAGTTCCTGAAACTCTTCTAGGCAAACTTGGTCGCAGGTCTTCGCGGCCTTGAAGACAAGAGATTGCCTCCGCGACTGCCCCGTCAAAAACTGTCGAAAATGCCCCACACTCGAGGCGACCGGAGCCAAGGAACCCGAAAGCAACTATTTCGCTCCCGCCATAGCGGGTTCACGCAAACCCGCGTCGCAGGCCAACTGAGCGGCTTTGTCAGTTGCTTCCCAAGCGAAGTCGGCGTCGTTGCGTCCGAAGTGCCCGTATGCGGCCGTCTTGCAGTAGATGGGACGCCGAAGCTTTAGGGATTCGATAATTCCCTTGGGTGTCAGTTTGAAGTTCGCTCGAACCAGATCGGCGATCTTCTCGGAATCGACTTTGCCCGTCCCGAAGGTGTCGATCAGTACGCTCACCGGTTCTGGCACGCCGATGGCATACGCAAGTTGCACTTCGCAACGGTCCGCCAGTCCAGCCGCCACGACGTTCTTCGCGATGTAGCGCGCCATGTATGCCGCGGAGCGATCCACTTTGGTTGGATCCTTTCCGCTAAACGCGCCTCCGCCATGACGTCCCATGCCTCCGTAGGTGTCGACGATGATCTTGCGGCCGGTTAAACCGGTATCCCCCATGGGCCCGCCGATGACAAAACGTCCAGTGGGATTGATGTGGTACTTAGTATCTGCATCGAGCAGTTCGGCCGGGATCGTGGCCTGGATAACGTGCTTCAGAATGTCTGCGCGAAGCTCTTCGGTGCTAATCGTCTCAGAATGTTGGGTAGAAATAACGATCGCATCAACCCGAACCGGCTTACCTTTCACGTCGTACTCAACCGTAACCTGCGACTTGCCGTCTGGCCGCAAATATGGCAGTTTCCCTTGCTTCCTCACCTGCGACAATCGCATCGTCAGCTTGTGCGCTAGCGAAATCGGCATTGGCATCAGTTCCGGCGTCTCATTGCACGCATACCCAAACATCATTCCCTGATCGCCGGCGCCACCGGTGTCTACGCCCATGGCTATGTCGCCGGACTGCTTGTTAATGCTGGAGATGACGGCGCAGGTGTTGGAGTCGAAACCGTAGAGAGCGTTGTCGTAACCGATAGAGGCGATGACACCGCGTACTAGGGCCTGGAGTTCTACGTATGCCTTGGTGGTGATTTCACCCGCGACAACCACTAAGCCGGTGGCAGTCAAGGTCTCGCAAGCCACGCGACTCGATGGGTCCTCGGCAAGGCAGGCGTCGAGGACGGCGTCGGAAATCTGGTCGGCGATCTTGTCGGGATGGCCCTCGGTGACAGACTCCGACGTAAAAAGGTACCGATTCTTCGATGGCAATGTAGTTCTCCTTCAACGGCCCTGGGAAGGTCTTGCCTGGCGGCGTGAACAGGTCGCTTAGTACCACAAGGGCCATGAAATGAATATGTTGCAGTCTCAAAAAGGCTATCAAAGAAGCCTCTGCGAAGCAATGAAATTCAGGGTAACCAAGAGGTCCTGCACTGGAACGGAGGTTAGTTGCGGTGGACGGGGAAAGGGGATGGGTGAATGGGTTTGACGATCGTCGGTTAGCCGAGTGAAATGTGGTTCGACAGCTGTGCATCGCAAGCAAGGTCCTGCTCGGCCGCAGACGGCCGTCGCCTCTTTGGCCACGCCTTCGGGCGCTCGAAGGAAGCGAAAGCTCGGCCGCCCCCTCCCAAGAAGTTGATTTCAGGAGCTCAGGTTCTTCCCTGTGGGCCGCTCCTCTGTCGTTACTAAGGTTCATTGCTCGTGGTTCCGAGGGGTGCCTATAATCACTCAACTGGTGGCCAGTAAAGGACCTCATCGATGTCCCACGCTACAGGAGCGGAGACCGCCCGGCAGAAGCAGGAACTGCATATCTTTCATGACGTCGCGAAGGCGTTGACGTCATCGTTAGATCTCGATTCCATTCTGCAGACAATCATGGAAAAGATGGCGGAGTATTTCCGTCCGGACACCTGGTCCTTACTCATGGTGGAAGAGTCGAAGATGGAGCTGTACTTCGCAATCGCTGTAGGCGCGGCGTCCGATGCATTAAAGAATGTTCGGCTGAAGGTTGGCGAAGGAATCGCAGGACACGTGGCCAAATACGGCGAGAAGCTTGTGGTTCCGGATGTGCGCGCTGACAAGCGATTCACCAAACGGATCGATGAAGTCACGCAGCTCGAAACACATTCCATTATCTGCGTTCCGCTCAAATCGAAGCTGCGTGTGCTGGGCGTGATTCAGCTGGTGAACGTTGACATGGCGCATTTCACGCACGAGGAAGAATTCTTTCTGCAGGCCTTGTGCGACTATGCTGCGATCGCGATTGAAAACGCGCGCTCGGTGGAAAAGATTCAGGAGTTGACCATTACGGATGACTGCACGGGGCTGTTCAACGCGCGCCATCTTTACAAGACGCTGGAGACAGAGGTTTACCGCTCGGCTCGGTTTGGATATGAATTTTCCGTGCTGTTCATTGATCTCGATCACTTCAAAAGTGTGAACGATACGCATGGGCACCTGATCGGCAGCAAATTGCTGGCGGAAATCGGATATCTGATCAAGGCACAGCTGCGACTAATCGATTTTGCGTTCCGCTACGGTGGAGACGAGTTTGTAGTTCTGCTTCCACAAACCGGGAAAGATCAGGCGCTGGTTGTTGCGCACAGACTGCGCGACAGTCTGCGCGCCAGCTGTTTCTGCAAGGAAGAAGGATTGAATCTGAATGTGCGGGCTTCGATGGGACTCGCCACCTATCCGCACGACGCCAAATCTCCCCATGACATCATTCGTCAGGCCGACGAGATGATGTATATGGTCAAGAACAGCACGCGCGACAATATTGGGATAGCGCAACGGGGAATAGAGCAGTAGGCCCCAGGCGGGGCTACCTAGATGCGCGATGTATCGATCTGATGCGACAACCCCCTCTCTCTGCTGATTCAATCCTTGAATGCTAAAATAAGTAGTCGTATTCCTCACGTGTCCCCGTCGTCTAGCCCGGCCTAGGACATCGCCCTTTCACGGCGGTAACACGGGTTCAAATCCCGTCGGGGACGCCAAAGATCTTAAGCACTTACTTCTTGTCCTTTCGCTAGCAGCTTATTTCCGGTGACATATCGGTGACATTCTTTAAAGGTGGAATCGAGTGTATGGACTGCATCCGATAGAAATCCCGGGGATAGATGCTGGTAACGCGCGGCCATGCGAAGGTCCTTATGGCCGAGCAACTGCGCAACAGTATGGATATCGGCGCCCTTCATCCTGAGCCATGACGCTGCTGTGTGCCTGAGATCATGAAATCTGAAATCTAGAATTCCGTGCTTGCGGCACAATCGCGTGAATGCCACGCTGATCCATTCAGGCTCAAGACGAGGGAACAGAAGATCCGTTGGCTTGGTCTGCTCTGTGACCGGAAGCGAAAGGACAGCATCAAGCGCAAGCCGATTGAGGTACACGATTCTGCCTTCGCCATTTTTCGTTTGCGGCAACATGGCTCGTTTGCCGTTTAGATCGAGATCCAACCATCGCAGTCTGAGAATTTCAGAACGGCGCATTCCAGTAGCGACGCCCAAGGCAATGATCGGCCGCAGCCATTCAGGCGCGGCCTCGATGAGTACTCGCAAATCACCCGGCTGGAGGTATCGAACTCGCCCAGGAGCAGCTTTCGGAGCTTTCACCCGCTGGGCTGGGTTCACGGGTATGTATTCCCACTCTTCAACCGCAAGGCGAAGCAGGTGCTTAAGTAGGTTGAGCTCCTTGGAAACTGTTGCGGCTGAGACATCCGCGCCCCGGTGAGTCACATAACGTTGGATGGTAGCCTTACGAATGGCTTTCAATTCACCGTCAAAGAATGGCTTAAGGTGATCTTCGATGATGCCACGCTCGCGCTCATAGTTCGCAGAGCTGATGCGTGGCTTTTGGTGTGCTCAGTAGTCTTTAGCCACGTCCGCGAAAAGCTCGGGTCCCGGGGGCCTGATGCCGTGTGCGCGTGCAATTTCCTCGCGACCTACATAGCCGCTACGAAGTGTGCTCGCATTTGAAACGTTCGACGCTTCAACTTTTTTCCTGCGTCGGCGACCGTCAGCGTCCTTGTAGCTGATCCAGTAGCCCTCGCGATCCCTGCGCGTGTAAATACCATCACCGTTTCTTGGCACGTTGAGCCTCCTCTATTACGATCTCCAACCCTTTTTGTTCTCGATTCTTGAGTCCCTTCCGGTATTCATCTTGTTTCTTTGCCTTTTCCGCCTTGTACTCCTTTGTTGCTTCTATCTTTCGTTGCCGACATCTGGTTGAGCATGAGTGCTGCTCTGGAGTGATTTTTACAAACCATCTACCGCATGGACCGCCACCGCGGGGAAGGGGTGCCGAGCATCGTTGCGGAAAATTTCCTTCCGGGGCAATACGCATGAGGTTGTTCAGAGCAACCCACGCATCTCTGTCGCCGGAGGCGTGGTCGGTTTGATCAGAGGGAATCGCAAATAGTGTTGCTCTTTCCCACGTACCGCTCGTAGCCGTCGGGCGAATCTCCAACCACAAAGCATTCGGCGACATGGAATCAGCGCCCCTGATCGCAAGGCCGAATCGTAGTTGACTCATCAGTCGCTGCAATTTCGTCGCACGTTCATCAATATCGCTGCTCGTAATTTGCGGATCGTGAAATACCTTCCCACCGGGCCTTCGCTTCACGAACCATCCTTTCGAGTCCATCCAATCGAGAAGGCAGCGGCCCTCACGGACGATGCTCATGACCTTATTCGCAATTCCAGTCGGATGAGGTTGATTGAGCCAAGCGTTGAGCGCTTTCAGGCCCGCTTTCTTGCGCTGCATGGGCTTTTTGTTCCTACGGGATACAAGCATTTCCAGTAGGTTACAAAAAGTTACCACATGCCGTCAAACAAAATTCGATAATGCAGCTTCGTTGGAGGTCCACAAAAGTTATGGATCGCAAATATCTGCGGGTACCTGGGGCAGCCGATCGTGGAAAGGTTTCTCCTTGGACGATAAGACGATGGCTCACTGACGGGAAATTGACGCGCTACAAAATTGGCTTGTCAGCCGGATACAGTGTTCACCCGATGATAGAGTGACGGCTGAGAGCTTACGCTCGAATGTTGCATGGAGTCCCGACGCGAACCGCGCAGACAGGTAGAGCTGATTGTCTCGTTAAAGGGGCGGGACAAAACAGGGGAATCCTTCACCCAAGAAGCCCTCGCCAGCAGCATAAGCGTTTGTGGAGCACTGCTTTCTGGAATCGGACGAGAGATGAGGTCCGGAGATCTAATCTGGGTGGATTATGCTGGCAGACAAGCGCGTTTCAAGGTGGTCTGGGTCAGAAACTCTGAGTCTCACCAGCTCACTCAAGCGGCAGTACACCTTTGCGAGGGAGAGAATTCTCCCTGGAAGGACAAGGTTGGGAGTCAGTGAGGGCAGTCGCACTAAAGAAGGGCAAGCCTCACGCAGAGCTTGCTGGCTTGAGGGAAATGGGCACCTTACGTTGCGACAATTGCGGTGAGCAGTTCGTGATCGGCCATCCTGCCCAGAAAGCAGACAAGAAGATTGCTGAAAGGCAAGCTCATTGGCTTGAAAAGGTCTTGGCCGAGGAGCACGAGCGCGAAAAGAAGCACGCTGATCGAATTGAATTGCCCGAATAAGCGGGCTGGGTGTTGGGCAAGAAAAAAGGCCGGCTTCTAAACCGGCCCTTCGAGGAGATTCAATCTCTGCGTACTCTCATCCTAACCTGAGGCGCGCTGAATGCAAGACTTCTCTTCGCTCGGTACTGAACTTCTCAAGTATGGTTTTCAATCCGTCATTCTCCTCGGCACTGCACACAATTTGCGGAAACCGGGGCAGGCAACGGGCCAGATTTAGCTACAGGCTAAAAGGTCTCGCCACAATCCCCGGCTTCCGAAGATTGGACGTCTCATGAAAATCAGCGGTTGCGTGTGCAGACCACCATTTTCGAAAGGACCAATGTTCGTTTCGGTACCCAAAAATCCGAGTTAGTTTTCTGCTTTGTTTGATTGTTTCTGCTGTAGCTTGAGGCGCTCTTCCTTTTCGCCCAGCAGCCTGTTGATCTCGGTAACAAGGCGCAGCAATTCCTCTGGATTCTGTTCATCGGCTGCCAATTGACACAGTTTCTCCCAACGTTCTCTCGTTTCACCCTTCATGTAATGGTAAGTACCCCCCTGAGCGGTATTATCTTCCGGCCAGAGTTGTAATCTGTCTGCTACCGGACCATGGCGCAAAACCTCAGTCACCACACGAAGTGACCATCAAGATCGCCAAGTAGGTGGATGTACGTCATTAACCCGCGTAACGAGCCGAAGTTCCGAAAAAACCAGCAATACCACAAGTGTTAACTGGGGCCGGTAAACAGCGGAAAAAAGAAGGCCAGCTTGCCGACTGGAGGGGTATGGGTGACTGGAAGCGCGTGGGGCGGATGCGTCCGATGAAAGGTAGATTCGCACCACAAGCGGATCAAAGGACCAGAGCCGAAGACACCGTTTGTTCCAACTTCTTGTGTTTTCTGGGCTGAAGGAGTTGCGCAACATGACATCAAAGTTTACATGCCGCGCCCTACCTTGCTAGTTGTCGAGCCCGAGCCTCTGCAAGCTCTTTCTGTGAGGAAGT
>DATNEX010000092.1:0-3898 GCA_035606605.1 Terriglobales bacterium
CAGATTACACGTCAACTCCGGCAGGACTGAAGACACACTCAATCGCGTGTTCAATGACGTGGCCGAAGGCCGCTTTATTGATGTAAAACTGCCGGAAATCGCTCCTCCGCCTTCCATCGAGGAACTGGTGATTCCGCTGGCTTGATCGAAACGAAATCTCTGACATCCGTGGCCAAAAGAAGAATTACCGGGGATCTCCGGAGCGAGTGATCTCATATCGCGCCATCCCCTGAAGACGGCGCTGCATAGCATTGCACACCAAGCTCCGAAGTGCGCGTTGTCTCTTGCCGTAGACGAGGTCCTGTACGCACGCGGATTCGCCGGTAGAGGCAAACCCGGGTATCAGGCTGCGATGCGCATGGGGCGCTGGCCATAGCTCAGTAGCTGGAAGTTTGAAAGAAGTTGTCTTCGAGGCGCGGAACGGACCCGACTTCGAAGCCATCAACATCCGCATCGATCATGAATGCGAAACCGGCAAACATGCTCGCGCGCTGCCACTGTAGAAAAATTTGCCGCAATGAAAAGCGCATCGCGGCATCAAAACGAAACTGCCTGGCAGCGACCGCTTTCAAATTGCTGCCAGGCGTTAAGTATTGCTTATATCGTGCCGAAACAGGACTATATCGCGCTCTCGCTTCGTATACCCGCACTCACGCTGCGGACCCGGAAGTGCCTCATCTGGACAGAAAGTGCGCGCTCGATCTTGCGCAGATCGTTGCGTTCGGCAGGTCCCGCAAAGGTCGAAGCGATTCCCCTGGCCGATGCGCGGCCGGTGCGACCCACGCGATGCACAAAATCTTCCGCCGCTCTGGGCAGATCGAAGTTCACAACATGGGCCACGTTCGCCACATCGATACCGCGGGCAGCCACATCGGTAGCAACAAGCACCCGGTGCCGGCCCTCGGAGAAGTTGCGCAGCGCCTGGTTCCGTTGCGATTGCGAACGATCACCGTGAATCTGCGTGGCCGCATGGCCGGAGCGAGCCAGGCGACGCGCTACCCGGTCGGCGCCGTGCTTGGTGCGCACAAACACAAGAAAGCTGCCCTTCTCTGCCGTCAACAGGTGCTCCAGGAGCTCCTGCTTCTTGTCCGCATCAACGCTGAAGGCCCGCAGTTCGACGTTCTCCGCGGGCTTGGTCACCGTGCCCACTTCAATGCGAACTGGATCCTTCAAATAGTTGCGCGCCACTTCCTTGACCTTGCCCTCGAGCGTAGCCGAGTAGCAGAGCGTTTGCCGTACCGGCGGCAACGTAGCGGCGATCCGCTGAATCACAGGCTGGAAACCCATATCAAGCATGCGGTCCACTTCGTCCAGCACCAGAATCTTCACCTGGTCCAGGCGAACAAGCTTGCGCTTGAGATAGTCTTCAAGGCGGCCGGGTGTGGCCACGATCACGCGGACGCCGCGGCGAAGTGCGTCGACCTGCGGCCGTTCGTTCATGCCGCCCACTACGAGCGCCGTCGAGTACGTCGCGTTGGGCCGGATCACCTTGAAGGCCTGCTCCACCTGCATGGCCAGTTCCCGCGTCGGCAGCAGGATCAGCGCCTGCGCTCCTCGTCCTTCCATCTTCTCTGAATGAGGCTTCTGGAGCATTTCAAGAATCGGAATCAGGAAGCTGAGGGTCTTGCCCGTTCCAGTCTGCGCCGTTGCCAGCACATCCCGGCCCTCGAGCGCCGGAGGAATCGCGCCAGCCTGTACCGGCGTCGGAGTTTCGAATTTGTTGGCGTTGAGCCGCCCCATCAGGGCAGCGGAAAGTGAAAACTGAGAAAACTGAGTCGTCAAAATTGACTTATCTTTCTAGACGTTCCGGGAGCCTCGATTTCATGGAGGCCTGCAAACGGAACCCGACATGGACACGCACAAACCTCTTCAAAGGCGCGAGTCCTCTTTTAGATATGCGTAAGGGAAGAACCGAATACATCCCAAGTTGGCTGCAAGCTTCAATCGATGCCTGCGCCACGGAACTGACCCACGCTACACAAAACGCCTTTCGGCTCTTTGCCGATCGGCACCCTCTTCGGCGCACGTCAAATGCGCGTTCCAACATGGAATCCAGAAGGGCTACGCTGTAGGGGCTTGGGGAAATCTGTGCAAGGCTGGGTTGCCTTCAGGAAGGCAAAACGCCGCTCACGACCAAATCACTGAGCGCAAAGCTAGTATAGCACGATTATGCACAAAACACGTGGCAATGGTCCTCAAGGGATAGCTCGAACCCATTTGGGATATCGATGCTCCGTGCATTTGTGCCGATCGAACGCATCCCCGATCGCCTTTGGCGGCTCATTCGCGATCACTTCAAGCCGCTGCACGAAGGGTTGCGACCATGCGCAATCGGAGCACCTCCACCTTGCAAACTCCCTCGTCGGCGCCAGAATCCTCCGCGTGGTATCAATCATGCCTACAACTCTACGCCCATTCCTCCGACCGCGATGTTGACTACCGGATCTTCACTGAAGATCCCAGCGACCTGGACCGTACCCGCTACGCCACGCCTGATTTCGTGGATTTGGCTGCTAACCGGATCACCATCAAGCGCCCGAACTTCACGTGCCCGCAATCGACGTCGACTATCCGTTTCGCGGGAATCACGCGGAAGCCCTTACTCCGATGGCGCAATGAACCTCCTCCAGATAACACGCACAACTCCTCTCTCGATGGCCAGCACACACTTCCGGCCCGACGCAAATCGCGCCGACGGAATCACGATCTACTGATTGCTTTCTGGTGCCCAGAGGGGGACGTGGAACCCCCACGGCCTTGGGGTCTGCGGGTTGTAAGTCTGAAATCGGATAATCCGCACGGGGCAGCACGGCAATGCATGAAGTCTCAGCGGGCGCTTCATCACTGAACAATTAAGCGTTTTCCCCATTTGCATGGTGTCGCACTGGGTTGCGCTCCCGTCCGAGAACAAGTTTCACCGGGCAAATGGTCGGGCTTTGGCGGGAAGCCACTTTATATGGTTCTGATCCAGGAATGCTTTTATGTACTTAACCGGAACCGCGACAGCGACCGCACCAGATGACGCCTGCCCCGCTCGCACCTCAACCACCACTCCCACGACACTCTGATCCGCATACAAGGAAAGCGGACCGCCGCTGTTGCCACTATTTATCCGCATATCTAGATCGACTACCTCGGATTCCCGGTTTATCCCGGATGCCTGAGCGTTGGCCAGAACGGCTGTGCCCCATGCCGACGCCACTGTTCCGACAGTTGTCACTGGTGAATCTTGATCCAAGGGGAACCCACTTGCGTACACTTCGTCGCCATCTTCCAAATGTTTTGTCGAGATTGTAGCTGGCCTCGGGTGCAAACTGACGACTGGTTTTCCGTTCACGACTACCATACTTGCTCTAGGTGGATTCAAGATGTCTCCAGAAACCACTCGCAGGATTGCGAGGTCGTGTTCGCCATCTTCGGCCATAACCTGGAACGGATAAACCACACTGTTTCCGGAGATGGTGTTCCCTCCCACCTCTATGCCGGACGGAGTCACGCCTAGCATTGCACGGCTTTCCGTTCCTGCGCGTCTAATACGCGCTTCAAAATCTCGCATCCCCCTCACAACATGATCGGCGGTGACTACTTCGCCTTCTTTGCTTACGATGAAGCCGGTTCCAATCACTAGTTTCGGATTAGCCAAGAACCGCTCGCGCAATGATGCATCGGTCAACGCCGCAGGATTTTCGACTCGCTCGGTGATCTTGATCAAGTACGGCTGAGTTTGGGCAACTACCGTTTTAAGCGGCAAATGTTGCTCACATTCGGCGGCAAGGACCGGCATCCAGATGGCGCAAAGTAGCAAAAGGTTTCGCATTCTTACACCCCATTGTAAGTAGATCAGCGGATGGCCCACATCTCGCCCCTTCTCCGGATGAGTGATGGGTGCCCACATCTC
>DATNEX010000106.1:0-68761 GCA_035606605.1 Terriglobales bacterium
TCAGTAACTCGCGGACTTGATTGCAGTAGGTATCACGGCCGTAGGGCGCGAGGCCCATGACTTTTCCTTCATCGCCATACTTGTTGTAGCCGATGAACTCGCAAATCATCGTGTAGAAGCTGCCGAGCGAGTGCGGCAGGAATACCCGGTCCAGCACACCGACTTGGTTGCCCTGGCAGCACGCCATCATGGTCGATACAAAATCGCCCGAGCCGTCGTAACTAAAGCCCGCCGCCTTGTCCCACGGCGAGCAGTAATAGGCGCTCGCGATGTGGGCGATGTGATGTTCGAGGTGATGCACTCTGAAGCGAAGTTCCTGCGAATCGCAGTCCAGATTCCTGGCCATCAGCGCGCGAACATCCCGAGTGTCCTGCTTTCGCTTGCGCAGGCGAATGAAGTTCAGCAGATTTGCCGGATTTGTGATTGCATAACGAACTTTCATGGCCAGATTGGCGTCGGTGTCCTGGCCTACGGCGACATGGTCGATGTCGCCGATTTTCGCGCCGACCGCATCCAGGCAGGCTTGAATCGCTAGGGTGGGAAACCCCGCATAGTGCTTCACGCGGTTCAGGCGTTCCTCGGCGATCCCGAAGACGACTTTGCCGTCTTGCAAGATGGCCGCCGACGCATCGGCGTGAAACATGTTCAATCCCAAAATCAACATGCGAAATCCCTTCGTGGGCAAATCATGAGACGAGCGGCACGGCCGAAACCCCCTCTTTCCCCGCGGGCAAGTGTTGAGGCTGGCCGGCACGGACTGACTCTGCGATACGGATCGTCGCCAGCGTCGTTGCGCAGATGTCGTCAAAGCTGATGGGCGACGGAGTCCCGTGGCAGAGTGCACGGGCAAATTCCTGCCATTCTCCGCGGTGTCCCTTGTCTTGGCGGAGCCAGGACCGGAATACCTGTTTGCGTCCATGACCAATCAGTTCCAGTCGTCGAAAATCATCGAGAACTGCGATGGCACCACCGCCAAAGACCTCGACTCGTTCCTTCCCAAACACGCGGTCGCCGCTGCAAAGGTAGTGAATGGTTCCTTTCGAGCCATTGCTGAAGTCGAGGTGAACCATTACGTCCTGTTCCTCAGCACTGCGAGAAATCGGCGTAGCTTGAACCGTGATCGGTCTGCCGCCGCATAAGAACGAAAGGAAATCGACAAAGTGGCAGACCTCCCCCAAGATGCGTCCGCCGCCCTGCTCGGGATCGTTAATCCAATGGTCTTTTGGAAGCATTCCTGCGTTGATGCGGTAGTGCATTGCAAAGGGCCCGCGCACCTTGTTTAGGAACGACTTCATCTGCTTCCCCATTGCAGAGAAGCGGCGATTAAATCCCACCATAAGTTGCATGTTTCCGGCACGGGCGTGCGCCGACCGAATGCTCTCGAGCTCCTCTTCATTCAGGCAAAGCGGTTTTTCGCAGAAGACGTGTTTTCCGGACTCTAGTGCCTTCACAACTTGCCGTGCATGCCCATGGTGGCGACTAGCGATTACCACTAGATTGATCGCGTTATTCGAGAAAATGTCGTCCTCATCGCTGGTGCAAAACGCAAAGCCGAACTTTCTTGCGGCAGAGTTCCCCCGGGCAACGTTGGCGGCACACAAGCCCTCGAAGGTTACCGCCTGTTCGGTCTGGATCGCAGGAATTAAAGTGCCGAGAGAGAAGTTCCCCGCCCCGAGGACGCCAACTCGCAATGCGCGGGCACGGACATCCAACAGGCGCGGCTTAAGTTCGAGCTGCGTTGCCGCTTCGTGCGAATCGTGCCCATAACGGATAAGAACACCCAGGTATGGAGTTCGTGTTTTGCCAGTAATCAATTCGTAGGCTTTCTCAGCATCCTCGACCTCGAAACTATGGGAGATGAGCGGGCGCACCTCCACCTTCCCGTCTGCCAACAGTTGAAGGAAAGCTTCCATGTTGCGGGTCTCGCTCCATCGAACATAGCCAATCGGAAAGTCACGCCCCTTTTGCTCAAACGCCGCATCGTAACGGCCGGGGCCATAAGAGCGCGAGATCCGGAAATCCAGCTCCTTTTCGTAGTAAAGCTTGCGCTGTAGATCCATGCCCACCGTCCCAACGGCGCAAACCACAGCCCGGTCCCGCGCAATTTGCGATGCAAGGTTGACGGGCCCACTGCTGGGGGTCTCCGCGGTAATGAGAACGGCATCAACCCCATGCCCGGCAGAATGTTGAAGGCACAAGTCGCGAAACTCGTCTTCCGATGCGCTCACCGCGAGGGTTCCGGACTTGAGTGCGAGATCAGCCCGTTCCTGGGCCAAGTCAAAGCCAATCACTCTACATCCCGCCGCTTTCAGAATCTGAACCGTAAGTTGCCCCAGCAACCCAAGGCCAATGACTGCGACCGTGTCCCCCAAGTTGACTGTCGCGGTGCGTACCCCGTGAATCGCAACCGCTCCAAGGGTGGTGAATGCGGCGGCATCGAACAGGACGTCGGCGGAAGGGATTCTTGCCAACAGCATTCGCGGGACACAGGCGAACTCGGCATGGACCGCGTAGTTCGCGCCCGCACCGGCTACGCGGTCCCCGGGAGTGATATCCGTAATTCCCTCGCCTACCGAAACTACGGTTCCAGCGCTGCTGTAACCAAGGGCAAGAGGCTGGTCAAGACGGCTGCGAACGGCATACGCGGCCGATAGAAAACCGTCTCGCCGAACTTTCGCTACAACCTCTCTGACCAGGTCAGGGCGCGACTGTGCCTTCTGGAGAATGCTCTTCGAAGCAAACTCGGCAGAGGCTCTCTCGGTTCCGGCAGAAACCAAGGAAGCGGCGATACGGACCAGTGCGCATCCTGGCTGTACGCGCGGTGCAGGCACTTCCGCCACCTCGATCTTGCCCGTTCGTGCGCTCTGTAGAACTTGCTTCATGCGATGGCGGCCTGTAGCGGCTCGAGGTTCGAGAACCGCGAGCCATCGAGAAAGTTCTGCATCCAAAGCTCCAGCGTGAGGAACTGCCAAATCTGCATCGACCAATCCTGGCTTCCAGCCCGGTGTTCGTTCACGAACCTGGCTACGGCTTCCGGCCGGAAGAGCCTACGATCACGAACCCGTGATTCGGAGAGCAGATCGTCGGTCATTTCACGCAGGTCATTGGCCAGCCAGTAGTCAGTGGGCGCGGCGAATCCTGCCTTCGGTTGCCTCAGCACTTCTTCCGGCAGGATCCCGCTCATTGCCTTTCGGAAAATGTGTTTGGTGGTGGGAAACAGCCTGCCTTTCAGTTTTAGCCGCGGCGGCACATGCCACGCGACGAACTCCGCCAATTCACGATTCAGAAATGGAACGCGCACCTCTACCGACGACGCCATGCTCATCTTGTCGTTGTAGGTGAGGTTCAGGGTGGTCATGAAGATCTTCGCATCCAGATAAAGCATCTGGTTGAGAAAGTCGGCATCGTGGACACGGTTGAAGCGCGCCCAATGTTCGTCGTCCGGCTGAATTTCCTGAACTTCGGCATTCACATCTTGGGTGAAAAGCGCTGTCGTCTGGGATGAATCAAGATAAGTGCAGTTCCGGATGAAGCGGTCTTCCGGGCCCGATGCGGCGCTGCGCAACATTTTCTTTGTAAGTCGGAGATGGCCTTTCAACCTCGATCCGCGAAGGTTGGGCAGCGATGATGCAAGTCTCGCCGCCGACTTCCTTATAAAGCGTGGGGCCAGCTGCGCCCAGTAATGGGCGATGTACTTGCGATAGCCCGCGAACAGCTCGTCTCCGCCAACTCCGGAGAGCAGGACGGTGACATCACGACTGGCTTCCCGACATACCAGATAGGCCGTCAAAATGGCGGGATCCGCGGTAGGCTCGTCCATGTGCCAGCACAACTTAGGAAGCAATGCGGCGACATCGGGTTCAACGACGATCTGTCGGTTCTCGCACCCGAGATGACGAGCCAATCGCGCCGCCACGGAGGGATCATCGAGCGTGTTTTCGCCCCTGCGATACTTCGCTGGAAAAGTGATCGTGTAAGTGCGAAGTTGTCGCTTGGACGTTCGGCACATTGCCGACACTATGCTTGACGAATCCAGACCAGCACTGAGGAACGAGCCGATGGGAACGTCGCTCACCATCTGCTGTTCAACCGAGTAACGGAATCTTTCCCGAATTTCAGATTGCAAGTGCTCTTCAGGAATCTGGAACTTGTGGTCGTCGGGTGGGAAATTGAGATCCCAGTATTCAGAGATCTCCAGGCGCCCATCGCAAAAAATGGCGCGGTGCCCTGCCGGCAGCTTGAGGATTCCTTCGAACATGGTTTTGGGGTCCGGTACCCAAAGGAATGTCAAATATTGGTTCAGCGCCTGTAGGTCAATGCGCGCGCTGATCCCCTCAACCTCTAATAAAGCCTTAACTTCTGACGCAAACGCCAGGCCTCCTGAATTCAGCGAGTAGTACAGGGGCTTCACCCCGAAGTGATCCCGCGCCAGGAAGAGCCGGGGAGAGCCACTTCTCAAATCGCAAATAGCAAATGCGAACATCCCGTTCAGTCGTGAGACGCAGTCATCGCCCATCTCTTCGTAAAGATGGACGATCACCTCGGTGTCGGTCCGCGAAGCAAAGTGATGACCCTTATTTTCGAGTTCGTGACGCAGGTCGGCGAAGTTGTATATCTCGCCGTTGTAGGTGATCCAAACCGATCCGTCCTCGTTCGACATAGGCATGTGCCCGTCGGGGGAAAGGTCGAGGATGGAAAGCCGCCTGCTACCCAATCCGACGTAGCTGCCGTCTGGCGAACGATGCTCCCAGATCCCCTCATCGTTGGGACCGCGGTGAGCTTGCGTGGCATTCATTCGCGACAGGGTAGCGCGATCGCCGCAGTTGACAACTCCGCTAATGCCGCACATGGGATTCTCCCCGAACTGCGGCTGGTTTTATGGCGTATGCCTGGCCTGCGACTTGCTTTTCGTAAAGCTTGGCCTTGACGTGAAATAGTTGAATCGCCTGAAATGCGCAATAGAGGAGGCCGGGAACTCCGTCGAGGAATCCCGAGCGAACGAAGTACCTGTACACAAACAGCAGAATGGGCGATCCCGGCAAGGGCAAGAAATACTTCTTGAGCCATCTACGGCGCTGCGCTTGGGATGCGAGCAAATTCGGAGGGAGGGCATTTTCCCCCGCCTGCTGACTCCACACCTGCGCCTCCCAATTCGAGTATTCGTCATGCTTTCGGATGTAGCGGGAGAGGCTGTCCACATTGCGGTGCAAAAGCTTGGCCCTCAGACGGCGCTTTGTTCCTTCGGCAACAAGGTGTTCGTGAACTTCCATGTCGCACATGGAAGCATCCTGCTCGGTAGTGCGACATTCGAAACCTGCCATGCCGCGGCGAAAAAGGCTCAGTTTGTAAAAGGTTGCGCCGCAGTGTTGTAAACGCCGGCCCAGGAAAAACATCTCCAGGCCAATGTAGCAACCTGCCAGTTCCGGGGTTTTTATCGCTTCTGCAATCTCAGCAAAGAGTTCGGGCGTGACCGACTCATCCGCGTCGAGCAGCAGTACCCAGTCATAACGAAAGGGAAGGGTCTCAAGCGCCCATTGTCGTTTCTTCGGCCAGCCTCCGCGATAGTAGAACTGGACCACGTTCGCCCCTGAGGAGCGAGCAATTTCGGCAGTGTTATCGCTGCTTTGCGAATCAACGACCACTACTTCGCCAAAATTCCGTAACGATTCGAGGCATAGAGGCAGGTTTCTTGCCTCATTCTTAACGGCAATGACTACGCTTACCGGAAGCGTCGGGGTGTCATGTAGAGCGGAGCTATCCTTTTCTACGCGTACGAACGCCTCGGCACGACCTGGCAAACTCAGCGCCGACATGGCGAGCTTTGGCATGAACATCTGGCGATGCTGCCGCCATCTTACTTGAGGCTGCCGTGGGGAAAACTTGTTTAGGAGTGCACAACTTTGTACGGGGGAAGTCTGCTCCGAGGCGCCCGGATCGCTCGCTGAAATCGCACCTCCTGGAGCCAGGCGAGGTCAGTTGGCAGAATGTGAAACTCGCTGTTTTCGAAGATAAGTCGGCCTTAAAGCATGAGCCGAGCGTCAGGCAGCTTGACCGAGCGTCTTTGGGCGTTCCAATAGCCGATCGGCGATGGCCAAGACTTCTTCGAGGTGACGTGTCCAGCTAAACCGCCGGAGAACGTCTTCGCGCGGGGAAGGGCGAACCCGATTCAGTGATGTGAGGACCTGATCGGCAAGGCTCTCTGCCGAGAATCTCGGAAAATACAAGGCTTCATCCCCGCAAACCTCGCGATGAACCTCGATATCAGAAGCTACGATAGGAAGACCACTTGCCATCGCCTCCACCAGCGGATGAGCAAATGTCTCTGCGTAGGCCGCCGTTACATAAAGATCGCATGCCCGGTAAATACTATGCAGCAGCCGATACGGAATGGCTCCTACCTCGATCACTTCACGCCGAATCCCCAGATGATCGATTTCTTGCCTTGCTCGCTCTGTCTTGTAGGCCCCGGGAGTTTTGTGGTCCTGCAAGGTGCAGGTGAGGAAAAGCCGGATTGGACGGTCGGGGCAATGCTTGCGAAGAACTGCCACTGCCCGGAAGAGAGTCTCGAAGTTGCGATAGTAGTTGTAGTGGCTCACGAAAAGCAGTTTTATGCAATTGGCAGAGACATTCAGTTTCTGAGTAATGCTCTCTGGAAGCGTAGCCTTTTCGGCAAAGAACGTTCCGGGATCGAAGCCATGATGAATCGCCATGATTGGTTGGCCGGTCCAACGGTTCAGCTCTCCCGCAAAGGCATGACTTGGCGCTACGGTGCAATCGGCCCAATCTACCGACCTTCGGGCAAACGTTGCCTTAAGCTTCGTATCCAACCACATCCTGGCCTCGCGCCGTCGGCGAAGATCAACGTCAAAATCCGCGGAAGTATAAAGAGAATTTCCGCTGAGTAGGATCTGTGGCACGGGAGACTTGCGCAGCGCGAAATTGCCTAGAGAGACTAGAATGTGAGCTCCCGATGCCCGAATGAGGCGCGGTAGCTTTCTTTGCTCAAACCAGAATCTCCGCACGATTCCCGCAGGAACATCAGCATCCAGCACCTTTACATTGGGAAAGCGATTGAACTCTCTCCTCAATTGCGGCTGAAGCGCAACCGTGGTTTGAACTCTGAACTCCGAAGATAACCGCGGAATCACATTGTAGAGATACGTGAGACCCGCCCCTGCGCTGGCCCCCACGCCATTCAGGAAAACGTGTCTCATCGGACGGCCGCCATCGCGCCGTACTCGTGCCCCGCATCCGGGATGATCTGGACTGCAGAATATTCCGTAAATCTATTCGGCATCACATCTGCAAGCATGAAAGCCATGCACCAGAAGAAAACACAGACGTAGTAACCTACTGCGAACAGCCAATCTTCGAACGTTGCATTTACGAGTCCGGCGAGTACAACTGCGACCGCGGGTACCGCTGGCGAGGATACATCGCAGGTTCGGCGGACAAATCGCAGAGTTCTAGCCGCATTGCCCAACACGAGGGCCACCAAGCTGAAGAAAGGTAAGACGCCCAGCAGTCCTGTCCACTCGACAATAGCTAGGTAACTGTTCCCGTGCTCTCGAATAACCCACGAATCAAAGTGGTGCCGGGCGTATTCGAGTTTTGTCATGTCTTCATCAATTTCGCTGGTTCCAAATCCGCTGCCGAACCACGGTTTTTCCCGGATCACGTCCCAAGTTTTTTGCCAGACGCCCCGGCGGGAACCAAACACGTCCCGATCATGTTTCCCCTTGTACATGAACAAATCGACAATCGGCTGGCTCCCGTCCCAAGAAGGCACATCCGTGTGCCGGGGCACCAAAACGACTGCCAAGATCGCGAGTAAGGCGGAGAGCGCAATTCCCTTAAAAAGAAGCCGAAATTCTCGGGCTGACCAACAGATCAGGGAACAACTAACGAAAGCCGCGGCGATCGACGCGCGCGCAAAACTACTAAACAAGAGAAGCAAGGCGATCAAGAGGTCCGCGCCCAGGCGCAAACGCTCGGCAGGAGTTTTGGCTGATAAGTAACCCCACAGTAACAACGGCAGGATTACAACCGCCATGATTGCCCCCAAGGAATTGGGGTTCCCGAACACTTCCCAACGAACAACAAAGTAGCAAATTACGGTAATGATCAGGAGTCCTTCAGCCCAACGCACCAGCTTGCGGAAGAAGCCCGCCGGGTCGCGATTGAGGGCGGTTCTCGCTCCCGCAGAAACATAGAGAAACAATAGGAGCAAACTGATCGCCTTAAGCAGGGATTCACGTGGATACACCGAAACAAGAGCTGAAACGAACGCCGAGAGTACACAAAAGAAGGCAACCAGATGGAGAAGCTTGAATGTTTGAAGGTGGTTCTTCATGAACACTGCGACGCCCAGAACGGCTCCGACCGCGAGAACGATCCAGCGTGCTTGTAACAGCTCAGATTGAAATGGCAGCTCGGAACCCGCCCCCAAAAAGCACAGGAGAGCCAGGGGAAGGAAAGCTTTGCGGAAATTGCAGGCAGCCGCAAGCAGAATTTCTGCACCAATCAGCAGCGTGAGTCCGGACGAACTCGCAAGGTAATCTGGCCGGAGCAAAAGCAGGCAGACTATCAAGAGTGCCCCGCCCGTGACGATGAACAGAATCTTGGTCGCGTTATTGACCATAGGTATCGAGACCCGAACTCGCCTGCGCGATAGCCGCCGCGCAGATTTCTGGCGAGAAGCCTTGCACTGCTCTGTGACTCTCGGCAGCCATCCGATGGCGTAATGACACATCCCTGGCAATCTCTTGCATGGCGTTCCTGAGCTGAGTTATGTCTTTTGGAGGGACGACCCTCCCGTTCGTTTTCACCAGATCCGTAGCACAGCCGGCAACGCTTGTGCAGATGATGGGCAGATCAGAGGCCATGGCTTCGTTTATGACCAGTCCCCAGGTGTCGGTATGCGTTGGGAAGACGAAGCATTCCGCCAGAGTGTAGTAGCCGGCAAGTTCGTCTCGTTGGACAAATCCAGCAAACTGAACTGTACCCGGACAGATCTCCCGGGCGAGCGACTCAAGTTCGAGACGCAAGGGGCCATCGCCGGCGAATACCAATCCGAGCTGCTCGCGTAGCTCTGAGGGCAGAAGCGCATAGGCATCGAGCAAGTCTCGCACGCCCTTTTCTTGAACCAGTCGTCCAACAAATAGAAAATACCGGTCTGGAAGTGCCAGCTGTGCCCTGAGCCGATTCCGACGCACTGGTTCTAGCTTTAGCAAGCGTGAAAATAGTGCTGTGTCGACCGCATTGGGGGCGACGAAGACTTCTTCTGGCGATACGCCAAACTCAAGAAGATACTCCCTCGCCGATCTACCCGGAACCACGAACCCATCGCAGCTTCGCACGAACGTTCTTTTCAGCAACTCGATGGGGGCATGCATCCCGCGCTGGTCGTTGGTCGTACTTTCGGACCAAAGCAGGAAAGGAACACGGTGCTGCTTTGCCCAGCGCAACGCCTGCCAAGAAGAAATGTAGTTGTACCCTCCGCAAATAATCACGTCAGGGTTGGATCCCCGAAGAGAACGGCGCAGACCTCGATTGAGCAGGAGGTTGTATTTCGAGATGCGTTTCCGCCATGAAGGTAAGACCTCGTACGAAAAGCAAATCTCCTCTTCATAGATCCGCCACTGCCGCATGCTCCGATCCGTGCGGGCAAGGAATATGACGTGCAGTTCAATCTCGGAACGACGTGCGAGCGCGTTGAACACCGGGATGCGGTAGGGCGCAATAAGCTCCGAAAGAATCACAACCCGACGAGTCATCGCAAGCACTCCTGGTAGAGATCTGCTAGTTTTCGGGCCTGATGTTTCAGCGTATGCTGGCGGATAATTGTTTCTCGCGCGGCGATGCCGAGACGTTTCCGCAGGGACGCGTTTTCTAATAACACCCGCAACGTCTGAGAGAGAGCTGCCTCGCTTGGGGCAACCAGCAAGCCGTTTTCGCCATGTTGAATGATTTCTTCGATGCCCTGCCCGACACACCCTATTGCTGGCTTGCCGCAAGCCATCGCCTCAAGGTAGACGCAGCCTAAGCCTTCATAGTCGCTTGCAAGAACAAATACTGAGCAGCTGCGCATCGCCTCGGCTACGGACCGGCGATCTTGTCGCCCTCGAAGCACCACGCGACCGGAGATCCCCAGGTCGGCCGCGAGCTTCACGAGATTCTTGCGTTCCGGGCCTTCTCCGATGATTTCGAGTTCAATGGGGGCAAACGTTTTTGCGACCGAAGCAAATGCCCGAAGCAAGAGTGCGTGCCCTTTAGTTGGAATGAGATTACCCACACTCAGAACTCGGAGCCGCGAACTCTCGACGCACCCAGGGCGGAAAACCTCAGCATCCACGCCGTTCGAGATGACCCGCGCCTTGAGCCGCAGCTCGGGAGGAAGCATTTCACGCACTTTTGAGCTGATGCACACGATTCCTTTGGCCCGTTGGTAGACGCGCAGAGACCGACGATTTGTCCATCGCCCAAACCAGATGCCAGCCTGCCGGTCGGCAAAAACATCGAGACCGTGTACAGAAACCAGAAATGGAATACCCATTGCTTCGGCCAATAGCATCGCCGCTTCTCCGCAGGGCAACGCGGCATGGGCATGTATCAGCTGAATGGGGGAAGTCCGGTTCAACGCATGAGCTCGCCTTGTTATCGCCGTAAAAACGCCTGCGCCAGAGGTCGCCAGTCCAACGTTCCCGGGCACCCAATAGTAGTTGGCCCACTCGCTCGCACTCACACAGGGGTCGGCGGGTCCGCGGTAAAACGGACGGACTGCGATCGTCCAGGTCCGAATATTGAACTGTCGCATCCGTTCAATCGGTTCCGCGATGAAGCAACCCTCTGCAGGATTCTGGATTGAAGGGAAAAACGGGGTAACCGTCAGAGCTTGCACTCCCTGCACCAGGGCAGCCTCTCCCGTGACCCGTGGAATCGCCAGTGCAATGCTCACGAGGCATACCTCGCGAGTCCGGGTCTTGCTAATTCCCGGAATGTGCGCTCCCATTGGCTTGCGATCGTGCCCCAGTCGAATCGCAGACTGTGTTTTCGTCCCGCCCGCCCGAGGGTTTGCCTGAGATCCGCGTCTTCCAGCAGGATTCGCAAAAACGAGAATAGGGCATCACGCGAGCCAGCCTGGTATCCAGTAACGCCGTGCAACACGGTTTCCGGCTCATAGGAATCCCTGCAAATGACGGGGAGTTCGCAGGCCGCCGCCTCGACGATCACTTTGGGTGAGCCTTCAAAGGTGGAAGGGAAAAAGAAGATGTCCGCTTGACGATACTCCTGGCGCAAACTCTCGCGGCCAAGGACTCCCGCGAGAGTGATATTTCTAAGTTCATGCTGGGCAATCTGCGTTTCCATTTCGGCCCTCAGCGGCCCTCCTCCCACGATTCGAAAATCGGCTTGCGGAAAGCGACGGGCGGCATCAACCACGAGTTCGGGGTGCTTGCGGTGTCGCAAGGATCCTACGAACAAGACCTGGGGTCGTGAATTTCGAGGTCTCTCCCGGAGTGGAGTAAAGAACTGCGTGTCTGCCCCGGTGGGAATCACACCGCTATCCAACCCATATTCCGAACGCAAGCTATTTTGGACGTAGAGCGAGTTACTGTAGAGACAGTCGCATCGAAGTATGGTCCGTTCCCAAAGACGACGCGCACTCGGAGTAATATCCACCAGGTCCTTGAAGTTGCACTGGGATTCGATGGTTCCGATGGTTACGCGACGGTCACGCCACTTATCACGCAGTTTCAAGTACCACCTGCTCGCCGGGGAAGCTTTGACGTAGAAAAGCAGGTCGTAAGTGCCGAGCAGGAATTCAGTAAGGATTCGGATCGTCTGTCGACGTTGTGGGAGTTGAATGAGCTTTGTATTTGTGCGCGCAGCAATATCGGGATCCGGCGATCCCAAGACGAATGTGGTTACGTGGAAGCTTTCAGGGTCGAGCCGCCGAATGATCTCCCGGGCGTTGCCCATCTGCGCATTGGGGAGGCCCTCGTCAACCAAGCTGTCCACAAGAATCCGAATTGGCCTCATCCATCTCCGCCCCAGGACCTAGGTTTCCCGAACATGCGCAGCTGAACGCGACAATTCTAGCCGATACTCACGGACCTGCGATGCGAGTCGCCTGTCGAAATCCCGTGACTGAGAAGATTCCACCAAGTGCCGTCTTGCATGCTGCAGCAGCTTGCGCCGCACCTCCTCGGCCGCTCCCAAGGGCAAGGGACTCGTTTCCTCCGGGTCTCGATCCAAGTCGTAGAGGGTCGTGGAACCTGAAGCGAAATTCATCACTAACTTGTACTGGCCCAATCGAACCGAAAGGATCCTGGGGCCGAGGCGATCACGAGGATAGAAGGGATTGGAGCAGTCAAGAACACATTCGCTTACCACCGGGCGCTCCTGCAGCTTCCCATTCCGGAGTTGCCCCCAAACACTTCGTCCGCGAAAGTCGGCCGGGCTGGGAACCCCGACGATGTCTAGGGCCGTGGGCGCCAGATCCAGAAGGCTGAACGGGAGTTTTACGCGGGACTGGACCGAGCTTCCGGGCACTCGCACCAACAAGGGGACGTGCACCAATTCTTCGGTGAGTTTCTTTGGCAAGTGATACTTTCCGCCATGATCCAGGAATTCCTCGCCGTGGTCAGCAGTCAATGCCATTGCGCATCGATCCCAAACGTTCAACTTCACAAGGTTTTCTGCGAGTCGGCGAATCTGCTCGTCTACCCAGCGAATACCGGCGTCATAGAGAGAAACGACCGAGTCCCGCTTGTCTCGGAGCCGTTCTAGCCGCAAGTCGCCGCGATTCCAATAGGAATTCAGATAGACGGCTTCCGCTGCGGCGATTTCCTTGGCACCGATCATCTCGAGCGCTTCTGCTTTGGGGAAGTAGGGCCCGTGTGCATCCATCAAATGCAACCACAGAAAGAAGCGCTGCCCGGAATTCTGTTTCACCCACCTAATCGCCTGATCCACAACCAGGTCGGCGCTGGGGAATCTCCTCTGCGTGTCCAGAGAGCCCACTCGAGGGGAGGCGAGTCTCTGGCAATATTGGAAATAGAGTTCGTCGTATGCCGCGCCCAAGAAGCCGACTGAATGACACGCATTGGCTATGAACTCGTTTGCTCGACTGCGGAAATTCTTCGGATGAGACGGTTCCGGCCCGAGGTTCTCCGATCCCTCCAAGAAGTCGGCAAAAACGTCGAACCCGCGGTCATAGCCAAACCTTGAGGAAAGATATGGGTTCGCCGCAGAGAACGCCGCAGTCTTGAATCCGGCTTCGCGAAGCACCGACGCGAGTGTGTTTTCTTCTGGGGCAATGCCGAGAACATCCCGGCCCAAGGCGAGTGGATGACGAGAGGCGAGAATCGGGGGCATCGCGTAGTAGGTCGGGGCACCGGCCGCAATCGCGTTCTCGAACACAACATTTTCATTCGCCAGGCAATCGAGAAAAGGGGTAGTGGGGCGGGGGTACCCGAGAAAGCCCACATGGTCTGCCCGCAGACAGTCCACCGTGACTAGGATCAGGGACTGTGAATGCACTAGACTGCCCCCATAAGCGCGGCATTTCTTTGAAACGCGAGCTCTTTTGAGACTTTTACCTTTTTCGAACCGTCCGCCAGAGTGCCCGTAGCAACCGCCTGATAGAGATCTTCGTCACTCACGTACAGCATGTCTGGGTGTTTAGACCTGAGGCCGTGGAGCAGTTGGTCGAGCGCAGCTAGGCTATAAGAACGGAAGTCTTTAAGAGTGGAGTGGAAGTTGATGGAGTGTATCGAAATGATGAGGGGAATACCACGCGCGAAGCAAAGGGCAGCAATTTCCAGGTACTTGCCCAGATCAAGTTCCTGCTGGCATGGCTCAAAGTCGATATTGCGAAAAATATGCAAAACCCCGAAGTCGTCCAGGTGGGGCTTCTTCAACCCGTCTCCGGAGCCGCTTACGGCTACATGAATGCCAGCTTGGGCCCAAGCATGGCAGGTATGCTGGTTAGCTCGGTAACCTGGCGCGCACGCCGAGAGAGGGCGCAATCCGAACAATTTCGAAAATGTCTGGCATCCTTTTTGGATGAGTTCCCGCTGACGGTCAGGAGAGAGGAAATCACCATGGCGCTCCTCTCCATTCCAGTATTCATACCCAACCCACGGCATGCGCCAGTAGATGTATGGCGTTTCCGCTGCCCACAAAATCCTCAACAGGTCGGCCCGGGCATCACATTTTGCCAAGACTTTCTGAACCGCTTCTTCACAGAAATGGACTGTGCCATGCAATGCAGGCTGAAACACGCCTTTGTCGATCGCAGCACGATACGCCTCAAATAACTGGGGACGCGTCCAAGTTCCTGGCAATCCGTCGCTGAGAGGTAAGCCAATCACCCGCCGAAATCCCTCGGACGACATTTTGCGGAAGTCAAGATTCGCCATGCAGGCATTCATCATCAAGCAGGGCGGGCGACCTTCCGAGTCGCGGTGTCGCTCTAAGAGCTCGGTTACCGCCCAGACGTCATCCGCCGTCTCCAAGCTGTAAAGATCGTAGGGCCGTTCGCCGAGGCGCAGGCCACGCGATCGCAACCGTTCGGCGCCCCCGAGGTCGCGGACTCCAACTCTGCCCCAGTCATCGCTGTGTAAGGCGACGAGCGGCCGCGAGAAGGTAAAAGCCTGGTGCTCCTTGTGGCCTTTTCCCAGGTTTTTAAGAAATTGCAGCACGTGCCGTCAGTTCCAATCCTCGCTAGACGTATCCCAAGCCACGTAGTCTCTGCTCAACAACTTCGATTTCACGACTATCCATCTGAGATCCATCGTCTTTCAACAGCGCAGTCAGCAGGTTGCAAACCAGCTCATCTACCGATGAGAATCGCGCGCCAAACTTTTCTTCTGCTGCCCGGCAAAGATCCTCCGGCAGGCAGACCTTACGCGTACCGTTCATCTGACGCTCCATTTCCGCCGACCCATATCCGTTCCCGGACCGTCCGGACAATCATGCGGTCTTCCGATCCCAAGCCGAGCAATAACACTCCGGCAAAGAAACATACGTATGCAATCACGGTAGCGGCGAATGCCACCCTCCATGAGCCCTGCCCGCAATATTTATGAACAGCCAGGAGAACCGCGGCTGTCACCGCCATCGCCAACCCTACCTTGAAGTATGAGCGATCGTAGGGAAACAGACGGAGTTTTGCCCGGACGGCCAGCAAACCCCATAGGTTGGTTGCAGCTACTCCGATGCTCACGGCAACCGCCGCGCCAACCATGCCGAACCTGGGTACCAAAAGCAAGTTGAGGAGGACCATCACGATGGCGTTGACGACCTGAATTTTCATGAGCGAAGTCTGTTTGTCGGACATCAACAACAAGAGCCCCACCGAGCCGACAACGCAGTTAAATATTTGACCGATAGCCCCGACCGAAAGGGCAGTGGCTCCGTCACGGAACGCCGGCCCAAAAATCGACATCCATGAGGCCGAAAAGATGATTACAGAAAGAGCCAGCGGCAGGGTGAGGATCAAAATCCATTTGGTCAGCGACGCGTAGAGCCGCTGTAAGAGGGCATAGTTCCCGGCGGCGTGTAGCTCTGCAATGGTTGGCGAGAAAATCTGATTGACGGAAGTCAAGGCGAGCGGGATAAGTCCCACCATAGTCATCGCGATCGCATAGATGCCGACGTCCTTCGCACTGAGATAGTGTCCGAGCGTAATTTTGTCGGACTGAGCCAGAACGAAGTGCACGATCGCGAGCCCAAACGATGTCGCAGAAAACGTGACTACGCGCCTTTCGACATTGCCGAAGCCACCCATGCGTCGCGCGGCGGGAGGGGTCAATTTCCAGACCGACACGCCGAGCAGTCCGAAAACCACGGTCGCACTTGCGACTTGAGCCACGAAATAGCCCGACAAGCCAAAGCGCAAAGATATCAACACCACGGTGGCAATGACGGTAATGAAAGTTCCAGCGAACTGGGTAATCATGCTTCGCCGTGCGACTGCACGATACCCCGCCATGCATTGGCCGAGAAAAGTGTTTACTACGCCCAGGAGCATGATCGCCGCGAGGGCCCAAGAATACGAAGCCAAGGCCGGGGCATGATAAAACCTTACGGCGATCCTAGGTACAAGGGCCAAAAGCACGGCCCCGAGTAGGAGGTTGCCCAGTCCAAGTATGCCGAACCCTCCCCGCAGAAACGCGCCCAGCCGAACATAATCTCCGGCGCTGGAGTATTCGGCCACAAATCGGGCGCCGGCAGTCGGGAGCCCAGCGGCATTAAACAGTCCCACAACGCTGACCACACTGATTCCCAGAGCATAGAGTCCCAGCGCTTCGGCCCCCAGCGTACGAGCCAGGTAGATCTTCAACAAGTACCCTGCAGCCGCACTGAACAGCGCACCGGCAAAGTACACGGCAGAATGTCCCGAAATACTTGTTATGCGCCGGCGAAATTCGGCCGTTTCCACGGTTGACGCGAGGGGCTCGACTACGGGAATTTCGGCCGCGCTCATTCCTCAGTTCCTCGTGAGTGGGATAGGGCAAGTTCCGTACGCTCCCGAAATGCCGTCACCGAAGATATTGCAGTTCGCGCGAAGCTTTCCAATTTCGGCGATTGCTTGATGGCCCGTGCCGCGTAGTAGCGGGAGATTTCTTTTGCCAACCGAAGTTTCGAAAACTCTAGTGTGAAGTGCAAAGTGTGTTTTGCAGAATTTGCATATTGCGCCTTGTAAGGTTCGTCGCCCAGACCAAGATCGACGGTGTGGAAGTCCGGGCTTGAGGCGGCTTCGCAAATTACTGCGCGCAAGAGATAAGTTCCGGGAGAAGCATGATCGCAAGTCAGATCGAATGCCGGCTGATACCAGAACCACTTTCCGCGAAATGTCATGCCGAAATGCCAAGCCACTGGCCTGCCGCCCAGGCGCAAGACGCTACAGCGCAAATTTCCTTGCTGCGAAAGCAACGGGCCGAGTTCTTGGAGGAAACGGCGACGCTCAGGATTCTCAAGGCTGCTGATTTTGCCTCGTGAGCGGAATCGTTCAACGTGCGCAGTCACAAAATTGGAGAACTCCCCGGAGAACCCTTGCCAGTCGGTGTGGTGTTCAAGATTGATCTTGCCAAGACGGGATAATCTAGAGGTACGCTTCGGACTGTTGCGCGCAACAAGTGCTGCCTGCGCGCGCAGTGGCGACGACTCAAAACACAGTTGCGAACAAGAATAGGCCGGCCTAGAAAACTGCAGGTAGCCGGTGGTTTTCGCCATGGTCCGCAATATGGCTGTGGTCTCGGATCCCGCCGGGATGTTGGAGAGCTTCAACGAGCCGAGTCTCAGGCGCGCGAGTTCCTTGAAGACGCGCTCCATAAATTCGCGCCGATCAGAGGGGGCAGAAACGAAGTCACAATAGTCCGCGGTTGGAGCGGTTAGGAATGAAATGGATGCGCCCTGCTCCAGCGCCACGACTGCAGCCATGACATTCTCACGAAACATCGCACAGAACAAAGGACGAATTTCGGCAAAGGAACGTGTAACCGCAGCCGACCACTCCCAGCTGTAGAAGACCTCGGGCTGGTCCATGCGCTCGACGAGGTTGTTCCATTGCCGCCGGAACTCATCATGAGCGGGAAGTTCCCTAAATACCTCTAAACGCGTCCGCAATACAAGGCTCCTTTGCGCCGGCACTCACAGCAAGGCTCGCATACGCCCATAAAAGCCGCTGACGTGAGCCTCTAGTTCCGCTGCAGTTGTCTCCGATGAAACGTGTATCCGTGGGAGCCCAAAGTTCGTGTTACTCCATTCGGCTTCCGTGTTGGTGAAAGCACATTCAAACCCTGCGCTCTGTGCGAGGTCCGCCTCACGGTCGCCGACGGATTCACGGTCGCCAAAGGGGTAGGCAAATGCCCACACCGGCTCTCCAATCACCCTCTCAATTTGTGTCCGGGAGTCTGCAATTTCTGCGTACGCTAGTTCCGTTGGCATGTTCGGCAGCATGGGATGTGATAGCGTGTGTGCTCCAATGGTCACGCCGGCTCGCGATAGCTCCCTCAGTTCTGTCGCTTGCAGGATAAAGAACCTGCGTCGGAGTGACTCATTTTGAGAATATGCGGACTCCCATGTTTCAGGTATGCCAAGCTGGGTTCGGACTCTGCACAGAAGTTGCTCCCGCTCTTCCCGCGGGAACTGCGAGAGTTCGCGGATTAGAGGTCTCCACTGTAGATCCGGATCTAGCGAGCGCGCGATGATTGGCTTCGACATCCCCGCCAACTGCACCGACACCCCGCGAGCCTCCTGCAGCCACAAATAGAGCTTCTCGTACCAAAGCATGGATCCGGCTTTTGAGGCAGATGCGCCAGTAACAAAAAGGAGCAGCGGCAGATCCAATTCTTTGATGATTGGGAGCATGTCGGTCAGGACGTTGACTAGACCGTCGTCACAGGTGAGTAACACGGTGTAGGGAGGGCAAGTTTCTCCCCCCTGCAAGTAGGAGCGGAACCGCTGTGGCGAGATCAAGTTGTACTTCGCCTTCAATAGCCGCATGTGCTCGCGAAAGCGCGCATGCGTAATCAGGTGCCCGTCGAGCGCCGTCGAACGTGGCTGGTACCCTGGAGGGAAAATTCCATGGTAGGTAACAATGGCTGGTCCGATCCGTCTTGTTCTGTGAAGGTATCCCGACTTGCTGGCGATGGGATAGACGACGCGCTTCAAGAAGGGACTAGCGAACCTCATCCTCGAACCACCGCCCGGATCGCAATTGAGGAGCTAACGGGATCTGTTTTCATATGGAGCAGCAGCCTGCAAACGTTGTCGTCAGCAATTCCCGGAGAGTTGCTGACTCTGATCGCCGCCAAAGATCTTGGGACGATATCTTGCCGACGTTCTTGAGCATGGTTGGAATCTCCGCAATCTGTTCCGCCCTACAAAGTGGTCGGGCAGCACCGAATTTCACAAACTGTTCTGCATAGCGAAGGCCATGATTTTCAAGCCACACACAGAGAAAGGCCGGAACCCCCTGCAGAGCACAGTCCACAGCAGCTGTGGAACTCACGGTTACGGCGAACTGCGCCTGTTGCAGCAGTTGTTCGCTCAGGGCGCCCGCTAGGACTTGAATTCGAGATTGGAGTTCAGCCGGAACAGCCTGTCTTACCAACCGCACTCTTTCTCGGAGGCTTTCGAAAGGGTGCAACTTGATCGTCAACGAGCACTCTAGCGATTGTGCCGTGCGTGCCAACACGGGCAGCACGTCGTGATAGATCTCGCTAACCCGGTAACCGAACACCTCGTACGGCTCAGAAAAGAAAACGATGTTCCGGGGTTCTGCTAGGGCGATTCCCGGGGCACGATGAGGAGCCGCGATTACGATCTTTTCTTCAGGAGCTCTGCAGTTGTGCACGAGGTAGTCCCATTCCATCCGGCCTTTAACCAAAAAGCGATCGGCGGTAAAGTTGGTGAAAAGATAGCGGCCGTCCAGTGCACCGTGATGACAGCCGATGGTTGGCAGGCCACGTTGGCGTGCGAGCAAGATTGGTATTCGGGTGAATTCGTTCTTTTCATCGGCACACAACACGCTGAGAACCGATTCCCTTTCAAAAACTTGCTCCCAGGCGTCACGTATTGAGAGTCCGGTGGACAGCATGCGAGGAACGAAGTCGAGGGCTCCCGTTTCCGCAAGAATTGCGAATTCTGGTCTATGAAAAAAATGATGGAGCAAGCCCTGATAGGAGACCAGAAGACGATTCAATTCTTCCCGCCGATTTCCTTTCACAGCATAAGAGCCAAGCTGCTCAACCTGTGTGTTGGATGGTGGATTCTCAACCCAACCACTCTGTCTGGTTGCGACAAGCAGAAATCGAAGATCGCTCAGACTGCTGGCATACGCCAGCATGGTGCGGGAGGCGTTTCCATAGGCAGTAGGTAGAAGTACGATTGGATTCTTGCCAGGTTTCTTGCCTCTGCTGCTCAGGCCGCGCAAGCGATAGTCTCCGTCGTATTTGTCCAAGAGGATCTCGAGGATTTGGTGGGGCTGTAAGCGCCAAAGCTGCGCAACCCGCCGCCTCAGCGCTGCCGTCGGCGACACTTTGCGATTTAAGGTCCGCATTGCACCAGGCGTTAGGCGACGTAAGATCTCCGAGTGGAAGCCTTCTCGGCTGACGAAAAGCTCCTCGGTTCCCCCGCGCTGGCTGACGAAGCGCTCTAAACAATAGATCTTCAGAACGTTCTCGTAGAATCCCAGGGCCAGCGGTTCCCACCAATCGAGACCGCGGTCGTCCACCATCTGACCAATTCCGTGGGAGAACAACTCGCGTAAGCGCTCGAATTCCCGAGGTCCGGGCCGTGGCAGGGGCTCGACCGGGCAGTGAAGATCTCGACTCCACCTCTCATAGGCAGGCAGGCCGGCGAATCCAAGATCAACGATCCGGTCCCAATGTTGATGAGCAAGTCCGCCTGAGTATAGGTCGTCTTCTGGGTGGAGCAGCAAAGTGCGAGTCACTGGTTCACCGCTCTCCGCGCGACCACAAGTCGTTCGCAAAGCTGCGCTACGCTGGCAAAGTTCCTGTTCCAGTCTGCGCGCTCATGCACGAGCTGTCGGTTTGCTCTAGAGATCGTTTCGCGTTGATCATTCGTCAGCTGGCTAACAGTGAGAAGACGTTGGGCAAATTGATCGGCATCGGTCGCTAGCCAACCATTTTCGTCCTGTCTTACCCACTCTCGGTTAGAAGGAATGTCGCTGACCACAACCGGAAGGCCCGTGCTCATGGCTTCTAGAAGCGATACGGAAGTCCCATCACATTTCGCACAGCTCACATATGCGGTTGCAGCTCGGAACCATTTTGGCAACTCCGGATGGGCCAATTTGCCGGGCATTAGGACTACATGGTCGAGCGAATTGCCAGATACGAACTCATGAATCCTTTGAGACTCTGTTCCACTCCCAATCAAAATCAATCGTATGCGGTTATCGGCCTTATACGCCTGGAGAAAAGCTCGCAACAGCAGGTCTATTCGATAGAGCGGTTCCCAGGAGCGCGTGCATACAAAGCGAATTGTCTCTGGACCAAAATGCATGAGCGCGGGGGACGGAGTCACCCCGAAGGGAGAGAATTCTCCAGGCGTAACTCCCCACGGTAACTGTGCAATTCGGGAATCTGGAAAATCTACGTATCGGAGCGCAGCGTTGCGTACAGCATCACAGTCGCAAACAAAACCGTCGGCAGCGCAAAGTGCGGCTTCGGTAGCCTGCTTCCACATGGATCTTCGGTATCGATCCAGAAGCAGATCCGACCCCCAAGACATGACAATCATGGGATGAAAGCCGGAGAGAGCTGCCAGATAACCGGCCGTCTGGACCGGGCCGGCATAGACGAGATCAGGACGAGTTTCATGCTGGGCCGATTTGACTTGTGGCAACAACGTCTCGATTTCCGCTGCAATCGGGGGGTTTGGAATTCCCGGATCATGTGGGACATAGAAGACTCTTCCCGGGAGGGGATCCCGCAAGCTCCCATGCCTTAGGTTGAAAAAGAAAATGTCATGACCCGCGGCAGAAAATTTCGCGAGAAACCGCAAGTTATGATCTGAGCTGTTGTCCGAGATGTAGAGAATCCGCACCGTTCGCCTGATCAGTCCCCAAGCATCGTCCACTGCAAATGCTCCCCCGCGGGCAAGTCTGTATTCAATCGTTTGCCGATCGCGCGGGATAACTCATACGGCATCACGGCACCCAGTGCTGCCGGGCGAAGCACCTCCACCAACTCCAGATCAATGACGGTCCCTTTGGGAATTGCTTTCTTGGCCCGCACACAACGGCGTTGTAAAACTACAGTGTCGCGCTCATTCTCAGCTACAAACTTCGATGATGAACCCAGAGCGAGCTCGAGTTCGCGGGTCCGCTCTACCATGTCGCGCCAGGCTGCCGGGTTCATAGAGAACCCATGGTCAGGTCCTGTGCGCCGGGTATCATCGGTAAAATGTTTTTCGACGACTCGGGCGCCCAAAGCCACGGCGCCCAGCACGGTGGCGTGCCCGGCGGTATGGTCAGATAGTCCAACCAAGATGTTGGGGAACATTCTCTGGTAACTCTCGAGTACCCTCAAATGCACATGCTTAAAATTTTCAAGACTGCCGGTGTAGTTGGTATTGCATTGCATCAACACGAGCCGAGGATTGATCGAGAGGACCAGTTCAACCGCACGGGTAACATCACTGATATCTGATGCCCCGGTCGCGAGCAGCACGGGTTTGTTTTTCGAGGCAATCTTGTGCAACATTTCTGGCCAGGTGATGTCTCCCGAGCCAATCTTGAATAGTTCCACGTAGGGGTCAAGCATGTCGACGGTTTCGAGATCATAAGGGCTGGAGAAGTAGTCGATATCGCACGCTTCGCATTCTTGTTTGAGTGCCGGCGTCCACTCCCATGAGATGGTCGCGGCTTGGTAGGTTTCGAAAACACTTTTTTTCCACTTTGCCTGATGGGAGGCTTGAGATCCGAGAGCGCGGAAGCCTCGATCACTGACGATTTTCGCAGCCCGGAAGTTCTGGAACTTTGCGGCATTGGCACCAGCTTTCGCGCAAAGACGAATCAGTTGTTTCGCCCGTTCCAAATCGCCGTCATGGTTGGCGGCGATATCGGCAATAAAATAGGTCGGGTGTTCTAGACCCACGGTGTGCCGGCCCAGCTTAAGCGTGTTCACTTTCCTCCTTCACTGCAGAGCTCGGCCTCGGGCTCGCCATATCTTGGGTTGGAGAACATCAGGAACTTTTTCAGGCCGGCATCTACGTCTGGCATCTTCCGGCCCAACGCCAGACTGACCTTGGCAGAACTCAACGAGAGGTCCCGAGGGCGCGCTGCGCGCAATCCCGCATTTCTCAATTCACTCGGTTCAACCAGCTCAGGATCGAATTGGAACGTGGTGGCAAGCCGGACCGCGAATTCGTACTTGCTGATCTTCTCCGATCCAACAACGTGATGGATGCCGGCGAGTTTTGCATCTAGCAAATCAAAGATCGTGTCGGCCAAGTCCTTAGCGAACATAGGGCAGAAGAAGACGTCCGTAAACCCTTGCACCCGCCTGCCTGCTCTTAGTTGGGCCAACACCCATGCCGCGAGCTTGCGCTTTTTCAACTCACTGGAGCCATAGAAATTCACCCGTACAAGCAGCGGGCTCGAGTGGGCCGCAAGAACCGCCTTTTCCGCCGACAACTTAGTCTTTGCATATACGTTGAGGGGACGAGGAACGTCCGTTTCTGAATAGTTTCCTTTTTCGCCATCGAACACGCTATCGGTCGAAACCTGGACGAAACATGCGCCGATTTCCTCGGCCAGTCTTGCTAGATATTCAGAAGCGGTGGTGTTGATTTCGTGGGCCTCGTCCGGATGGTCTTCACACCAATCCACATCCGTCGCGGCAGCGCAATGAATGATGGTCGAGGGGTGCCGCTCGAAGATGAATTGCCTGGTTGCCGATGGATCGGTCAACTCGAGAGGTTGGACATGAATGCCACTCACTCTGACTTCGTTAGTTCGAGAGGTACCGGCAGCTTTGCGGGCTGTCTGCTGCGCCCGCGAGAGTAGGCTCGCGCCCAAGAGTCCGCTGGCGCCTGTAACCAAGATCATGACAACCTCGTTCGCCGAGAAAGAAGGCGCACCAGGTCCGCACCCAAACGAACGGACCTCATCCTTCTTGCAAGGCCTTCTGCATCACGTGGCGATTCAGTTCGAGTAGCTGCGGCTCTGACTCAACGATCGACAGCACCTCGCGCCATCCGAAATTGTCATCGTCCAGCCGCTCATAGATTGCCCGCATGAATTTGAGATCATCCGGCGTGTCCACTGTCCACCGCTGGTCGCTATGGTCTTGTTCCGCAGTTACCGGCAGCAAGTTGAACTGCTGGGGATTTTCATAGATATATGCCGTCACATGACTTCTCTGATAGGGCTTTTCGGCAAGCTTCCATGCTCGCGCCAGGGCGTCCATCGTGACCACTTCAGTGTCCAGCCCTCTCGGGTAGGTGCGGCGGAGCGCATTACTCGCGTAATCAGGACGGCAATCCAGAAACTGCTGAATCGTCTTATCGGTTATCTCGGGATCGATCAGTGGGCAATCTGAAGTGACACGGACAACCGCGTCGGCACGGAAATGTTGCGCAGCACGGTAATACCGGTCAAGAACGTCTTTTTCTTCTCCGCGGAAGACTCTTACTCCCAGCCGTTCAGACTCGGCGACGATGGCGTCGTCAACCCTGGCATCAGTGGTCGCGACCACCAATTCACCTGTGAGCTTGCCACGTCCTAGACGCTCCATTACGCGCCCAAGTACGGTCTTGCCTCCCAAGTCAAGCATTACCTTCCCCGGCAAGCGGCTGCTTCCCATTCTTGCCTGCACAATGGTGACAATCTTCATCTTGACCCTGCCATCAGCAAACGTTCCTAGGCGGCAATTGGCGAGCTCGGACTGCCAACAGAAGACGACTCTAAAAGCCGAAATAGGTCCTCATGGCTCAACCAATCCGGGTTGTTATCGCTCGCATAGCGAAAATCCTCCGGCAAGTGTCGTGCATGCACCCAATTGTTCTTGTTCCACCAGTTGTGCGCCGGTTGGATCACGAACATATCATCGGTTTCGACTGCATTGCGCGCTTCGTCTTCGGAGAGTAAAACTTCGTGCAACTTCTCACCCGGGCGGATCCCAACGCATTCGATCTCGCAATCAGGCGCAACGGCTTGGGCCATATCAAGTAGCTTCATGCTGGGGATCTTCGGCACGAAGATCTCGCCACCATGCATCTGCTCGAGGCAGCGGATTACAAAGCGAACGCCCTGATCGAGTGTGATCCAGAACCGCGTCATACGCGGATCTGTGAGCGTGACCTTTCCACACTTGCGCTGTTCCATAAAGATCGGCACCACGCTACCTCGGCTGCCGACGACGTTGCCGTAGCGCACACAACTAAACCGCGTATCCTGCGCGCCGGCATATGCATTTGCCTGCACGAACATCTTTTCCGCGCACAGCTTTGTGGCACCGTAAAGGTTGATGGGGCTGACGGCCTTGTCCGTACTAAGCGCTGCAACCCGACGCACCCCGCGGTTTATGGCAGCCTCAATGACGTTTTTCCCGCCATTGACGTTGGTCTGAATCGCTTCGAAAGGGTTGTACTCACAGGCGGGCACCTGCTTGAGCGCGGCAGCATGGACGACCACGGTCACACCGGCGAAAGCCCGTTCCAAGCGTTGTTGGTCGCGTACGTCGCCAAGGAAATAACGCAGGCTCGGATCGTCCAACCCCGCGGCACGCATTTCGTGTTGCTTCAGTTCGTCGCGGCTAAAGATGATCAGCTTGCGAGGACCGTACTCCCGTAACATGATTTCGACAAACTTCTTTCCAAACGACCCCGTCCCGCCTGTTACCAGCACCACCTCTTCTGACCAGTTCATTGTCACCTCGTTGCCATATGCGCACGATGGTCTAGCGAGCTTCGCGTCAGTATAGACATTCTGTGCTGAGCAGGCCTTGTGAATCGCAGTCTTTCACAGCTCGGAACCAATTCAATCAAGGCCAGTTCGTGAGCTTCTCTGCCATACTGAAGCTCGCTATTCGTCCGGCTAGAATCTGGCAATTTCCGTGCGGCGCGAAGGGGACTGATGGAACCAGGGCCGGTCTTTCAAGCAAACACTTCAATGTCGCGCGACCTCGCTCCCGGGCCTATGCAGCTCACGCGCAACTTGGTAGCTATTCATCCCGCCTTCGCCGCGCAAGACTCCATCCTCCGAGATTATCTTCGGGTCTTAATCAAACGGATTTGGGTTGTCTTGGGAGCGCTCGCGGTGGTTTTTGGTGCGACCCTCATCGCTAGCCTTCGAGCGACCCCAATCTACGACGCCGTGGGTAGCATTAAAATCGACAAGCCCGATCCAATCCTGACCAACATTCGCGACGGCAATAGCTCCCTCGATTATTACGACCCAACCGACTTGGACACCGAGGTCCGAGTCCTCCGCAGCGACCTTTTGGCGCTTCAGGTAATTTCTCAACTCAATCTCGACAAGTTGCCGGAATTCGGCGGCCGCGGACTTAAGGCGACTTCCGGATTGGAATTTACAACCGATGCGTTGCAACCAGACTCGGCGCGCGCCAGTATGCTGCTCGGCACATTCAAAGGCAATCTGAAAGTTCTGCTCGAACCGAACACTCGCATTATCGACATCCACTACCGTAGCCCCAACAAGGACCTTGCCGCGCGTGTAGTCAACGCGGTTGCGAACACCTACATCGAGCAGAACTTCAAAACCAGATTCGAGTCCACCATGCAGGCTTCCGATTGGCTATCGCGCCAACTCGTGGACCTGCAAATGAAGGTCGAAACATCTCAGGAGAAGCTGGTCAAATATCAGAAGGAACATCAAATCCTTGGCATCGACGACAAGCAGAACATCACGACCGAGAAGCTCGACGAATTAAACAAAGAACTAACAAGCGCCGAATCCGAGAGGATGGAAAAGGAGTCCCTCTATCGGCTTGCAGACTCCGGCGACACGCAATCGGCTGCTTCGGTCGCTACAGGACTCCATGCCGGAAAAGAGTCGGTCGCGAGCTCCAGTCTCCTCGAGAAATTGCAGGCGCAAAAAGCTGACTTAATGATCCAGGCAGCGCAGCTCAGCACGCAGTTTGGCCCTGCCTACCCGAAGATTGCAGAGATTAACAACCAACTGCGGGAAATCGATCTTCAGGTTCAAAACGAACTGAAGAAAGCAACGGCAAGACTGCGAGGAGACTACCTGGCAGCTTTGCACCGTGAGGAACTGCTGCGTGGGGCGCTCGAAGAGCAAAAGCAACAGGAAAACAAACTCAACGAAAGCGCCATCGAGTACAGCTTTTTGAAGCGCGATTTCGAAACCAATCGCACCCTCTACGAGGGTCTACTCCAGAAGCTGAAGGAAGCGGGAGTTACCGCGGGACTGCGTTCGAACAATATCCGTCAGGTTGACATTGCGCGCACGCCGGGCAGTCCCGCCGAGCCCAACATCCCGCGTAATCTGGGATTTGGATTCGTTCTCGGCCTTACCAGTGGCATTGGACTGGCTTTTCTGCTTGAAGGCATCGACAACACCGTGCGAACTCCCGAGCAGGCGCAGGCCATTTCCGGCTTGCCGTCGCTCGGCATGATTCCGTTGGGATCGAGAGCCAGCGCTGAAACCAGCAGCAAACGCGGTCTGATCGTTGCGGCCGGCAAAGAGCCGGTTGAACTGGTAACTCAGTCACGCCCACAGTCGCAAATGGCTGAGTCCTACCGGGCGCTGCGAACCTCACTGCTACTGACGTCAGTGGGCGCGCCGCCCAAGACGATCCTGATCACGAGTGCTTTGCCGCGTGAAGGTAAAACCACAACCAGCATCAATACCGCCGTGGTGCTCGCGCAAAAGGGAACCCGAGTTCTCTTGATCGACGCCGACCTGCGTCGCCCGAGCATCCATAAAACCCTTGGCCTGGGCCCGCGGGTGGGGTTGAGCAATGTTCTGACCGGAGGCGCAACTCTCCAGCAGGCAACGATCCGATCTTCAGTGTTGCCGAACCTGTATATCCTTCCAGCCGGCACGCCGCCGCCTAATCCCTCCGAACTGATGGCGTCTGCGCAGATGATTGATCTGCTCGCGGAATTGCGTGATCACTACGATCACGTCATTGTAGACACGCCCCCTACGCTCTCCGTCACCGACGCGGTTGTGCTGTCAACCCGCGCCGATGCAGTGGTCCTGGTGATCCGCTCCGCGCAGACCACAAAGCCAGCCTTGCGACGTTCGCGCGACATTCTCGCCCAGGTGAACGCGAGAGTTGCCGGTGTGCTGCTCAATGCCGTCAATCTCGAATCTGCCGATTATTACTACTACTACGAATACCAGGGTAAGTACGGACAGCGTTACTACGACGAGAACATGGACGGCTCGGATGAGAGTACAGCCCAGGCCGTTTCCGGCGGCGCCTAGCGGTTGTGGTTTGCTCGCGAAAGGTGTGCACACGCAAGAGATGCAGTGGAACCTTCGCAGTCCCGCGAAGAGGTGGGTTGCCGCTACAGCCACGATCGTGGTCACAGCGGCTTACTGCGGTGTCGCCACTTGCCGTCTGCTGGCTGACCGCTTTGCGCAGTCCTCCGACGAAGCTAGTCTTCGCCGCGCGAGCCGACTTGACCCCGGGAATGCGGAGTACCAGCACATGCTAGGCCTGCATCAACTCGCTCTGCAGGCGCCGAAAGAGGCGATTGGCCCTCTCAATCGGGCCACGGTTCTGAATCCGAACTCGGCCAAGTATTGGATGGATCTTGCTGCCACGGATCAGTTGCTAGGGGACTCTGAGAAGGAAAGGGCAGCCTTGAATCACGCGCTCGCGGTCGATTCGCATACTCCGGCGATCGCGTGGCAAGCGGCCAATCTCTTCCTTGCCGATGGCTTGTCGGACGCAGCGATGAAGCAGTTCCGCTCGGTCCTTGAGACCGATCTTCCGCTTAGAAATCCCGCAATTCGTACGGCCTGGGAGATTCGTCCGGACGTGGACTCATTGCTCGAACAAGTGATTCCTCCCCCCGCGAACATGGCCTTTCTGCAATTTCTTCTGGCGGAGAACCAGACGGCAGCCGCGGCCAAGGTTTGGGAAAAAATGTACTTGCTGCAACAGGACGTCGACCGCCCCGACCTCATCGGCTACGAGCGCTATTTGCTGAGCCATGGAGAGGTCGAACAAGCGTCCCGTGTTTGGCAGCAGGGCGCCAAGATGTCCGATATAGCCGCCTACCAGCCATCTCCGGAGAATCTATTGGTCAATGGCGACTTCAGCCTAGACATTCTGAACGGAGGGTTCGATTGGGTACACCAGCGGGTTGACGGCGTCGCCGTAGCCTTGGACACAAATGAGACTCGCTCCAGTTCTCGATCGCTTCGCATCGCCATCGATGGCGCTGGAATCTCTGACGCCGGGATTTCCCAGCTGGTGCTGGTTCAGCCAAACACTCGGTACCAATTTCATGCCGTGTACAAAGCCAAGGACATGGACGGTGCTGGCGCAATGCAGCTTGCCGTCCACGATGCTTATCGTCCTACCGCGCTCTTCACCAGTGAAGATCTCGGAAATGCGGATTTCTGGAAGGACGCAGGGGGAAGTTTTGTCACTCCTGCCGATACACACCTCATCCGAGTGCACGTCATTCGAGTACCGGCTGGGCGTCCCATACGTGGAAATCTTTGGATCGACGGTCTGCTCCTTGTCCAGAGTCGAGGGGAGGGGAAATGACTGCGCCCCTGCCTCTGGCCGACATTCCTAACAGTCATCTGCAGCTTCAGGACCTCCGCTCGCGCAGCAAGGAAGTGGTTCTTTACGGCGTCGTGGGACTCACGTTGCTTGCAGTTCTAGCGTTTGGAGCCGTGGAGACCTGGGCGATCTCGGTTTTGGAAATTTCCGTAGCTCTGCTGAGCGCATTCTGGGTTATGGTCCAGATACGACGCAGAGCGATCGTGATCAGCACGAATCCGATCTTTCGTCCGATGGCTGCGTTCGTTGCGATGATTGCACTGCAAGTGCTAGCTGGGATCTCTCGCTATGGCTATGCGACCAGTTCGGCGCTGATGCTCTATATCACCTACGGTAGCGCCTGTTTTCTCTTGGTGCAGACGTTGACGCGCACGAGCGACATCCGTCGGATTTCCATCGCGCTGACGAGTTTCGGCACATCCCTGGCGATGTTCGCCGTCCTACAGTCCCTCGCCTCCAACGGGAAGATCTACTGGCTTCGTACACCGCGTTTTGGTGGGTGGATTTATGGCCCCTACGTTAACCACAATCACTATGCCGGGCTGATGGAAATGCTCGCCCCCATTCCGCTCGTCTTTGCTTTCAGCAAGTACGCACATGGGCGCAAGCGCTGGTTTGCGGCAGGAGCTGCGGCCTTCATGGGAGCGACCATTTTCGTCTCCGGATCTCGCGGCGGCATGACGGCTTACTCGCTTCAGATTGCGCTGTTCTTCTGGTTCCTGTTCCGGGAACGCACCCGCAATGGGGTGGTCCTTGTACTGAGTGCATTTCTTCTGGCTGCAATTGCGTCCGTCGCCTGGATCGGGGGAAGCGAAGTCGGCGAACGAATCTCGACCGTGACTCCCCATAGGCAGGCTGACCTTCGATCTGACATTCGACTCGCAATTTATAGGGATGCTTTGCACATGGTCGCAAAGCGACCGGTTCTTGGCTGGGGAATGAACACCTTTGCCGACGTTTACCCGCAATTCCGCAGCTTCTATACAAACCAGACTGTGAATCGCGCCCACAATGACTACCTGGAACTGCTTACCGACACCGGTTTTGTGGGATTTGGAGTGGGCGTGTGGTTCCTTGCGGTGGCTCTACGGCCTGCGATTCGAAAAGCCAAGATGTGGGCGGCGGATGTGAACGGTGCGGTGGCACTATCGGCACTTCTTGGCATAAGCGGGATCCTTGTCCATAGCCTGGTGGATTTCAATCTCCAGATCCCGGCTAATGCGATGTTGTTCTACATCCTGTGCACCCTTGCCGCGATGGACACCCAGTTCCGGAACCATCGCCGCGAACACCGCCGCCGTGCTTCGGTGGCGGCCAGTTCTAATGGTTCAACCATGGTTTTGTAGCTATTCTCCCGGGGCGCAAAATGTTTGCCTCGCAAATTTTGTACAATTCCTGCGATGAATAAAGTCGTTGCGAGCGCGGACCAAGCCGTTCAGGACGTCTTCGACGGTGCGACCGTCATGGTTGGTGGCTTCGGCCTGTGCGGAGTTCCGGAGAATCTGCTGCGAGCCCTAGTCCGCAAAGGGGTGAAGAACCTCCACACCATCAGCAATAACGTGGGCGTGGACGGCTACGCAATGGGGTGGCTGCTGGCCAATGGACAGATTCAGAGCCACATCGGCAGCTATGTCGGCGAAAACCGCCTGCTGGAACAAATGGTTTTAGAGAGGAGACTCGATTTGGAGCTGGTTCCGCAAGGAACATTCTCGGAAAGAATTCGTGCCGGCGGCGCGGGCATTCCGGCGTTCTACACTCCCGCGGGCGTCGGCACCGTGGTCGCCGAAGGCAAGGAAGTTCGGGAGTTTGATGGCAAGCCGTACTTGATGGAGCGCTGGCTCAAGGCCGATTTTGCACTGATCAAAGCTTGGAAGGGCGACAAGTGGGGAAACTTGCTCTATCGCAAAACGGCTCGCAATTTTAATCCCATGATGGCGGCGGCTGCGCGCATCACCATTGCTGAAGTTGAGCATTTGGTCGAGGTAGGCGAGATCGAGCCTGATCAGGTTCACACCCCTAGCATTTACGTGAAGCGCATCATTCATGGTGAAGCCTATGAGCACAAGATTGAGCGCCGTACGGTCAGGAAGGGATCCTAGTTGGATCGAAGAAGAGCATGGCCAAAGACGTCGATAAACGCGAACGGATCGTAAAGCGCATCGCGCGGGAACTGCGCGATGGCTTCTACGTCAACCTGGGGATCGGCATGCCGACTCTGGTAGCCAACCACGTTCCGCCGGGAGTCGAGGTGATCCTGCAAAGCGAAAACGGAATGCTCGGGATCGGCCCCTATCCCCTCGAGGGAGAGGAAGATCCTGATCTGATCAACGCCGGGAAAGAGACCATTACCGAGATTCGCGGTACATCCTATTTCTCTAGCTCGGATTCATTTGCCATGATCCGCGGCGGCCACATCGACCTGAGCGTCTTGGGCGCGATGGAGGTGGATGAACAGGGCAACCTGGCGAACTGGATGATTCCCGGCAAAATGGTCAAGGGAATGGGAGGGGCGATGGATCTGGTGTCCAGCGCCTGCCGCGTGGTCGTCGCCATGGAGCATACTACCCGCGAAGGTCAACCCAAAATTCTAAAAAAATGTACCCTGCCTTTAACTGGATCGAGCGTCGTCGACACCATCGTCACGGAAATGGCCTACATCCGCGTGACGCCAGACGGACTCATACTCGAAGAGATTGCCCCCGGGCTGAGCGTAGACGATGTCCAGCGAGCCACCGAGGCCAGGCTGATTCGAAGCCCGCAACTCAAGACGATGGAGGTATAGCTTGGCGCGAGGAACAGGTCCCCATAACAACCTGTGGTTCTAGCGCATCCCGTCAGGGAAGGGAAGACTTGGCCCCGGGGCGACTGTCGGTCCGTTTGTCCCTACGCCCGTAGCAACGACTCGTACCACGAGGCACCACGGCTCTCGGCCACTTCCGCCAGACGTTCACCGGCACGGGTGACAACATCGAGAAACGCCGATCCGCGCTCCAGATAATCCGGCAGCTTCGACCGAATCCTCCGGAATTCATCGGGATACTCCGATGCTAGCGCTGCCAGAGCTACTCCGCCAAACAGCAACGCACCGGTTCGGCTGCCTTTTAGAAGGAAAACCACACTCAGCCCCGCCGAACCTGCCAACAATCCGCGCTTCCAGTTTTCCATCTCTTTACTCCGAGCCATGCTGAACATCCTCCTGATCTCGAAGCGTTTGGATGCAGATTCCGGAATCGGGGATGGGAACTTAGCGCCAAACAAAATGGACGTGCGAGACCCGTCCCCCACGTTCTTAAACCAGAGCTGCCCACCGCTCGCTGCGAAGGGGTTCCCTGCACGATCTCCCGCGCCTCAGAAGGCGCCGGAAAGCGTGTCAGTTGATATCGAACTGCTCCTGGTGCAACGCTGGATCGCTTTTTACGATCACGGTTTTCTTGGTTAGTTCTTCGAGTTCGTTGAGCCACTTGCCGCCGCTGGCCTTGAGCGCTTTCGCGACCTCCGGATTGACCCGCAACATCACATCCGAGTGCTCCAGTACCTTGCTCATCTTGCGCATCTCAACGTAGATCTCGTTGCAAACGGTGTTCACGTTCTTGACGAAGCCTGTTGCCTCGCAATAAGGGCATGGGGAACCGATCGTGCGTTCCAGCGACTGCTTCACGCGCTTTCGCGTGATCGCCACTAGGCCAAAGTCGTTAAACTGCAGGACCTTGGAAGGCGCCCGATCTGCCCGCAGAGCTTCTTCCAGCGCCTGCATGACTTTCTGGCGATTACGACGTTCATCCATATCGATGAAGTCGATGACGATGATCCCGCCCAAATCTCGCAGCCTGATCTGCCGTACGATCTCCCTGATCGCATCGACGTTGGTTTTGACGATCGTGTCTTCCAGGCGAGCCGTCTTGCCGACGTACTTGCCGGTGTTGACATCGATCGCGACCAGGGCCTCGGTCTGGTTGATCACGATGTAGCCGCCGCTCTTCAGCCAGACTTTCGACTTGAGCGCCTTGTCGATCTCGTCCTTCAAGCCAAACTGCTCAAACAGGGGGGTCTCTTTCGTATAGAGCTTTACGCGCCGCACCAGGGCAGGCTGGAAGCGATTTGCAAACCGCAAAATACGCTCGTATTCCTGCTCGTTGTCCACCCAGATAGCCGCGAAATCAGACGTCACCTGGTCACGCAGCACGCGCTCGACAACGTTGAGGTCGTGATAGATCAGCGCCGGAGACTTGCCATTCTCTGCGCGCGTGCGGATCTCGTTCCACAGTCCCTTCAGAAAGCGGATGTCCGCCCGGAGTTCCTGTTCGTCTGCGCCCTGCGCAGCCGTGCGCACGATAAATCCGCCATGCCCGTTCTCTCGTTCGCTCTGAATGATTCTCTTTAGCCGCTGGCGCTCTTCTTCGGATGCAATCTTGCGTGAAACACCGGTGTGGTTCACCGTCGGCATGTAGACGAGAAACCTGCCCGGCAGCGCGATATGACTTGTAATTCGAGCGCCTTTCTTCCCGATCGGCTCCTTGGCGATCTGGACCAGAATTTCCTGCCCTTCCTTTAGAAGATCCGTGATCTGGGGCAGATTTTGCGGCTCGCGGCGGCGGAAGCGGCGTCCACCACGGAAGCGACGTCCACCGCGTCCCCTGTCCCGATCCCGGTCGTACCCAGCCCGCTGTGTGCGCTGGGTGTATGCCGCAGTCGCAGCCGGAGCCCGAAGCTCCTCACGGGCGTCTACCGTCCCGTTCTCGCGACTTTCGGCATCGAGCAGGGCCTCAGCTTCCGCTTGGGCTTCTTCCAGTTCGGCTTCTTCGGCAGCTATAGCATCAACGCCATCTTCGGCCTCGACCACTTCAGCGGTTCCTTCCGCGACTGGCTCGGACGAAAACGGCACCGCGTCTTCGGCTGATACGGGAATCTCCTGGTCTTGTTCTTGGACGGACTCGACGAAATCCCCAGCCGAATGCGTCTCTTCCTCGAGATCGTCGAACGCCTCGTCTTCGGCGAGTTCCTCCACATACGCGATCAAATCTGCTTCTTCCTCGTCGATTTCTTCCTCTTCCATGGTTCCGTGAGCTGCAGAAACGAAAGGCTGCTCTTCCGAATGCTCGGTAGGAGCGGGTTGCTCCGGTTCGGGCTCGTCAGTTTCGTCTGCTCTGATTGCCTCTTCGCCGCCAAAGACGGCGGCCACGTTCATATCGTGCAAACGTTTCTGTTCTCGATCCCATTCCTCTGAACCCACTTCGGCCTCACGATCAACCGATTCGCGAGCTGAAAGAACCTCTTTGGTGAACTCAGCCTGCTCCGCGACAGGTGGAAAGTTCGCTACATCCTCAGTCTCATGTCCCGGCTGCGCGAATAAAGGCTCATCCTGGGGGAACGTTTCTGCGATCGGAGCTGTGGTCTCTGAAGCTTCGCCACGCTGTTCAACGCTTGTGGTGCGGCGTGCCTCTGACCCGTGGCCTAGTCCGCGGTACTTCGAAATCGATTCGCCGGGCAGAATAATCGGCTCGTATCCGGGAGGCGGTCCGTAATCTTCTCGCTGTACTTTAGCTTCGGACTCAACCGGACGGCTGGTGCGCTCGTGTCCGTTGCCGCCTCGATCCCGACCATCACGCCGTCCGCGCCGACGACGCCGTCCACGCCATCCGCCTCGGTCTCCCCGCTCCTCACGCACTCCCGAGTCACCATTGGTGCGACTCTCTGCAACCTCAGCTGGGGATTCTTCGGCGGAGACCTTCTCCTCCGACTCGGCAAGAGTCGTCGGTTCAGACGAGGTTTGTTCCGCCGATCTGCGGTCTTGCGTAACCGGCGCAGCAGGCACATCTTCCAATTCGTCGTCTGTGTTCTCCAACTCCATAAAGTCAGAGACATAAAGGAACGCGTCGCGCTCGAGCCCAATGTCGACGAACGCCGACTGCATGCCGGGCAGCACACGTGTCACCCGGCCTTTGTAAATCGATCCGGCCAGGGTGTATTCGTTTTCACGCTCCAGATACACTTCTGCTAACTGATCGTCCTCCACCAGTCCTACTTTGGTTTCATGAGGCGTGGACGATACAAACAATTCTCTTGTCATTCGAACTCCGGTTCCCGGCTGCGAGGCCGGGACCATCACCGGAACGAGGGGAGACAGGTGGCGAGACGAATCAAGGACGCGATAACCGTTCTTATGAAAGAAGGTTCCAAACCCGGGATGACTGTCCTGGGTCGAGCTGGCGGCAGAAATAAGAATTCGTTTCCACGGATCGCACTTTTCCGGGGTTGTGACCGCTCTCTCAATCTCTGGATACCCAGCGCACTGCGCTGTGTACTCCTTGAGGGGGCCGTTCCCTGCCCGGACGCCTTACTTCAATCCTGCCCGGCTGTCATTCCTGCCGGTGACTGCCCTCTTCACGCGAGGGCGCTCGTAATTTTGTTGGTCGGACATTCCTGCCCGACAAATCACAATCTTCAACATCCCGTTCGCGAGCATTCGTGGACAAATGTCCGACGCTACCCGTGCACGTTTATTTCAGATACCCTGCTTCAATTCACGAAGCGGCGCATGCGGACGTTCATCACCATCCCCAGCGCAAGAAACATAAACAGTACCGAAGACCCACCGTAACTCATTAACGGCAAGGGTATTCCGGTGACTGGCATAAAGCCAAGCACCATGCCGACGTTGACCAGGATGTGGAAGGTCAAAACCGCTACTACACCCATCACCAGAAACGTGCCAGCGCGGTCGGGCGCTGTCTGCGCGTTCTGCGTCAAACGCATCAGCACGATAAAGTATAACAGCAGAACTCCCATTGCCCCCACAAAACCATGACCTTCGGAAAAAGCCGCAAAAATGAAGTCGGTCTGCGGAACCGGCAAAAACGCCAGCCGGGTCTGCGATTCCTCGCTGCTGCCGAACAGTCCGCCAGAGCCCACCGCGATCAAAGATTGTTTCACCTGGTACCCAGAACCCTTAGCATCTGCGTCCGGCTCCATGAAGCTGACTAGGCGGTCCTTCTGATACGGCTTCAGGTGGTGCCATGCCAACGGCATTGCGAGCCCGGCCAATAGGAGAACCACGGCTGCCTGCTTCCAGTGCAGGCCGCCCAGAAAAAGCCCCATGACCGCGATTGGAAGATAAGTGAGAGCGGTTCCGAGATCAGGTTGTGCCAGCACCATCAGCATCGGGACCCCCACGATGGCGCCTGCTTTGACGAAGTCGGACCACGAGAGATGCCGTTGGTGCAGCTCGGCAAAATACTTGGCCACCGCCAAGATCAGAATAAGCTTCACCCACTCCGACGGTTGAAAGTGAATGCCGCCCGGCAATTTCACCCAACGGCGCGCTCCCAGATACTTCTGGCCGAATATAAGAACGACCATGAGCGAGGCGACAGCTCCGATGTACATCCAGTGCACCCGCTCGAGCAGCATGTGATAGTTCAACAGGCTCATAATGAGCATGCCCACCAGACCCCCGAGAATCCAGTAGATCTGCTTGATGTGTGCGCCGGCGAACTTGGTGTGCTCCGTCGCGCTGCGGATTTCAAACACGCCCAGCGTGCAGATCACCAGCACGAACCCGACCAGCGCCCAATCGAAGTCTTTGAAGGATACGTAACGTGCCATAACAGAAACTCTTCAGATTTCAGCCATCAGCCTTCAGCTAAACCTCTCCTGACCCAACCGGTCGACTCCGCAGTCGTCGAACCGCTCCGCAATTCATTCCAACCCGGGTGCTGAGGTTGCCACCGGCCGGGGTTTCTTCGGCAATGCCACCGCCAAGTGTCCCACTTCCAGGGTCTCTCCAGGACCGCGCTCGTTCGGAGAAGTCCAGAGTGCGCCAATTTCCGCGTTGCCATCGGTGGAAGGTTTTCCATTGGCCAACCCAGTCGGCTGTCGCCGCTGCTTATCTACGTACGACTTAATCACTTCGGTTGCCAGACGGGCTGCCAATTTACCGTGTTCGCCGCCTTGGAAGAGCACGCCGACGACAATGTCAGGATTGCGGCGCGGCGTGAATCCCACAAACCATCCATTCTGGGCCAAGTCTTCATTGTTCTGGTGCTTAGCCCGTGTTGCCAGCGAAACCACCTGCGCCGAACCTGTTTTTCCTGCAATATCAATGCCCGGAATATGCGCTGAAGGTGCCGTGCCTTCGGGCAACAAGACGCGGCTCATCGCATCGGTGATTAAGTTCCATCCGTTCATGTCCACCGGAACGTTCTTCACCTCGGTATAGTGGTTCACTTCGAGGTAATTGGAAGGCAGCCCAGCCGGATCGGCGACATGCGGAGTGACCAGGCGGCCATCCATGGAGATTGCGGCAATGGCGCGCGTCAGCTGAATGGGGCTCACGGCAACCGCTCCCTGTCCGATGCCTACTGAGATTGTTTCGCCGGCAAACCACTTTTGCCGGAAGTTCCTCAGCTTCCATTCTTCGGAAGGAATCACACCTGAAACTTCTTGGGGAAGATCAATGCCCGTTCTCTGCCCGAGGCCAAAACTAGTTGCGTACTGCGCAATGCGGTTGATTCCCAGCTTGTTGGCCAAGTTGTAGAAGAACACGTCGCACGACTGGTAAATGGCCTTCGTCAAGTCGACCGGGCCATGGCCACCCTTTACCCAGCAACCGAACCGGCGACCGTAGAACTCGGCACCGCCGTTGCATTGGACGTTGAGGTCTTGCGCGACGCCTTCCTGCCAGCCGGCCACCGACATGATGATTTTAAAGGTCGAGCCAGGAGCCAACTGCGCCTGAATGGCTCGGTTCAGCAGCGGTTTATCGGGATCATTAACCAGTTTGCTCCACTCCTTGCTCGAGATCCGCACCGCAAAAGCATTGGGATCGAATGTCGGACGGCTTACCATCGCTAGAATTTCGCCGGTATGCGGATCCATCGCCACGACGGCGCCGTTTTTGTCAGCGAGGGCTTCTTCCGCCGCAATCTGCAGATCAACGTCCACGGTAAGCTTCAGCTGCTTGCCCGGCTCGGCGGCCTTTTCCTCCAGGGGCTTCCCGACTTCGCGGCCATGGCTATCGACCAGAACTTGCCGCGAGCCATTCTTGCCCATGAGAATGCCGTTGTATTCGAGCTCGACTCCCGATTTGCCAACCACATCTCCCGGGTTGTAAAGCTCAAACTGGGGCTGGTTCAGCATGTCCTCACTGACCTCGCCCACATAGCCGATCACGTGGGCCATGAACCCTTTCAGCGGATACAACCGCCGATAAGCCATGATTGTGTCGAGTTCAGGCAATTCCAGCTTGTGCGCCTCGATGAACGCCTCTTCATCGGGTGTGATGTCTTCCTTCAGATAAATCGGCTGGTACTGCGGGGTAAACGCGAACCGACGGATCTTTTCTTTCACCTCTTTCGGATCCATATGGAGGCCGGAGGCAATCTCGTCGGAGTCAGTCATCAAATCGCGCGAGGAGTCGCGCATGAGCAATGCCGTTACCGAACGGTAGTTGTCTACGATGATGCGACCGTTACGGTCCACAATTCTGCCCCGGGGGGCAAGTATCGGGACGTTGCGGATGCGATTCTGTTCTGCGGCCGCGGAGTAGTAGTCGCTTTGCGAGACCTGCAACCGCCACAGCCCGTATGCCAGCACGAGAAAAACCGCAAGAATGAGGTATTGCACTACGGTCAGGCGAATCTGGGAGGGTTTTTCGTCGCGCCCAAACATAAGGAATCAGCTGTTGATGGTTGGCTGTTGGCTCTTGGCTTTGCTGCTGGAGAGCATCAGTTAACTTAATTGTAAACCTACTCTGGAAGTTAAATCAGACAAGAGCAAAACGAAAGTCACTACTACCGAGCTAGGCAACAACCCGACAGCCGGCAATGGCTCTTACGCTCTCTGCTTCAGCCGGTCCATCAGGGTAAACAAGATCACGCCCAAGATGGCATTCGCCACCGCCGCCACGAGTTCGCGCGACCAGCTCCAGTGAAGATCTAAGCCCACCAAGACACGCGCAATCGTGAAATAGATCACCTGATGAACGACATAAAAACCGGTCGTGACCAGAAGACGTGTTCCCACGCTCTCCACGTCGAGCTTTACTCCAAGTGAGGAGGCTCCGTAGCCCACCACCGTTTTCGCGATGCCATACATGCCGAGAGGATGGGGAGTCAGAGAATCCTGCACCAGGCCGATGACGGCGCCAGTGATGAGCCCCATCACCTGGCTGCGCCTTGCCATGGCAAAGAAAATCACCACCAGGAGTGGCAGATCAAAATACGTGGAGAAAGAGGGTATCCATCGGGGCACGAATGCTTGCAAGAAGATCGCACTGAGCGGCACGGCCACCGCTACCGCCCAGTTGAAACGGTAGACTTCAATCTGCTCGCGGGATGTATAGCTGACGGCCACGCTATTGAGGAGTATCTCCCGTTTGAATTTGTGGGGGAGCCGGAGTCGTTGTGGCGGGTTTCTGAGAATTCGCCCCACCCGGGGTGGGTCTCGATAGGCCTTGCCCGTTGCCAGAGCTTGTCGTACCCGCTGCGCCTAGGCCCGGGTTCGCGGCCTTCGGCTGCGCAGGTTTAGAGATTGGGGGAGTCGTAGCCGATACCCCTGTATGCGTAATCGCCTGGGTCCCGCTGGTAGGCGGCAAGTTTGGTTTCACCGTGCCCTGGGCGGCGGGTGGCGCTGCGGTGACCGGTTTTGCGATGCCACCTTCCACTGTTCCGCTGGCCTGAGTGCCGGGGGCCGATTCAGCCGGCTTATCAGGCACCGATGGCAACCTCTGCGCAAGGATGTCGGACGCGCGTATCGAGCTGGTTCGGGCGGTTTCCGGCTCTCGCTCCTGCTTCTTGGTGATCACTAGGACCTCTTCCAAGTGATTGAGCGACGCCGCGGGCTTCACATGGACCTCCAAGAACTCGCCTCCGCGTTTCACCTCACCGATGGTTCCAACCGGAAGGCCTTTCGGGAAAATCTGGTCACCGCCACTGGTCAACACGCGCTCTCCGGCTTTCACATCTTCTTCAGACATCACTTTGTCGAGCACCAATTCTCCGGATGTCCTGCCTTTCAAGACGCCCTGTAATCGCGATTGCTCGAGGATGGTGCCCACACCACTGGTTTGGTCGCTTATCAAGAGCACCTGCGACACCGTCGGTTGAACCAGAATGACTTTACCGACAATTCCATGGGCCGAAATTACGGGCATGCCTTGCCTGATCCCCGCATCCGAACCCTTGTCCAGATACACCGTGCGGGACTGCTCACTCCCGCTCGAGCCGATCACTTGCGCGGCAACCGTCTGATCAATGAACTGTTCCTTGAATCCAAGCAGCGCCTGCAAACGCCGCGCCTGCGTCGCATCCTGTTGCAGTCGCACTTGTTCCAGTTGCAACTGCTCCAACTGTTCCTTGAGGTCGCGGTTTTCCTGCCGGACTCCTCGCAGATAGACGTAGTTGTGCCAGAGATTAGCGGTGCCAGTCTGTAAGCGGACGATGATCTTTTCGAACGGAGTGATAGCCGAAATCGTCCACACGCGAATCAAGCGGCTCGATTCCTGTGAATCTTTGCTGGGCTGCTTCCTAATCTGGTAGGCGAGCCCGATGAGTTGAATGAAAACGGCCGCCGCGAGGATGCTCACATTACGATAGCGGCCCATGAAAGTGTCCATAAATACAGCTTCAAGTTTCTCGTTTCAGGTTTCGGCAAAGGAAGTGACCGGGAGATCTGGAACTGGAAACCTGAAACTTGAAACTGCTCTTACTCGATCGAAATCTTCCTTAGCAGTTTGAAGTCGCTCAGCATCTTGCCGGTCCCGAGCACCACGCTGCACAGGGGATCATCGGCAATCGAAACCGGCAAGCCGGTTTCTTCGCGGATACGCTTGTCCAAGTTCTTCAGCAACGCGCCACCACCGGTCAGCACGATGCCCCGATCGCTGATATCCGCCGAGAGCTCAGGAGGCGTACGCTCCAGTGCGACACGAACGGCATTCATGATCGTGGATACGCACTCGCTTAATGCTTCGCGAATTTCGCTGTCGTCAACTGTGATGGTCTTCGGCACGCCTTCGATCAAATTGCGGCCTTTGATTTCCATGGTTAGAGGCTTGTCGAGAGGATAAGCCGAGCCAATTTCCATTTTGATCTGTTCCGCGGTGCGCTCGCCAACTAGCAAATTGTACTTTCGCTTGAGGTAATTCATGATGGCTTCGTCCATCTGATTCCCCGCCATGCGCACGGATCGCGAATAAACGATGCCGCTCAACGAAATCACTGCAATGTCGGTTGTTCCGCCGCCGATATCGACAACCATGTTGCCCGAAGGTTCCGTGATCGGTAGTCCCGCACCGATCGCCGCCACCATCGCTTGCTCGACGAGATAAACTTCGCTGGCCTTCGCCCGATAAGCCGAGTCCATGACTGCGCGCTTTTCCACCTGCGTGATTTCCGAAGGCACGCCGATGACGATCCGCGGATGCACCAGCATTTTGCGATTGTGGGCCTTCTGGATGAAGTAGTTGAGCATCTTCTCGGTGACTTTGAAGTCGGCAATCACACCGTCCTTCATCGGTTTAATGGCCACGATGTTTCCCGGGGTACGGCCCAGCATCTCTTTTGCTTCCTTGCCCACCGCTTCGACTTCATTGGTGTTTTTGTTCAACGCAACGATCGAAGGTTCATTGACCACGATCCCCTTGCCCCGTGCGTACACCAGCGTGTTGGCGGTACCCAGATCGATCGCGAGGTCGCTGGAGAAAATGCTGAACAGCGACCGCATGTTGGTGATACGGGATGACCCGTTGTGAAATCCGTTGTTCGATGACATACCGACTGCGTCTCTCTTTATCGATCGTATGTAGTTGAACCTGCACACGCCACCCACGAAGCCCTAGGTGCGGCTTGTGCAGTTTCAAAGCCTGATTGTTCTGGGTCCTGTGCGTCTATTGTATTGGAAATCGCGGACCCAACCGCAAATAAAGTTGCTTCCCATCTGCGCCTCGGAGCAGCGTGAGTGAACGTCACTGGATCACGACCTTCTGCTGTTGTGTATTCACGCCACCACGCGCATTCTGCGCTGTGATCGTGATCGTACTTTCCCCGTTCGGAAGAGGCGGCATGAAGTAGTGGAAGGTGCCGTCCGCACCAATGACCGGAACTTCGTGTCCATTCACCATCACCCGCGCGGTCGGTTCGGTTTTGCCTGTCAGTTCGATGACTCTTCCGTGTTGAATCAGGGGATCCAACTCCAGGCGAATCTGCCCGCTGTCCGCCTCGTGGGCGATGATGGTGAACCGGTTTTTTTCGCTTTCCGCCGATTCCTTCCCGTTGATGTCATAGGATTGCACCATCCAGTAATAGGGCCCTTCGGACAGGCCCGAGACCATCACCGCGGGAGATGTCACCTTCCGATCGACGATCAACGAAGAGAAGTACGGGTTGCGTGAAATTTGCAGGCGGTAACCCTTGGCATTGGTCATTGGCGTCCAGGAGAACTCGATGGGCTTGTCCTCGCTAGGAGCAAAGATCGGCATCATGTTGGCCGGGGAAATTGGGGTGGGAGGGCCAATTTCCTTGATCTTCTCGAGCGGACCGTCGTTGGCCTTAAAGCTGGCCTTCTCCCAGTCGGTCAGTTGTACGGTTTGATCGCCACGTTGGACCACGCCCCGCCCTTTGGTGATCAACAATTCGTCCCGCTGCGAATGGGAATCCTTGCGTACCCTCGCCGCGCTTTCCGGGGCCAGGGATGCGGTGGCGCCGTCCACGATGACTTGGGACTTGGATCCTTGTAGGTACGTACCCGTCGCCAAATCCACAGTTCCGGTGGTCACATTCACGGCCACATTCGTCTGCTGACGATCGTTCGCGGAGTTCTCCGCAATCACGATCAGCGAATCCTGTTTCACGGTGTAGTTTGTGCCATCGTTAAATGCGATCTTCGCCATGCCTTCCGGCCCGGTCTGGATCACATCCCCCTTTTCTAGAGGAACGCTATAGTCAGCCCTTACCCAGGCGTCGCCGCTGGCCTTCTTGATGCGAACGGTTCCATCGAGCGCTGTAATGTGTGCCTGCTGCGATGTCTCGCTGCCTTTTTGGCCTCGATTGTCTTGCGCTGCAACGCGCTCCAGGAGATTTGTAAACACGTTTCCCGCGGCTTTCACCGTGTTTTCGGTGAAGTCGGGAAAGGCAACGCGGGCACCAACCGCTAGGACTGCCATACCAAGCAGAATGATCAGGATCACACTGCGATAGGTGATCGTCTTCCAGGCGATCTGTATTCCGGATCTGCGGTTTGAAGGCACTCAGGTCCTCTGCGCGGAGGTACTGTTTCGTTGAGAAGTATGGCAGAGTGCGCCTTGGTGAGTAATGGGTCACGCGCCCAAAACGATTACTGAGGTCACCCGGCCACACTGCCCCCGTGGCGGGATGCGGAATGGACCTCGGTTCCTCCCGCCCGGGCTCGCTTGCCCCACCTCTGTCCCGGGATTAGCATTGAACGGTTACCCAGGAGGCGCACGATGTCCGCCGATACTCTTACCAGCCCCGTCATCGCAGGCACGGCCAACCGGCCGAACGTGTATCACAACTTCATCGATGGCGAATGGGCTGAAGCGTCGACCGGCGAGACGTTCGAGGATCGTAATCCCGCCGACACCCGCGATCTGGTCGCAATATTTCAAAGGTCGGCAAAGCCGGACGTTGACCAAGCCATTGAGGCGGCCAAGCAAGCATTCTTGAAATGGCGTCTTGTGCCCGCCCCCCGGAGAGCGGAGATCATCTTCGCGGCTGCCGAAATCCTCGCCGAGCGCAAAGAAGATTACGCCCGTGACATGACCAGGGAGATGGGTAAGGTTTTGAAGGAAACCCGTGGCGACGTACAGGAAGCCGTAGACACGGCCTACTACATGGCAGGCGAGGGACGCCGGCTCTACGGACCCACTACTCCTTCGGAGCTTCCGAACAAGTTCGCAATGGCCGTCCGGCAGCCTCTGGGCGTCTGCGCGATGATCACCCCATGGAACTTCCCCATGGCAATCCCGTCCTGGAAACTCCTGCCCGCGTTAGTTTGTGGCAACACTTGCGTGATCAAGCCTGCACAGGACACGCCGCTTTCGACCTTCAACCTGGTCCGTTCGCTGGTCGACGCTGGCCTGCCCAAGGGTGTAGTCAACATCGTGACCGGTTTCGGAGGAGAAGCCGGGGCTCCGGCGCTGGAGCATCCCGAGGTGCGGGCCGTTTCCTTTACCGGGTCGAGTGCGGTCGGTAGAACCATAGGCACAACTGCCGCTAAAGGCTTTAAACACTGCTCGCTCGAACTCGGCGGCAAAAATCCAATGATCGTCCTTGATGACGCCAACATGGAATTGGCCCTTGAAGGTGCGCTCTGGGGAGCATTCGGAACCACCGGTCAGCGTTGCACGGCAACCAGCCGCATCATCGTCCAGAAAGGCGTCTATCACAAATTCGTGCATCACTTGGTTGAGCGCGCCCGCAAACTACGGGTGGGTAATGGGCTGGATGAGACGACCGATATGGGACCGGCGGTGAATGAGCGCCAGCTCCAGACCGACCTGGAATACGTGGAGATCGGTAAAGGAGAGGGAGCCAAACTTGCCTGTGGCGGCAACCGCCTCGAAAAAGGCGACTACCGATACGGCTGGTTCATGGAACCGACCGTTTTCATGGATGTCGACCCCAAGATGCGAATCGCTCAGGAGGAAATCTTCGGACCAGTCGTCTCCGTAATCCCCTGCGAGAACTTCGAAGACGCCATTCAGATGGCTAACAACGTTGAATACGGCCTCTCGTCGTCAATCTACACGCGCGATGTGAACCGGGCGTTCTTGGCCATGCGGGACCTGTACGCCGGTATCACCTACATCAATGCTCCCACCATCGGTGCTGAAGTTCACCTACCCTTTGGCGGGGTGAAGGCTACTGGAAATGGCCATCGGGAAGGTGGCATCGGCGCAATCGACTTCTATACCGAGTGGAAATCGGTATACGTGGACTACTCAGATCGGCTGCAGAGAGCACAAATCGATCGTCCGGAATGAGGGATCGAACCGCCGCCGGCGATTACATCGTCAGTCTGTTGGCTGATGAAGCGGCCAGTCGAACACGCCTCGCACGCTGCGACGAATCACCCCAGTTTCTTTTTGACCAGCTCATTCACCAACTGGGGATTCGCCTGACCTTTTGACTGCTTCATCACCTGGCCGACAAAGAACTGCGAAACTGTCGTCTTGCCGGCACGGTATTGTTCGACCTGCTTCGGATTGTCGGCGATCACCTTGTCGAGGATTGCCTCGATTGCGCCGGTATCACGAGACTGCGCCGGGCGGCCCTCCTGTTCATAGACGACCGGGAAGTCCTTGCCGCGCTCAAAGCACAGATCAAAAAGGTCCTTGAGCATCTTGCTCGAGAGGGTTCCACTCTCGAGCAGGTTGGCTGCTTCGGTAATGCCCTTCATGGAAATGGGCGACTGCTCGATTTCAAGGCCTTTTGCCTTCAAGCGTCCCATCAACTCGCTCTGCACAAGGTTGGCCACACGCTTGGGATTGCTTGCGCCCTTGGCGGCCGACTCGAACTGGTCCGCCATGGACTTGGTTAACGTGAGGGTGTAAGCATCCTTGGCGGTGATCCCATAATCGGCCATCATGCGTTTTCGCCTCGCTTCGGGCAATTCCGGCAAGGCCTTACGTATCTCGGTACGCCATTTGTCATCTACCACCAGCGGAAGCAGGTCCGGTTCAGGGAAATAGCGATAGTCGTGAGCCTGCTCCTTCGAGCGCATGCCATAGGTCTTGCCCTCGACGGAGTTGTAGAGTCGCGTCTCCTGGGTAATCTTGCCGCCGGACTCGAGTATCTCGATCTGGCGGTCGATTTCGTAATCCAGCGCTTCGCGAATGAAGCGGAAGGAGTTTACATTTTTGACTTCTGTCTTGGTTCCGAATTCCTTCTGGCCTCGCGGACGAACGCTGATGTTGCCGTCGCATCGCAGGGACCCTTCTTCCATGTTGCAGTCGCTGACGCCGGTGTAGAGGATGATCTCTTTCAAGCGGGTGAGATATTCATAGGCTTCGTCCGGGGATGCAATGTCTGGCTCGCTGACAATCTCAATCAGCGGGACACCGCTGCGGTTCAAATCCACGCCCGTCGAATCACTTGCGCCGGGAAAGCCGTCGTGCAGGCTCTTACCTGCGTCCTCTTCGAGGTGAACGCGGGTGATCCCAATCTTCTTTGGGCCATTCGCAGTGGCAATCTCGATAGAGCCGTGTTCTGCCAGCGGCTTGTCGTACTGGGAAATCTGATATCCCTTGGGTAAGTCGGGATAGAAGTAGTTCTTGCGAGCAAAAATCGACGTCTCGCGAATCTCGCAACTCAGCGCCATGCCGGCCAGCGTGGCGAACTCCACGGCCTTCCGATTCAATACCGGCAACGCGCCAGGCAATCCCAGACATACAGGGCACACATTTGTATTCGGGGGATCGCCAAAGCGGGTCGAGCAGGAGCAGAAGATCTTGGTCGCCGTCAGCAGCTGGACGTGGACCTCCAGCCCAATCACCGGCTCGTACCTTGTCCGCCCAGTCGCAGGGGCTTCCACAGATGTCGCCATATTCTGAGGATTATAGTGCAGCCGAAGGAGTCACCGTCTGACTTGCGAGTCACTGAAAATCCGATGGAATCAGGCCTTTGCGAGGGACTGCTCAAGAAACAAACAGGCAACTTCAGGGTTTGTTTTCTTGGACGGAATCGAGCGGCACCTCGAAATACATGAGGTCGTTCCCGTTGGAATCATGGACACGAGTGAGATAGAAGTGAGCTCCCTTCAGGGGATTCCGCAGATCGGAGACGTCGAAGAAGAGGAACCCTGCCTGGGAGCCGCGCGGCTCGACTGCCTTGGCCTTGAATTGGGCGTTGCTGATCTCGTTCCATTCCTTGGTGTTGACGCCGCCTTTTACACGGCCTCCCGTTGGGAATGGCAGTGGAACACGTGCTCCGGATGCATTGGGATGGGAAACCCGGCGATAAACATCGTCTTCAGTTGCGGGGCTCAATTTCGCGCCATCGCCCGTGACCAGCTGGGCCTTGATGTCGGTAAGCGAAATTGGTGTGTCGCTGTCGTTGGTAACGACCATCAGCACCGGAAGAAGCTCCAGGTCGCGATAGTTAACCACGAAAATCTTCGCCTTATCCGGAGTGTTGTACGGATCCAGGCCCACCGTCACTTTTTCATTGGAGTGATAGTCATGTGCCGGATATGCCGCCGCCGGCTTCGTCTTCGGCATGCTAAATTCCTTCGCCGCTAGACAAAGAAGCGAAAGCATCAGTACACAACTTACGATCCCCAGGAACCGACCTAACGTCATAGCAACCTGGATTATAGGATGCTCGGCTCCTCTGTTTCCGGTGCCTCCCCCGGTTCGCTGACAGTGGCATCGGGCGTTTGCCGTGGGATGAGAGTTTTTCGCGAACGATTAGGCCACGGCCGACGACCAACCTTTGCGAGTTCCGCTCTGTCTTGCCCGCGTTTAAAATGACCCTTCCTCAATGTATTTCCTCTACAGTGCGCTGCTTGCTCTTGTGCTCGTCCTCGGAAGCCCGTATTGGCTCTACCAGATCGTTCGCTATGGCAAGTACCGCAAGGGCCTTCGCGAGCGCTTGGGCAAAATTCCGGGCCGGCTCGGGAAAATCTCACAACCGACGATTTGGATTCACGCCGTTTCTGTCGGGGAAGTGCTTGCCCTAGGCGAGCTCGTTCGGCGATTGCGCGTCGAATGGCCCGACTACCGAGTCTTCGTTTCCACAACCACGGACACCGGCCAGCGCCTGGCTCGAGAACGGTTCGGTCAAGAAAACGTCTTCTACTTGTCATTGGATTTTGCCTTTGCGGTGCGACGCTGGTTTCAAGCCCTGCGCCCGGAACTAGTGGTCATTGCTGAAACTGAACTCTGGCCGAACTTCCTGCGAGTCGCACGGATGCAGCGCGCCAAGGTCGCAATCGTGAATGCGCGCATTTCCGATCGCTCCCTACATGGCTATCGCCGATGGAAATGGCTCATTGCCCCGATTCTGAAAGTGCCGGACGTCTTCCTTGCCCAGACCGAACAAGATGCACAACGCCTTCGTGAAATCGGCGCACCGGCAGCTCGCGTGCTCACCACCGGAAACTTGAAATACGATGTGCCGCCGCCGCCCACGCCGGCGATCGTCGAGGAACTTCGAGTAGCACTGGCGGGTGCTGGCCCCATATTGGTCTGTGGTAGTACCGTCGAAGGTGAGGAACCCCTGCTACTTGGAGCTTTCACCAACATTCTTGCGAATCATGGCGGGGCGGTCATGCTACTCGCTCCGCGTCACCCGCAGCGCTTTGATGAGGTCGAAGGTCTTCTTCGTGAACTCAAGTTGCCCTACTGGCGCCGTTCGAAATGGATAGGTGGCCGGCTGCGGGGAGGCGTCCTGTTAGTCGATTCCATCGGAGAACTGTCGGCGCTCTACGCGCTCGCGGATATCGCCTTTGTCGGCGGCAGCCTGGTTCCTCGAGGAGGCCATAACATTATCGAGCCGGCGCAGCACGGTGCTGCGATCATCGTGGGAAATCATACGGAGAATTTTCGCGAAATTGTTGGACTCTTCCAATCGCGAGACGCGGTGCGCGTTGTTGGACCGGCAGAACTTCCGTTGATACTCATGCAATTGATCGCAAATGATGCCGAACGTCTGGCACTCGGTAAAAGAGCGGCGGAAACACTGCAATTGCAACGCGGCGCAACCGAGCGGACGCTCGCGCAATTGAAGAACTTGTGGACCAAGAACGCGCCCGAGGTCACGCACGCGTGAGCCTGCTGGCCGGGCTGTATGGTTCCCTCGTGAGCACGCGCAACCACCTCTACGATAGTGGAGTTCTGCGTGCACGTAAGTTGGCCGGCCAGGTCGTCAGTGTGGGGAATATATCAGCCGGAGGCGCGGGTAAGACCCCGTTCGTAATCCTACTCGGAGAGTTGCTGAAACAAGGCGGCGTGCCGTTCAATGTGCTTTCTCGCGGTTATGGACGCCAAACCAGGGGTGTTCTCCTGGTTGATGCGAATGGCTCAGCCGCCGAGTTCGGCGACGAGCCGCTACTGATCGCCCGTCGCGTGGGCTGCCCCGTGATTGTGGGCGAGAGCCGATATGGAGCAGGTCTTTTAGCGGAACACAAGTTTGGCCCGCATCTGCACATCCTTGACGACGGCTTTCAACATCGCTCGCTTGCTCGCGATTTCGACATAGTATTGATAACGCCAGAAGATCTGAAGGACGATCTGCTTCCCACGGGGCGTTTACGCGAGCTCCCCCAGTCCTTGCGCAGAGCAAATGCGGTCGTGTTAAGCGGCGATCTCGATGCTTCCAGGCTGCCCATCTCGGGTAGCTCAGTTTGGCGCATCCGCCGCGACATGCAAATCTCGAGCATCCCTACGCGTCCCTTGGTCTTTTGCGGCATCGCCCGACCCCAGGCGTTTGTGCAACAACTTCGGTCGAAGGGCGTGGCGCCGGTAGCCGAGAAGTTCTACCGCGATCACCATTTGTATTCCGATTCTGATGTTGAAGACTTGCTTCGCCGCAAGGCGCAGAACCGAGCTGACGGATTCATCACCACCGAAAAAGATGCCGTAAACCTGGGGTCCCGCATTTGCTCTCTCGATCCCGTTGCTATTGCGCAGGTCACCATGGAAATTGTCGAGCCGGCTGAAGCTGTAGATACCCTGTTGCGCCTAGTTCACGCGCGTAAATAGCGGGGCATGAGAAAATCAGTGGTCAGTAACCGGTGGTCACCGTCCCGTGCTTGGAGCGGATTTCATGCTCGGCCTTGAGTTCTGGCCACCAGTCACTCGCCACTGTCATGCCGCGGGCATCACAACTCGCCGACCACCTTCGCAAGATCGTCGAGTCCTTTCGACGGCTTACCATCACCGTGCTTGGCGACATGGTGGCTGACGAGTTCGTCTTCGGAGAAATTTCGCGCGTATCGCGCGAAGCGCCCGTGTTGATTCTCCGCCATCGCGATCGCACCGTCGTTCCGGGGGGAGGCGCCAATGCCGCCAATAACCTGGCAGATCTCGGAGTAAACGTTTTGCCCGTCGGGATCATTGGCAACGATGATCCCGGCCGCCTCTTGTTGCGCGCCTTCCGTCACAAGCAGATCCCGGTGACGGGAATTCTGAAAGACAAGCATCACCCCACCGTGACCAAGACACGTATCCTGGCCGGAATGCCCCATACCTGGCGTCAACAAGTCGTACGTATTGATCGCGAATCGGAGTCGGCCCCGGACCAACACCTATCGCGCGAGCTTGCGTTAGCGACTCGCGAATACCTTCGCATTTCAGATGCCCTGCTGGTTTCCGACTACGGTTATGGTGCTGCCACCCCCGGCATCTTGAACGCAGCTCGCGGCAAAACCCGCGGCTCGTCCATGCCCATCGTGCTAGATTCACGTCACAGAATGCTTGAGTTTTGCGGAATAACCGCGGCAACCCCGAACGAGCCCGAAGTCGAAGAAGCATTGGACATTGAAATTGGACCGGACTGGAAAAAACTGTGCGCTGCCGGGCAAGAGATCATGTCGCGCATGGGCCTCAAATCGCTGGTGATCACCCGCGGCCGCGATGGCATGGTTGCCTTTTCGGGAAAGCACAAGCCGGTGGACATCCCGATCTCCGGCAGCGATCAAGTAACAGATGTAACCGGGGCTGGAGATAGCGTCATCGCGACCTTCACCGCCGCTCTGGCCGCGGGTGCAAGTGCCGAAGAGGCTGCGCACCTTGCTAACTATGCCGGCGGCATCGTGGTCATGAAGAGCGGTACGGCGACGGTAACGCAATCGGAATTGCTTGCAGCGATCGAACAATGCCCGCCGGCTGTGCGGGCGCACTGAGGCATCTCCGTGAACGAAAAAATACTCACTCGCGATCAGCTCAAGCGCCGGGTGGAAAAGTGGCGCAAGTCGGGGGAGAAGATCACGCTCGCGAACGGATGCTTTGATGTTTTGCACGTCGGCCACGTGCGATACGTGAAAGCCGCAAAGGAGCTTGGCGGCAAGCTAATTGTTGCCGTCAATTCCGACGACTCGGTCCGCGGGTTGAAAGGCGAAGGCCGCCCGCACATGCCGGAAAACGAGCGCGCGGAGATTCTCGCCGCTCTCGCCGATGTAGACGCCGTCGTGATCTTCTCCGAACCCGACGTCCGTCCCCTGATTCGCGAGATTCACCCCGACATTCAAGCCAAGGGCACGGACTATACGCCCGAGAACGTTCCCGAGCGCGATGTGGTTGCTGAGCTTGGAGGGCGCGTCGAGATTGTGGGTGATCCCAAGGACCACTCTGCCACCGAGATTCTCCGCAAAATGGAGCACAAGCGCTTGTGAGCGCCTCCGCCTCGAACCATGTTCGCAAGCGCCTGCTGGTTGTGCGCCTCGGCGCCATGGGCGACGTGATTCACACGATGCACGCCGTCGCTAGGTTGCGAAATGCCCTACCCAACGCTCAAATTGGCTGGATGATTGAGGAGCGATGGTCTGAACTGCTTTGCGCCATGGGGGCTGCCAGGTCGGGCGCTCGCTCCCGAACGCGCCCCCTCGTCGATGTCGTACACCTGGTTAACACGAAAGCGTGGCGCAAATCGCTCCTCTCAAGCCAAACTCGAAGGCAGTTCTCATCTGTGTTAAAGGAAGTGCGCCAGCAGGAATACGACCTGGCAATCGATTTTCAGGGAGCCATCAAGTCCGCGCTGCTCGCAAGGTTGTCTCGAACCGAGAGGGTGTTCGGCATGGATCGACCCCGGGAGGCCCCCGCAAGGATGTTCTATTCGGCACTGGCGCATACCCAAGGACCTCATGTCATCGATCACTATGGCCAGCTGGCAGCAGAAGTGTTATCACCGTCTTGCCCGGACCAAGTGACCAGAGCCATAACCTCACCTGAGCCATGGTTGGAATTTCCGCACGACGCGACTTCCGAGGCAAAGGTTTCTTCGAGGCTGAACGACACCACTCGCCGCATCGTTCTCCTCAATCCAGGAGCAGGTTGGGGTGCCAAACAATGGCCGGCGGAACGCTATGGTGAGATTGCACGCGAGCTACAGAAAGAAGGCGCAATCATTTTGGTCAACTATGGCCCGGGAGAAGAACCATTAGCAAAGACTGTTCGCAGTTCGTCCGACGGAGCGGCGCAGCCGATAACTTGCTCCCTCGGTGAACTCATTTCGCTCACTCGCCAAGCGAGTCTCTTCATCGGTGGCGATACCGGCCCCCTGCATCTCGCGGCAGCACTGGGCGTCCCCGTGGTAGCTATCTTCGGGCCCACAGATCCTGCGCGAAATGGGCCATACAGTTCGAAGAGCATAGTCATTCGAAAACCTGCCAGCCGCACCTCTTTCTCCCATACCCATGCCACGGACCCCGGCTTGCTCCAGATCACTTCGCATGAGGTCTTGGCCGCCGCCCATCAGTTGCTGGAGCCCAGGCATGTCTAGCTGGCAGGGGATCGCCCGCCGCATTCGTGTTCCCTTGGGCTTCGTATTCGCCGCGTTGTACGTATGGCTCGCCCATCCGAGCTGGCCATCGATTTTCGCAGGAAGTTCCATCGCCGTGATTGGTCTCATCATCCGCGCCCTCGCCTCCGGCCACGTCCGCAAGAACGAGCAACTCACGACCACAGGGCCCTATGCTTACACCCGGAACCCGCTTTATTTAGGCTCGCTCATCATCGCTCTCGGTTTCACCCTGGCATCGCGTAGTTGGATCATTGGCGCGATAGCTGCTGCCCTGCTGGTCGGTATCTATGTTCCCGTAATTCGTTCGGAAGAGAGATTCCTGCGCGCTCTCTTTCCTCAATTCGACGACTACTGCCAAGACGTCCCCAGGCTATTTCCACGTTGGCCTGCAGCCCAGGGCAGCTCAGGGGCATTTTCCGCGGATCTTTTTTGGAAGCATCGCGAGTACAAGGCCGCATTGGGGGCGGCAGCGATTATTGCTGTGCTCGTTCTCAAAGTGCTTTGGACTCGATAATGACAGGTTTATTACAGCCTCAGGTTTCCCGAGACGGGCCAAAAGATGGGGGTCGAATGGGGAGTGGCTTAAGCTACAAAGTACTTGGCTAACGGATGATGAACCACAATGGCCGATGTGCTCTGCTCGGGATCAAGCAGGAATCCGGTGGTCAGCTTCACGCCAATGTTCTCTTCCGGGTGCAACAGCGCGAACAGCTTGGTCTGATCTTCAAGATTCGGGCACGCCGGATATCCGAAGCTATAGCGTGATCCGCGGTACTTCTGGTGGAACAGGTCGCGGATATGCGAAGAGTCTTCCCCCGAAATTCCCAGTTCTTCACGCATCAGCTTGTGGTGATACTCGGCTAGTGCTTCCGCGGTCTCGACACTCAGCCCGTGCAGGTAGAGATATTTCGTGTACTCTCCGGCCTCGAACAGGCGTTGGGTTTCAACCGATGCCTTCGGCCCGATGGTTACGAGCGACAGCCCGATCACATCCATCTTTCCCGAGGATTTCCCGGTGAAGAAGTCTGAGATGCAAAGCTTGCGGCCTTCACGCTGGCGTGGAAAGGTGAAGCGCAGCGTTTCCTGCCTGCTATCGTCCGCACTGTACACGATTACGTCATTCCCTTCGCTTTGCGCCGGGTAATATCCCCAGACCACCTTCGGCTCAAATAGTCCACTCGAGATGATCTCTGCTTCCAGCTCCTTCCTGATCGGCCGATACTTCTCCTCAACGAGCTTCGCATAGTCTTCCTGTGATGCCGTCTTTAGTTGCCATTGGTTCTTGAACAGCGCTGTCTCATTGATGTAAGGAAACAGCTGCGCCAGATCGTAATCTTTTTTTACGCGAATTCCCCAGAACGGCGGCTTGGGAATATTCGGTGCGTCGCTTACAACCGCGCTGCGCTCGGTGGAAACTTCTCCGCCGTTGTCTGCTACCGCAGCTTTGGCAAATTCCTTCACCGTTCGACCTTCGGCCAGCCGGGCCTTGCGTTTGCCGTTGGGCGAAGTCAGGTCCTCCATCACGTGCAAGCCGGCGAAGGCGTCGTCTGCGTAAAACACCGCATTGGAGTATTCGCGTCGCAGGTCGTCCTCAACGTACTTGCGCGTCAACGCCGCCCCGCCGCAGATGACCGGGTACTCCAATTTTTGCCGCTCGAGATCCTGGATCACATACTTCATTTCGAGCGTGGATTTGACGAGCAAGCCGCTCAATCCGATGGCATCGGCCTGGTGCTCCTGGGCGGCCTTGATGATGGAATCCCCGGGCTGCTTGATGCCAAGGTTGATTACCCGAAACCCATTGTTCGACAGAATGATATCGACCAGGTTCTTGCCAATGTCGTGGACATCGCCTTTCACCGTGGCGAGCACGATCGTGCCTTTTTGTCCACCCGCGTTCTTCTTTTCCATCTTCGGTTCCAGATACGCCACGGCAGCTTTCATGACGCCAGCAGCATCCAGCACCGACGGCAGCTGCATTTTTCGGGCACCAAACAGGTCGCCGACGGTCTTCATGCCATCCAGCAGCACGGTGTTGATCAGGTCAAGCGGCGTGTACTGCTCTAAAGCGTCCTCCAGCAGGGTTTCCAGCGACTTTTTGTTTGCACCTTCCCCGACGGATTTTTCGCCGTTAATGATCGCGTACTTTAGCTTGTCTTCAATCGAGAGCGTCTCAACATGCGCAACCGTGGTTGCGTGCTGCTTGCCTTTCGTGCCGGCGAAGTGCTGCATGTAAACCTGCAGGGGGTCCCCGGCGGACGCGTCGCGGTAAATCAGCTTGCGCGCTAATTCGACTTCTTCCTGCGGAATCTTGTACAGGGGATATATCTTGCTGTAGTTCACGATTGCCATATCCAGGCCATGGTCGACCGCCTCGTGCATGAAGACGCTGTTGAGCACGCGCCTCGGATATGGATCAAGCCCGAAGGAAATATTGCTGACGCCAAGGATCGTCTTTACATCCGGGAGTTCCTTTTTGATGCGCTCAATCGCGTTGAGCGTCTCCATGCCGGCAGTTCTGTACTCTTCCTGCCCAGTTGAAATCGGTAGCGTGAGAGCGTCGAAAATCAGGTCGACGGAGCGAATCCCATACTTCTGGGTTGCCAGATCGAAGATCCGGTGAGCAATGGCAACTTTCTTATCCGCGGTCAGCGCCATGCCTTCCTCGTCAATCGTCAAGGCAATCACCGCCGCCCCGTATCGCTTGGCCATGGGCAGAACTTTGGAGGTCCGTTTTTCGCCGTCTTCAAGGTTGATCGAGTTGATAATTGCCTTGCCGGGAATGCGTTTCAGTGCTTCCTCAATCACATCGGCTTCTGTAGAATCGACCAGAATTGGCGCAGGGACGCGCGTTGCGATCCTCTCAAGGATCGAACTGATATAGCCCTTCTCATCTTCGCCGACGATCGCGCAGCATAGGTCGAGCATGTGCGACCCGTCGTTCACAAGTTTTTTCGCCAGGGCGAGAATGTCGTCGTATTTCTGTCCGCGCACCAGGTTGCGGAAATGTTCGACGCGGGTGGTGGTGTTCATTTCTTCCGCCACTACCAGCGGCTTGGGATCAAGGTCGAGCGGAACCGAAGTGTATGCGCTCGAAGCTGCTCCGACAGGTTTCACGCCTCTGGTTGCCGGTTCCAATCCGGACACGGCATCTACAACGGCCCTCAGATGTTCCGGCGTGGTTCCGCAGCAGCCTCCGACCACCCGAACGCCGTAATCCTGAACGAAGTGCTTGTGGTACTTTGCAAGCTCTTCTGGCTTGAGCTTGTAGACGGCGTGGCCGCCTTCGTTCTGAGGCAGTCCAGCGTTGGGTAGCACAGAAATGTCCCTGGTTGAGTTCAGGCCCAGGTAGCGGACGGCATCGTTCATCAGGTCGGGACCGGTCGCGCAGTTCAACCCCAGAATGTCGATGTCGAGCAGTTCAAGCGCGCTGACGACCGCCCCGATCTCCGTTCCCAACAGCATCGTGCCGGATTCCTGCAAGGTGACCTGCACTTGCAGCGGCAGACGCTTGCCTGCCTTTTTCATCGCATCGAGTGCAGCAATTGCGGCAATCTTCGCTTGTAGAAGATCCTGGCAGGTTTCCACCAGCAGCACATCAACCCCCGATTCGATCAATACGACGGCTTGTTCGAGGAAAGCTTCGAGCATCTGCTCAAAACCGATGTGGCCAAGCGAGGGAAGTTTGGTTGTAGGACCAATCGAACCCGCGACGAAGCGCGGCTTGTCGGCAGTGGAGAACTGCAGGGCGACATCCTTGGCTAGCCTGACCGCGGTCCGGTTGATCTCTTCAACGCGGTCTTGCAACCCGAACTCAGATAGAACCACGCGGCTGCCACCAAATGTGTTGGTCTCGACCATGTCGCAGCCGACGCGAAAGAAGTCCGCGTGGATATCGCGAATGATGTCGGGACGGCTGAGCACGAGAACTTCGCTGCAGTTCTCTTTGCCCCAGTAGTCATCCAGAGTGGGATTGCGCTTCTGGATGTTAGTCCCCATCGCCCCGTCGTAAATGACGACGCGTTGGCGCAGGGTTTGGAGGAAGTCAGCCACTGGCTTCTAGCTACTGGCTCCTAGCAAACCAACATCGTGCATGGTTGCTAGTCGCTAGCAGCGAGCAGCTAGAAGCTGCACTTCATACACAAACGCCGGCCCGCAATATGGAGGACCGGCGTGAATTTCGCTAGATTATTGAACTTCTGTTCTCCTCAACAGTGCCGAATTTCCCGATCACTCTAGGCATCTCATCCAGGAGGGCTTTTCAGAATTACCAAATCCCGAATGTTTCCTACTCTCCCGGAGCGACTTCGGAAGGCGCACCGCCAGCGACTTCGGCGGCATTGAATACCGGATTCGCACCCAGGTGTGCTGGTTTTGGCGCCAGTAGCTGCTCCTTGCGGTAAATCAAATTGGTTGCATTGAAAGTCGCCAGCTCAAACCCGTGACCGTGCGTGATCGCATCGGTGGGGCAGGCTTCCACGCAGTACCCACAGAAAATGCAGCGATTGTAGTCGATGTTGTAAACCTTGGCGTAACGCTCCGCGCCGCTCACCCGGTTCTCGGCCGTATTCTCGGCGGCTTCGATATATATGCAGTTTGCCGGGCAGTTGGCTGCGCACAGGAAGCAAGCCACGCACTTCTCCAGGCCGTTTTCGTCGCGCTGGAGCACGTGTACGCCGCGGTAGCGTTCCTGAAAGCGTGCCCCCCGCAGGGGACCGTCACCGTCGGGATAGTTCTCCACAACCGTCGGCTGGAACATCTCCTTAAAGGTGATGCTCATGCCCTTGGCGATTGCGGCAATGTTTTCAAGAATCGGCATACGACATTTAGTATAGCAAGGCCTAGCAGTTGAGCATTGTCCGAGGGGCGCGGGATTTTCCCGCCAAGTTGCGAGGAGCTGCCCTTCAATCTATGGCAACGAAGAAACGCAAGATCGCCTCACCACGGGCAAAGCAACGTGGAGTCGGCAGCGTCCTTCTCCGGCCAATTGGCGTGATCTGCTCCATCATTAAGGATTGCAGTGAAGCGCCGATGCAGGGTTCAGAGGGAGCCCCCGACGCCTGGATCCAGGTGAACTCTTCTGCGGCAGAGTGTCTGCGTGGCCTCGAGATTGGAGACGAGATCATCGTCCTAACATGGTTTCACAAGGCAGACCGCAGCGTTTTGCAGGTTCACCCACGTTCCGATCCTCGAAGGCCACTAACCGGTGTATTTGCGACGCGATCGCCTGATCGGCCCAATCCGATCGGTCTGCACCCGGTGACCGTACGCGAGATCTCGGGTTCCAAGCTACGGGTCGGTCCCATCGAGGCGATCGACGGCACGCCCATAGTGGACATTAAACCCGTACTTGCCGGCGTCGCCGATTGCTGAGGCTGACTCTTACTCCGAGAATGACAAACCCGTGACTTGTGAGTCGCGGCGTGTACGGGCGGCCTTCTGAAGCGGCTAACACGCTGCACGTATTACAATATAAGGCCGCACCCTTTCTGCTCGGTCGGCAATCATTCGAACTCATCTGGAGGAATTATGAAGTTGACGCCTGGAAAACTGGCGGGACTGCAACGTGTATCTGACAAGCGGGGCGTGATCGCAGCCGCGGCAATGGACCAGCGCGGCTCGCTGCAAAAGTCACTCGCGAAGGAAAAAGGCGGAGAAATCACCGACGCGATGATGGAAGAGTTCAAGTCCTTGGTCACCGAAGTTCTCACCCCGCACGCCAGTGCTATCCTGCTCGACCCCGAGTGGGGACTGCCGGCAGCCAAGCGCCGCGCCAAGAACGCAGGCCTGCTGCTCGCATACGAAAAGACCGGATATGACAAGACCGGGCCTGGCCGCCTGCCCGATTTGCTCGGCCACTGGTCAGCAAAGCGCATTAAAGATGTGGGCGCCGACTGCGTCAAGATCTTGCTTTACTACACTCCTTTTGATCCCAAGGAGATCAACGACCAGAAGCATGCCTGGGTTGAGAGGATCGGCGACGAGTGCCGCGCTAACGACATCCCGTTCTTCTTAGAGTTTGTCGGGTACGAGGACGGCGCTGACGAGAAGGGCCTTGAATACGCGAAGAAGAAGCCCGTGATCGTGACCGAGAGCATGCGCGAATTCTCCAAGGAGCGCTACGGCGTCGACATACTCAAGGTCGAAGTTCCGGTCAACATGAAGTTCGTCGAGGGCACAAGGTCGTTTGGCGGGCAGAAGGCTTACGGCAAAAAAGAAGCCATCGAGCTTTTTCATAAGGCCGCGGCTGCCGCGACGAAGCCCTTCATTTATCTGTCGGCTGGCGTCAGCAACGCCGAGTTCAGCGAGACGCTCGAATTAGCCGGCGAGACCGGCGTGAAGTACAACGGTGTGCTTTGCGGGCGCGCCACCTGGAAAGATGGCATCTCGGTTTATGCCAAGCAGGGTGCAGACCCGTTCCGCCGCTGGCTCGAGTCTGAAGGTGTGAAGAACATTGAGAACGTAAACGAGAAGCTGAAGACAGCCACATCTTGGTTCCCGATCTACGACGTAGAGTCGGCCTTGGTCGGCGCATAGTTCAGAGTCTTGCCCTGTGGCAGGTTCGAGTGGCGAGCTTTGAGCAATCCATTCCAATCGGTTGCTCAGAGCTTGCAGCTCGGTGAGACGTGCCCTCCTTGCTGACAAGCATCCATGAAATTCCACACCGAATACCTGAAGTTCCACACCCGCAAACACCGCGAGTACATCCACATCACGCCCCAGATTGAAGGCATCGTGAAAAAGAGTGGGATCAAGGAGGGCATGGTGTTGGTTTCCGCCATGCACATCACCGCCGGCGTGTATGTGAACGACGACGAAGCAGGTTTGATTGAAGATATCGATCAATGGCTAGAGGAAGTGGCCCCCTTTCGCGAGGACTATCGCCACCACGAGACTGGCGAAGACAATGGCGACTCGCATCTGAAGGCATTGCTGATCCACCACGAAGTCATCGTTCCCATCACCGCGGGCAAGCTCGACTTCGGTCCTTGGCAGAGGATTTTTTACGCCGAGTTTGATGGGCAGCGGGACAAGCGAGTGATCGTGAAAGTAATGGGCGAGTGACAACGGCCAGGACGAGCCACGGAGAGGAAAACAGAACGTTCGGAGCATACGTCTTGGAGTGGCAAACCTCGGGGCTGTTGCTTAGGAGATGCTACGTCCTCTGTGGTGAAGGCTCGACTTTTCCTCTGGGTTGAGAATTCACTAGAATCTCCGCATCATGCCACAGGGAAGCCAAACCGCCCTCATCACCGGCGCATCGGTGGGAATCGGCCGTGAGCTAGCCAAGTTGCTTGCTCAAGACCACTACAACCTTGTTCTTGTCGCGAGAGGCAGTTCACGGTTGTCGCAACTCGCAGCCGACCTAGAGCAACAATTCGGCGTTGTGGCCAGGCCGTTTGCCCTCGACCTTGCCAGCGACGTGGCCCCGCAGTTTCTTTTTGATCAGTTGCAGCGGGAAAACATTCCAATCGATGTGTTGGTCAACAATGCTGGCTACGGAAAGCTCGGACCATTTTCCGAGATTCCCTATCAGGAGAGTGCCGGTCAGATCGAACTCAACATCACGGCACTCACCCACCTGACAAAGCTCTTTCTCTCGCCAATGCTGCAACGCAAGTCTGGGAAGATCCTGAATGTTGCATCGACCGCGGGGTTTCAGCCCGGACCGCTCATGGCCGTGTATTACGCCACCAAGGCCTACGTGATCTCATTTTCCGAAGCGCTCGCGAATGAATTGCAGGGAACAGGCGTGACCGTTACCTGCCTGTGTCCCGGCGCAACCGATACAGAATTTCAAACCCGAGCGGGAACCGAGCAGACGACTTTGTTTCGAAGAGTGCGTCCCATGGACGCATCCGTAGTGGCTCGGGACGGCTATCGCGGGTTGATGAAAGGCAAGCCCCTGGTGATCTCGGGTCTTCGGAATCGGCTCTTAATGGAGTCTTTGCGCATCAGCCCGCGCCGGGTTGTGACCGCAGTGTCCCGCAAGTTTCTCGAGTAGGTCGGGCGAGGACAATCCGGATGGCATGAACCCTTACTGCCAAGTGGAAGCCTCGGGAACGAGAAGAAGCTTGCCCCTTTCGGTATGGAAGCACAGTTATTGCTACCGGGTTACACTCTTGCCTATGGACTGGCAGGCTTTCGGGCTTACGATTCGGCTGGCAACCGTCGTGACTGGCATCCTGGTGGTGGTTGGGTTCCCCCTAGCCTACTGGATCGCATTTTCGACCTGGCGATGGAAGTTTGTCGTAGAAGCTATAGTTGCCCTCCCCATTGTCCTTCCGCCAACAGTTTTGGGTTTCTACGTGTTGGTCGCCGTTGGGCAGCGCAGCCCAATTGGACGCTGGTGGCAAGCCGCGACCGGCCATCCCCTGGCTTTTACCTTCGAGGCGCTTGTGATCGGGTCGGTCCTTTACAGTCTGCCGTTCGCGGTGCAACCTCTAGCGTCCTCGCTTTCCGCAATCGACCGCCGGCTGCTCGATGCCTCCGCAGTACTTGGAGTGTCAAAGCTCAAAACGTTCTTTCGCGTGTTGGTTCCGCTCTCCCTATCCGGCCTGGTAGCCGGCATTTCCTTGACCTTCACCCACACCATGGGAGAGTTTGGCGTTGTCCTCATGCTGGGCGGCAACATCCCGGGTATCACGCGCACGCTTTCCATCAACATCTATGACCAAGTACAGGATTTGAACTACTCTGCGGCCAATGCGACAGCTTTGGTTCTGGTTGCCATCGCATTCGTCCTGCTGTCGGTCGTGTATTCGCTAAACCGCCGATTCTGGAGGGTGTGGCCGCGGATATGAGCGTGTTGACCAAGAGCGCTACCGATCGAACCCCAGGAGCTGCTACTCCGCTCGACACCTTGCGGGTTTGCATTCGGAAAGTCCTTAGCGCCACCTTTGAACTGAACGTCGATTTCGCGCTCTCCAGCGGCATTAGCATTTTTTTTGGTCCCTCGGGGGCGGGAAAAACCACCCTGCTGGACTGCATAGCCGGACTCACCACCCCCGACTCGGGACACGTTAGCGTTTTGGGCCATGTCCTGTTCGACTCCACTGCAGGGATAGCTGTGCCAGTCACCAGACGCAACATCGGTTACGTCTTCCAGGACCTTGCATTGTTCCCCCACCTCACCGTGGAATCAAACATCGCGTACGGTTTGGCATGGCTGTCTGCAGTGGAGCGCGATGCGCGGGTTGACCGTCTATTGTCAGAGATGGGAATTGCTGCGCTTCGGAGCCGCCGCCCGGCAGATCTTTCTGGAGGGGAACGCCAGCGGGTAGCGCTGGCGCGGGCGCTCGTGATGCAACCATCGGTGTTGCTTCTCGACGAGCCTCTTGCAGCTTTGGATCTGCCAGTTCGAATGAAGATCGCAGATGATCTTCGATCGTGCATTCAAAATACGCAAACACCAGTGCTGTACGTCACGCACAGCCGCGACGAGGTGTTCACGTTGGGCGACAACCTCTTGGTCCTTGAGCACGGCCGGGTGATCGCGCAGGGCACTCCTCACGCGGTTCTTTCTGCTCCAACAAACGAGACGGTGGCCCAGCTTGCCGGATTTGAAAACATCTTCGATGCCGTCGTGACATCCATTCACGAAGAGCGGGGCACGATGACCTGTCGTGTGGGGGGATCGCCGCCCGGGAAGACCTATCGAGAGGCCCGCGGCCAAGGCGTCGAACTTGAAACTCCGCTGGTCCGGTCGACGCCGGGTGACAAACTGCGCGTCGGTATCAGCGCAGGCGACATTCTACTCTCCACGACTGCGCCGGTTGGTCTGAGCGCACGCAATGTTCTGGCGGGACGCTTGGTCTCCCTTTCTCAGCGTGACGCCATCATCGTCGCGGTTGTCGATTGCGGTATCGAGGTTGCCGCTCACTTAACCTTGTGGGCTCGCGATTCGCTTGGCCTCACTCCCGGATCGGCGGTCTGGGTCATCGTGAAAACGCATTCTTGCCATCTCTTCCAAGATGGAAAGCGGAGCAAGTAAAACGTTTTCGTGGCTTCCCTGGTTACCCCTGAGGGGAACAAGCTCTTGTTCTGAATGGAAATGCGGAGTAGAAGGTAGTATCAATCCCGGAGAGTGCGCTCCGTCCGCGGACTCCCGAAGTTCCTTTTAGCAGCACCTGGCAATTGTTCCGCGAAGAACGTTGCACTCGCACGACCGAGAGGTGCCTGATGGACAAGCTCAAGTTCGTTCTCCTGGCGGTGGACAACAACGATTATCAAGTCGAGCAGGTAAGCTCCGCGCAATCAGCCGCGACGAAACTCGGTATTGAAATTGAGATTATTCATACCGAACACGATTCGATTCAGCAAAGTCAGATTGTCTTGGATCTCATTCAAGGTCCACCCGGCAAGAGGCCTAACGCCATCTTTTTTGAGCCGGTTGGAACTGCACTCGCCCAGCCAGCGCGAGCGGCGGCCGCCGCAAAAGTTGGGTGGGTGATTCTCAATCGCGAGAATGTGGACTATGTGCGCGAACTTCGCGACCAACACTCGTCGCCGATGTTTTGTGTCACAACTGATCATAAGAACGTGGGAAATATTCAAGGAGAGCAGATCTCCAAGCTGCTCCCAAAGGGTGGCGCGGTCTTGCACATCGAGGGTCCCGGCGATAACAAAGCTGCGGTTCGGAGAACGGAAGGAATGCTTGCCTGCAAGCCGTCCAATGTAGAAGTTAGGAGCTTGCGTGGGCGTTGGACCGAAGTCAGTGCCTACAATGCGGTGAATTCATGGCTGAAGCTCAGTATTGCCAAGGAAATTCGAATTGGTGTCGTGGCCGCCCAGAACGATGCCATGGCACTAGGTGCGCGCAAGGCCTTTCAGGAACTGCCAAATGGGCCAGCTCGCGATCGTTGGCTGCGGGTGCCGTTCATCGGCTGTGACGGTCTCCCCAATGGCGGGCGGAAGGCGGTGCGCGAACACCTGCTTGCCGCGACTGTGGTCATCCCGCCAAATGCCGGGGATGCAGTGCAAGCAATGGCAAGCGCCTTACGAACAGGAAAACAACCCGAGGTGACATTGTTTACTGAGGCAAGTTCCTTTCCGCCCCTGCACTCTCTTGCCCCCGAGCCTTGGTCCATGCATTAGTTCCTTGGCGAGTAAACTCGGGCCTCTTGGATTCCTTCCACCAAGATGATGCCGACCCACTGTCCTTTCCGATGTTCGGAATAGACGAGATTACCTCCCAAAACGGAAGCGGCTGCACTTGGAGTCATATCCTCATGGTATCCGAAGAACCGTGTCTTCCATTGACGCCACAAGGCTGAGCCGTCTAGGAAAGAACTTGGCGGCTGGTACTTGGTAGAGAAGACGAGCGCGATGTCGAAACTTGAACGCATGTCTGCCGCCGACATCAATTGTTCCTCGGTAAAGTCTTCAATGCGGACCACCTTAACGGCGCTCTCGACGTAACCCAAATATGGGCGCGACAACTCGTCGCTCGCCGGCCAAGCGGTTAGAACTCGCGCCCGGGGATAATGTGCCTGGATAAACCGTTCCGCACGCTGATGCATCCGAACGTAATCCGCGTAGGCACGATTGTCCTCCGGAGAAAACCCGTAGGGAGGATTGACGACCAGGCCGGCGATGAAGGCAAGGGCCACGGTCGCTAGTACGACTTTCCAGAAGCGCAACCGTCGCCAGATGGTCGAAACGCAGATGAGTATCACAAGCGGTACGACCGGCAGCATGTAGCGTGCGAGTACAGCGCCGCCTAGAACCGACATAGCCGCCAGGTATACGAGCGCGATTGCGAGCATTGCAAATTGAATTGTGGGATGGATCCTGGGCCGCAGTTTGCCCGATGTCTCTCCCTCCACGTCTTTCGCGCCGTCCAACGGTTGTGGAGCGTACTTCATAGCCAGGACGCACGCGAGTGTTAGCACGTAAAGATTCAGGTAACCGAAGGACTGCCAGACTCTGAGCAACAAAGCCAGCACAATGCGCAGGAGCGAGAGGTTGCTCTGAAGGTTATAGCGAAGAAACTCTGGATTTCCAAACACAAAGCCAGTCCGAAGGTAGTGATATCCAAACCACAGGGCCAGCGGAACCCCTGATGAAAGCAAGGCCACAAACATTTTGGAGTTTCGCTCGCCGGGGCTTAGCAGACCCGAGTTTTCGGCATCGCACTTGGAAGTAGTTTTCAGTAATTCCCAGGCACACAAGGCCACCGGCACCAGGATCGCAGTTTCCTTGGCCAGGGCTGCGAGTGAAAACCAAAGCATCGTTCCCACTGGCCGCTTGCGCAAGTAGGCTTCCAGGCCCCAAAACGTCAGACCCGCTGCTGGCAAGTCCACCTGAGCCAGCGAACTCTGGGCAAAAAATACCGGATAAATGGAGAGTAGAACAGTAGCGAGGATCGCAACGGTGGCATTGGATGCAGTTTTCGCCAACCGGAAAAAGCCCGTAAGGGAGAATGCCGCCAGCGCGAGCATGGAGCATCGGGTTACAGGGATGGATTGCTCGAATATCTTCCACATCAGGGCGAGCCATGCCATCACCAGCGGCGGGTGAGCATTGGAGGGGGTTGAGTGCGGAATGAGAGAGCCGCCAAGAAGGTCCCTGGCCGCGGGAATGTAGTAGCCGGCTTCATCCCAAAAGTACGGAAGGGAAATCAGGGAAAGATGGTCGCCGATCAGGAGCAAAAAGAAAATCAGGAATAAACCAGCTGTCTGAATCCAGGTATTCCGACTCGGCTCTGATACCCTGCGTTCTCGCCCGCCAACTGGTTCTTCCCGAAGTGCGCTCGTTGGCATTCGTCAGTGTACAGGGCCCGGGGCAGCAGCGCCCCGAGGATCCAATTTGATCTCGCCGAACGTACTCTCGTAGTTGTTGACATTCTGCTGCAAAATTGCGGCGAGGGCCTTCGCCTGTTGCGGACTCAGGTATATGCCCTGAAAGTTGCGCACCTCGACCTGGTTCTCAGATTGTTGTTGCATGGTTCCAAATACCAGAAAGAAATCCCACACGTTGACTCTCACTTGAACACTGTTAGCGTAAGTCTCCCGGTAGTCAGCGGTACTGACAACGGTGAAATTGGGTTGGGTAGGAATAATCATACGGAGGATAGTCTATCGGGAATTCCTCGGAAACATGGTGCGAATTTTGGTTTAACCGTCCTTCTTGCCGGGAAGGGTAATCCTTGCGTCCCCTCTTAATTCACGACAAACTCGGCAACGCGCACCGGCGAATAGTTTCCAGCCGAGTCTGCTCCCTGTAACTCCAAGCGATACGATCCTGGCGCGAGCTGCTCTACGGGCAGACGCAGGCCCATCGGCACAACCGGGTTCCCGGCCTTGATGAAAGCCGCGGTTTCGGCAATGCGTGCGCTGATCGGCGCATTGCCACTTTTCTTATCCACAATCCTCAACAGCAAATCCAACTTGGGCGGATTGGGATCCGTTAGCAACGGCTCATACATCTCCAAATAAACCATGGCATGATCGGTCTTGCTGAAGTGATAGTCGGCTGTCGGAACAACCTGAATTCCCTGAACCACGAGCGGAACACGACCCAAGAGTAGATCCTGGTCTAGTCCGCCTATCTGCGCAATGGAATGGGCTTCCCGGGTCAGTGCCAGACTGCTGAGGCCGAAGTGTTTACCGTCGAAGGAATCTACTTTCAGCCTAGTCTCAAGTTTGCCGAAAGTTTCTCCGCCTCCGCTGAAGACCACCGCCAGCCTGTAGTCGCCCGCTCCGATTTCGGATTGGTTCTCGTAGCGAAAGGAGTTCTTGTTGAATTCTTCAAGCTCATGCTTTTCGAACTGCAGATGCACGGAGTCGCTAAAGCGCGCGGCTTCCGAGCCGTCCGGTTTGGTGGCAATTCCAAGAACGTGTAAGTCCGATTGAAACTTGCCTTTCTGTTTCTGAAACTTGATCGAGGCCGACGGGATCTGCATGGTCAAGTCTACGCGCGCGACGTTCGGCGAGGTGAAAAAGAAGGGCGCTTCGAGCGAGCCCTCGACGGCGCCGCTAGCGAACGCATTCGCATGGCTTTCCAATTCCCGCTCAATCGGTTTGCCGGCCAGAAAATCAAGCGGCTTTATGTTGCAGTATCCGGTACGAGAACGGACGATGGTCCCGCCGCGGTCCACTTTTACCTTGATGGTGTGGCAACTCCCGTCGCGGGAGTCCGGCGGCGTATAGCCAATGATGTAATACTCGTTTTGCTCTTTGGCAATGCGTTCCATGCCAGAGAGCAAGTCATTAGTGTCGTGAATGAGAAAACCTCCGGTGCCATCAGCAAGCTCATAAAGAACCTGCTGGTCCACCGAGGCATTTTGAGGAAACGGCGGAATCAACTGGCTCGGCTGAAGGTTCGGGTTGTACAAATATGCGTATAACGCAGAACTTTACCGCCGATGCGGATCGTCTTAAGACTGTGGTCGCGGGAATGAGATTTTCCCGTTGTTGCGGATCGGGAGACCATTGATTCCGCCCCGACCACCACCACTCCGGCCCCATTCCCACCTTTGCCAGCGCCACCTCCGCCACTCCCCCCTTTACTACCCCCGCCACTCCCGCCCTTACCTCCACCGCCAGGGCCTGCTCCGGTGCCCCCAGCCGGCGGTCCACCCCCACCAGTCGGTGGTCGGCCCCCACCCGGCGGAACGCCACCACCGGGGCGGCCGCCGCCCTGCTGAACCAATACCAATTGCGTTGTAAGCTCAGCATCGCGAGTTAACGTCGCCGTTCTCAGGTGGGCTTGAGGGAAACGGGTTGGATATCGCAGCTCCGCTTCTGGTCCACCACCGAATCTCTGGAGTGCCGCAACCAGTCCGCGCACATCGATTGGATAGATCGCGACGTTGGCCTTGTTACACGCGTCAATGACTGCGCTTACCTCCGACTCGCGATCCAGCGTAAGCGGGAAGCTGGAAGTCAACAGGACCAGGCTCTTGCGCCCTGGTACGGTCGCCATATTCTTTGCCAGGTTGCGCACCGCCCAGAGCATGTCGAAGACGCCAAAGTCCGCTTCCGCATTGACGATGGGCGGAGCCCCAAGCGATGCGACTTGATTCTGCGTTGTCAGCCTTCGGAGAGGTTAGGGTTCGGCTTTGCATCACTAAGGTAAGAGATAGAGACGGATTCGCACCTCGCTCCCAGCGAGTTAGAACCAGTGCGCTGCACGCCGCACAATCAGCAGCTTACAATACCCCCCGATCCAATACCCGACGTGGATCCGACGCTAGGTGTCGCGACTCGATGATCGAGGGACGGCCTCTTATGAGTGTTTGGGTCGGTTTCGAACGACTGGCGGCGATTACGTTCCCGGCGCTTGGAAGAGGTGTTGCTAGGGTTGCCCAGCGGGGCAGTGGTGGGGATGATAGGACTTGAACCTACACGCCTCTCGGCACATGATCCTAAGTCATGCGCGTCTGCCAATTCCGCCACATCCCCACGAGTGCGGCCGCCGCCTTCGGCATGGCTGCTACGGCTGATTCTAACTGTTCCTGAGTGGAATGAACACAAGGTTGTGAGATTTGCACGGGCGAGTGACGACACAGCTTTTGATCTCGGGAATGGCGCTCGTGTACTCAGAGTTCAGCGGCGACTGCCGAACGCTGTGCATCCCCGCGCCACAACGCGCTGACCAGCGCCTCCGCGGCGATTTTCGGGAGACTCCGATAGACGCGCTGCTTCAGGTTGGAGTATTCCTGCGCGCCGGAAAAGAGGTCGCGCATGAGTTGCCGGAACCGTGTACTGCTGCCGGTGAGGAGAACCATCCGTTCGACGACGGAACCGCCAAGCCATTCCCCGGAATAAAACCTGTCGGATATGCGGGCGGCGCGCTCCAATTCCGATAAGATCTCGGCCTCGGCGGTTGGCGCGTATGCTTCTGGCTTACCGCTCAAGATGGCTTCCGACAAGATCTCTGCCGAGCGCAGCGCATAGTACAGCCCTTCCCCAGTGATGGCATCCACCAGACCGGCAGCATCCCCAATCAGGGCCCACTTCTCTCCACACAGCTTCAGGCTATGTAAGGACTGAGGAGTCAGCGATGGCAAGA
>DATNEX010000128.1:0-3484 GCA_035606605.1 Terriglobales bacterium
CCTTGAATCACGAATGGCAGTGACCTGCAACGGACGTATCAGGTCGGCAAGCATCACCTTAGCCAAGGCTCCGTGAATGACTTGATTGATAATTCTTTGGTTGTCTTTCATTGGGCAGGACGGCTCCAGATCGCAGACGGAAACGTCCATGCTGCATTCGGTCAGCGCCAGCGGACCTTCGAGCGCGGAAATAACTTCCGTAATGGCAATTGCCTGAGGCTCGCGGACTAGGTTGTATCCGCCTCGCGTGCCACGATGGGACACGAGCAGCTTGCTTTGCAAAAGGGTCTTAAGCACCTTGCTGACGGTCGGCAGCGGCAGCTTGCAGGTCGCAGACAGATCTCGCGCGGTATGCAGCTTGCCTGGCGCGCGTGCGATCTCCGCCATCAGCAGCAGCCCGTAGTCGGTTAATTTTCCCAGTCGAATCATTGTCAAAATCTAAATAGTACTAGTTCAGTACTTAATATATAGGACCATTTTAGTACAGATTTATTTTAAGCCCTTCCGACCTTGCCCTGCAAGTCTAGGCACGATCCCATCCCATATAACCCTATGATTATGCGCTGGTTGCCTGAGATCTTCGTTACCAAAGGCTGTAGCTTTCAACGCGCTTCTGTGACTTGCTGGGATTTCAGAAACCAACGAACATCTCCCTAGCACCTGTTTACAAATCCGTTCCTTCGGGATTGGCTCGCGAGATGTGCTGACCCCGGCTTTACGACTACGCCGACATGAAGACGGAAACGGGTGCAATTTTCAGATCATTGAAAAGGGGAGAATGATGCGAAAACTTATCGGCGTTGCCGTACTGCTGTGCTTGGCTTCGATGTGCGCCTTTGGCGGCGAGAAGCCACTGCCTGAAATCTACGGCGGCTATCAGTTCACCAGTACCGACGGTGGATGGCATGCGAACGGCTGGAACACTGCAGCCAACATGTACGTCTGGAAGAATGTGGGGGTGACCGGAGACTTCAGTGGCGTTTACAAGTCCGGATCGAACCTCTACACCTATACCTTTGGCCCGATGATCTCGGCTCCAAAAGGTAACTTTTCGCCCTATGCGCACGCTCTGTTCGGTGGAGCGCATGCTGCGGCAGGTGGATTCGGCGACAGCGGAATGGCGATGCTGTTCGGCGGCGGACTAGACCTTGGACAGCACAAGCTGGTTTTCCGCGCGGTTCAGTTCGACTGGATGGTTCTGAAGTTTAACGGCTTTACCGACAAGAACAACATGCGCGTGAACACCGGTCTCGTATACCGCTTCTAATGAGCCTGGTTCGTTAGTCTTAGGGGGCGACTCTGGGGTCGCCCCTTACTTTTTTTGAAGCGACTTTCCTCATCGATCGAAACCATCGCATATTACGGGTTGGACCCGGGGTTCTCCACCGTCACGGCAAGTTCCCCTGGGCGGGCAGAGCCGACGGTCTATCGATCCGGTAAAGCCTCTCGCCCGCGTTTGGGATCACGCGAACGCCCTCTTGTTCGCGCCCGCTCCATTCCTCGAGCCGCACGCTCGCCGGGTCCATATAGCCCAGATTAATCCGGCGGCAGCGTTCTTCCGGGATACCGGTGGCCAGAGTGACCGAAATGCGAGGCTTCTCCATTCCCGTGGAAGCGTCGTAAGTTCCGAGTCCCTTTACATGAGTCGAGTGCGCGAGCACCCCACCCGGATAGTGCTTGAACCGGTCCCATTGCTTGAGGAAGTAGTCGCGACAGTGGTAGCCAACCTCCTCGATCAGCTTTCCGTGGGTGTAGCTCACCTCGGTGACTCGGGGGCTGTAAATCACGACCTCACCGCCATCGAGAATTGCGGGTTCGAGTTTGTACATGCCCTTGGCTCCCGTCCAGAGATCGTCGTAGAGTTCGGGAAGAACCGACAAAACGCGACGAAACGGCGTGTCTACATAGTCGATGTGCTTCCGCGCCGAAAGCGCCGAGGCCGCTTTCCAAGCCTCCCTGGGCTTGTCGAAGTACAAGCCACTGATTCCTTCGCGATCCACCACCAGCGCGAAACACCAAGTTGGCTTGGGGATGAGCGATGCGGCCTTGTCGATCACGGCACGCACCGGTGTCGACCCCGCGCCGATGACCTCATAGTTGGTGATGACCGCCCCAAGCCAGTGGGTGAAGTTGATAATCTCCGGCCCGGCAATCCCCGGGAAGAAGTACTTATTCCCGCCTGAAAATCCCACCACTTCGTGCGGGAACACCGGACCACAGACGATGAGGTGGTCGTACTCGAAGATCAGCTTGTTGATGGTGACCGATACATCTTGGCGCATGAGGCCATTGGTAAGAACGGAAATGTCATGGGCAGGAATGTTCCCGAGGGTCGCAAACGTCGCTCGGTCGCCCCATTGATGATTGAAGATCCGCGTCTCCCCCACACGGCCGCCGACGACCGTCGCTCCGACTCGCTTGCTTAATTGCGCATCGCTCATCGGCGGATGCGTGCCAAGCGCGACCAGATAATCGAGAGCCTTCACTTGTGGTTGCAGCAGTTCCTGAAAACAATGGAACATTTGCGGTATGGGCGCGGTGCGGGTACCGTCTGGAATGATGATGAGAGCGCGCTTGCCCTGAACCGGAATGGTGTGGACCGCCGTGGCCACAATCTCACGGACCGCACCCTCGTCGAGGTACGCATTGGTCGAGCCGACGCCCAAGGTCATTGCTCTAAGGATCCTGTACTCATTCCGTTCGCAACTTCAGCCATGATGAACGACGCCCCATGATAACTCCAGGAACATGCCGTTCGCGAAACGCGAGGCAGGAAGGGTATCCCCCGGGCAGCTGAAAAGGGCCTAGAAGAGGTTCGAGAACTTTCGTAGCGGCCGATGTCCGCGCGGAACTAGCGGGTTGTCGATTGCCGGGGGCCAAATATCGAGGTCGGCGATGCACTGTTCCAATCTAAGCTGGGCGAGTTCACTGGCTTCGGCAAAGACTTTTTCGTCCTGCTTGCTGAAGTCTTGGACTTTCTTGCGGAATGGAAAACGGGGGAGCTTCATGGGTTGAATACCGTTGGCGCAAATGATGACACACATTTCTCCGCAGAGAATGTGGAAAATCCATGACCAGGCACCAAAGTAACCCAATCGGACAAGAGCTCATGCGCAACCATGAACTCCGGCAGCGAACTTTCGTGGAGGCGTTCCGCTACACTGTTTGCACGATCGGAAAAGGCTGCTGAATGAAGATTGTCATTGTGGGTGGCGGTATCTGTGGACTGGGCGCATCTTTGCTTCTAGCTCGAGACGATCACCAGGTTACGCTTGTCGAACGCGATGCTTGCGCTTTGCCCGAATCACCCCACGACGCCTGGGAGCGCTGGGAACGGAAAGGGGTTCGACAGTTCCGCCAGCCGCACAACTTCATGCCCGGCTTACGACTGCTGCTCGAGACCGAGCTTCCGGACATACAAGACTCCCTCCGCCGGCAGGGGGCAGCGAAGTACGACCTCGTCAATCCCATACCTGCCCTGTTC
>DATNEX010000062.1:0-7207 GCA_035606605.1 Terriglobales bacterium
GCGGAGAACCTGACCGTGATTCTTGCTCGGTGGCAGTTGTGGTGGCAGTTGGCGACATGGTTTTTTCAATGGCTGCATCCAAATGACTCGGCGCCAAGTGCGCGGAGCGCATCGTCATCGCGATGCTTTTATGCCCGGCCAGTTCCTGCACGGTTCTGAGATCCACACCGTTCATGACTAGTCGGCTGATGAACGTGTGCCTCAACGCGTGCCAGTTAAAGTCCTGCACTCCTGACTTTTTCACTGCGGGATCAAACCAGGAGCGCGGGCTTGCCACATTGTGAATACGTCCATCGTCGGTGCCGTTGCCAGACCTGCAGATGTGTATCGCTGGCTGCGGAATGACGGAATTAAGACCCTGGGCGTGCAGCTGATGGGTAAGCTTCCACAAAGAAAAGGCCGAACCATGAGCCCGGCCTGAAGTTGCGCGCTGTGAGGCACAGCACCGCGGCGCGGCTCGTGAGGGTCCGAATGTCGGATGTCCGACGCTAACCCATGAGCGCTGTTCCGGGCTCCCACAGCACGGAAACAGTATCTGTTTACTAAGTCCCAATGGCTGTTCAATTTTATACATGCTCGAAATAAACCAACATCTCTGGAACTTTTTTTCTTTATTGATTTCGGCGGAAGATACCGGGCCTACAACAATCTTCACATCGTGCCGGGGGTGAGGCGGCCTGGTCCTACGCATGCGTCTGGAAAACGATTCGTGATGCCGTGCTGGATGGCAGTGTGGAGGTCGTGCGCCTGGGCAAGATCACCTTCATGGCAAGCCCTTCGACAAGGATTTCGCCCGCTGTGATGGTTCCTGCAGGACGATTCAGGCGCCGGTCGAGTGGCGTGAGGCAAAGTACGGGAAAAATTACTGGGAGCACTACAAATGAGCGAGGAAACGGCAAAAATCGACAAAGTACTGCAGGATTTTTGGAAACTACGCCTGCGATCCACGCCAGCACGCCACGGCACTGGAGCGATTGGCCGTGGCCTTCGCCCGGATGGAAGAAAACCAAAAACTCGAGCATGTGAACGTAAGTGAGATTTGCCAGCATTCTTATTGCGGAAAGTTCATGCGACGAAGGACAGCCTGAAAGCGAGGTTCGGAACGCAACGGATCCCAGGTCGGCCCAATCTTCAGGAAGACGAGCCAAGCATCGTGCTCTTCATACCCTCTTTCAAGCCAGGTTAGAGCCTTATCATTATCACCGAGGCCGATATAAGCAGTCATGAAGAGAACGGGGGCAACATAGCGATGCCTCGCGATTTCATTCAATTCACTAATAAATTTTTGTGCCTCGCGCGTTCGACCAGCGAGGCCATAGGCCCAAGCCAAATCTGAGACCACCATCGGTCGCCGCCCCAAGTTGCTTTCAAGCCTTTGAACAGCGGCTATGGCTTCTGGATACATTTTCTTCGCTGCGTACGTCCTTGCCAGGCCATGGTCATTTCCGGCATTCTTGAATTCCTCAAGCGCAAGGTCATACTGACGCGAGCAGAAGGCCACGAATGCCAACTGGCCTCGGTGTTCAGGACTGAGTGGATCCAATTCAATCGTGTAGTGTATCTGCGCTTTGGCTTCGTCGAATCGCCCCACGTCCATCAGATAGAGCGCGTAACTCTCATGAGCCCTCACAGAATTGGGACCCAGCTTGAGAGCGAGCTGAAACTCTTTCTCTGCCTCCGGCCAATTCCAAGCAAGCAATTGAATCCAAGCGCGGGCAGTATGAGCGGCCTCAAGAGAGGGATCGAGCGCCAATGCCTTTGCCGCAGCTACCCTAGCCTCAGGCAAGACCTCTGTCGTGGAATGTCCCCCCCAGCGGGCATCTCCAAGTTGAAGAAGAGCCGAAGCCAGACCTGCGTATGCCGGAGCGTACTCAGGGTTCTTTTCGATCGCTTCCCTAAAATACCCAATCCCCGCTTGCACCTCTCGTTCAGTGCCCTTGTTCGTGAAAAATTGGCCACGGAGGAAAGCGTCCTGCGCTTTAGGATCTACCGGATGGGCACTCGCCAGGCGGGTCCGCTCCTGTGGGGTTAGCTTGGCCTGAATTTCGTCCGTTACGGCGCGCGCAATCTCGTCCTGTAACACCAATACATCGCTGATGCTGCGATCATATTTCTCGGACCACAGTTGACGCTCCGGGGAGCCCTGGTCCAAGTGCACGCTCACGCGCACGCGATCGCCGAAGCGCTCCACGGCGCCTACAAGGATTGCATCCACCTTCAGCTCACTTGCAATTTCCGGCAGCGGCTTGTTGCTGCCCTTGTAACGCATGACGGACTGACGCGAGATCACGCGAGGAGTTTGGACCTTTCCCAGTTCAGTGATCAGAGCTTCCGTCATCCCCTCGGAAAAGTATTCTTGTTCCGGATCGCCCGACAAATTTTCCAGCGGAAGCACGGCGAGTGATTGAATCCGCGCAGCAGGGTTCGCCCCCTCGGGCAGGCGTGTGGGGCCGCGGATCCACAGGGCAACGCCAATCATAAACATCGCAAGGATCGCCGCCGCAATCGCGGCGACTCGCCAATGATTCGATCCTCGCTGTGCCTTCTCGATGGTTCGATGGACATCGTCCATGCTAGGCAGCCGGCGGCCCACATCCTTCTGAAGACACTGCCTCAACAGTTCGCGGACTTGCGCGGGGGTTTTCGTAGGTAGAGCCTGCCAGTTTGGCTCACGTTCCAGAACGGCTGCGATCGTGTCCCGCACGGTCTCACCCCGAAAGGCACGCTTGCCCGTGAGCAACTCGTATAACAGACACCCAAAGGCCCAGATGTCGGTCCGCTTGTCGACGTCTCTTCCGCGCGCCTGCTCCGGACTCATGTATCCTGGCGTACCGACAATCTGCCCTGCGACGGACTCCTCACCTGTCGTGATTAGTATCTTCGAGAGGTCCTGGTTCGACTCCGTCCCCCAGATCGCCTTCGCCAAACCGAAGTCCAGGACTTTCACCCTGCCTTGGGGCGTCACCATTACATTGGCTGGTTTCAGATCGCAGTGGATGATTCCTTTTTCGTGCGCTGCTTGCAGTGCCGCCACCAGCTGGCTGGCACGGTCTAGCGCGGTTTGAACCGGCAGGGGACCACGCAGCATTTTCCCCTCGACCAATTCCAGCACCAGATAGTCCACGTCCTCGGACTCTTCTAGTCCATAGATCGCAGCAATGTTGGGGTGGTTCAAGGAAGCCAGCGTGCGCGCTTCGCGACGGAGGCGGGATAGGCGCTCCGGGTCGCGCACGAACTCGTGGGACAACATCTTTATTGCGACATCGCGCCCGAGCTTGTCGTCGTGCGCCCGATACACCTCGCCCATGCCACCGGCGCCCAAGAGAGACAAAATACGATAGGAGCCGAGGTGCCGATCTACGACGGAGCCCGTGGCCGTCAGAGTGAGCGCCGTGTCCTTAGTTGCAGCCGCCTGCAAAAAACTCCCAGCTTGCGCTTCCCGCGCAAGTAGTCGCTCGACCTGTCTTCGCAGATTGGTATCGGCGCCGCAAACTCCATCGACAAATGCCTTACGCTCGTCCGGAGTTCGCTCCAACGCTGCGCGGAAGATTCCTTCAACTTTTCGCCACAGGTCAACATTCATAGTCTGAATTCGTTAAACGCATCATACACATAAAGTTATTCAATTCGGAATATGGGGACTTTGTGTCGCACGAAAAAAAGCATGTTCGTAAGTCATTGAACGCGTTGAACGTTCTGAACGCGAAATTTGACAGTCTCTGTGCGGGACTGACGTGCCCCCGTTTGTGATGCCAAACCGCATGTTAGTTCTCAGTTGATGTTCGGTTTCAGCGGGGATGAGGCGCGGAGCAGGGGACGGCGCTTGAGTCCCCTGCTTCGAACCCTCTCTGTAGAAGCTTTTACTCATGCCCGCATCTCCACTACGGTCCTGGCAAACTCCAAGGGCGGCAGATAGTTCAACGAACTATGAGGTCGTTGTTGGTTGTAATCCAGCCGCCAGTCTTCGATCTTTCGTCGTGCATCTCTCAAACTCGTAAACCAGTTCGCGTTCAGGCATTCATCTCGCAGTCGGCCATTGAAGCCCTCCGCGTAAGCGTTTTGCACCGGCTTGCCAGGTTGGATGAACTCCAGTCGCACCCCTCGTTCTTCGCTCCAGGCCGCGAGGGCTCGACCGCGAAACTCGGGCCCATTGTCCAGAACGATCGCTTCCGGCAATCCTCGCTCGCTGGCAATCCGATCCAGTACACGGCGCACTCGCAACCCGCCCAGCGAAGTGTCCACCTCAATCGCCGGCTTCTTCGCCTCGCTGCTGTCCATCCCTCCGTACTTCGCTTTCCAGCGGTAGTAGGTCTGCTCCGTGATGTTGTGTTGCCGACATAGATCGGCCGTGGACAATCCTGCTTCGCCTTGCTTCAGGATCGCGATGATCTGCTCTTCGCTGTGTCGCGTGCCCTTCATTGCGGTTCTCCTCTCCTGAGGTCGGGGAGAACTAACATTCTAGATGGTCCAGCTTTCGGGGGTTGGGTCAGGACGATGGTTGATAAGTTATTTGTTGTCACAACTAACAGCGAAATTGCCGCGCCTTCATGTGGGAATTAAGAGTTAGTTGCACTTCAGGTCCAGTACCGAACTTGCGGCGGGGCGGCTTCTTGAACGCTGTGCTTGTCTTGCGCCAATGATGATACTCACCTTCACGCTAATCTGCCTACTGTCAGAACGGACAGAACGGAGGTCGCAAAGGCGTTCACGTTCATAAATCCTAGTTCCGGATCAGTGCCGCGCGCTCGCTGATCGCGCCAAGACAATTTCGCCCGTCGAAAAAATGCCGTTTCGCCGACAAAGATTGAGGAGTCGCCCTTCCACGAACTTACTCCACGGTCAAATTCAACGTCATGAACGCAGAGAATGGGGTCGCCTTCTGTTTGGAATTAAATATTGAGAGCGCAATAACATTTTAAAGATGAGCATAATTGCTCAGTTTCACATGAACACTTCCGTGTACTTTGTAAAAGAGTGTTGCAAGTCCCCTCATTCGTTCAGGTCCTCTGAACTAAGTCAGACCATCTGAAGTCAGCCCCCTTAGAGTACCACTCAAACCATGAAGGTGAACTATTCATGAAAAAACACAACGGGCTCCGCCTGCTCACACTAATCGTTCTGTTGGCAGCCGCATCGGCCTCTGCTCAAACAAGCTTGATCAAAATTAACATTCCGTTCGACTTCAATTTGGGAAACATCTCTCTTCCTGCGGGTGAGTACCAAGTTGACAAAACTAACTTTAGAAATAATCAACTGCTGTTCAGCCGTAAGGGTTCACCGGGGGTGTTCGTAAGTTCCGACGCTGCGGAAACCTTTGCAGCTTCGTCGCGTACTAAGCTGGTTTTTCACCGCTATGGCACTACCTACTTCTTGTATCAACTCTGGGTAGAGGGACAAAGTCAAGGACAGCAACTGCGATTGACGCGTTTGGAAAAGGAAGTCGCTAGCAAAGATTTAGCTGGCAAGGGGCTCGCTATGGTCGAAATACTGGCGGAGAAGAAAGTGAGACCCTGATGCCTCAAAACCCCTTTTCGTACCGCGGGCGGAGGTTCGGCGATTCTCCCTGCCTGTTTTGTATGCTTAAATGAATAAGCCCGCTGGCGGCGGGCCTGATGGTGGGAAATTCTCTCTGCTATTGACGCAAAAACAATCTAGCAGAGGATTCCCACTTTGCAAACGCCTTCCCTAGATTCCCTCGCGATCGAGCTCCTGAAGTATGGATTTCGCAAAATCTGCTTTTTCGAGCTCAATTGTCTTCGCTGTGGAACCTGGCGCATCGCGTACGATGCCCACTCTTTGCACGCGATCAGTGTTCCCGCGTGTCCGTGCTGTCAGAAGACAGTTCCATGCTCAGGAATCCTTGCCGATGGCTATAGCAAGAGGGAAACGCCATTCTTTGAGCGAATCAAGGCGTCACTGCATTCCGGCGCGATGGCATGGGTGCTGACGCAGGTGGACGACGACGATGAGCGCGACCGCAGGAGAATCCGGAAAGAGCAAGCCAGAGGACCACGGGCGCATCATTACCGTGCAAAGCCGATTCCGGAGTCGCATTTTGCCGATAACCCGAAATTCGCCTAATCCTTTTTATCGTTCAGGCGTTCGGCTTCTCTCTACGCTATCAGTATCAAGTTCTTCATTTTTTAGGTACGGGTGGCGGCGTATACAAATGCCCAACCGACGCGGGCCGCTAGGCATAGATAAGCGAGCACGAAGCAGGCCAGACCGCCAAACCCTAAGGCGTTCACGAAGAGCCGTACCTCGTCGGCGAATACGAAGTTGGTCTGTAGAGGAAGTCTTCGTAGAAGTAGGCCAGCATAGCCATAAAGCCAACAGTGTAGAGCACTGAAAATCCGAGCAGCACCAGCGCAAACGCGCAGGAGTGGGGATAGACATTCAATCGGGAGTTCGGAACGAAGATCAGAGAGGCTGAAGCGAGAGCCGTCACAACCTCAGCGATTTTTGCGTAACGTTCGTGCCTCGGTTCGAAGGAGGTGTACTCCCCGGAGGAACATGTACAAGCCGACCGTCTGCCTTACACTGCAAAGTACCGTCGGTGTTGAGCACTGGCCTGAAGGCTACTGGCGTGAAAGTCATAGCCGCGTCCTTGCCCCAGATTCGTATTGCTTTCGATCTCACAAAAGCCCATAGCGCCCCAAAGATGCCAACAGCGACGAGGAATGCAATCGTGACCGTTATCATAGGGCCAACATGATACAGCGACTAGGCTCCCGGGAGTCCTACCGCAGAAAAATGACTAATAGCAATCAAGCGATGGCACAGAGCAGCGCAGCCTCACAAGAGCAAGTGCCACATGGTGGATTTATGCCTTCACCATCGCGTGGATGACAACATTCCGGAACGCCCGCCTGCTTGAGTGGTTTCAATGTCGCTCGGCGGTGGCAGTTGTGGTGGCAGTTGGTTTTGCGTTCCAGCGCATGTTTGCGCGCGGGAGTGCATATGCGTAACCCGCTATCCCGCTGATATTGCAGAGCGCTGCATCTACGTGCATATGGGCGCGCAGGGCAGGGATGGATTTCTAATCCGAGGGTTGCAGGTTCAAGTCCTGCCGCGCCTACCACTAATCCGTTGAAAAGCACTAGTTGATCATCTCTTGATTCCGCGAGGTTGGGGGCATTTTGCTCATGAGCAACAAACAGCATTTGGAATTGACTAGACATCTGACTAGACATATAATGGATTGTCT
>DATNEX010000130.1:0-106487 GCA_035606605.1 Terriglobales bacterium
TGTGTGCGTAGAATCTTCCGTTGTGATGAGACAGTCCGAATTCGGGAAGGTGGGTTTCGAGCGTGCGTCGCAGTTCCGCCGTGCCCATCCCCTCCATGCGTCCGCAGATTCCAGCAGAGAAGTGATCGGAGCGAGGGAATATCCAAATATAGCCGTGCAGTCCTTCGAGGAACTTCACCTGCAGGGTTGAACTGGTTCCCGGAATGTAATACCCGACGGCCACGATGAAATCCTCAGGGCCAAGATCGGGAGAAAAGATAGTTCGGAACGGATTCCGGGCTCCGCTCGCCAGCACCAGGAAGTCAGCCGAATAGGTTCCAATGGATGACCGAATCGTCCATTCCTGACCACTCCGTTCAACACCGAGGACGCGCTCTCGGACGACCTTGGCCCCAGCCTTTGCCGCCCGTTCGAGCAGTAATCCGTTCAACGTGAGCCGCGAAAAGATGGCAATCTGTTTTTCAAGATCGAAGCGAACCAGAGCTCCTGAAGGAGCGATCAGTTCGCATTTTGTGATCCAGTTTCGCTGAACCGGCAGATCGCGTAGAAAGGACCAGCGCGCGACAGCCTTGTCCGTCAAACCACCGCCGCAGGGTTTTTCCCACGCTAATTTCTCGTCAAAGAGAACAACCGAACGGGCAGCGGACGCGAGACTTGCGGCTGCAAACGCACCAGCGGGACCGCCGCCAACGATTGCGATTCGTTGAGGAACCATACGCAGACACTAAAGGTCTTAGTGCTGCGTTCGATGCTAATTGAGTGGCTCGGAACACACAACGGCCGGATTACGCTTGCTCGATCAAAGCCAGGAATACTACTGAACCTGCGTCAGACCCTGGTAAATAGCAACTCCTGCGATTCCCAAGATCATTACCGCGGAAGCAGTGCCCAGGATTTTCACGAATGGACCGAGCTTGTTCACCTTTTGCATGATTTCGACTTGCTCCCTGGCCATATGGGATTCCGATTCGCCCAGGAAAAGCTGGTCGTCCTCGCGCATGGTCAGCGTGCCGCGATAAATCAGTAAGGCGATGAGGGCGGCGGTAAGCACTCCCCATACGATCAGAAGCACGAACAGAGTTGGCATAAATCCACCTCGTAGACTGTTCTGGCATCTGTCTGGGGCCGTTTGCCGGGTTCTGGCGCCCCCCTCTGGCGCGCCGGAACAGGGAGTTGCGGCTCCGGGCAGAGAGACACTAACAGGCGGATTATAGCTCCGGTGTGGAGCGCTCGATCAAGCTTTTTTCAGAGTAGAACCCGCTCTGGGCGGGCAAATTGACCGAACGGTCGGTTTCGCGTTGTGTAGAGCTAATCGACTCATGTTTTCTTTTAGTTGGGGGGCGGTCTCAATGAACCAGCAGTGAAGTGCCAGCAACAACCAATCCGACGCCTCCCAGCACAATCCCGCCGTACCAGAAACTACGGTTTCCGGAAAGCAGAGTGATAGAAGTTATTACCAACGCGATCTCCAAAAAGACCTCAGCCAGATCGAAGCGGTCGCTGCGGTGGCTCTCGACCTTCATCTCATCCTCGAGTTTTCTGGCCTCGGCCTGAATCTCTTTTGTCTGTTTTGAATATTCCTCAAGCTCTGCTTGATTGGCAGTTCGCGCCTGCTCCGCCTTGGTAGGGTCAGCCACTGCGATGAACCCCGCCAGTGCAGCAAACTGTTTGTCTGCGTGAAGTCGGACGTCTTTGCCCTGATAGTAGCCCCATTGGTCATTAGCTTGAGCCTGCAATATCACTTCTTCGGTGTGTGCGCGGTGTCCCAGGAGTGAGACCACTGCCACCGCAACGGCGAGAAAAGCCATCGTCAAGGAAATCGGAGCCATTTCGCGATAGTGGGCTCCGTGCTCAGCATTTTCGTGCAGATCCTGCAATTCTTCCGCGCCCATAGCTCTCTTCTCGGAATGAAATGGATTGAAGAAATGTTAACGTTTTGGACAGGTTGAGCGCAATCTGTTGACGGCGGCTATCGTTAGCACGTCGAGAACTAACACCGGCATACGTCGAGTTTCAGGAAGCGAACTCTCGGATTCTGTGTCACATCAGGTTTGAACTAGGAAAGTCAGGAGAGTTTCGTGCCGATACCGTGATACTCGGAACGGAAGAAAAGCAGCGGGTTCCCGTCGCGCACAACCACGTCTTCCACTTCTGCGATGAAGATGGTGTGATCGCCAGCATCGCGAGCATCTTGCAGGCGGCATTCAAAGTAGGCCAGGGCTCCATGGAGCACGGGTGTGCCGTGTGCAGTGCGGTCAAAACGCGCTCCAAAGCGTTCCGCGGCCGCCAGATCCCGGTCGGGATCGGCATAGTGCTCCGAAATGGCTGCTTGCTCCTCCGATAGAACGTTCACTCCGAAGCGCTTGCGAGTCGTGAGATGCGCGTGGGTTTGCGCTCTATGGTCTACGCAAACCAGAACCAGCTGTGGCTCCAGCGAAACCGAAGTGAATGCGTTGGCGGTCATGCCGTGCACCCGCCCGTTGTCATCCACCGTAACGACAGTTACTCCAGTGGCAAAGGCCGCCATTGCCTGTCGGAACTGGTCCTGAGTTGTACTCATGTGACGTTCAGCCCACAAGGTGTTCGAGAGATTCGAGAGAAGCTCTCTGAGTTTTACCACGAACCCGGTATTTCCCGCCCCGGTAGGGCATCCGCTATCATTTGTGCAACCCTTGGTGGCTGAGAGTACGACCTTGCCAGCAGAAGCATTGATTGGGCTGAATTCGGGCACCCTCTCCACGCGGCGTGAGCCGCGCTCGTTTGCACGCGAGGAAGCCTGCGAATGGATCCGCTGCTCTGACGACCGGCTTCCGGAATTGCTGCATCGCGCGCAGGCCTTGCGCGACCACTTCAAGCCCGATCTGATCACCTATTCGCGCAAAGTCTTCATTCCTCTGACGAACCTCTGCCGCGACTATTGCGGATACTGCACATTTCGCCGTGATCCAGGGCAGCCCGGCGCGCACACGATGACACCCGAGCAAGCCTTGGCGGTCGCGAAAGCTGGCGAAAAACTCGGCTGCACGGAAGCCTTGTTTTCGCTAGGAGACAAGCCCGAGATGCTGTTTCCCGAGATGCGCCAAACTCTCCGCAAGCTGGGTTACAGTTCGACGCTCCACTACCTCGAAGCCATGTGCGAACTGGTTCTCAGGGAGACCTCGCTTTTGCCACACCCCAACCCCGGATTGATGAGCGCGGAATGGATTTCCCGCCTCCGAGCCGTTTCACCCAGCATGGGCTTGATGCTGGAAACCACCAATGATGCGCTGCTCGCGCCCGGCGCCGCGCACCACAAAGCGCCCGACAAGTTGCCCCGCAAACGACTGCGCACGATCGAAGAAGCGGGGAAGCAAGGCGTGCCGTTCACCACCGGAATCTTGATTGGCATTGGCGAAACCCTCGAAGATCGCGTGGATTCATTGCTCGCCATTCGCCAACTGCACGAGCGCTACGGACACATTCAGGAAGTCATCGTCCAGAATTTTCGCGTCAAGCCTGAAATCCCGATGCACACCTCGCCCGAACCCAGCCGGGGAGACATGTTGCGCACGATCGCCATTGCTCGCCTGCTCATGCCGGAAATGAATATCCAGGCGCCTCCCAACCTATCCGATCCGAATTACGAAGAACTGCTCGATGGGGGAATCAACGACTGGGGCGGTGTTTCCCCGCTCACGCCTGACTTCATTAATCCCGAGCGACCTTGGCCGCACTTGAAAGAATTGGAAGAGCGCACTCGCCGAAAAGGATTTCAGCTGCGTCAGCGCTTACCGGTCTATCCCGAATTCCTGCCGCAATCGAGCTCAGTGGGGGAGTTGCTTTCATCTAGGCTCAGAGCATCGGCTGATCCGGCCGGTTTCGCGAGGCAAACCGCATGATTACCGTCCTCACCGGCGGTACCGGCGGAGCGAGGTTTGTCGATGGCTTGCACCGGATTGTGCCATCAGAAGAGCTCACGATCATCGTCAATACCGGCGATGACCACGACTGGTGGGGCGTTTATGTATCGCCTGACGTTGATTCCATCACTTACGTGCTCTCCGGCCGGTTGAGTGCCGAGCGGGGATGGGGCGTACGCGGCGATACCTTCCACTGCCTGCAGCAGATGAAGGAACTAGGGGAAGAGACCTGGTTTAGCGTCGGCGATCGCGATCTGGCGATTCATTTGCTCCGAACAAAATTGCTGGCGCAAGGGCGCACGCTTTCAGAGGTGACCCGGAGCATCACGAGGCGACTCGGCTTGAAGCACCGCATTTTGCCGATGAGCGATCAGCGGGTCGAGACGCGGATTGGCACTCTGACCGGGGAGTTAAGTTTCGAGGAGTATTTCGTGAAACGCCGCTATCAGGATCCGGTCCAGTCGGTCAGCTTCGCCGGTGCTGGGGAATGCCAACCTGCGCCCGGGGTGATCGAGGCGATTGTTTCTGCCAATGCGGTTTTGCTCGCCCCAAGCAATCCGGTCACGAGCATTGGCCCGATTCTCGCGGTTCCGGGAATTCGCGAGGCACTGCGAAACACAGCCGCTCCAGTGGTCGGGGTCAGCCCGATCGTTGGAGCCGCCGCTGTGTCCGGTCCCGCAGCGAACTTGATGCGAGCCCAGGGTCTAGAAGTTTCGATTGCGGGGGTGGCGCAGGCGTATGGCGATTTTCTGGACATCTTGGTGGTTCACGAAACTGACTCCGAGTTCGCGAAAACCATCCCCCATGGCACAGTTGAAATTCGTTGCGCCGACATTCTCATGCGCACGCTTGCCGACAGAACACGAATCGCATCTACTGCGCTTTCGCTGGCGTGTCCAGACATGATGCAGGAGCAGGTAGCAGGATGATCTTGATTCCAGTCAAGAATCTGGCGAATGCCAAGCAGCGCCTGGGCGAGGTGCTTGAGCAGAGTATTCGCACCGAACTGGCGCATGCCATGCTTTCAGACGTTCTCGAAGCAGTGGCCGAGTACGGGCGTGAGGATGCATCTCTCGTGACCGGCGACCCTTTTGCCTTGGATCAGGCCGCCAAGCTCGGATTTGGCGTGATCACAGACACAGCCAACACAAGTGAAACCGATGCGATCGAAATGGCTACTCGAGCATGCGCTTCTCGCGGTATACCTCGCACGCTGGTCATCCCCGGCGACATCCCTTTGATCGAGGCGGAAGACCTCGCCATGATCTTCGAACATGCCCCGGCCGAAGGTACCGTGCTGGTTCCTTCGAGTGACAAGCGGGGGACCAACGCGGTTTTGCGAGCGCCTTCTGATCTGTTTCCCCTGCGTTTTGGAAACCATAGCTTTCCGCCTCATCTTCAAGCTGCGGTTGCGACCGACACAGTCTGCATCGTCCTGTCTTTGCCGCGTATCGGGCTTGACATTGACAATGTGGAAGACCTGCGAAGTCTGGCTGCGCAAGCGGGGACCAAACGTGCTCAGGAGCTGGCGAGGAGGTTAACCAGCAACGGGGTATTGCCTCGATCGATTGAGGCGCGCGAGCGTCCTCGCCCCACGGCGGTTGGGCAGTGACAGCAGCATCGCCTGTCACTCTGATTCCTGTGCCATTCCCGGCTGAGGTCTTGCCCGGCAGCGACCTGGGCGAGATGCTCATGTGTGCCCTTCGAACTCAGAGGCTCTCACTGCGTTCGGGCGACATTCTCGTCGTCAAGCACAAGGTCGTTTCTAAAGCCGAGGGACGTCTTGTGGAGCTCACGAAGGTGAGGCCATCCTTGCGTGGCAAAAAGTGGGCAAAGCAATCCGGAGCAGACGCCCGCGTCGTGGAACTCGCGTTGCGCGAGAGCCGTGCCATTGTTCGCAAGAAGGTAATCGGGGGTCACGGAGTCCTGATCACAGAAACTCACCACGGCATGGTATGCGCCAACTCGGGCGTCGATCTCTCGAACGTGAACGGTGGGAAGCACGCCCTGCTCCTTCCGAAAGACCCCGACAGATCTGCCGTACGTCTTCGTTCTATCATTCAAAAGAGAACCGGAGCTCAGGTTGCGGTGATCATCTCGGACTCTTTTGGCCGCCCATTTCGCGAAGGGCTCACCGAAGTAGCAATCGGGGTAGCCGGAATGATGCCGTTGATCGATTTTCGCGGCAAGCGTGATCGCCATGGCTATGTTCTCCACGCCACCGCCGAGGCCGTGGCCGATGAGCTCGCTTGCGCAGCGGGCTTGGTCTGCGGCAAGCTTAATGGCGTACCTGTCTGCATCGTGCGTGGGTTCAGGTACGAACCGGGCCGGGGGAAGGCGCGAGAGTTGCAGCGCGCTCGGGAGAACGACCTTTTCCGCTAGGGGCGAACATCGGCGGCAACCCCGCCAAGGAGAAAGACAATGCCCGCGCGAAGTTGCACACGCGAAGAGCTGGAGCAGTTCCCGCAACTTGAATGGGATCAAGTCGCGCCCAAACTCCAGCCCGACATTCGCGCCACCATCGAGCAAGTCCTCGACAAGCAGGATTCCGCGGCCATCCCGCGTGAGCAATGGTTCCCGCTGGCCTACGCGCAGGGCGAGGATCTGCTGGGGCTTCTTGTGGCTGCCAACGCCCTACGGTCGGAGCTGGTTGGCAACCTCATTACCTACGTCGTAAACCGGAACATCAACTTCACCAACGTTTGCTTCATTGGCTGCAAGTTCTGCGCTTTCAGCCGGGGCCCTCGCCAGGAAGACATCTACTTCTACACTCCGGAAGAAATTGCGCGCAAGGCGGTGGACGCCGCGCAAATCGGTGCCACCGAGGTATGCATTCAGGGCGGCCTGCCACGCGGCCTTGATCCTTACTATTACCGAGATGTTCTGCGGGCCGTGAAGGCAGCCATGCCGAGCATGCATATACATGCTTTTTCTCCGATGGAGATCATTTATGGCGTGGAGCTCACCGGTATGCCGTTGCGCGACTATCTCACCATGTTGCGTGATAATGGGCTCGATACGCTCCCCGGTACCGCAGCCGAAATCCTCGATGACGAAATCCGGCGCGTGCTTTCCCGCAATAAGGTCTCCGTCGCGCAATGGCAGGAAGTCATCCGGACGGCTCACTCCTGTGGCATTCGCACGACTTCCACGCTGATGTACGGGCATACGGAAACCCCCGCCCATTGGGTGGATCAAATCCTGATGCTGCGAGGAATCCAAGACGAAAGCGGAGGATTCACGGAGTTTGTCCCCCTTGGCTTCATTCACACCAACACCATTCTTTTTCAGCAAGGACTCTCGCGACCCGGTCCAACCTTCGAAGAGCATTTGAAGATTCATGCTCTGGCACGGCTCATGTTTGCCGGTTCAATCCACAACCTCCAAGTTTCGTGGGTGAAGCTCAACCGCAAGCTCTCGCAGCTTTGCCTGCAGGCGGGCGCGAATGACTTTGGCGGCACCCTGATGGAAGAGAATATCTCCCGCGAAGCCGGTGCCACTGCGGGTCAATACACCAGTCCCGAAGATTTTCAAGCGATGATTCGCGAGATTGGGCGTATTCCAGCCGAGCGCAATACGGTTTACTCCCGCATCCAGATCAAGCAGCCTTTCGAAAGCTTTCCCGCCGAGCCTGTGCTCGAGCCGGAGTTCGCGTGACTATCGCAATCGTCGGAGGCACTGGCCCCGAAGGCTCCGGATTGGCCCTGCGCTGGGCTCGAGCCGGCCAGAAAGTCATTATTGGTTCGCGAAGCGCGGAACGCGCTACGGCCGCGGCGTCGAGCATCGCGGAGAGAATCGGTGGAGCCCGCGGGCGAGTCGCGAGCGACCTGCCACAGGGCGACGGAAGTCGAACCGGCGTGCCAGCCCTGGAGGCCGATATTTCGGGCGCCGACAACACCGCCGCTTGCGCCGCCGCCGACATCGTCATTCTCACGGTTCCCTTCGACGCGCACGCCGAAACACTGAAGCACTTGAAACCCTCATTCCGCCCGGGCCAGATTCTCGTAGACGCGACCGTGCCTTTGGCTGCCAGCGTAGGCGGGAAGCCAACTCGAACGCTTGGCGTTTGGCAAGGATCGGCGGCACAGCAAGCCGCCGAACTCGTGCCCGACGGGGTTGTCGTGGTTGCGGCGTTCCACAACGTCTCGGCGGAACTTCTGAACATCGAGCAGGCAATCGAGTGCGACGTAATCGTTTGTAGCGACGATAAAGAAGCGGCGAAAAAGATTCGCAATCTTGCGCGTAAAATTCCCGGCATCCGCGCTATCGATGGAGGCAAGCTGGAGAACGCCCGAATTGTCGAGCAGATTACAGCTCTGCTGATCGGCCTCAACATCCGCCACAAGGGCCACAGCGGTATTCGAATCACAGGGCTTCCGCTGCAAGCGTACGATATCTGAACCGTCGGATATGGCAAGCTCCGCACCAGTCGTTGACTTCAGCAAAGTATCGCTCGTCTTGGCGAATGGGAGACCAATTCTTCAAGAGCTGAGTTTCGAAGTTCAGCGAGGAGAGATCCTGATCCTCCTCGGCCGTAGCGGATCTGGCAAAACCACCGCCCTGAAGCTCATCAACCGCCTCCTGGAGTTGTCGACAGGACAGTTGCGAGTGGAAGGCTGCGCGACCACGGACTGGAATCCGATCGAACTTCGACGCCACATTGGATACGCCATCCAGGAAGTTGGCCTCTTCCCGCATTACACCGTCGCACGCAACATCGCCCTGGTCCCCTCCATCCAGAACTGGCCAAGAGAAAAGAGCGAAGCTCGCGTCCGGGAGCTATTGAGATTGGTAGGCCTGGATGCAGAAATCGCCTCCCGTTATCCGCACGAGCTTTCCGGGGGCCAGCGCCAACGAGTCGGTGTAGCCCGTGCGCTCGCGGCCGATCCACCAATTCTCTTGATGGATGAGCCATTCGGAGCTCTCGACCCGCTCACTCGTGCTGACTTGCAGCGCGAGTTCTTATCACTTCAGCAACAGTTGGGGAAGACAGTTCTGTTTGTCACCCATGACTTACACGAGGCTCTGCGCCTAGGAACACGAATCGCGCTGCTCGAGGAAGGCAAGCTGATATCGCTGACTTCGACGGATGAATTTCTGAGGTCCTCTGAGCCTCTCGTCAAGAAATATGTTGAGGCGTTCGGCACATCCACGGGCCAAGGGGAGAGGCCATGAACTTCTGGAGCTTCGTCACACACAATCGTTTTGAAATTGCATCGCTCACGCTTGAGCACCTGTGGATGGTCGCCCTCTCGACCCTGCTGGCGATTGCGGTGGGAATTCCGCTGGGAATTCTGATCACTCGCAAGCGGTCGCTGCACAAGCCGGTGATCGCGGTCGCAAATATCATCCAAACGGTTCCAAGTCTTGCACTATTCGGATTCCTACTTCCTGCGCCTTGGATTGGCGAGCGAGCCGGAAGATTGGCGATTTTCGCTTTGATGGCCTACGCCCTATTGCCACTTATTCGAAATACCTACGTGGGGATCACCAGCGTCGATCGCGCCATCGTCGATGCCGCGCGAGGCATGGGGCTGACGGATTGGCAGCTTCTCTACAAAGTTGAGTTGCCGCTGGCAGCCAGCGTAATCCTCGCTGGAATCCGCGTGGCTCTGGTGATTTCGATTGGTCTGGCGACAATTGCCGCCGCGATTGGCGCTGGTGGACTAGGGGAACTGATTTTTCGGGGACTGGCCATGGTGAACAATGCCGTGATTCTAGCCGGTGCAATTCCCGCGGCATTGATGGCGTTGATAGCGGATACGCTACTTGGCTGGCTCGAAAAGCGGTTCTCACCGCAACGCACAGCATGAGCGAGAAATGGGCTCCGCCCACTTGGGAGAGCGGTCATAGAGGCCGCATGACTAGTTCGCAGGCGGCGCGGACTTTTCGCCCGCGAGGAGAAGAAGGGATTGCAGAGTCAGTCTTTCCCGCGTCGGATTCAGATACGGCGCCTGCGCGCCCTGCGGAGAGCCTTGTTCATCCTGCTTGGTATTGCCTGCGGCCTGCTCGCCGGTTGCCGCCGGCCCCCTCGCATCGTCGTCGGGAGCAAGAACTTCACCGAGCAGATCATCCTCGGGGAACTTATCGCGCAGCAGATCGAGAACAGGACTCATCTACCCGTCGAGCGAAGGTTTTATCTGGGCGGAACCTACATCGCGCATCAGGGCATTCTCGCAGGGCGCATCGACATCTATCCCGAATACACCGGTACAGCGCTTACTGCGATTCTTAAAGAGCAACCCAGTTCCGATCGCAAGGCGGTGTTCGACCGTGTGAAATCAGGATACGAACGCCGCTACCACCTGACGCTCGGCCCGCCACTGGGCTTCAATGACACATTTGCGATGGAGATTCGCGGGGAAGACGCACGCCGCCTGCGTCTCCAGACTCTGTCGCAAGCGGTGGCCTACAGCCCGGGGTGGCGCCCGGGGTTCGGATACGAGTTCATGGAGCGTCCCGATGGCTATCGCGGCTTAGTTGCTACGTACGGTCTACGCTTCGCCGCGCCACCCCGCATCATGGACCTCGGCCTGCTTACCCGCGCCTTAAAGGACCACCAGGTCGACGTGATCGCGGGAAATATGACCGACGGTCTGATTCCCGCACTTGATCTGTTCGTGCTTGAAGACGACAAGCACTATTTTCCACCCTACGAAGCCGTACCGGTGGTTCGAGAGCAAACTCTCATCGAGCATCCCGACATTCGCCAGGCACTAGAGGGCCTCGCCGGCAAGATTTCCGATGCCGAAATGCGCCAGCTCAACTACCAAGCGGATGGCAAGAAACAGGATGTCAAGGAGTTGGTGGCAGAATTTCTTAGAAGCAAAGGATTGTAAGCTGACGCTGTTTGGTAGGATTCATAGACTCCACACGAGCGGAAGTTCCGGACATGCTCACGACGTTAGGAATCTCGAACTATCGCTCACTGCGGGATCTGGTCATCCCCCTGAAACACCTGAATGTAATTACTGGACCTAACGGGAGTGGCAAATCCAATCTGTATCGCGCCCTACGGCTATTGGCCGATACCGCCCAAGGCAGGATCATCACTTCGGTGGCGCGAGAAGGCGGCTTGCAATCTACATTGTGGGCTGGTCCAGAATCCCTTTCCCGCGATATGAAGCGTGGAGAGCAGCCAGTTCAGGGCACCCGAAGGAAACACCCCGTTTGCTTGCGGCTGGGTTTTGCGAGCGACGAGTTCGGATATCTGATTGACATGGGACTACCGCAGCCCGGCAGTTCTGCTTTTGGGCTTGATCCGGAAATCAAGCGCGAGTTGATCTGGTATGGATCGCTACCTCGTCCTTCGACGACACTCGTCGATCGCAATCATTGCGTGGTGCGCGTTAAGGACAGTGAGAAGGGCTGGAACGTGGTCACCCATAATCTCGCCTCCTTCGACAGCATGATGACCCATATCGCCGATCCACGAACCGCTCCGGAGACGCTGTCGTTGCGCGAGTCGATTCGTGCCTGGCGTTTCTACGACCACTTCAGGACTGATCATGCCTCCCCGGCGCGAGTACCCCAAGTCGGCACCCGCACTACGGTGCTCGCAGACGATGGTGCGGATCTTGCGGCCGCCATGCAGACGATCCGCGAAATCGGAGACAGCGCTGCTCTCGATAGAGCCGTGGCAGACGCATTCCCGTCGGCCCGGGTGCGCATAGAAGTCGATTCGGGGCGTTTCACTCTGGCCATGGAACAGCATGGAATGCTCCGACCACTGCAAGCCTCTGAGCTTTCTGACGGCACATTGCGTTATCTTCTCTGGGTGGCGGCTTTGCTTACTCCCCGTCCGCCATCCTTGATCGTGCTCAATGAACCCGAAACCAGCCTTCATCCCGACCTGCTCGAAGCGCTCGGCCGCCTCATCGGCCAAGCCTCGCGACGGTCGCAGGTGATCGTGGTTACTCACTCCGCCGCCCTGCTCGGTTCGCTTGCCCGTGAGTCGGAGTATCATCCGATCACGCTCGAGAAGAAATTGGGGGAAACCAGCATCGTGGGGATGAGAGACCTTGATCGGCCGGAATGGCGGTGGCCGGCCCGCTAAGTGGACTTGACCTTCACATCAGCCACACCGGATCGACGTCCACGACCACGTTGCTTCGTGGAATGTTTTCTTTCGGGATCTGTGCCAGCATGGCACGCAGCAAGGCATTCAGCTTTTCGCGGCTTTCAGACTTCAGAATGAAGTGATAGCGGTAATCCCGCTTCAGTCGTTCGATGGGGCTGGCAGCGGGACCGAGCACTCGCACGCCTTCATGCCGCGTCCTATCAAACCAACGGCCAAAGGCGCCGGACCACTTTAACGTATCGTCCAGCTTGTCGCTGCGCAGCACAATGTTTGCAATCGCGGAATAGGGCGGGTAGTGCATCCAACTGCGGAAGCGCAATTCTTTTTCGTAGAAGCCGACAAAATCGTGTTGGGCTGCGTACTGAACGGCATAGTGATCGGGAAAGAAGGTCTGCAAAATGACCTTCCCGGCAACTTCTCCGCGCCCGGCGCGTCCCGCGACCTGAGTTAAGAGCTGAAACGTGCGCTCCGCAGCGCGAAAATCAGGAAGCCCCAGCGCATTATCTGCGCCGACGACTCCCACCAGGGTGACGCCGTGCACGTCGTGGCCCTTGGCAATCATCTGCGTGCCGACCACGAGATCGAGTTCGCCTCCGTTCAGCGCGTTCAAGGTTCGCTCGAAATCGGCATGGCTGCGCACCGTGTCGCGGTCAAGACGAGCAATGCGCGCTTCAGGAAAGTATCCGTGTAGCAATTCCTCCAGCTTTTCCGAACCCGTGCCAAGAAAATACACGTACTCGCTTCCGCAGGAGCCACAGCACTTGGGAACGGGGGCCATGAACCCGCAATAATGGCACTCCATGCGGCGCTTCTGTTTGTGATGGGTGAGCGCGATGGCGCAGTTTCGGCACTCCAGTGTCTTGCCGCAGGATCTGCAAAGCACCACCGGCGAGTATCCGCGACGATTGAGCAGAACCATGGCCTGCTCCTTGCGCTCGAGCCTCAGCTTGATCTCCTCGACCAGCCTGCGGGAAACCACCTGCTCTCCGCCTGTTTCCTGAAATTCCTGGCGCATGTCGACCAGTTCCACTTCGGGCAACGGCCGTTGCAGCACGCGGTCGGGCATTTCAAGCAAGGAGTAGCGGGCCTTTTTCGCATTGAAGTACGACTCAAGAGAAGGCGTCGCCGATCCGAGTACAAGCACGGCATCGTTGATCTTGGCTCGCATGGCCGCGACGCTACGCGCGTGGTATCGCGGCATCTCGTCTTGCTTATAGGAGGCGTCCTGCTCTTCGTCTACGATGATTAGCGCTAGATCCGTTACTGGCGCAAAAACCGCGGAGCGCGTTCCCACCACCGCCCGCGCTTCTCCCCGGCGAATGCGATGCCAATGCTCCGCGCGCTCTTTTTCGGATAACGCGGAGTGAAGGATCGCGACTTCATCGCCGAACTTGTCATGGACATCTGCGGCTACCGCAGGGGTTAAACCAATTTCCGGTACCAGCAAGATTGCAGAGCGGCCCTGATCGAGCACGGACTTCATAGCCGCTAGGTAAACGGCCGTTTTCCCCGACCCTGTAACCCCGTGCAGCAGAATCCCACTAAACTTCCGTGCATCTGCTGCGGCCTGAATGCGCTTCAATGCTTCCTGCTGTTGTGCAGTGAAATCCTCGGGCGCGGGCATGGCCCGTGCGGCGAGCGATGGCCGATCGAGCGCCATCGGCTCTTCGACGATTTCCACCAGTGCCCGCTTGGCAAGCGTGCCCAAGGTGGTTTTCGGTACGGGAAGGGAAGCAAGATCCTGCAGCGGAACTCTCCCGCCCGCCCCGCTGATACGTTCAATCAACAAGCGTTGATGCGCATTCAACTTTCCGTCCGCGCTCTTCAGGAGCGCGATTTTGCGGGTGCGAGCCGCCGCCACTGATTGCGACGCATCTTCCCGCGCGATCCACTTCTTTCGTATGAGGCCTTCGATCAGGGCTCGCGAAGTTCCGATCGCTGCCCGCAGCGTCGGTTCCCGCACGCTCTCTCGTCCGGCTAGATACTCCAGCGTTCGAAATTCTGCATACTGCTCTTCCGGGGACTTTCGCGAGCGCGTGGAGGAGCCACCGAGTCCCGCAAGATGCAATGCGAGATGGCCGTCGTCGGTAAGGCGATAAATCACTGATTTTTTGAATTCCGCATTCAGCGGCAGCATGCTACGGAAAACTTCTCCGATCGGCGCCAGGTAGTAATCGCTAATCCATTGACCCAGCCGAAGAAGTTCCGGCGTGAGGGCAGGTGTATCCAGCGGATCGGGGGACTCTAACACGTTCTTGGCTGCCATCTTCGGCGCCCGATCATGCACGGAGGTGGCAATACCGATCAGCCGTTGACGCCCAAACGGAACCAGGACCCGGCTCCCTCGGGAGAGCGTGACGCCGTCGGGCAATCGGTAGGTGAAGACCGCATCGACCGGCACGGGGACGGCAACATCGCAGAATTTGGGCATGGTCCAGAAAATGGCGGGCGAACTTGCATCCTAGCACCCGGAAAGGGTTTGTCTCTCTGTACGAGCCCGGCTACCCTAAGCCGACCTAAGGTCCCCCTAGGTGTAATTTGTTCCCAACCCTACAGAAAAATCCGGAAAAAACGACCTAAGGCGAAATACCTAAATAAACCTTAGAACTACCCCCCACTTTGGTTTGCAACCCTACGGGGATCTCCTGCAACCAAGTAGGACGTTTCGTCTACCTGTCACTGATGAGCAAAGTGCGGTTTCGGACGGCGCGGCAGGCTCCATGCTTTCTTAGACTTGGAAGTACTGGCAGGAACTAATCCTGACACCGACCGCGTTGCGCCAGAAACGTACTTACGTCCCTCGTGGACATCGACAAGCCTGTGTAAATCTGAGAGTTTTTCGGAGGCGAAGCAGCTCACGGTGGCAAAGCATGTGCAATATCTTTCCACTTAAGAGCTATTTTGTTCGACGACTTTGCTTTGCCGCCGGAGGTTGCAGAGAAGGGTCACATCTCACGACAAGGGGTCTGTAAATGGAGGAAAAATCGTTACGTCCGAGGGAGCAGCAGGTAGTGGAACTGCTTCTGCAAGGTTGCGACAATGACGAAATCTCCAAACAACTAAATATGGCGCGGCGGACGGTGAAGGCGCATTTCAATCGTCTGTTCTTGCGTTTTGGGATTATTGGCGGGGTCAAACGGGTTAAGCTTGCGACACTTTTATATCGGAGGCAGCTATGTTCAGAAGCAGAGGGAGTTCAACACCAAACGAGCGCGAGCAGCGAGTCATTGAACTCGTTGCCCAAGGACTCAAAAACAAGGAAGTTGCCGACGAAATCGGCACCACTGAACACGTCATCAAAAACTATCTCCGGACCATCTACGACAAACTGGGGCTCTGGAACCGCGTAGAACTTGCCCTGTGGTATGAAGCGAGGCGGCACGAAGGTCTGGTGATGGCGCAGGCACATTAGCCATCCAGCTTCCATCTTGAACTCATTCGTTGTGAGAGCCTGAGCCAATCAGGCTCTTTTCTTTGTGTGCCGAACATGATCAGCAGCTAGGGGGTGCAAGTCCCCTACCGAACTTGATGGAGGTAAACGGTTAGGGAAGCGCAAGGGCGCCATCCGCAAGGATTGGGTCTGAAAGAAGCGCGGAACAAACTCGCGAGCCGATGAACAAAAACCGGATATGAGGCCTACGGTGCCGGGCGAGCTAGCAAATGATAGCGAAGCCCATATCCATCAAAGGCATTGGTGGTAAATCCGGCGGTTGTGCGAGGAAGGCGGTTGATCTTACTTCGGGAGATCCGCTGCAGGTCACGGAAGCGCGACTGAGAATGAAGCGATTCATTCTGAACACTGCAGCGGAAGTCAGCAGCGGGCATACTAGGTCATGCAGTCGGCAAGGCTAATGAGGCACTCCAAGACCGAAAGGTGGAGCAACAGCTAGGCCAAGCCGGGAACGATGACTGAAGGCCCAAACGGTCCTCCGTCAGGAGGATAAAGAGAGCGACGAGTAAGTGGTGCAACTCAAGGACGACAAGCGGCAGAAGAACCAGCTACAGCAATGGGACCGAATCGTCCGTGGCGAAGCACAAGTCCGAAAGTCCGGCCAGTACAGAACAGTCAATGGAGGAGATCTGCCAAGCGGAGAACTGTAAGCAGGCATTGGCACGAGTCAAGAGCAATAAAGGTAGTCCGGGAATCGACGGAATGACGGTCGAAAAACTCCCGGATTACCTGAAGCAGCACTGGCCCAAGGTGAGGGAACAACTGCTGAGTGGAACCTACAAACCCCAACCGGTGAAGCGGGTGGAAATCCCGAAGCCGGATGGCGGGATGCGCAAGCTAGGTATCCCGACGGCGTTGGATCGGTTGATCCAGCAGATGGTACTGCAGGTCCTGCAACGAAGTTGGGATCCTACCTTCTCTGAGCACAGCTACGGGTTTCGACCCGGACGCTCGGCGCATCAGGCAATAGCTCTAGCACAGCAGTACATAAGCGAAGGCTATGGCTGGGTGGTCGATCTCGACCTGGAGAAGTTTTTCGATCGAGTGAACCACGACCGACTGATGGCAAAGCTCGCGCAACGAATCAGCGATAAGCGGGTGCTGAAGCTGATTCGACGCTTCTTGCAAGCCGGAGTGATGGAGAACGGGCTGGTGAGTCCGGTGGATGAAGGAACGCCTCAAGGCGGTCCTCTTTCTCCGTTGTTGAGTAACATCGTGCTCGACGAACTGGACCGAGAGTTAGAGCGACGAGGACATCGGTTCGTGAGGTATGCGGATGATAGCAACGTCTATGTCCGTAGCCAACGCGCCGGGGAGTGATGGAAGGCATCACTCGGTATCTCACCACGAAGCTCAAGCTCAAGGTAAACCAGGCGAAGAGCGCGGTAGCTCAGCCAAAGGCACGGAAGTTTCTTGGGTTCAGCTTTACGGGCGGCGAGAAACCGCGCCGGCGCATTGCGCCGAAAGCGATCTTGCGGTTCAAAGCTCGGATCCGCGAACTGACGAGCCGGACACGAGGAATCAGCATGGAGCAGAGAGCCAAGGAACTCTCCGCGTACCTGCGTGGATGGCGTGGCTACTTCAGCTTCTGCCAAACCCCCTCGGTGCTATATCGCCTTGATGAGTGGCTCCGGCGCAGACTGCGGTCTGCGACCTGGAAACAGTGGAAGCGTGGGAACAAGCGGTTTAGGGAACTTCGCAAACGGGACATTGGCTTTGGCCTGGCTGCTAAAACAGCGGGCAGCGCTCATGGCCCTTGGCGACTTGCCAATAGCCGTGCTCTTGCGATCGCGCTCCCCAATTCCTACTTCGATTCTCTCGGCATTCCTCGATTGGCTCGCCCGTGCTAGCTCAACTCGCCGAACCGCCGTGTACGGACCCGTATGCCCGGTGGTGTCGCAGGGAAAGCGGGTGACCGCTTACCTATGCAAATTCCCAGCCGGGGGTCGCTTTCAGGGACAGGTCGTATTGAAGGCGGGCAGAAAGCCATCGCTCTGGGCGTTGTACTGGGTGGTAAACTCGCCATCCGGAGTCTTCCCGTACAAATCCTCGCCGGAACAATAGTAGAGTTGCGTGTGTACGTCAATCCAGACACGCGCGTCGGGTGCTCCCGCAAAAACCTTGGTGTGCGGCTGCATCACTCCGGTCCGAACCATCAGCGACTGGAACCATGTGGGCTGGTTGGACGACCTAGGCCATGCCGTGAATGCACCGTAAGCCAGGGTGATTACGACGCTAGCAAGAATCCCATCCCGCCAGTGCAGCCTAGTGAACGCACGAGAGCGTTCTGAAAACGAGGGACGCTCATCGAAGGGAAAAATCTCTCGCCCGACCGACTCTTGTACCGCCTCTGGTATCGCCAACTCAACTGGTTCAGCGGGTTGTTCCTCAGGCGCTCGCCTGGGCCACATGACAGGCTTCGGCTCGAGCGGTTCGATCTCGGGTAAAGATTCAGGCTGGGCAACTTGGGCGTCATGCCAAATGCTGACCCGGTTCTCGCTGGTGTCGGGCGGGTGAGTTTCAGCTTCCTGCATAACCCCTTGTGCTCTCTGCATGAACCAAAGCGATGCCCATTTGCTCTGCAGTTCTTCCGATCGATCCTCCATTGGGCGCGGCATGCTGCAGAATCCGCAGAACTGTTCGTCGCCCGCAAATGGACGTCCGCACATCCGGCACGCCGAAACGGGCAAGGGTTGTTCGCTCAAGGAGAGTGGCGTCGGGCTAGTCTGCGAGCTCGAGTCAGATTCAACCAGGGGAGCGACAACCTCAGGCGCCGCGATGGGCTGCACTTCGGCGGCAACGAGTTCGGCTTCGGTTGCAGGCGCATCGCAGATTTCAGATTCCGGCAAAGCCGTCTCGATTGGGGCCTGTGCTGCCCGCTCCTCGGGGGCGGTTGCTGGGCGCGCGCCTCCGATCCTTATACTTCGTTCGAGCGTTCCGGTAATAAGAGCGGCCATCAGGCGGAAGGTTCGAACGTCGGATTCCGAAAAGCCTTTCGAATTTAACCAGCGCACCTCCACCAAGCCGGCAATTTCGCCAAAGCGCAGGACTGGCGCAGCAACCAGGGACCCCACTCCGGTCTGGCGGCATAGTTCGAGATCCAGGCGCAGGTCGGTTTGCGAATTTTCGCTTTCAAACATCTGCCCCGACTTCAGGCGCTCGGTCGCCACCAGAGAATGCGAGGTGAGAGTGCTTCCGGGAATCTTCGCCGGTACCCCCGCCTCCGCCACGCAATCAAGGAAACCATTGTCCACCAGGCTGATGCTGACTCCTTTTGCGCTCGTGAGTGTAAGAATGCGTCGCGCGATTAAGGCAGCACTCTCGGCGACATTAAGCCTCCGGGTTCGAATCTCCGATTGGATTTCGGCAATTGCGGCGAGCACCAGGGATGCGCCTGACGAGTTGTTCGGGGATAGGGATTCGTTGTGCCGCTGCACCGTATAGGCCGCGGCGAGCAGCTGCTGAAACGAACTTTCGTCCAGCGCCGGCTTCTGCTTCGTCCCTGTGGAGGACAACATCACGAATAGTCTCGCTTATCCGTATTTTAAAGCAGGCAATCAAGCAACATACCCCATCTCACGGCAAGGCAAAATCGGTAGTGCAGCGTGGAAGGGCATCTTGCTGCAAACGAAGGTACTTTCCGCGTTGCCTTCCGGCTGTCCGGTGCCTTTCTCTGACCAGTGCCTTTATGGAAGCGTTTGGGTTTACTGGTGACTCAGGTAGAAGTGCACGGCAGGGGTGATGATCAGCGACAGCACCATCGAGATCAGAATTCCGCCGATAACCGCGATTGCCAGCGGCTGAAGCATCTGAGATCCTGCCCCTAACGCGAGTGCCAAGGGCAACATGCCGGCCACGGTCGCAAGGGCAGTCATCACAATCGGACGCAAACGCCGGCGGCTCGCCAGTAACAACGCATCCCGGGCAGGCGATCCGGAAACGCGCAACCGCTGATCGGCATCGAGGAGCAAGATTCCGTTCTTCGCGACGATGCCAATGACCATGATCATTCCCATGAACGATGAGACGTTGAAGGTGGTTCGCGTAATCAGCAGCGCAATGAATACGCCGGAGGTCGAAAGAAGCGCAGAAGCAAGAATTGCGATGGGGGCGGCGAATGTCCGGAACTCGAACAAGAGAACCGTGAAGACCAGCACAATCGCGAGCAACAGTACGAACAAAAGGTCGCCAAATGACTTCTTCTGCTGCTTATAGGTGCCCCCGTATTCCACCCGGATGCTGGGCGGGATATGAAGTCCGGCGACGGTTTTTTGGACCGAATCCATAGCACCGCCGAGGTCTGTTCCTTCGGTGCGTCCGGTAACCGCCACGTCACGCAACAGATTCTCTCGCCGGATTTCTGTCTGGGGAGGCAGCTCAACCACCTTCGCCAATGTGCCCAGGGTTGCGGTATGCCCATTTGCGCTGGTCAGCAGCGTGTTGCTGATGGTTTCCAAGGATGCGCGCTTTGCCTCCGGGAAGCGGACGCGAACGGTGTAGACACGATCGTTTGAAACGACCGGAGCCGACGCCGGTTCACCTTCCACCAGGGCGGCTGCATCGGTGGCGATTTCTTCCGGCGTAAAGCCAGCGCGGGCGGCCACAGCCGGGTCGATTTCAAATGTCACCGCCGGACTGCTGATGGTGTTCTCAATCCCGTCGAGCACGTCTACGACCCCGTCAATCTTGCGAATCGAATCCGCCACTTTGGGGGCCCAAGTTCGCAACTCATCCGGTTTTTGGGAGAAGAGTTTGATCTGAATCGGTTCCGGCTCGCTCGTCAGATCGCCGATCATGTCCTGCAATACCTGAATGAACTCGACAACGACGGCAGGCTCCTGGGCTTGGACTTTTTGGCGAATTTCTTCCATCACTTCGTCAATACCGCGGCTGCGTTTCTGCTTCAGCTTGACTAGAATGTCTCCCCGATTCGCCTCCGTGACCGCGGCTAAGCCTAGTTCCAAACCGGTACGGCGCGAAGTGCTCTCGACCTCCGGGACTTCTTTAATGATGTCCTCAATGTGCAGGATCATCCGGTTGGTCTCGGCGAGCGATGCTCCGGCCGGTGTCCAGTAATCGAGGGTGAAGCCGCCCTCGTCCATCTCGGGCATGAGATCTGATCCGGAGAAGTGGTAACAAACGTAGGACGCCGCCACCAGCACGACCACAAATCCCACCAGCCATAGCGGCTTCTGGAGTGCACGCTGCAACCCATGCTGATGAAATTCGATAATCTGGCGGAACCTGCTTCCCAATGAAGCCTCTTCCGTCGCCAGAAGGTCGGTCATGCTCTCTTCTACCGCGACCTCGGACTCGGAGGTGTGCCTTCGGATGAAATAACTACTCAGCACCGGAGTCCAAGTCAGCGCCAGGCCGAGCGACGTAAGCAGCGCAACCGCCATGGTGATAGCCAGCGCCCGAAAGAACACGCCGTAAACGCCGGTCACAGAAATCAACGGAACAAAAACCACGATCGGCGTGATGGTCGAGCCGATCAGGGGAATGGTGATTTCTTTGAGCGCACTGCGAATCGCCTGCAACCGGCCCTGGCCCGCATCCCGATGCAGCACGATGTTCTCAACCACCACGATGGCATCGTCAATTACCAGTCCCACCGCGGCGGCCAAGCCGCCGAGGGTCATTAAATTGAAACTCTCATTCAGCACCTTCAGAACCACGAACGTGACCAGGATCGTCACCGGAATGACCAACCCTGCAACCACCGAGGTTCCCCAGTCGTGCAGGAACGCAACTAGGATGATCGAAGCGAGCACCAGGCCAATCAGAATGGCGTCCCGCACGCTTTTGATCGACTCATCGACGATGATCGATTGGTCATAGAACGGCTCCAGCTGAATGCCCGGCGGCAGCGACTTCTTGATCTGCTCGAGCTCGGAGTGAACTTCGTCCGCCACATCCATCGTATTGCTGTCAGGCTGACGATTTACGTTGAGGAGCACAGCAGGCTTACCGTTTGCGGTCACGATGGTATAAACCGGTCGGATCCCGGGCACGACCGAGCCGAGATCGCCAATGCGAACCGGAATCCCCGCAGGCGTGGTCTTTACCACCACATCGGCAATTTGCGCTGGTGTACGCACCTGGCCACTCACCAGCCCGAGTTGTAGCTGATGATTGCGCTCGAACAGTCCCGGCGAGTCAATCAGGTTGGTGCGCTTCAGGGCGTCGAGCAGATCGGTGACAGTAACGCCGGCGGTAAGCAGCTTTGCCGGGTCTGGCTCGACATGAAATTCCGGTTCTTGTCCCCCTTGCACGATCACGTTGGCCACGCCATTCAGACGGTTCAGCCGCGGCTTTACTTCGTATGTCGCCAGCTCCCACAATTGGGTTTGCGGAACCGTGTCCGAGGTCATGCTGTACCCGATGACGGGGAAGCTTGCGAACGTCATCCTGTGCGCAACCACGCTTGCCGTGGCGGGCAGCTCCGGCTGGACCCGAGAAATGGCAGACTCTACGAACTGCAGGGTCTGTACGACGTCAACATCCCAATCAAAGAACACATCGATTTCTGCTGAGCCCCGGCTGGTAGTTGAGCGGACTTCCTCAATTCCGGGGACGGTGCGTACTGCCTCTTCAATCGGCCGCGTCACTGTGACCAGCATCTGGTCGATCGGCATAACGCCGTTATCGGCAGCAATCAGAATGCGGGGAAAATTGGTTGTTGGAAAGACTGCAATTGGAATCCGGAATGCCAGGTAAGCCCCGACCGCGGCGAGCGTCAGAACGACGAAGATGAGCGACTTCGCATGCTGCCAAAACCAGTAAGACCCTTGACTTGCCTGCTCTGGTAGGTCATTGCGGGTCGGCGTCACTAATTCGGATGGGTTCACGTTGCCGCTCGGCTAGTCGTTCTTATCGTTCTCGCTTTGTTCCGCTTTGGCCTCGGTGATCTTGCGATTATCGGGCAAGCCGTAGGATCCGGATGCGACCACGCGATCACCCGCGTGCAAGCCATCCACGATCTGAATCTGATCGTCCGAGCGCACTCCAGTCTTGACCCTCACCTGATGCGCCCTGCCGTCGCTCCCGGCACGCATCACCGAAGTGGTGCCATCTTGCGCGGTGAGAAGCGCAGCAGCAGGAACAACGAGCGCATTCTGGATGGAACGCGCAACCGCGGAAAACTGGACGCTCGTCCCCGGTTTTAAGCGCTCGCCAGGATTCTTTAGGGTGACCCAGACCTCTACGGTGGTGCTGCCGAGATCGAGCGCGGGGCTGACCACCGTGACCTTGCCTGGAAAAGCATTGTTGAAACCGGGCACCGTGACTTCAGCTGGATCGCCGACCTGCAAGAGCGCCGCACTCTGCTGTGGAATATGAGCCCGGGCCACCACCTGAGAAATTTCCATCACCGTGAGCAAGGGCGTTCCCGCCGCTGCCATTTCTCCGGGGTAGAGCGGCCGGTCGGTTACAACGCCATCAATGGGACTGCGAATTTGCGAATAGCTCAGCTGGGCTTGGGCCCCTTGATACTTGCCTTCGGCGGACTCAAGTTGGCCCTTGGCCGACTTCTGCGCCTGCTGCGTACCGATGGCGGTCAAGCTTTGGAGGCGCTTCTCTGCGATCTCATATTGATTGCGGGCATTCGTCAGGTCCACGCCGGCTTGATCGAGCTCCTTGCGCGGCAAAGCGCCTTGCTCAAAGAGCACTTTGCGACTGTCGTAGATCTTCTGGGCGGCATTGAACGCCTGCATTGCCGCTTGGGCGTCCAATTGCGCTTTTTGCAGCTCTTGCGGAATGTCGGCGGCGGTTGCCGTAGCGTAGGTAGCTTGCGCTTGATCGAAGGTGCCCTTGTTTTCCTGGGCGGCGGCGGCCAAATCCCGGTTCTCGAGCTCGGCGAGCAGCTGTCCCGCCCGAACATGGCTACCTCGATTCACGTAGAACTTCTTCACCGGAGCACTGATCTTGGGTACTAGCGCAGATTGTGCAATCGGGAAGAGCACAGCGCTAGCCATAACCGTCTGCTGAAGGGTTGCCTTCGAGACCGGAACGATCTGCACCGGGACTGGTTGTTCCGTCTCCTTCGGTTCATTGGAACATGCCCAGCAAAACCCGAGGGCCATGAATGTTAACAGTGTCCGGAGGCCGCGTATCGCGACGGTTGCCATCAGATTCTGAACCCACCTTGTGCTTTCCACTCAGAACTGTCCTGTCAACGTTTGCAGGTTAGCGATTGCTACACGAAACCGCAACTGGCCCTCTGCCAGGGCATTTTGTGCGTCGGTCAGGGTGTTTTGCGCGTCCACCACCTCGAGCGCAGTTGCCTCACCTGCTTGATAGCGGAGGGTTGTAAGGCGCAAGCTTTCCCCGCCAAGATCAGCCGACTGACGAAATGAATCCAGTTCCAAGCGGGCGGTTTGTGCCTGGGAGTAGAAGGTCTTCAGGTCGGCAACCATCTTCCGCTGCGCGAAGCTCAGTTCAACTCTCGCCTGTTGCTGTTCAAGGTGCGCGCTCTTTAGCTTCGCGTGACCCGCTCCCCAGTTCCAGACTGGTAATTGAAGGCTGGCAGCAGCGGCGTAGCCCAAGTTGCGCACCGGTCGTCCCGATGACAGGTCAATGCCATTCGTGGCAAAACGGTTCGCATCGATGCCATAGAAGTAGTCAAGCGCCAAGGACGGCAGAAAGCTGTTCCACGCCACCGCAACCTGGTGGTTGGCAGCATTCATCGAGGCGAGCGCTGCCCGCAGCTGTGGATTCTGGTTGCCCGCGTGAGTCTCCGCTTCTTCGAAAGAGGGCAGAGGCTCGACGTTGTCGAGATCATCCACGGTTGTAAAGTTCTGACTGAAATTGGGAAAGATCAGAACCGCTAATTCCAGACGGCTGCGCTCCATCTCGAGTTGGGCATCTTGCACCGCGCGTTGCCGTTGCTGTGCCTGAATCTGCGCTTTGATGGCGTCAGAGTGCGCGACCTCGCCTCCCCGCTCGAGTTTTTCTGAGATATCCATAAAGTGCGTTGCTTCGGCTGCGGCCCGCTGTGCGGTGGCATACTTGCGCTGCGCAACCACGGCACTGTAGTACGTCTGCGTGACCGTCACCACCAGACCGCGGTTGGCGATCTCCGAATTCGCTTTGGCCAGGGCTTCTTGCGCACGAGAAAGGCGATACTCGGCGGCATCCTGCCACGAGAGTGCCTGATGCACGTTTGCTTGGCTGATGTACTCGTGCACGCCATTGGCCGCTACAAACCGCCCGGTCGCCGTGCCATTCCCCTGCGTGTACAAGAACTGGGCGTTGTAGTTTACGTTCGGCAAAAGGCCAGCGCGTGCCTGCACCGTTTGTTGTCGCGCCACACCGTGCCGGGTGAGCGCAGCTCGATACTCGGGCTCGTTGGCGCGCGCGCGTGTCATCGCGTCCTGCAGGGTGAGGATCAGGGGAGCAGGAGTGTTGGCATCAGTTGCGACTGACAGTTTGGCATCCTGGGCGGACGCAATCTGCACGAAGACCACGCTAGCGGTGACGAGGTACGTCATGGCATGCCGCCGCCCCTTGATGGTTACGTTCATTTTCAACACCTCACTTGGCTTCCCAAAGAGGGTTTCATTGTGGCACAAGACAGTCCAAGTCGGGCCCGCCCGAGCCGGCTAGATCCGCCTTAAGTTCTTTGCAATTCTGGCGCCCCCATGATTGCTCTTGCCCTCGAATTGGGGCCTATAGTGTGGGTGGCTAGCGGGGCCTCGGGCAGTCTAGGTGTTACCTATGCGTAGTTACTAGGCACCCCCCGCAGCGGGCGAGACGATCGCTTCAGTCCTAGGCTGACGGGTTGTGGGGAACTCGTCTGCAAAGGCTTGCAACATAGGGTTTAGCGTCAACGCATTTGCTTTGCGAAGTAATGACTTATTTACGGGACTACGGCAGCGCAATTGCTCAGACCTCGTTGACTGACGCTGGAAACTCGCGATTCCGCGTCGGGCGCAAACTGATTGGCGGATTCTCCTGGGGCAAACCGGATGACCTACAAAGAGACGTTTTGGATGGCTTGCGACTCAACGGAGCAGTTGCGGGCCGAGTATGGACCATTTCATACGCGTGGCGAGGCCGAGCGGGAGGCCGGCAAACTAGGCTTCAATTACCTGTTGCGCTACGAGCACCTGATCGGTGAAAACGACGATATCAAGGAAGTGCGGTGCATCTTTATCGAGCTCGCGCCTGAAGGCTCTGTCCCCGCGCCTCCCCCGCATCTCCACACCCGTTGCGCTGCCTGCGGCGAGTCCGCCGTCCATGAACAGGCCTGGCAGGCCGAGGTATGGGCCGACATTCATGAATTTGAACACTCCCGCCATCGGGTGCGGCTTTTCCGTCAAAGCCGTGCCGAAGGGCTTAAAGAGATCGCTGGCTGGCGCGACGCGTGCGCCTAAGGTCGGAATCACCCATCGCGTCTTTGCACGTTTGCGCCATCGGCGGGTTTACCTTGGCCTGACGCTATAATCCTCCCCATGCCCCTCGTAGAACAAATCCAGCAAGACATCACTGCGGCTATGAAGGCGCGAGACGAAGCGCGTCTTTCCACCTTGCGAATGGTGAAGGCCGCGCTCATGAACCGCAAAATTGAAAAGATGGCAGAGCTCGACGAAAAAGAAGCGCAGCAGGTGCTGAGCACGCTGATCAAGCAGCGCAAAGAGTCCATCGAGCAGTTCACCAAGGGCGGGCGCCAGGAAATGGCCGACAAGGAGGCCGCGGAGATCGCGCTGATCGAAACTTACCTCCCAAAGGCTGCCGGTCAAGCCGAGATCGAAGCCGGAGTGAAAGCCGTCATCGCTGAAATGGGCTCTCCTTCTATGAAGGACATGGGAACCGTGATGAAGAACGCCATGGCGAAATTTGCCGCGCAGGGCATGCGGGTGGATGGGAAACTGGTGAGCGAGGCGGTGAAGAAGGAATTAGCCGGGAACTAAAGCGCGAGACGCTGTGGTCCAATCGGAGAAGCGATGCCACCTACCTTCGGAAACGGAAAAATCTGTTACATCGAAATGCCCGTTATTGACGTTCAACGCTCCGCGAATTTCTATCAGAAGGCATTCGGCTGGAACATCAGAAAGCGTGGCGACGGGGCAACTGCCTTCGATGACTCGGTCGGTGAAGTGAGTGGGTCGTTCGTGCTCGGCCGTCCCCCAGCATCATCTCCCGGACTGCTCTTCTACATAATGGTCGATGATATTCATCAAACCATCCAGGCGATTGAGGCGAATGGGGGCGAAATCGTCCAGCCGGTCGGGGCCGATGCGCCCGAAGTTACCGCCCGCTTCCGCGATCCTGGTGGAAATGTTGTCGGTCTATATCAGCAACCTGCAAAGTAAACCCGTCGACAACATCCTGCAGAACGATCTGCGATGTGATTCCAGCCGACGTTAGTCGGGGAGGGGCCTTCTTTTGTAAGCTTGCCACTCCCGATAAGCTTCGCTCTTTGAAATACCACGTTCTTTGGCGACTCTCTTCAGGGCGGCTTTTTCGTCTAATTTCTCTTTGCGAATCAGTTGATCGATGCGATCGTGCATCGATACCGAAAGGGGGTGCGATTCATCTTCCGCCGCTCCAATGAGCAGCACGATCTCCCCTTTCAGTTCGCCACGATTTTTCACAGTAGCGAGAACCTCCGCTGCTGTTCCGCGCAGGAACTCTTCGTGAATTTTGGTTAATTCACGGGCAACGACGACCCGCCGCCGAGGACCGAATGTGGCAACCATCTCTTCCAATGCTTCGCGAATGCGATGCGGGGTTTCGTAGAAGATCTCCGTATGCGGAGACTCGCGAATCTTCTCCAATTCACGTCGGCGTGCCCCGCTCTTCGATGGCAGGAAGCCACGAAAGGAAAACGGCTCAACCGCCAATCCGCTCGCGACCAGCGCGGAAACGAAGGCGGCTGGGCCGGGTACTGGCACAACCGGAAATCCCCCTTCAAGAGCCAGTGAAAGTAAGCGAAAACCTGGATCAGAAATCCCCGGCGTACCGGCATCGCTGACGACGGCAATCCGAGCTCCCTGCGCCAGCCTCTCGAGGAGTTCTGCTGCCCGTGAGGCCTCGTTATGCTGGTGATAGCTGACGGTGGGCCTTTCGATCCCGAAATGATTCAGCAGCTTCTGTGTTTGCCGGGTGTCCTCGCAGGCGATCAGGTCGGCCTGCTTCAAAATCCGGATCGCGCGAAGCGTGATGTCCTCGAGATTGCCGATGGGCGTCCCCACGAGGTAAAGCCCCGGCACGAGATCACGTTCGGCCGACATACGCGGGAGTGTAGCAGGAAGAACCAAGGGTCTACACTCCCGGTGCAATCGGAATGAGCCGCGCCACCTAGAACCGCCTCGCAGGCAGTCCCTTGAGCAAGAACTCATACCGAGGTCTCAAGGTGTCGAATCCGGAGTGGATGGTGCTGTCAAGGTGGATCAGAGCATCGCCTTCGCCATACTTGGGCCATTCCGGCAGTCCTGCACCGTTCGGATCGCCATTCTTGGCAAAGCTGGTCCAGTAATCCATGATCTGGTCGCTGAGTTTCCGATCCTCCGCTCGCCATGCTGCTCCGGGCCGCGTGTCGAGCGTTCCGAAAGCGTATTCAATGTCGTCGGAGTGGGATGCAAATGAGCCGGGATGAAACTTGCTGGGTGGCGCCGCCAGTGCAAAGTGGTAACGATAGACGGGCGACTCGCCTGTCTTGCGATGCGCTTCCAGCCACTTCCAGGTCCCAAAGGCGATGAACTGGTCGCTGCCAAAGTCAATGGCAGAGCGGGTCGCCTGTTCATCGTTGTCTGCGGGATAGAGTTTCAGAAACTCCTCCGCCCGCTCCTTGAACATTTCTGCAGCCATGCCTTTGAATTTCTCTGCCGTCATCCCGCCCGTGACGAAGAAACTTCCCTCATCGCGATTCCAGCCTGCCAGCAGCGGCACGTGCGCCTGCCGACCCGCCGCATAGGTTTCGCGCACCGGTTCGACCAGCAGTTTGCCGTCAATGTCGGGACCAAACCCCACCATGCCTCTGGCTTTGGCAGCTTCGAGAATTGCCGCCGTCGACATCGACCGCAAATCCTTCAAACTCTTGGCACCGGTCTTCGCAACCCACTCACCGTCGCTTTTCGCGCGCGCCTCGACGGCCTGATAGTCAAGCAGCCCTTCTCCCATCGCGCCGCCGCTTTCCCCAATGCCACGGTGAAAAAGTCCCTTCGCCATGGGGGACGCCATCAGGGTGCTCACTGCAGCCGAGCCGGCGCTTTCACCGAAGATTGTGACGTTGTCGGGATTTCCCCCGAACTCCTGGATGTTGGATTTCACCCAGCCGAGAGCCGCCACCATATCCAGCAGTCCGTAATTACCGGACGCGCCATTGGCCTCTTTCGCGAGGTCCTCCGTCACAAGAAAGCCGAACACGCCCAATCGATAATTGATGGTGACCAGCACCACGCCCTTGAGGGGCAGGAAGTCGCCATTGTGGCGAGGCTCCGAACTTGCACCGCCCGCAAAGCCGCCTCCATGGATCCAGAACATGACCGGCAACCTGCTCTTGCTGGTCGCGTTCACCGGCGCATAGACATTCAGGAAAAGACAGTCCTCGCTGGCTTCACCATCCTGGAAAACCATGTCGTCAAAGGCCTGATTCTGAGCGCAGTGGGCGCCGTACTTGGTTGCGTCGCGTTCTCCTGTCCAGCTCGCGGGCGGCTGAGGCGCACGCCATCGAAGATCGCCGACGGGAGGAGCGGCGTAAGGCAGTCCCAGGAATGCCTTCACTTTCCCGTCGTTTATGGTTTTGCCCCGCGCTGCACCTTGTTTGGTCTTGACGGTCAGGGATTTTGCGGGCGCAGGCCTTGAGAATCCCAGTATGAGTGCCATCACCGTAAATCCGCTTAGCCACGGCGCGTCCATTCCCATCGTGCAATCCTCCCGCGCATCACCTTACCAAGTCTGCAGTGCGGGTGCATAAGTTTCACAACGGGCGCAGCTTTAATTCCCCCCGATTCTCCCCGACTTTTAGGACCCTCGACCTCAGGCCTACCAAACTGCAAACCTTGGAACTTTGAAACTTCTGAACCCTGACGCTAGAATGACGATAGTTCCTGACTGCGGGCACGGTGCCCGCGCCACACACCCAATGCCCCTTTACGAATATCAGTGCCAGAAATGCGGTCACCGTTTCGAGCGCATACAAAGGTTCTCCGATCCGTTGGTGAAGAAGTGTCCCGAGTGCGGCGGGAAGGTCGAACAACTGCTTTCCGCGCCGGCGGTGCAGTTCAAAGGATCGGGTTGGTATGTAACTGACTACGCCAAAAAGTCGGCGGGGTCGAGTTCAAAGTCCGAGGCGGAGAGCAAGAGCGATTCGGGGAAGGACACGGGCAAGAAGGAAACGAAAGCGAAGCCAGAGCCCACGGCGAAATCTGCTGACAAGAAGTAAGCTCGTCTGCTTTCGATCAGCCCGAGTCTCGAGGGGCACGGACCCTAGTCGCGCGCTCGAAACAGACTTGCCCACGCAGCACCTTCTTCGTTGACAATCAAGCACTTCCTTCTCTATCCTTAGGTGGGTAGTTCTGCGGTTGCCCGCCAGGTAGCCCTGCGCCTTCGGCGCTTGTATTGCAGACCCCCGGGCCAAGAGCAGTTTCGGGGTGGTCTCTGGTTATCAGCGGTCTTCTTTCAGTTTTCATTTTTCTGGGAGATCAGCATGTCAACGTATTTCCCCAAAGCGGGGGAAATTGCGCGCAAGTGGTTTGTCGTGGACGCCTCGGGCCAAGCCCTGGGCCGCGTCGCGTCGCAAGTAGCCCGCATTTTGATGGGCAAGGAAAATCCAAAGTACACGCCTTTTCTGGATACTGGCGACCACGTGGTCGTGATCAACGCCGAAAAGATAAAGACCACTGGTACCAAGGCTGAGGTCAAAGTTTATCAGCACTACACCGGGTATCCGGGTGGCCTGCGAACCGAAGAGTTCAAAAAGCGGTCTGCACGCAGGCCCGAGCTGATCATCGAGGATGCCGTTCGTCGCATGCTTCCGAAGACGAAGCTCGGCGGGCAGATGTTCAGCAAGCTGAAGGTTTACAAGGGTGACAAGCACCCGCACGCAGCACAGAAGCCGGAAGCAAAAGCGCTGGCGTAGCTGTCGGATGCTGTGGGAGTGATTCTAGCTGTCGTAAGGTGCCCTCACTCGCAGAGGCGAGTTGAGACGAAAAGAGATTGAAATTTTGGGAAAGGTAGTGCTCCGGAATTGGCGGGAATGTTGATTGCGGAGTGCTGAATCTAAGGGATGACTGAACTGGTTCAATACTACGGAACGGGACGCCGCAAGACGGCAGTAGCCCGTGTGTTCTTGCGTCCGGGTAGTGGTGACTTCAAAGTTAACGGGCGCGCATTCGAAGAATATTTCGTGACCGAATCGCAACGCTCGGCGGCCAAGCAGCCGCTGGTCTCGACGGAGTCGGGGGCCAGCTTCAATGTGTTGGCGAATGTATCGGGGGGCGGCGTGAATGGTCAGGCCGATGCCGTGAAGCTCGGCATTGCCCGTGCCCTCATGCAGTTCAATGTCGAGCTGCGCAAGAAGTTGAAGTCTGAAGGACTGGTGAGCCGTGACGCTCGCGGTAAAGAGCGCAAGAAGTATGGCCAGAAGGGCGCGAGAAAGCGCTTCCAGTTCAGCAAGCGGTAATTTGCCTCGCGCAAAGATCCGGCGGGCGATCCGGGCTGGATAACGTTCCCTCGCGGCTTTGCGAGCGACAGAGGAATGGCAAGGGTTTTGGGTTTTGGTTTTTCCGATAAAAACCCAGACCCAATCGCAGTCCAATCTTCCCGTGCTCCGGTACGGGGACGGGAAAGCAATCCTGAGTTCGCGACTGAACAAGGGATGCAGACTAAAAAGGAGGTCGTTTGGCTAACATCACCATGAAGGAGTTGCTCGAAGCGGGTGTTCACTTCGGGCACCAGACGAAGCGCTGGAATCCCAAGATGAAGGAATACATCTTTGGGGAGCGCAACGGCATTTACATTATTGACTTGCAGAAGACGCTCAAGATGTTCAAGGAGGCGTCAAAGTTCGTTGCCGATCTGACGGCTGAGGGCAAAACGATCCTCTTCGTCGGCACCAAGCGGCAAGCGCAGGATGCCATCGCTGAGGAAGCGACTCGCGCCGGAAGTTTCTACATCAACCAGCGCTGGCTGGGAGGACTTCTCACCAACTGGGTGACGGTTCAGAAGTCCGTGAAGCGGCTGAAGGAGCTCGACGACATGGCCACCGATGGCCGCTACGAGCTGCTGCCGAAGAAAGAAGTCATCAAGCTTGAACGCGAGCGTAAGCACCTGCAGGCGAACCTGGCGGGCATTAAGAACCTGGGCCGGCTGCCGGACGCAGTCTTTGTCATCGACTCCAACAAAGAGCAGATCGCCGTGCGCGAAGCTCGCAAGCTGGGTATCCCGGTGGTCGCGGTGGTCGACACAAATTGCGATCCTACCGAAGTGGATTACGTGATTCCTGGCAACGATGATGCGTTGCGCGCGATTCGCTTGTTTGCGTCGAAGATTGCCGATTCGGTGGTCGAGGGTTCGCAGTTGCTGAATGACAAGCAGGTTGCCGATCTCGCCGCGGGAACCGCCGAAGCACAGCAGGCTGAAGCTGCTGCGGTTGAGGCACCTGCGGAAGGCTCCGCGGAGTATGGCAGCGAAGGCGCCGAGTTCCCGGGCGAGAACCCGGAAGACATTAGCATGGAAGATGTGCTTGGGCCAGGGACGCGTAAAAAAGCAGCTTCCGCTGACGCTGCCCCCGACGCTGCTGAGGTCGAGCAACAGGTCTGAGGCTTTAGGTCTGAAGAAATTAGACCAACGCGGCTCGGCTAGTGGTCATGACTAGGCGCGACGATTACCCGGCACGGCAAACTATGATTGCCAGGGTAAGAGCAGGGTAGACGACATAGGCGACCGAGACCCAGAAGGGACGGTACAAGCAACACGACCGGGCTTTAGCCCTGAGGGATCCGACCCGCGTGAGCATTCTCGGCGCGGGTAAAATTTTGTAAGGACAATCTGTTGCTCGGCCAACGACAACAGCGAACAATTTTTATGAGCACATCTATCGTGAATATTTCCGCAGCACAAGTCAAAGAACTACGCGACACCACCGGCGCTCCAATGATGGACTGCAAGAAGGCCCTCACCGAGGCCGCGGGCGACATGGAGAAGGCGGTCGTGATTCTCCGCAAGAAGGGAGCAGCCACGGCGCAAAAGAAGGCTACCCGCGTGACCAGCGAGGGCTCGGTTGCCAGCTATATCCACGCCGGCGGCAAGATCGGCGTGCTGGTCGAGGTCAACTGCGAGAGCGACTTCGTCGCTCGCACCGAGGACTTCAAGGAACTGGTGCACGACATTGCCATGCACATTGCGGCTAGCGATCCGAAGTTCGTTCGCAAGGAAGACGTCACGCCTGAAGCCTATGCGCGCGAGAAGGAAATCTATCTTGCGCAGGCGGTCGCGAGCGGAAAGCCTCAGCATATCGCCGAGAAGATGGTGGAAGGTAAGATGGCCAAGTTCTACGAGGAGGTTTGCCTCTACGAGCAGCCCTTCATCAAGGACCAGACCATCTCGATCTCGCAACTTATCGCGACCAAGATCGGTAAGCTGGGCGAGAACATATCCGTCAAGCGTTTTGCTCGATTCAAGGTCGGCGACGCCGGCGAGACCATCGCCATTTCCAAGCCAGAACAAAAGGCTGAATAAAGAAGAAGGGCACCACAAGGTGCCCTTTTTGATTTTGCGCGATAAGATTTCAAAGAACATGCCCGAACCAATTTTCAAGCGCGTACTGCTGAAGCTTTCCGGCGAGGCTCTTGCCGCCGACAAGGGGTTTGGCATCGACACCTTCCGCATCCACGAAATCGCAGCTGAATTGGCGGACGTTCACTCGCTTGGCGTGCAAATGGCCATCGTGGTGGGGGGCGGCAATTTCTTTCGCGGAGTGGCAGAGCAGGCGCGGGATATGGATCGCGTCTCCGCCGATCACATGGGCATGCTCGCCACGGTCATTAACGCACTCGCTCTGCAGGACGCCCTCGAGAAGCAAGGTGTGTATACCCGCGTGCAATCCGCAATTGAGATGAACCAAGTCGCGGAGCCGTTCATCCGTCGCCGGGCGATTCGCCACTTGGAAAAGGGTCGCATGGTGATTTTCGCGGGCGGAACCGGCAATCCTTACTTCTCGACCGATACTGCCGCCTCCCTCCGTGCAATGGAAATCAAAGCGGATGCGATCCTAAAAGCCACGAAAGTTGACGGCATCTATGACGCCGATCCCATGCTGGTGAAAGACGCGACCAAGTTCACTGAGATCACCTACATGGAAGTGCTCAAGCGTGGCCTGAAGGTGATGGACTCAACCGCGATCTCCCTGTGCAAGGACAATAATCTTCCCATCATCATCTTCAATCTGAACCGACAGGGAAACATTCGTAAGGTGCTTAACGGGGAAAAGATTGGGTCGCTGGTAAGCGCATAGGATCAACCCACCCTCAGCCGAACAACTTGTGGTCGCGCGTTCTCCTGGCTTTCAACTTACTCGCCCCGCCAATGAGGCGTTGAGGATGCCAGGGTTGGTTTTCCACGCTGGCTTAGAGTCAAGCTAAACGCTAACGGAAAACGCCGCTTTCTAATTCACCCAGCCTGACTTCGATCCGCTGTTGGGCTTCTTGCCGGATTCATCGGGAGGGATGTAGTTCCCGTGCTCGTCGAACTGCACACTCTGATTGTGGTTACGCATGTAGACTTCAAATTTGCGTGCCGCTCGGCGTCGTTTCCAGCGATAGTACGAATTGCGGAAGCTGAAGTATTTTTCGGATAAGCCAGCCGCACTCGGACGTGCGAGCACCAGCCGATACCAGACGTATCCCGCGCCCAGCCCGAGCAGCAACATCACGTAGTAGAGACTAAAGTGAGTCAGGAGCATGTACGCTGCTTGGAGGGCAGCGAAAAAGATGACCAGCCACTTGATAGGGACCTGGATCAAGAAAAAGGCCATGATTGGGGCGTTGCGGTGGTAGAGGTAGAACACCATCAAAATTGCATTTGCGGCGGCACCCACGCCGAATGCGCTTCCTTGGGCTACCACTCCGCTGAGCGACAAAATAAATCCCGCGACGCCGGCGAGAATGGATGTGCCAAGAAAAAACGACCAAAATCTTCGGCGCCCCATACTGGCCTCGACCGCCGGCCCTATAAAGTACACGCCCGCTACGGTTACAACGAATTGCCACGGGTCCACGCTCATGAAGGGATAAGTTATGAACTGCCAAATCCAGCCGTGGCGAACCGCAGACGGGTTGAGGACGCCCAGTTCGAGAACCTTGTTTCCGACTGCGGGGACGAAAGTCAGCGCCAGCAGAATGAATACATAAATCGCGATGCAAGTGAGGACAATCTGGCGCACCGCACCGACAAAGGGGGGTAGTCCGAATTCAGAGGCAGTCCTTCTTGCCATTCAAGCACTCTCACGGCGTAGCCGGGGCCGGCGCCGTTCTTACCAAGATAATCCTATCAGTTTGCCAAGGCTATCGTTCCGGCATTGGTACAACCGGTAGGCTCTTATGTCCCGATCCATCCATCGCCTGCACGGAAAAGAACACGTTGTCCTTAGAAACCGCGATGGTGGCTCGCGTCGTATTCTGAAATTTTTGCGAATGCTCCCAATCGGGCGCGGCAGTCGCGCGCCAGAGCACCTCGTAGGAAACCGCGCGATCGTCTGTGGGAGCGTCCCAGGTGAGTGTCGAGTCGTTCACAAGTTCTGTGGTTTCCAAATGCACATTCTGGGGAGGCGGCGGAGCCGAAGCGAGCGATGCGAGAGTAGCTGCATTCACTTTCGCCACATTGGCGACGTAATTGAAATCCACGAATTTCGGCAGATCGCCGTATTCGATTGCTTTCTCCATGCGCACATTCTGGTGCTGGTGATTGTAGTTCTCGCGGAACTCGGTGAATCGCACCGCCGCGAAGCCTGCTTGGTTGAACGGAATGTGATCGCCGCCGCGGAGGTATCGGTCCCGTCGAAACTCCAGGAGCGGTGAGACGGGAAGTTGATACTCCCCCGCAATCCGCGCGACGTAGCGCGCCAGTTCTCGCGACGGCGAATCGTTCTCCCCACCAAGAGCGCGTAGCATCCGCATTTCTCGCTCGCTTGCGTCCTCGGGAATGCTTTCTGAAAACACCCGCACTCGTCCCGCATCCTGACCCGGACTCTTGTCTCCGCCCACAATGTCGTTGTTAAGGACAGCCTCGATTTGCCAACCTTGTGCCTTGGCGAACTCCGCGAAATGCTTGCTTCCATAAAGGCCTTGCTCTTCGCCAGCGACCGCAAGAAAGATGATGGTTTCTGGGAACCTTAGCTTGCTCAGGACCCGGGCACACTCCAGGCTGATGGTGGTTCCGCTAGCGTCGTCGTTTGCCCCCGGCGCGGGATCCCTGACATTCTCGTTCGAGCTATTCCGGGAATCGTAGTGACCGGTCACAAGCACAACGTTGCTTCCCTCTTTGGGATTAGTTCCCTTCAACACCGCATAAACGTTGGTGATCTGTACCGGCGAAGCTACGCGCTCACTGACCGGCTGGATGAAGGTGTCAGTTTTCACCTCCAAGCATCCACCGCAGTTTTGCGAGTAGCGTTCGAATTCGCTCTTGATCCACTCACGAGCCGCCCCAATCCCTCTTCCCGAGGCGATAGAAGCTTCATCCTGCGCGGAAAGCGTGCTGCGGGTTTGAAAGCCCACGAGCTTTTCGATATCAGCTTGAACGTTGCTGGCTGAAATCTCGTTGAGAGCTGCTCGAATTGCCGGGTCTGTGGAATCACTCTGCGCATGCAGGTAATTGCTCGCCAGAGTCATACAGACGCAGATCAAAGTGCATCGTAAAGCGCCGTTCGAGAATCTTGAATTCATGATCACCATGATTTCCTTTATGATGGGCAGCCCTTGAGCTGTTGTCGCCATCCGACCGGGACTATTGGGGGGAGGGGCGACTTGACCAATGTCCCGGAAGAACATAAATATAAATGTGCCCATTATGAGTTTGCGATTCCGGAGGGAGGAACATGCTTTACTGTCCTGAGTGCGAAACCAGCCTAGATGTCGAAGAAGATGAGGTTGATGAAGGTGAAGTCCTCTCGTGTCCGGAGTGCGGTATGGACTTCGAAGTTACGACCGTAAACCCGGTGGAACTGAAGCCGGTGGACGAAGAGGAAGAATACGAAGACGACGACGAAGAGGAAGAATCCGAAGACGGCGACTACTCGTAGCCAGGGTACGCGTCACCTTACGTTCGTGCTGACCGCTGCCTTCCTGTTGCTATTCCCGATAATTTGTGTGCCACTGCCAGCCCGAGATAAACCCAAGCCGAAACCGCTCGACTATGCCTTGATCTTTGGGACCGTATGGGGCCCCAACGATCTCCCGATCTATGGCATCCAGGTGAACATCCGTCGTAGTGATCAGAAAAGAGCCAAGTGGCATGTTTATACCAACCATAGGGGAGAATTTGGGCAGCGCGTCCCCGTGGGCCGGGCCGATTATGTCCTTTGGGCCGAGACCAAAGGTGTTAAACTCCGGAATGGCAAGCACTTAGAGCCCAGCCCGCAGGTAACCGTCCACATCGAAAGCAACGAACGCGCCGACACCGGGTTACATCTAAAATAGGGAGAGTTGCTGCTCAAGGGGGTGCCTATGAAAACCGCCAGAGTGCTGGGATCACTGCTCCTAGTAGTTGCACTATCAACTGTTGCCGTTCCGGCCAAGGATAAGGAAGGATCGATGCCAGGCCGTCTGCTCAGCGGGAGGGTGATCGACAAGGAAGACAACCCGCTCGTGAACGCGATTGTTTATGTCACCGATACGCGCTCGCGGGCTGTCAAAACCTACATCGTAGGGCCGGATGGGAACTATCGTTTTCCGGCGCTCTCGGCGTCCGTCGACTATGAGGTTTATGCCCAGTTCAATGGAAAGACCAGCGACACCAAACGCATCAGCCAGTTCGACGACCGCAAAGTACTGAACGTCGTTCTCAAGATTGACACAAAGTAATCATGGTTTGACTACTTTGCTCGGAACACAATTGTGATCTGGGTTTCGATCTCGACCGGTTGCCCATTCAGCAAGTACGGACGATACTCCCACTGCCTCACCGCATCGACCGCCGCTTTTGCCAGCAATGCGTCTCCACCGAGCACCTGCACTTTCTTGATCTCGCCGTCCTTGTTGATGGTCGCGAGAAGTTGCACGGTTCCGTCCCGGCCAAATTGTTTGGCTATCGGCGGGTACGTGGGTTGTACCTTCTTCAGCAGCAAGCCTTGCGAAACACCTTGTGAGATCCGCACGGTTCCCGGCGCGGGTTTCGGAAGCTCGATACTTACTGGAGTAAGCTCAGGAAGCTTGGCGTCTGCTCCGTCGGCGACCGCAGCGACCGGTGGAGGTGCTATTGGGGTCGTTTTCTCGCTGGCCGGGGCGTTCCTGACAACGATCGGTTCCACCTTCGGAGTCACCGTGATCTTGCCGGCATCGCGGGAGATTGGCAGCTCCTGAACTTCGATGGACTCGGGTGCGCTGGGCTTCTGCGACGCGGAATGTGACATGGACAGCGAGTCGAAGTTACTTTCCTCCGAGGCAGTGGGCGGCGGTGCGACGACGATCTGGGTATCTAAGGCCTGCGGCCTAGTCTCCCCCGGTTGCCGTGACGTCGTCGATTGGTCTGTGGTATGAGAGTCTCCCGGTACAGGATCCGATCCCCCGACCGAAGTTCCTCGGTGCAAAATCTGTTGCACGAAGTCTTGAACCTTTGGCTGCTGCCAGGCAAAATATCCGCCGGCAAACAGGGCCAGTACTAGCAAGAGCTTCAGGATGTATCGACCACCGCTGCTTCTATCAGAGACCTCGAGAGACGAGAAGGACGGCGCTGAGTAAGACCTGGTATCAACTACCGGTGCCGGAATGGGCGCGATGACTGCCTTTGAGACGATGGGTTCATTCGTCACCATGGGTGATGCGCCAGCAGGCCGGAAGACGGTTGGCTTGACCTCCGGAGCTAATGCCGCTGCAGCGCCCTGTCCCGCGGTGGTCGCCGTGATCGGCTCAGCTCTTCCCCGCAGCGCGGGTGCTCCTGGTTCCACGGAGTGAACGCCAGCAATTTGCGGCAGCGAGTCGAGCACTGCTGCGTCCGCAGCTTCAGTAACCGGTTCCGGATCGTTTTCAAGGATAAGGCCGGAGAACGGAACCGATGCCGCTGGCGTGACGGTCATTGCGTTGACCGGCTTCGTGATGTCCGACAAAACAGTACCTGGAACGGACCCGCCTCGTGCCGGGCCTGGCGTCTCCAAGGTGCGTTTCGGTGAAATCGTCTCCCCGGGCTTACCTAGGCCCCTGTTGAACGGCGTTGTCCCGGCTGGTTTTGGTTGGGCTTTCTTCAGAAGGCCGCGAGCCACGCGGAGAGTGCTCTTCGATTGTTCGACATTAATGGGTTTCGTGAGGACAAGATTCGCGCCAATTCGAAAAGCCTTGGCTACTCCCGCCTGTCCTTCGACGACTGCTACCGAGAGAGAACCGGCGTTTTGCTCAGAGTTCCGTGCCGCCTTGAAAAGCAGTGCGGCATCCTGCTCGTTCTGGCAATCTACCACCAACGCATGGAAATGATCCTCGCTGAGCCGTTCTACGGCAGCAAAAGACTCGCGCGCCACTTCCACGGTAAAATCAAGCTCACTAAGGACTTGCGTGACCAGACGCGCGGTAGTTTCGTCCGGGCAGAACAGTAAGGATCTGAAGCTCATGATCCATGGTAGGTACCTCCAGGATGCCCTCGCAAGTTACTGATGTCATTGGCCCAAGGCGTCAAAGCGGGCCATCGGGATCGCGCATCCCGCTGGCCGTGAAATTGGTCTGGACGGCGGTCGTGCTGATTTGGGCCGCCGCCTATTGGCATCAGTACGGCCTCAAGAACTTTCTTTATTTCTGCGATCTAGGAAATCTCCTGATCGCGCTCGGTCTTTGGCTGGAGAGCAGGTTCATCATTTCCTGGCAGGCCGTGGGTCTTCTGGTATTTCAGATCCTCTACGATATCGATCTGCTCGGCGCCTTGCTTTTCGGCCATCACGCTACCGGAGGAACCGAATACATGTTCGACCCCGCGATACCCCTGCCGGTCCGAGCGCTAGGTCTTTATCATTTCGTTGTTCCGATTCTGCTGTTATGGGCGATCCGTCGCCTCGGCTACGACCCCCGGGCATGGAAATGGCAGATCGTGCTCATGGTTGTGGTGGTGCCAATCAACTTCTTCTGGCATCCCGAAGACAACATCAACTTTGCCCGCGGGATCGGCCATGAGCAGCACCTCCTGCCGAGCTGGCTATATCTGATCGGGTATCTCGTCGTCGTCCCTCTGGTGGTTTACTGGCCGACGCATAAGGTGCTCGAACGCTGGTGCCAACCTAACGACGGTCCCGGGCATCTCGCTTGGCATGATCCGCAAACTGAAATCCGGTGAATACCGCTTGTACTCGCGAAAGAAGAATGCCAAAACGGGGAAGCGAAGGAACTTGGGAACCTTTTCTTCCAGAGCCGGTGCAGAGAAGCACGAGCGGGCGGTGCAGTTTTTCAAGAAGCGCTAAAGACCGGATCGCGAACGATCGAACGAACCGCCGTTTGTTAACCGAGCGCCAACTCCTTCGCCCTTTGCGCCGCCTTGACTACGGCTTTGATTAGTGTCACCCGCAGCTTTCCTTCCTCGAGTTCCATAATTGCATCGATGGTGCAGCCGGCAGGAGTCGTGACCGCATCCTTCAACAATGCCGGGTGATCACCGGTTTCAAGCACAACTGTCGATGCCCCCAAGGCGGTCTGTGCGGCAAGGAGTGTCGCTATATCTCGCGGGAGTCCAACCTTGACGCCAGCCTCGGCCAAAGACTCGAGAATGATGTAGATATACGCGGGACCGCTGGCGGACAGAGCGGTCACGGCGTCCATGTGCTTTTCATCTACAACAACCGTTCTGCCTACAACATCGAACAGCGCGCAGGCGGCGTCGACATGGGCCTTTTCCGCATATCGTCCTTTGCAAATTCCGGTCATGCCCTGACCGAGAACGCAGGGAGTATTGGGCATTGCTCGCACCACCGGCACTTCGGCGTGGAGCGCACTTTCAATTTGCGAGGTGTGCACCGAGGCGGCCACCGAGATCACAATCTGCTTGCCGTTGACCTTGCTGGAAATCTGCTCCATCAATTCCTGAACCACTTGTGGCTTTACGCAGACCAGGATGACATCGGCTCCATCGACAGCGGCTTGGTTGTCGGTGGTGACGGTTACCCCGAGCTTCTGCGACAGCTCTTGCGTGCGTCCTTCATGCGCGACCGTGGCCCGCACACGTTCAGGGGAAATCTGATGCTTTTCGACCAGGGCTTTGATGAGAATGCCACCCATTTTGCCCGCACCCAGCACTGCAATGCTTTTTTGGGAGAAGTTTGCGCTCATGTGCCTCCTCGGGGTAGCTGGGCAGATAGAGTCTGGCGCTCATTTCGGCCCATACTTTGAAGGAAAGTCGAAGATACCACAGCCCTCAGCACGAGATAGGCTGCTGCAACAGGTTGAAGCCTGAAGAGCCTACTCCCACTCAATCGTGCCCGGCGGCTTTGAGGTGACATCATAAACCACGCGGTTTACGCCATGCACTTCGTTGACGATCCGGTTTGAAATCGCCTTAAGCACTTCGTGGGGAAGCGGTACCCAATCGGCAGTCATTCCATCTTCGGAATGCACGGCCCGGATTGCGCAGGTGTAGGCGTAGGTGCGCTGATCGCCCATCACGCCCACCGACATCACGGGAAGGAGCACGGCGAAGGACTGCCAGATTTTCTTGTAGAGCCCGGCTTGCTTGATTTCGTTTACGACGATGTCATCACACTCGCGCAGGATTGCGAGGCGCTCGGGCGTGACCTCTCCGAGAATTCGCACGGCCAGTCCGGGGCCAGGAAAGGGTTGCCGTTGCAAGAGCTCTTCCGGCATACCGAGATCGCGCCCAAGCATGCGTACTTCGTCTTTAAACAGCTCTTTCAGAGGCTCGATGAGCTTCAATTTCATCTTTTCGGGAAGCCCGCCCACGTTGTGGTGAGACTTGATTACCTGCGAGGGACCGCGCACCGAAATGGATTCGATGACATCCGGATAGAGCGTGCCTTGCACCAGCCAATCGACCCTGCCTTCTTGTTTCTCGATGCGCTGGGCTTGTTCATCAAAGACCGCGATGAACTCTTTGCCGATGATCTTGCGCTTCTTCTCCGGATCCGTCACGCCAGCGAGTTTGATCAAAAAACGTTCGGTCGCATCGACCGCGACCAGATGCAAGCCGAGTTTTTCACGCAGGTTCTGCTGAACTTTTTCGAATTCGTTCTTCCGCAAAACTCCATTGTTGACGAAAACACATGTCAGCCGCGACTGACCTGAGTCGTCGCGTAACGCACGATCAACCAAGACCGCCGCAACCGCAGAATCCACTCCACCAGACAGCGCGCAAATCGCTCGCCCCGAGCCCACCTGTCGCCGAACGGCGGCAACCGTTCCATCCACGAAGTGCTGAGGCGTCCAAGATGGCTTGGCCTGGCATATGTTCAGAACGAAATTGCGAAGGATATCCGTTCCCAGCTTGGTGTGCCGGACTTCAGGATGGAACTGCACGGCAAAAAATCGTTTGTCCGCATTCTCGATTCCGGCGACTGCGCTCGGCGACCTTGCCACCAGCCTGAATCCGGGGGGCAGTTGCTCGGCTTCATCGCCATGCGACATCCAGACTTCTAGAGACCGTGGCAGTCCCCCTAGAAGCTCTGATTCGGAAAGAATCTCTACTTGAGCGTGTCCATACTCCCGGTGCTTCGCTTCTTTTACCTTGCCTCCCAGATGGTGGACCATGAACTGCAGGCCATAGCAGATGCCGAGCACAGGCACACCGAGATCGAAAACGCGCAAGTCGGCGCTGGGAGCGTCTTTGTCATAGACCGACGAAGGGCCTCCCGAGAGGATGATACCGATTGGGTTGTGCTTGTTTATGTCTTCAACCTTAGTGTTACAAGGAAGGACAACAGAAAAGACATTCTGCTCGCGGACCCGGCGGGCGATGAGCTGCGAATATTGCGCCCCGAAGTCGAGAACTACGATTGAGGGAGTTTCCACGAATGAGTTTCTCAGAATTTTCCCGCCGCTGTAAAGAGCGTTAGCCGATTGGTCCGCAAGGACCGCAGGAGAAGGAGATGGCTTCCGCCGTGCGAACAACAAAGAAGAACGCCGTGGAGGCCCGATTTATACAAGCGAGGGTAGATCGCTCAAAATCAATTCCTCTTGGTCGACCGAAGAGCTGCCGCCGTCGGGTCCAGGCGATGGCGCTCGTCGGCTCGCCATCCACGAGGGCAATTCTTCTTGTCCCATGGCCAGATATGCGTACGCGGTCAGTCGGCCGGTATAAAGGAAATCTGCAACCAAGGAATATCCGAGAACAACCGCCATGACTAGGGGCAAGGCCAGGGGATGGGCAATGGCGAACGCCAACACCATGAGAGCCGTTCCAACCGCGACCCCAAGAAAGGCAAGGTGAATGACGCCGAACACCGCACTGGCGCCCAGCATTCCCGCGCCATTGGACAGAAAAAGACCAAGTACCGCACCAATTGCGGTCAGTGAATCGTTTCCTTCCTTAACCACAAAAATTGCCGCGGCCGAAATTGCCCAGTTCAGGATCGCCCAGGCCAGCCAGATTAGAAACCAGGTCACGACGACCAGTCTCGCCGCATTCCCCAAGCGAATGTGCGTGGATGCCCAAAAGCTGCTAGCCATCAGAACTGCACCGATTGCAGCCACCTTGGCCGCCACTAGAGCCGCCGCGCGAAGAAAACTGAGAAAGAAGAGCGTACTCCTCGGACCCTTAATCTTCGCCTCCCAACCGAATTGCTCAAGAATGGATCGCATGATGGCCATCCTGCCAAGTGACGCCAGAACTATCCATGCCACCCCAAGGCCCAGTCCAAGGAGGATGCCTGCTTCGACGAGTCGAACTGAGCTGCCGGAGAAGATGCGCCGGATGGCTTGAGCCACCAGACCCGGTTGACCGGTGGAAAGCAGCAATCGATCAAGCGTGTGTACGGTAAGGGAATTGAAGTATACGAGAAGGAACGTAATCCCGAGCACCCAAGCTGCCGCCGCAAAGGTCCATCGCCATGCAATCTCCGCCAAAGGGATCAAGGGCCGGCGAAAAAGCAGTCGGAACCCAACGGCGGTAGGAGATAGAGGATTCATTTTCCGCGATACCCGCTCTTGCAGTCGTGCACGTTCGCCTCCACATCATGGCTGCGAGCGCAGAGGCGGCTATTTCACGACAATGTTGACCAGTTTCCCGGTGAAGATCTTCTTCACGATCTGCTTACCCGTGATGAAGCTCTGCACTTTCGGATCGGCTAACGATTTCCGAATCACTTCTTCTTCGGTCGCGCCCGGCGCGACTACAATTTTTGACCGCAACTTTCCGTTCACCTGTACCGGGATCTCGATCTCATCTTCCTTCGCCAGGTCCGGATCGTACTTCGGCCACGGGGCTTTCAGCAGGTTGGCTTGCTCACCTAGAATCTCCCACAACTCGTGTGCGAGATAGGGAGCAAACGGGGCAAGCAGCAAAACCAAGTCGCGCTGCACAGAGGGAAGCAACCCCGGAGGCAATGGCTTGTCTTCGACCGCATACAGGTCATTCACCAATTCCATGATCGCCGCAATGCAAGTGTTGAAGTGCCAGCGACCCTGAAAGTCGTCGGTTACACGTTTGATCGTCTGGTGCAGCTTGCGTTGAATTCGCCGAGCTTCGGGAGAAAAGGCGTCCGGCGCACTGGCGGTCAGGGACTCACTTCTGTTGCGCACCACGAACCTGTATACGCGCCCCAGAAATCGTTGAATGCCCTCGATTCCCGTGTCCTGCCAGTCCAAATCGCGGTCCGGAGGCGACGCGAACAGGCTGTACATGCGCGCAGCGTCGGCCCCAAAGCGTGCGACCATCTCGTCGGGTGTGACCACGTTGCCCAGGCTCTTCGACATCTTCGCGCCGTCCTTAATCACCATGCCTTGGGTGAAGAGGCGCTCGACAGGCTCATCGTTCTTCACCAAGCCGATGTCGCGCATGAACTTCGTCCAGAATCGCGAGTAGATCAGGTGCAGGATCGCATGCTCGACACCGCCGATGTACTGATCGATCCCTTTGTCGCCGAACCAGTACTGAGCGACGGCCGAGTCAAAGGGAGCCTGGTCGTTGTGCGCGTCCGTGTAGCGATAGAAGTACCAGGATGAATCCACAAAAGTGTCCATGGTGTCGGTTTCGCGACGAGCAGTCCCGCCACACTTCGGGCAGGTTGCATTCAGGAACTCCGGCACACGCTGCAGGGGCGATCCGCCGCTTAGAGTAATCTCGACATCGTCGGGCAGAATGATCGGTAGATCCTTCTCGGCCACCGGAACCACGCCGTCCTTATCGCAATACACCATCGGGATCGGCGTTCCCCAGTAGCGTTGCCGCGAGATGCCCCAATCTTTCAGACGGAAGGTTACCGTCGCTTTGCCGAAGCCGCGCTGTTCGGCATAGGCCGACATTTTCTTAATGGCCTGTTCGCAGCTGAGTTCGCTGAACTCGCCCGAGTTGATCAGCTGCCCCCGCAAGGTGGTAAAGGGAAGGTCAGTCGAGAGCTGCGGGCTTACCGGCACAATCACCTGCTTGATCGGAATCCCGTACTTCTTCGCAAACTCATAGTCGCGCTCGTCGTGGGCCGGGACGCTCATGATCGCTCCGGTGCCGTAATCCAGCAGGATGTAGTTCGCAACCCACACCGGTACTTTCTCGCCGTTGTAAGGATTAACCGCAAAATGGCCGGTGTCTACGCCGTGCTTTTCAATGTTCCCGATATCGCCGGACTCTTTTGCCTTTGCTTGTTCAGCAATCAACTGCGCGACCTTCACACTCAACTCTGGATCGGCCCTCGCCAGTCGCTGCGTGATGGGATGCTCGGGCGCAAGCTGCACCGAGGTGGCGCCGAAGATCGTGTCCACCCGCGTGGTGAAGACCGTGATTGCCTCGCCGCTGCTGCCGTCCAACCTGAACTCTACCAGCGTGCCTTCGCTCCGCCCGATCCAGTTGCGCTGCATGGTGCGCACTTTTTCCGGCCAACCGGGGAGCCGGTCCAAGTCGCGCAGCAATTCGTCGGAGTAGTTTGTTGTGCGCACGAACCACTGCTCCAGCTCGCGCTGCTCGACGGGCGTGTCTTCGTGACGCCAGCAGCAGCCCCCCACAACCTGTTCGTTGGCTAGCACCGTTGCACACTTCGGGCACCAGTTGACCTTGCTCTTCTTGCGATAAGCCAATCCGCGTTCGTACAACTTCAAAAAAAACCATTGGTTCCACTTGTAGTAATCGGGCAGACATGTGGTCACTTCGCGTGACCAGTCATAGGCAAAACCCAGGCGCTTCATTTGCGCCTTCATGTTGGCGATGTTGCGCAGGGTCCACTCTCGCGGCGGCGTTTGGTTCTGAATGGCGGCGTTTTCGGCTGGCAAGCCGAACGAATCCCACCCCATGGGATGCAGCACGTTGTAGCCGTTCATCCACATGTAGCGAGCGAGCGCGTCGCCAATGGAGTAGTTGCGCACGTGGCCCATGTGCAGCGCGCCCGATGGGTAGGGAAGCATTTCGAGCACGTAGTACTTGGGCTTGGTGGAGTTCTTCTCGGCGGCGTAGAGCGAGGCGTCCTGCTGCCAGCGCTCCGCCCATTTTTCCTCCACCGGGTACGGGTTGTAGCGTTCGTCGCGAATGAGAGTTTGTTTCTCGGGAGACATCGTAAGCTTAAATTCTACATGTCTATGGCGGACCGGACATCCCGCCGCGGGCGCGCGGCGGGCGATTCTTAGATCGGCAACAAAACGTCCCCGTCCGAAGCTCGGTCGGTGCGAAGGGGACGAAAATCACTGGTAGCCACGCGACGCGTGGGCGAGTGACAACTGTTTTCAGCGAACTAGCCGCTTTAGGGCCGACACATTCCTCCGGTCGTCTCCGGGTTCGTCGATCGGAGTTTCGGCGATGAAGGCCGAGTGCGCGAGTCGAGAATCGTTCAGCAGGCGACGGAATGCTTCTAGGCCGATGCTCCCTTTCCCGATGTGCTGATGGCGGTCGAGTTTCGAGCCGCATGCCGCCTTTGCATCATTGCAGTGCCAGACGGGAACGTTTCTGAGGCCGATGGTTGCGTCCAGACGAGCCAGCGTGCTCGGAAGCCCTTCTTCGGACACAATGTCATATCCCGCAACATGCGTATGGCAGGTGTCGATGCAAGCGCCCACCGGCACGTGATTCCGCAGGTGCTCAATCACCTCGGCCACCTGTTCGAAGCTCCCGCCGAGAGAGAACTCAGCCCCTGCTGTATTCTCGATCAGGATCATCAGGCCGGCCTTGGCGAGATCCAGGCCGTGGCTGGCGACGGCAATCGCGGCTGCAGTTTGCAGCAACCCTTTTTCGCGATTCGCACCCTTGAACGATCCTGGATGCAGCACCAGGTACTCCGCGCAAAGCGCTAGCGCGCGCTCGATCTCTCCCCGAAATGCCGCAATCGACTTTTTCAGGAATGTTTCCGTGGTGCTCGCCAGGTTGACTAGATAATTCGTGTGAATCACCAATGGTTTGAGGTCATATTTGTCGCGCAGGCGACTCATCTGCTCGCATTGCGGACGCCCGAGTTCATACGGTGCCCATTGGCGAGGACTTGACGAGAAGATCTGAAAGGTATTGCAGCCGAGGCGGTAAGCACGCTCGGCAGCGTTTTCGACACCGCCGGCGGACGAAGTATGAATGCCGATGCGCCGGGAGTTCAGTTTCGGCGGCCGTTTCGGCGCTGGAGTCTTGAGGATGTCCTGCTCCTCGGCCATCGAACGCGGCATAGCAGGTTCCTACTCGTGTTGCACGAATCCCTTGCGCCGTTGCTCGCTGTAGCGGTGCAGCGCGTCGCGGATGATTGGGTCAGCTTCCGAAGCCGGGCGTATCTGGTCCACTTCTACCGCTTTGCCTTCGAGTTGCTTGTAGTCCTGAAAGAAGCGTCGCAGCATGAGCAGTCGGTGCTGCGGCATTTCCTCTGCCTCGGAATAGCTGTTGAACTCCGGGTCCTTGGTGGCCACTGCGATGATCTTATGGTCCTTCTTGCCGGCGTCAATCATGGTCATCAAACCGATAGCGCGCGCATAAATGATAGTGAGCGGTACCACGGTTTCCTGGCACAGCACAAGCACGTCGAGCGGGTCGTCATCTTCGGCGAGAGTCTGTGGGATGAATCCGTAGTTTGCCGGGTAGTAAACCGCCGAGTAGAGCACACGATCCAGCTTGATCAGACCGCTGCTCTTGTCGAGCTCGTATTTCACGCTCGAGCCGAACGGAATCTCGATAATGGCGTTGAACTCGCGGGGAAGTTTGCCGCCAGGAGTGACATCGTGCCAGGGGTGGATCATAGGGTCATATTCTAACGAAAGTGGCAGCTTGACCCTCGATTGCTTGGGCGAGTAGGCTTTTCATAGGTTCTCCATGTCTTCCCAATCCACCAAGTTTCTGAAGTTCGGGGTCGCGATGGTGGTGATCCTGCTCGCGCTCGGTTACCTTGCCTACACTGGCGTGCAGGAGAGCAAGAGCTATTACGTCACCATCAAAGAACTGCATGGTATGGGAGACGGTGCCTACACCAAGCGCCTGCGAGTCGCGGGAAATGTGCAGCCGGGATCGATCAAGCGCAGTGGTACGAATATGAGTTTCGTACTGGTTGAGAATGATCAGCTGCTGAACGTCGTCTATAACAGCACCGAACCGCCCCCCGACACTTTCAAAGACAATGCGCAGGCCCTCGCCGAGGGTACCTTCGGACGCGACAACGTCTTCTACGCCAAGCAAATCCAGGCTAAGTGCGCCTCGAAGTACGCTCCCCAGCAAAATGGCAACGGGAATTCACCGGCCAGCTCCACCATGTAGTGACTCGCTCGCGTTCCGGCGGCATGCGGATTTTCGCCGTTTCCTTCTCGTCGCCGATTCGCTAGTCTCTGCTTATCACTGCTTGACCGCAAGGAATCTCAATCTCATGTAGTCGGCGGTCCACCGTTCCTGCTCGTCGCAAAGTGCGGGGCGGAGTCTCTCGGTCACTTCATCCAGGAAAGAGCCTCGATCTGATTCGGGCAAAACCTTGGTAAATGGAATCGCGAACGTCTCGAGCCAGCCTCGCATCCCGGTTGGCAGCGGTGTTGGCCGCGGGATCAAGCTGATGTATTTGACCTCGAAGCCAGACTGTTTCAACCGGGTCGCGTAATCATCTGGAGTTGGGAAGTACCAGGGGTTGATCGGCCTGGCATTGGGGATGCCTCGCTTTTCGAGAGTTGCGCACAGAGCAACCACAATCGCGGCCACACAGCCATGACCACCCATTTCGGCGGCGAAGCGTCCGCCGGGCTTTAGCGCCTGGGCCACCCCCTGGATGACGGCATTGGGATTGTCTTTCATCCAGTGCAAGGCGGCATTGGAAAAGGCGCCATCGAATTCTGCCTCGAATGCGAGATGATAGGCATCGACGAGTCGGGCGTCCAGGCCGCGTTTCTTGGCCGAATGAATCATGTCTGGCGACGCATCTACGCCCACCACGTGCGCCCCGTACGCGGCGAGCTTCTCGGTCAAAACGCCATCCCCGCAACCGACGTCGAGGATGCGTTCGCGCGGTTGTGGGTTCAGCAATTCGAGCACCGGCTGTCCAAGATCGGAGACGAAGCGGGCGTTGGTTGCATAGCGGGAGGAGTTCCATTCTTGTGCCTGCGTCGACGGCAAACTCATGACCCCATCATAAGAGACTTGCTCAGGGTGCGAATGCTATAAAAGAGCTTCTCAATTCTGCATGGCGGACACTCAAAGTACGCCGGTAGTCGTAGCCGAAGGCGTCATGAAGCAATTCGGCCGCTTTGCTGCCCTACGCGGCGTGACCGCCGAGTTCTCGGCGGGGAAACTCTATGTGATTCTGGGCGATAACGGTGCGGGAAAGACAACCCTGCTTCGTACCATGGCCGGACTTGCCCACTCGACCCGGGGCAAGATCACGGTTCTCGGTTCGGAGAACATTCAAGCTTCGCGCGCGCAGATCGGCTACATGGCGCATCCTTCATTGCTTTATGACGAGATGAGTGGGATGGAGAACCTGCGCTACTTTGCAAAACTCTACCGAATTCCTGCAGGCGAAGTGGACCGGAGATGCCGCGAAGCGATCCTCTCGGTGAAGCTAGACCCAGATCTTGAGCGCCCGGTGGGTCAGTATTCGCAGGGCATGCGTCAAAGGATGTCGCTCGCGCGAGCCTTGGTGAACGATCCCGAGCTACTGCTGCTTGACGAACCATTCTCGAACGTAGACGCGCGTTCCGCAGCCGAAATGGCTGGTTTGGTCGCGCATGCCCGCGATCGTGGCAAAACCGTGTTCGTTGTGACCCACCAAGCCGCACAGCTCGAGCTGTATGCCGATGAATTCATCTGGATGGAAAGCGGCCGAATTGTAAATCGCACGAGCGCACTACAGGGAGCAAAGGGATGAACTTCCTGACTGTCACTCGTGCCACTCTCGCCAAGGACATCCGCCTGGAATGGCGGTCCAAAGATGCCATCAACGCCATGCTGTTCTTCTCTCTTCTGGTTGTGGTGATCTTCAGCTTCGCCTTTGACCCCACTGCCGAGGAGTCGCGGAGAATCGCCGGTGGCCTGGTGTGGGTAGCGTTTCTATTTGCCGCCATCGTTGCTCTCAACCAGACCTGGGCTCGCGAACTGCGGAATCAGGTGCTCGATGCTTACCGGGTTTCTCCCGCTCCAGCGATACCTCTGTTCCTCGCGAAGGCGGTGGGGAACTTTATCTTTGTTGCTGCTCTGGAAGCACTGATGACGCCGCTGTTTATCGCCTTCTACAGACTGAGGCCGCTTGGACCTGGCTGGCAATTGATTCCAATTGCAATTCTCGGAACATGGGCACTGGTGGTCAATGGAACATTTTTTGCGGCCATGTCGCTCCGAACGCGTGCACGCGAGATTATGTTGCCTCTGCTGCTATTCCCGCTTTCCATTCCAGCCCTGCTCGGCATGGTCAACTCCACAACCGCGATCCTGACCGGGGAAACATCTCCTGCGTTTTGGATTGCTTTGCTGGTGGCGTATGATGTCGTGTTTACGACCGCCTGCCTTCTGCTGTTTGAGACGGTTCTGGAAGCAGAATGAAACGCGGATTCACGATCCTCGCTGTACTGACAGCACTACTCCTGAGCTTCTCACTCTATGCCGCTCTGGTGCTCGCGCCCACCGAGCAGACCATGGGTAATGTCCAGCGCATCTTCTATTATCACGTGCCCTCGGCCTGGGTGGCGTTCCAGTTGTTCCTCATCAACTTCGTTGCTTCTGTGATTTATATGATTCGCCGCAGCACGAAAGCGGACATTGTCGCCCTGGTCACGGCCGAGGTTGGCGTGGTCTTTTGTACCGTGGTCTTAATCACGGGTCCGATCTGGGCCCGACCGGTGTGGGGCATCTGGTGGACTTGGGATCTGCGACTTACCCTGACCTTGGTGCTCTGGTTGATCTACGTCAGCTATCTGGTCTTGCGGCGTTTTTCCTCGAGCAGCCAAACTCCGCTACTTGCGGCTGTACTGGCTATATTTGGAGCCCTGGACGTTCCGCTCGTGTACTTCTCCATCTGGTTCTTCCGGACCCAACATCCGGCACCGGTGATCGGGGGAGGCGGTTCACTCGATCCACGCATGGGGTGGGTACTGGTCAGCAACTGGATTGCTTTTATGGCATTGGCCTGGCTCATCTGCTGGACGCGGTACCAGCTTGAGGTTGCGCAACGCGCCGTCCACGAGGCGGAGGCAATGCAGTCGCTGATGGAGGGAGCCCGATGAACGCAAATCACTATTTGTATGCTGCCTACATCATGACCTGGGCGATTCACGGAACGTATCTCTATAACTTGGCGCGCAAAGCGAAACGCGTGCGGAGAGAAATTGAGAAGCTCAAGAAACCGGCCATCGCTCGGTCAGCGCCCGAGCAGAAATCATAAGCCTTTGGTTACTGGAAGCTGACCATCAGCTGCAGACCTCTAGGTTCCCACGCTCCATCCCGGCTGCAGTTCCATCAAGCCTTTCTCCAACCGAAGGAACTCGTATTGCTCGATCGCGGCTGCAACCCCCATCTGCATCCCCGTTTGCGGTTGAACGCGCACCACGCGCGCAAGAAAGCGGACCCGCACCGGATCGGCCATGGTCACTTGGGAAGCGAAGTCCAGATTCACCTCGACCTGAGAGCCTACCTTCATCCAGCGATCAATATAGAAGAAAATACCGCGTGCACTGACGTTTTGCGATTCTGTTTTGAATGGAGCGGGGATGCCCGAAACCCGTACCGATGCAGGCAATTTGATGCTGAACCGCCGCATCGCGCGCCGCTCAGGGGTGGTGTTATTGTCCGGGCCGTGTCGCGGGAGCATTCGTTTTCGAAGCGCCGGCACAGAAGCTTCCTTACTAGCGTTGCCGAACCCAGGCTCAATTGCAATGAGAAACGCCCCGAGGGGATAGCGTCGGTTAACCTTTCCAGACGCGGAAGCTAGCCCAAAAAACGCAGTGTAGCTTGCAAGATCGAAGCGCTAACGGAGTCTCTCTGGGGATCAGTCGGTGTTTTTCGTGGCGTGCCACGACCTGGCACATGGTCGGGGGATGAGGCCGCCTGCGGGGAAAACGCGATGGCAGGATTTCTAGACACGATTCCAAATCCCCGAAGACTGTCATCGATTTCCCGTGTTACGGCATCTTTGGATGAACCCGGCCGCATCTGACCATCTGAGGGCGCTGCTCGACCGCATTCCCGGGACCCAACTTGACACCGTATTCACCAGATGTTTAAGTAATTACTTACTTTAGGGCAATCAGGCGACGGGCAGTTCCGATGGCCTGCAGGCTTCGCGCATCCCGTCTCCCAGGCAGGCTCGGGATTTCGCTTCAGCTCCATTCTCTTTTTCCAGGCAGCGAGAACGCGGAGGGGTATTAATGGCTAATTGTGGTCGGTCGGGAGCGGTTCTCAGACGAGGACGCGTCTCCGTGCTGTGTGCTCTTCTTGTTCTCGGTGGGGTCGCCCTCTTCCGGGAGGATGCCTTCCATGCGCCCGGCAAAAACCTGCCCGCTTCATCCCTGACCAGCACTTCGTTGCTTGCCCGTTTGCCGCTTGTTTTTGAACCTAATGTGGGACAGTCCAACCAGCCGGTGAAGTTTCTCGCGCGCGGCCGCGGCTTCGGGGTCTACCTGACACCCCAGGAGGCAGTGCTCACGCTCAGCCGCAGCAGCGCCCAACGACCGGGTCCCTCAGTGCGAATGCAATTTGCCGGAGCCAGTTCCTCAGCCATCAAGGGAGTCGGGTCGCTTCCCGGACATACCAACTACTTTATCGGCAACGATGCTTCGCGTTGGCGGCGCAACGTACCACAGTTTGGACGGGTACGCTACGACGATCTCTATCCTGGAATCAATCTGGATTTTTATGGACGGGAAGGACGTCTGGAATACGACTTCACCGTTGCTCCGGGGGCTGATCCGCGCGAGATTGCATTAGACTTCGACGGGGCCGATGGCATGCAGATCGCCAACAACGGTGATTTGGTCTTGACCTCCGCAGGACGGGAACTTCGATTCCAGGTGCCCCACATTTACCAAACCTCTAGCGCGGGGGAAGAGGCGGTCGAAGGCCGGTTCGTATTATTGGCCAAAGACCGTGCCGGCTTTGACATAGGAAGGTACGATCGCAGCCGCGAACTCGTGATAGACCCTGTGCTAGCGTTCTCCACCTATTTGGGCGGTTCCGGAGACGAGAGTTGCGGACTCATCGTCAACGGTTCGATTGCTTCCCCGGTTCCGCATTGCCCGGCAATTGCCGCGGATTCAGCGTCGCGCGTCTATATCGCAGGGACCACGACTTCGGACGGCGGCACTTTCCCTGGTGCATCCGGCCCGGCTCTGGCTGGCACTGCCGATGTTTTTGTCGCCCGGATTAGCAATTCGGGCAGTGGCTTGGTGCTGGATTTCCTGACCTATTTAGGGGCGAGTGGAACTCAATATCCAGTCGGGGTTGGCATCGACAGCGGCTTCAACGTCTACGTTGCGGGGAACACCAACTCCACTCAGTTCCCAACGGTGAATGGTCTCGCGTCCCCTTCAGGCGGCAGCCATGCGTTCTTGAGCAAATTGGATCCGGGAGCGAATCTGTTGTACTCGACCTATTTGGCGGGCTCAGGAACGGAAACTGCAAGCGACTTGGCGTTGGACACTCAAGCCCATGCATACGTCATCGGCACCACAACCTCTCCTGACTTCCCCACGACTCCGGGCGCTCTGCAGTCGTCTTACCCTTCGGGCGTCACCAACCAGTTTTTTTTCGCCAAGCTAGACCCTGCGCAGACAGGCTCCAATAGCCTTCTCTACGCAACATACTTCGGGGGAGCCTCGTCCGGCGGTGCAATGAGCGGCGGCGCGGTTGCGGTAGATTCAACCTTGAATGTATACGTCGCAGGTGGCACGAACTTCACCGATATCCCGATTGTCAATGCCTATCAAAGCAATTTAAAGGGTGGGGTGGATGTCTGGGCTGCGAAACTGAAAGCACCTGCCACGAATACGCAACAGTACGCTTTGCTGTACGAGACTTACCTTGGCGGCTCCGGGAATGACGTGGCCTATGGTGTGGCCACCGATGGAACAAATATGTTCCTGACCGGTTCGACTTCTTCGTCGGACTTCACCCTGCCCACGGGGACCACGGCGTTTCAGTCCGCAAATGGCGGCGGGGCAACAGACGCATTCGTGGCTCGATTCGGAACTCCTGCGACAACCGGGACCACCCAAGGCTTGGTGCCGCTCAACTATTTCACTTACCTCGGAGGCGGCGGCGCTGACGCCGGTCTCTCGATCACCGTGGACAGCACGGGGAACGCGAGGCTTACGGGCTACACCACCGGAGGTTTTTCGAACCTTGACCCGCTGCCTAATGTGTCCGGCGGCGGAACCGACGCGTTTTTTGCCAGGATCATGACAGGCTCCGGCGGGAGTTCGTCGACCAGTCTTCTCGGGGGCTCCGGAAGCGACGTCGGTACGAGTTTGGTCACGGATGTAACCTTTAACAGCTATCTGGGGGGAGAAACGAACTCGGGGAACTTTCCTGCTTCGTCGTCTTCTGGGCAACCGCAAGTCACCGCACTGCAGGCATCTCGTTCGGGTAACACGGACGCCTTTATCAGCAAGCTGGGACCGACGATCACCGGACTAACGCTTACCTGCCCAACGGGAACGAGCTTCAACGGCGCCACCATCAACGCCTGCAATCCTACGGCGGCGAATGTGAACCCGTCGCCGGCAGGAGTCGGAAACCAAATCAAGTTTACGTTTCCGATCTATAACACCGGGGACCCGGTCAATGGCGGCATATTCACTGCCTCGACCTTCGGCACCGCGGCCTCACTCGACTCCGCCACCACGGGTTCGGTTTCAGGAACCTGCAGTAAATCCAGCTCGTCGACTACGACAAGCATTGTATGTAGCCTGGGCACCTTGGGGACATCCAGCGCAACGACGAGCAACTCGGTGACGACCTTGGCCTCTGCGGCGACGGTTACAGTTAGCGTGACCCCTACGGCCCCCACGACTCCGCTGCCTGCAACCACGGCAATTGGCGTCACGGGTGTGTTGAATGTGGCAGGAACTACATTGCAGAGCACGCTCGGTGCTCAGGGACAGGTCAATGATTTTGTGGTGAGCGCCAGCCCCAATTCTCAGACCGTCACCGCGGGGAATCAGGCGACTTACACGATTACGGTGACTCCCACCGGAGTCATTCCTGAGTCGGTCTCTCTCGGTTCTTGTTCGGGTTTGCCCGCCGGTGCAGCGTGCACATTTTCAGGAAATCCCATCCCCAACCTCAACAATCTCGCGCAGAGTAGAACGCTGAACATCACCACCACCCCGCGAGTCACAACACCTGCCGGTCTTTTCCGCAGCCGCAGTATTTTTTACGCATTCTGGCTGCCGATTTCAGGACTGGCCTTTGTAGGGGTGGGAGTAACTCGGAAGCGGCGCTGGTTGGCAGGTGCTCTCGTAAGCCTCACGGTGGCGTTAATGGCTCTGCAAGCTGGATGCAGTTCAAGTTCGTCCAATACCACGACCACGGCCGGTACTCCGGCGGGAACCTACACGGTGACGATGAGTGCCAGCTCAGGATCTGCCTCACGCACCACGGCCGTCACGCTGGTGGTGCAATAACCCATGGGGAGTTGATCGTCTACGGCGATCGTTTCAGAACCGCCACAGCCGTTTTATCAGCGAACGACAAAGCGAAAGTTACAGACAGACTCCAACGAGAGACGGTCACATCAGGCTCCGATGGGGTTGCGCGCCGCCGGATACACGAAGGGTGGTCGGCTTCGAGAAGAGCTAGCACATACGTGGACGCAGTCAAGTCAATAACTAAACACGCGTGTCTCTCGATGTAACTGCGGTGCCCAGACTTACCCGGGTGGAACCTAGCTCGCTGCGACTTGGTTCTTAGTATCTTCTCCGCGTCGGACGCGGTTAGCCGGAAGCCCGGCGTCCCGGATTTTATATAGCAATGCGCGATAGCTGATATTTAATGTTCGCGCCGCCTGCTTGCGGTTCCAGTGATGGTTGTGCAGGACTTTCAGAATGATCTTTCGCTCGAGAGCGCGAGTTGCCTGGCGGGTGAGCTTCTTGAGGGAGATCGGGCCGTCCAGATTGATCTCCGGTGTCAGCAGATCAGCTTCCCGCGGCTGGAGGTCGGCGCTGATTACGTCTTCGGTACCAAGAATCACGTAGCGCTTCATCAGGTTTTCGAGTTCGCGGATATTGCCAGGCCAATGATACTTCTGGAGGACTTCCATCAACTCGGCAGACAAGGGCCGCGCTTTGCAGTTGTACTTACGGTTGTAGTAGTCGAGAAAATAACTCACCAGGCCATCGATATCGCTGCGACGCTCCCGCAACGGCGGCATATAAAGGTTCACGACGTTGATGCGATAGAACAGGTCCTGGCGAAAGGTGCCGTTCTCGATTTCTTCTTCCAGCCGGCGGTTGGTGGCGCAAACGATGCGCACCTCTACTTTCTTGTCGGCTTGCGCGCCAATGCGGCAGAACTGGCCGTCCTGCAACAGTTGCAGCAGCTTCGACTGCAGCGACATATCTAACTCGGAAATCTCGTCCAGAAACAAGGTCCCGCGATGGGCCATTTCAACGCGGCCAGGCTTCGCGCCATAGGCACCGGTGAAGGCGCCGCGCTCGTACCCAAACAGTTCGCTCTCGAGCAATGTCCCGGGAATTGCGGGACAGTTCACTTTCACAAATGGGCCGCTCTTCCAAGGTGAAAGCGCGTGTACCATGCGAGCGATGATATCTTTGCCCGTCCCGCTCTCCCCGTGAATGAGAACCGGTACGTTGGCACCGGCAACCTTGGACAAGCGGTCGCGAAGCGCGTGCATGGCCTCAGAGTGGCCAAAAACGATTGCCTCGGGCGGAATTTCGCCGATCGCTTGCACCAGAGAACTGACAGAATTTGTCACTGTGGCTGCCATGGTGGATCTTCAGGCTCCTTTACAACTTTGATCAGGTGCATCCTAGGCACCAAACCCCGCCCAAACCCGCCGATTCGTTGCTTCGCCGCCCTAAGCCGCACGGCCCCAACGGCTTGGAGCTTAATCCTTGGTAATCGGGTTCTGGATAAGGATGGGCAGGTAGAGCTTGAAAATCAAGAGTTTGGGTGGGAAAAAACTTTCACACAGAAGAAGCAACTTTCCTTCGAGCCTTCTCTCGCGGCATGGCCGAGGCAAGGAGCGGATGCTGGAACTTCAGGCCAAGTAGATGATAGCCTTCCCCGTGCGTTACCCGCACAATCTTCGCCCGAAGGTTTTTGGCGCTCTTCGGAATCGGGGCAGCTGCCGCCAGGGGGGCGCTCGGGATTTCCAGTGAAACCTGCGCTGCTGGCCGAAGAGCGCGATGGACGGCAACCAACGCTCCTCCCGCCGAAACGTTTAAAGCGGTCGCGAACTCCAAAAAATCCTTGCCGCCGTGATCGCGACTGCGGACAAACACCGGAATCGCAAGCGGCAATCTCACCCACTCGCGTCGTTCTGTTGCCGACTTGCGCTGATCCAAACTGGTGCCCCCACAGATTCGAAAAACGATCTTCTCGCACCTATTGGGCCAAACCAGTCGGTTCTCCCGAGGCATGCCGCTGCCTTCTGGAGAGTCTTAGCTTGGAAGTGGCGTCCAGCGCTGTATTCGTAGGAAAAAGAAGGGCTTAATGTCCCCGCGGGGTTGAGCTGCGAGAACGCTGGGGGAGCTTGGTAACTGGAAAGGATTTACCGAAAGTGACTAATCTTTTGCATTTTTCATTGACACTGCGATACGCCTTACCCTAGCATTTCGCTAGTCGGTGCTCAGATCACTGGCCAGCCTGAATGCCGTTTTCCCTCCCCCGATAAAACTAACTAGGTCTTCGTGTCGAAAGAGATTTCTGTGTCCTCGATACCAGCAAAGGATGGAACGGCGGCAGCCGCAAGCACTCTGAAGGCTCCGGGTGCGACTCCCGAGTCGCAGGAAATGCAGGAGTATTCGCAGCTGCGCGAGCGGTATCTCCGCACCACTAACGCTCTTGCTTCGGCCGCCCACGATCTCAAGACGCCGCTTGCAATTTTGAACGGCTATGTCGAACTGCTGCAGAGCGAGAAACTCGGCGATCTGAATGACCGGCAGCGCGACGTGCTGCGCGACATGCGCTCCAATGGCGAGCGTCTGCAACGCTATATTCAGGACTTCCTCAGCTTCAGTGTGTTGGAAACGGGTGAACTGAGGATGAAGTTCGAGATCGCGAACGTCAATGCCTGCCTGTCGGAGGTTTGTCGCTTGTGGTCGCCGCGTTTTCAAGAAAAAGGCTTGGCTCTCTACTTCCTGGCGAACGAAAAAGTCATCGAGTTTCCCTTTGATGAGGCCAAAGTGGAGAGGATTGTTTCGAATTTGCTCGAGAATTCTTTCAAGTTCACACCACCTGGCGGAACCGTCTGGCTGCACGCTGAACCTTATATGTGGGAGCGTCGGACAACCAGCAGCGCGGGGATTGCGCAAGAGCGTCGACGCCGCCCGCTCTCCACACCCAATTCGGTTAAGATCAGCGTTTCCGATACTGGGCCGGGTGTCCCGCCTGAGTATCACCTGGAAATTTTTGACGACTTTTTCCGCCTGCCGTCGAGCGACAAGACCGAGGGGATGGGGCTGGGCTTGGCGATCGCGCGCCGGCTGGTGAATGGAATGGCAGGCAAGATTTGGGTGGAAAGTGAACCCGGCGCAGGATGCAAGTTCTCTTTCATCTTGCCAGTGAAGCCTCCGGTTACGGAATCAGAAGCCAAGCAATCCGAAGGAAAAGGTAAATGACGGACAAGGCCAAGATCTTACTCGTTGACGACGAACCCGGAATGTTGCGGTACATCAAGACTCTTCTCGAGGTGGAGGACCATCAGGTCGCCACCGCCTCTACCGGCGAAGAGGCGCTCGAGATTGTCGAAAAAGGTATGAGTCCTGACCTCGTGCTCCTTGATCTGCTCATGCCCGGAATTGACGGGTTGGAAACCCTGGAGAGCCTGCGCAAACTGCGCCCGGGCATGAAAGTCGTCATGCTTTCCTGTGTGAATGACACCAAGAAAGTGGTGCAGGCGATTCGACTTGGCGCGGCGGATTACATCACCAAACCGTTCCAGAAAGCCGAACTGGACAATGTCATCGATCAGTGTCTCGGTACCAACCAACAGAACTACACCAGCGAAGTGGAAGAACTTGGAGACGAGACCTTCTTCATCGCCGCTTCGGCCAACATGCGCAAACTTCGCTCGCAGGCGGCGCTGGTCGCAAACGTTGATATTCCCGTCCTGATGCTGGGAGAGAGCGGCACGGGAAAAGAAGTGATGGCACGCCTGATTCACAAGCTTTCTCCCCGCGCCCATAGGACCTTCTTGAAGGTGAACTGCGCGGCCGTTCCTGCGGATCTGCTGGAAAGCGAACTCTTCGGATACGAAGCGGGAGCGTTTACAGGTGCAACTCACGCCAAGCCGGGGAAATTTGAGCTTTGCAATAAAGGCACGATCCTGCTGGACGAAATAGGCGAGATGCCTCCGAGCTTGCAGGCCAAACTGCTGCACGTCTTGCAGGACCAGCAGTTCTCGCGGCTCGGCAGCCGTTCCGTCGTAAAGGTGGATGTTCGCATTCTTGCGGCCACCAACATCAACATTCCCGAAGCTCTGGCCAATAAGCGATTGCGCGAGGATCTGTATTACCGTCTGAATGCGTTCACCCTGCACATTCCTCCGTTACGGGAACGCAAAGAAGAGATTCCGATTCTGCTGAAGCATTTTATGACGCGGCTCTCCGAGCAGTACGCTCGTCCGCCGCTGCCGTATTCGCCGGATCTCATGCAGGCGTGTCTGGCTTATCCATGGCCGGGAAACCTGCGCGAGTTGGGCAATTTCGTGAAGCGCTACCTTGTACTCGGGGATGAGAAACTTGCAATTCACGAGCTGCAACCCCGCAGCGACGGTTCCGGGGCTCAGTTTGATCCCATGCCTACCCGAAGCAGCGGCAATGCACCGGAATCCCCAGGAGGCCTAAAGGGGCTCGCACGCAGCGCCAAGGACGAGGCCGAGGCCGAAGCCATAGCCAAAGCTTTGGACGAGACCAACTGGAACCGTAAGCAGGCGGCTGCGCTCCTGCAGATTAGCTATAAGGCATTGTTATACAAGATCCGTCAGTATGGGATTGCGCAGGCGAAGACACATCGACTCTCGGCGGGCGCCTCGTAGGGGCAACGATCACTCCCATTCGGTCCAGCAAAAGGCGCTTGTTCGGCGCCTTTTCAACTTGCCCGGAGAAGCTAATTAAAGGTAAGAGTCCGAGCCGTGACATTCCCCACAACCTAGTCCAGGTGGGTTGGTTGAAATCGTGTCCGAACATGGAACCGATCTGGGCGAGCTCCGGGGTCTCAGATCAAAATGCCCGCCAAAATAGGCGGGCATCGTTTCCTGGTTTTCCGACAACAGTCAGGATTTCAACTGTGCCAGTTCTTTCTTAACCTCTTCCGCGCCGCTGTAATTCGGGTCGATCTTCAGCGCGCGTTCGAGGTGTTGTTTAGCAAGGGTTGGTTGTGCGGCACGAGCGTAGGCCAGTCCGAGATGATAGTGGTAAGTTGCGTTTTCCGGTTCCTTGGATTTGGCAGCGAGTTTGATCGCTTCCTGGAACATGCTGATGGCCGACGGGTAGATGCCCTTCTGGTAAAACGCCCATCCCAAGGTATCGGCGATATTGGATAATTCCGGCTGACCGCGGCGCGCGGTTTGTGCCAGTCGAAGGGCCAAGTCCGGATTGCTGTTGGTCTCGAGAAGGATGTAGGCGAGGTTGTTGGATGCCAGGGGGTCATCCGGCTTCACTTGCAGGGCTTTCTCGTAAGAGGATTGTGCCTTGCTGAGATCATTCTTCCTTTCGTACACACTGCCCATCATCATGTAAAAGCTGAATTCCTTCGGGTTGTTCTGAATCCCGCTGTTGCAGGTAGCCAGAGCATCGTCGAGCGCCCCGGATTTTGCTTGCAGGCGGGCTAGCTTCAGGCTGGCATCGCTGTTGTTCTTGTCCAGTTCCAAAGCTTTCTTGTATGCCGCGATGGCCGACGCCGAATCCTCCTTGTTGGATTGCACCAAACCAAGCAGAGAATAGAAGGAGCTGTTGTTTGGAGACTGCAAAAGTTGTTGATTCACCGCCGCCAGCGCCTTGTCAGGCTGTTTCTGGGAGAAATAAATCGTGGTCAGACCGTGAAGCGCATCTAGGGAATCCTTATCGCGGCTCAGAGCTTGGCGGTACCAACTCTCTGCCTGCGAGAACTTCTGTTGCAAAGCTGTCAGGTTCCCCATTTGGACGTATCCGGCCGCGGCTTGCGGGGCGATCTCAATCGCCTTGCGCGCATCTTGCTCTGCCCCGGAGAACTGTTTTTGGCCCATCAGCGCAGCCGCCCGCAAGGTATAACCGTCAGCGGCCGCGGGTTGAAGACCAATCATCTTGCTGGCGGTTTCTTGCAGGGTGCGCAAGTCGCCCTTTTGCGCGGAGTACACCGCGAGCATGCGGTGGGGCTCGATCATGTCGGGACGCAATCTGACTGCTTCGCGCCACTCGGTGGCGGCATGGTCCATGTCGCCGGTCTGGCTGAGCGCCAGGCCGAATTGATAGTGGGCCACAGCCATATCCGGATCGCTGTTCACGACGGCCTGCAATGTGCGGACAGCATCAGCCGATTTCCCTTGTGCAAGTTGAATTTCGCCACGATAGGTGAGCGCTTCTTCATCTTTGGGGTGCGCCTTCAGAATCTCTTCATTCAACTTGTTAGCTTCGTCGACCCGATTCTTCAGGATCAGGAGTTGCACATAGTTCTTTTGGACAACCTGGTCTTTCGCGTGGTCCCGATAGAGCGATTCGTACTCGGCGACAGCTTTGTCGAAGTCTCCGATGGCGAAATAGAAATCTCCGAGCATGCGATACCCAACCGAGTTGTCGGGGAAATCCTGCTTGACTTGTCGCAGGAACGACTCCGCTTCGGTTCGCTTGCCCTCGGAAGCATATAGTCTTGTCATTGCCGCCCGAGCTTCGACATCCTTTGGATCGGCTGCCATTGCCAACTGAATTTGCTGTTCTGCCTCGGCAAATCGCCGATGCGCTTGGTAAAAACCTGCAAGCGCCAGGCGCGGATTGGCTCCCGTTGCCTTCAGGTCAATGGCCTTCTTGTAATTGGCCTCCGCTAGTTCGGGAAGGTTCATCTGGGCTTGCAGAGTCGCGATGTTGTAGTAGGATTCTCCCCGCGACGGTTCCAAAGCAAGAGCCTTCTGCATTTCAGCGATGGCCTCGTTGAAACGCTGCTCTCTCGCCAGAATGCTCGCTTGTGCCACGTGGGTATCGGGATCGTTCGGTTGCTTTTCCTTCAGGACATCGACCTGGTCTTGTGCGCTCTTTAACTGGTCGGGCTCTCCGGCGGCGATCAGGATCCTGGTGAGCTCGAGACGGGCCTTGTAATTGTCCGGCTGAAGTTCCACCGTCTTGGTCAGTTCCCCGTACGCGCGCTGCCAGTCCTGTAGTTTCATGTACGATTCCGCCAGCTTGAAGTGGGCGGAGGCAAAAGAACCATCCACTTCAGTCGCATTGCGGTACTGAATGACGGCCTCGCGGTATTTGCCTTTTTCAAAATAACGTTCGCCACTCTCGAAATATTTTTGCTTGCGGACATTCGGGTCGTGCGAGCAGCCGGCAAAAGAGACGGCCATGCACCCGAGCACCAGCAACAAATGCAACCTTGAAAGACCTTTCATCAAGACTCTCCCGGGAGCGCCGCGCGCTCCCACTGCTGAAATCCGTCTCTAACTTCTAACGGTAATGCATCGAACCTTTGTAACTGCGAACATCCGGCGCGGCGCGACCTAACGCGGGATGTATGTATTTAGCAGCGGAACAATCCTTCCCGCCCATGCGGTCAGATTCCGTTCCGCCTCGATTTCACTCTCCCCCGGCGCCAAGGGAACCGAAAGACGGATCAATGCTCCATCGGTCCGCCGCATGCGAATCGCGTCCGCGACCAGATAGAACTTTGCAGCGTACTCGCTGGCAACTGCCCGGTCGTGTGCCCAATACCAATAGAGCACCAGTTGCCGGGCATCTCCCTTCGCGATCAAATAATGATTCGCAACCAAGGGCTCATGCCCTGCCACGTTCAACGTGACCCTTTGCGATCGAACCGGTGCCCACCCTGCTCCCGGTAAGCAATTCTTCGGTGAATGAATGGTGTCCCCGGCGCGCTGACTGGGAAAATAAGCAATAAAGAGAGAAACACTTCGCGTGCCTTGGGGATCGCTGTAGTTGCGCAACAAGAAGTCTCCCGGCCCAAGGACGTCTAGGACATCTTGAGAAAGCGCGATATCGGTCGCGCTCCATCCCTCGAGCGAGCGGGGGAATGACGCGAGAGGCGGTCGGGGTGGGATGATCTCGGCCTGGTTACGAGCCTGGAGCACAATGGCAGTGCATGCCAGAAGAATGGCCGATAGGGCAAATCTCCATTGTCGCTTCATGCGCTCACCTCGTGCTGGTTTCGGCGCATGACGAGCAGGCGATGCACGGCGAACAACATCAAAAGTGAAACGACGAAGATCAGCCATCCCGAGAAGGCATGGAAAAACCCTTCAGCCTTTTCCGGATCCCAATACTGCACTAGCAATCCGGTTCCGACGATACGCAGGCCGTTCGCAGCAACCGCGATGGGTATCGAGGCAAGCGCCAGTATCACTCGTATTCCCATGCGCTTCTCCAGTAGATACCCGTACATGACTGCCAGACAGGTCAGCGAGAGAAGGGAACGAATTCCGCTACAGGCGTCAGCTACTTCCAAGGGCATCGCCGGGAGGTTGATTACGTTTCCTTCCCGCAGGACGGGTACGCCGAGAAAGGGAAGAATCCAGGCGGACAGCTTAGACGCGAGCATCTGGAGCGGAAAGGTGATCTGGTTCAGGATGATCGAAGGAATCGGAACCATTAAAAAAAGGATCGCGAGTGGAAACAGCAGGGCTTGCAGCATTCCCCATCCCTGTAGGAAGAGAACAAGGCCTACCAGCAACATGATCAGCGAGACTCGAGAAAGGAACAACTCGGCGCCAAGGACGCCGAGAACCAGGGTGCCCAGGGAAAACAACATCACCGCCAAACCCCATGCGGTCGGTGCGCTCGGGACGGTTCTGAGGCTGTCGCGTTTTTGCCAGACCACATAGAGGGCAAAGATCGGAACAAAGAAACCGTGGGAAAAATTCGGGTCAGTCCACCACTGGTGCGCCAGGCGACCCAAGACTCCTGCATAAAGCCATAGAATCAATCCAATAAGGACTAGCAATCGCCTAAGGCCAGCGTTTCCCAAGGTTGGCGAAAGCTTTTCTTGGGGAAGTTGAACGGGTTGAGCCAGTTGTGACATTGGTGGCGCTGCGCACTATGGAGCTTTATTTGGGACTTGCAATTTAGCAACCGCAAAACTAGCCGAAACTAATCGGATGGGCTGGAGCGCGCTGCTCTAAGTGCTTATTTTCGAGCCCCCCGTAGATCGCCAGTTGCTCCCCGGAGGCCGCAGGTCTTTCCCGAAAGGACAATTCCTTTCCACTTTCTAGGAACTCGCCTGGGCACCTTGAACCCGACGATTACTCCATGTTTTCAATAATCTACAAAAATTCAGACCGTTAAGGGACAAAAGTTACCTATTTACGGTTACTGCCGGATGGGAAAAACTTTTCCCTTTTTTCAAGAACCCGATACTCTCTCAAGGTACTTGTTTGCACCCCCGCCGCAGTTAACTCTTTGAAAATGTTAGATCAGTCAAGTTCTTCCGACCCCTGTCGGTTCCCGATGTGTGTGGAACCAGCCGTGCAAATGAGAGCATTTCGTTATCTCGAGAAGTGTGTTCCCCCCCAACCTTTTCGCGATCAAATCATGGAACCGAATTACCAACAAGAATCCTCCTTGGCGGGCCTGGGCGAAGACGACTTCTTTGACCTTCCGCTGCTGGAGGCGGCCAGCCCGAGCATGAGGGCGGTTGTGGCGGTCGTCGGTGAGTTGTCCAATAGCCGGGTTCCCGTGTTACTGATCGGAGAACATGGGACGGGGAAGCACAGCATTGCTCGAATCATTCACTCGAATTCTGGACGGCAGCCGCAACACTTCTACGTAACCCACTGCCGCGAACTCATTTCAGAAGCCCTGGATCATAAAACGCTTCCCGCCGGCTCCTGCCTCTACTTTTCCGAGATCGGAGACCTCTCGAGTGACTGCCAGAGAAAACTTCTGGAAATGCTTGCCAAGCAAGGAAGCAATGGAAACAGAGGGGCCGAGGTCCGGGTTATCTGCGGCAGTTCGCGCGATCTCGATGCCGATGTCCGGTCCGGAAGCTTTCGCGAAGATCTTTATTATCGCCTGAGCAGCGTCTGCCTTAGGATTCCGCCTTTGCGCCAACGAAAGGAAGATGTGGCGGGTCTGCTGGACTTCTTTCTGCAGCGCTATTCCGAGGCCTATCACCGGCCTGTGCCCGTGCTCAGTCTCGCGACGCAGAAATTGTTTGTGAATCATTCATGGCCGGGAAACCTACCTGAACTGGAAGCAGCCGCCCGTGCAATCGTCGCCGTCGGGAACGAGTCAGTCGCCATGGGTGGCTTGCGCTCGATGTTAACCCGCGGGAACCACCGAGGAAACGGCGAAAAGATGTCCTTGAAAGAGGCTTCGCGTGCGGCTTCGCGGGAAGCGGAACGGGAACTGATTCTAAAAGTGCTGACGCGCACCCGCTGGAATCGCCGGCGTGCCGCCCAGGAATTGCAGATCAGCTACAAAGCCCTGCTCTACAAGCTGAAGCAGATCGGCTACACGGAATATGGAGCTTCGTAGCCAGGAGAACAAATGAAGCGAACGAAAACACTATCCCTTGCGGTTCTGTTGACGGTTGCCACGGTGTCGGTGGCAGCGCAGAGCAACCCGCCGGCGCCGGAAGCTGCCCCCCCGGTTTCTCAAGTCAATAATGCCACCTACATCATCGGTGGTGACGATGTGCTCGCGATCCACGTCTGGAAGGAGCCCGATCTTACGACCACTCTGCCGGTACGAGCCGATGGCATGATCTCGCTCCCCCTGCTGAACGACGTGAAGGCAGCGGGGCTTACCCCCATGCAGCTGGCCGCAGATATCACAGACAAACTGAAGAAATATCTCTCCGATCCTCGCGTGACCATAACCGTCACACAGATGAACAGCCAGCGCATCTACGCCATGGGAGAAGTGCTGCATCCGGGCACGATCAATCTGCTGCCCAACATGACGGTTCTGCAAGCACTGGCTTCATGTGGGTTCACCCAGTTCGCCAACACCAAAGGCATTTACGTTCTCCGCAACGATAACGGAGCGCAGAAGAAAATTCCCGTACCTTACAAAAGGCTCATCAAGGGTGAGGCCATGGACCAGAACATCGTTTTGAAGCCAGGAGACACGATCGTCGTCCCGTAGGAATGCATATGAATTATCTAGGTATCATCATGAAGCGAATTGTGGGTGTGCTAACGGCCTTGGTGTTGATGGCGTCGTTGGCAGTGGCTCAGGACGACAGCGGTGCCGGCAGCACCGGTGCGGTACCGGCCGCTACAGCGCCTGCAGAGCAGAACAACGTCGAGAACCCTCCACTTTCAGGTCTCGACCAGCCGGCGGCGGAGCCAGCATTCGGCGGCCGCAGCTATCTCATGCCCGGCTTTCAGCTGAGCGAGTCTGCAGACTCGAACGCCAGCGGCTCCAGAGGGAATAGCCATACCTCAGAGATTACGCGCGCATTGGGGTCGGTAGATCTGCAGAAGATTTGGCGACAGTACCAACTCGGGGTCGACTACATTGCGGCGGGGAATTTTTACGCTGGGCCGCTTTTCGCCCAAAATCAGGCTCGTGCCACGCAAACGCACACGCTGGCGGCCGTGCAACGAATCTTGTGGCGAACGGGACAGCTCGCGATTCGGGACTCGTTTGACTATCTGCCGGAAGGATCCTTCGGATTCAGTTCCTATGGAGGGGCAGCCTCGTTTGGTTCTTCCCTGGGGGGCGGGGTCTCAGGCTCAGGTGCGGGGACCGGTCTTGGTGGCGGCCTCGGCGCGGGAGGGGTTGGGTCCGTCTCCTACGGTTCACTCGGTTATCAGCCGAGAATCGACAACACGGCCATCCTGGACATCGTCCAAGGACTCTCGCCCCGAAGCACTTTGACCATGGCTGGCGGATACAGCATTTCTCACTATTTAGAGGTTGCGAACCCGTTGTTTCCCATCATCAACAGTCAGCAGACGAGCGGTCAGATTGGCTTCAACCATCTGCTAAGTCGCAAGGATCAGATCGGTTTGGACTACGTATTCCAGGAGATCCACTTTCCTCGCGCCGGCAGTGGTAGCGTGACCGCCCACGTCGCGAATGTGCTTTACGGGCACCGGATCAGCGGCAAGCTGAACCTTACGATGGCAGCTGGTCCCCAATTGGTCATCGTGCATCACCAGCCCGAAACCAAGACGCTCGCAGCTAATGGATCGGTCACGTTCAGCTATTTCGCAACCACGCGCACCAATCTGCAGCTGTCATACCGCCGGTATGTCACACCTGGTTCCGGTTTTTATGCCGGAGCAAACACGGATTCGGTGCGGCTTTCATTGGGATACAGGCTGGGTCGCCATTGGACGACGATGAGCGATGGGGGATACTCCCACAACTCCAACTTGCAGAGAGGCGGGAGCGCGACCTCGGGTGTGAATTCGCACTCCTATCAGTTCTGGTATGCGGGGACTTCGTTGCAGCGGCAATTGGGTCCGCACTTCAGCGCGTTCGCCAGCTACCAATTCAACGATCTGGGGTTTGGGTCTTGCCCCGTAGGTTCAACCACGTGTGGGGTCAACACAATACGCCACACCGGAATGATCGGAATCAATTGGCATCCGAGGCCTATCCGGCTCGACTAAAGCATGCGCCAGCCTGGCTGGCAGAACGGAACTCACGATGATTCAAAACCGCGAAATGACAATTGACGACTACCTGGCGATGTTGCGGCGTCGCCTGTGGGTCATTTTGCTGCCCACCATCCTGGCACCGGCTATCGGCTTTGCGGTCTCCTATGCCTTCACTCCTCGGTACACCTCGACGGCGTTGGTGCTCATTGAGGAACAAAAGGTTCCCGAAGGCTATGTGAAGCCGGTGGTCACCGAGGATCTCGTGCAGCGCATCACGCGTCTCCAGCAGCGTGCCTTAAGCGCGGAAGAACTGCGGCCGCTTATGGAGAAGCTCAAGCTCTCTGAAGGCATGACGCTAACCACCTCGATGGAGGACATCAGGCAAAACGTCAAGATCCAGTCGGTGCAGGCGGTGGTGCCGGGTTCTGCAGCAGTGAGCAAAGGAGACGTTCCGGGATTCAACGTCAGCTTCACCGGGAACAATCCGCGCCAGGTGCAAATGATTTGCTCAGAAGTGACTGGCATCATGATCCGCGAGAACTTCGCCGACCGGGAAGAGATCGCCAAGCAAACGACAGAATTTCTGGGTCGCCAGGCACAAGACGCCAAACAGAATCTGGATGGGCTCGACAGCAGACTCGCCACCTTCAAAGCGCGTTACCTCGGGCAGTTGCCCGAAGATTCGGACAAGAACCTGCAAATCCTCATGGGCTTGAACCAGCAACTGGAGGCCGCCTCGCAGACGCTGAATCGGGCGCAGCAAGACAAAGCCTACGCGGAGTCCGTGCTGGCCCAGCAGTTAGCAGCGTGGAAGTCTACGGCCGACGACAACGCGGACCCCAGGATTTTGCAGAAACAGATGGGGGACCTGCAAAGCCAATTGCTGCAACTCAAGGCGCGTTATACAGACGATTACCCGGAGGTAATTAAGACCAAGGCTGACATCCGGGCTCTGCAGAAAAAGATTGATGACGTGAATGCCGCTGCAGCGAGCAATGACAGCGCGAAGGATACTAAGGCGAGTGTTGCCGAGCCACCAGAGATTCAGCAGCTTCGGCTCCAGATTCATCAGCAGAAAGAGAACATTGCCCAAGTCACTCGTGCGCAACAGAAACTCGAGGAGCAGATCAAGGTCTACCAGGGACGTGTGTCATTGAGTCCCGCAATTGATCAGCAATATAAAGAGCTGACCCGCGGTTACGACAGCGCCCAAAAAACATATAACGACTTGCTTGCCAAGAAGGCTCAGGCTGAGATTCAGTTTGCCATGGAAAAGGAGCAACAGGGCGAGCAGATGCATGTACAAGGTCCGGCGAATCTCCCCGAGCTGCCAAGTTTCCCGAATCGCTTGCTCTTTGCCGCTGGCGGACTCGGCGGCGGGCTGGTGCTGGGTTTGGCTCTTGCGATGTGGCTGGAGTTCCGCGACAAATCAGTTCGCACGGAAGCGGATGTGATCGCTTTGCTGGGTTTGCCGGTACTCACTCAAGTGCCCTGGGTGGGTGCGGAGCCCGCTAACGGCAACGGAAGCGGGAAATCCCGCTCTGGCGGCGCCAAACAGAAAGAAACGGTAGAGGTCTAAGCGCGAATGTACAAGGAATTTTTTGGCCTTCGGGCAAGCCCGTTCAATGTGAATCCGGATCCGCGCTATCTGTTTTTGACGCGGCACACGGAGGAAGCTCTCGCTTGCCTTACCTATGGCATCCAGAGCCGAAAAGGCTTCGTGCTGCTTACGGGCGAAGTGGGAACGGGCAAGACCACGCTCATTAACAAGCTGCTCGAGTGGTTGCGTGCACAGCAGGTCCCGACCGCTTTCGTGTTCAACTCCCGCATGAACGTGCCGCAGTTCCTCGACTACATGATGGCGGACTTCGGCATTCCTTGCGAGACACGTTCAAAGAGCCAGATCCTGATGCGGCTGTACAACTGGCTGCTGGAGCGCTACCGCGCCGGCGAAACCGCTGTTTTGATCGTGGATGAGGCGCAGAACCTCGCCGATGAGGTGCTAGAAGAGATCCGTATGCTGACGAATCTGGAAACTTTCACGGAGAAGTTGCTCCAGATTGTTCTGGTCGGCCAGACGGAACTAGAACAAAAATTGAAACAGCCGCACTTGCGACAGTTGCGGCAACGCCTCACGCTTCGCGCGAAAACCCACGCCCTGGCCGCAGAGGAGACCAAGGCTTACATTCAACAACGGCTTCGCATTGCTGGTTCGAACGGCCAACCAATCTTTGACGGGGACGCGTTCACCGCGATTCACCGCTATTCCAACGGCATACCCCGCGTAGTGAACCTGATCTGTGAACACTGCCTGGTGAGTGCGTTTGTGGATCAGCAGAAGACGGTTGGCCCCACCATTGTGGATGCCGTTGCCCGGGATTTTGATCTGGGAGATAACCCCGCAACCCTGCCTCCGCCTCCCCTCGCCAGTGCAGATAAGTTTGATCTTACCGAGGCGTTGAAGACGCTCTCCAATCTTGCAGAACGACTAAAAGACCCCGAGCGTGAGTTACCCAAGGAAGGAAAACTATGAGCCGCATTCACGAAGCATTAAAGAAAGCCGAACAGGAACGGGCCTTGTCGCAGCCGACCCCACGGGTGGAGAACTCGTCCATCATCCTCGAGCCTGCTGCCGAGCCCGCGCGGGTGATTGCCAGCACATCGGTGCTGGTCGGAGCGGCTCCTACGTTGGGGTTGAATTACGAGAGTCTGCTGGCGCGTTGTCCGCAGACCCGCTGGAACCCAGATCCGAAGACCATGCTCTTCTTCAGCAACGATGAGCATCGGTCGGGAACCGAAGAATTCCGCACGCTACGCAGCCGCCTCTACCAAATACGAGAGAAACAGACACTATCGAAACTGCTGGTAACGAGCGCGTTGCCGAAGGAAGGGAAATCGTTCACCTCTGCGAATCTTGCGCAAGTGGTTGTGCGCCAGCATGGGCGGCGCGCCTTGCTGATCGACGCCGATTTGCGCAATCCGAATCTTCACAAACAGCTCGGAGCACAGCCGGGGCCCGGATTGGCGGAGTATCTCCGCCGCGAAGGCGACGAATTTTCCGTGATTCAGCGCGGCCCGCTTGAGAACCTGTTCTTTATTCCTGCGGGACTGAATACTTCAAATCCGGCCGAACTGCTGGCCAACGGGCTCATAAAATCACTACTGAGTCGGCTAGGCCCGTTGTTCGACTGGATTATTATCGACTCGCCGCCGGCGGTGCCAGTCTCCGACGCAGCTCTGATCTCCAGCGAATGTGACGGCGTTCTTCTGGTGGTTCGCTCAAACGGCACTCCGGTGGACGCAGCGTGCCGCGCGCGCGGAGAATTCGCCGACCGCAATGTGGTCGGAGTGGTGCTCAACGGGATCACTCCAGAACTCTCCCCCTACATGGATTATTACTATTCAGCGTACGGATCCGACGCGAAGGCCGAATCCAAGAATTAGGAGATCTCTTGATCCGTCTGTTCAGTATCTACTACCCGATCCGGACACTGGTTCTGCTCGGCGGGGAGGCCTTACTGGTCTGGACTTCGTTCCTAGCCGCCACCCTGTGGCAGCATCCGGAAGACAGTTATGTATTGCTGAATTACGAAGGCGGACACTTCAAGATCCTGGCGGGCACGATTGCGGTGCTGGTATTTTCGCACTTATTTGACCTTTATGAGCCGGCGCAATGGAATGCGCGCGGCGAATTATATTTTCGCCTGCTGATGGTGCCCGGGATTCTGGCGCTTCTGACCGCTGTTGTGGCCTATGTTTTCCCGCGAGCGCTGATCGGAAACAACACGATGGTTCTCGGGCTGCTGTTGGTTACCGCCGCCCTATTTGCATGGCGCCTCGTGTATGCATGGCTCGCGCAAAGTTCCTATTTGCGGGAACGAGTCTATGTGCTGGGACTTGGGGAACGGGCGCAGCGCTTGGTCAACGGATTGCGGACCCGCGCGGAACTGGGTGTCGAGGTCGCAGGATGGAGTGGCAATGTGGAAGGAGCCCTTACTCGTGAAGCCATCGCTGCGCACCTGGTGGAATTGATTCGCGAGCATCGAGTCCACCGCGTGATTGTTGCGATGGAAGATCGACGCGGCACACTTCCTGTCATGGAGATGCTTCAGCTTCGCCTCAATGGAGTCACCATCGAAGAAGCAACATCCTGGCTGGAGAAGATTTCCGGCAGAATCGAGGTTGATAACCTCTATCCTAGTTGGTTGATCTTTGCCGAAGGGTTTCGTTTCAGCGCAAGCTTCATGCTCTTGCGACGGCTGTTTTCGATCTCTGTTTCCGCCATTCTCCTATTGCTGGTGTTGCCCGTCATTCCCCTGGTGATCCTGGCGATCAAGCTCGATTCGAAGGGGCCAATCCTGTATCGCCAGAAGCGAATCGGACTGGCTAACAAGGTCTTCTATTGTTATAAGTTCCGCACCATGCGCCCGGATGCCGAATCCGATACCGGCCCGACTTGGGCTGGGGACGACGATCCCAGAATTACCCGTGTGGGCCACTTCCTACGCAAGTCGCGCCTCGACGAGATTCCGCAGTTGTGGTGCGTGGTGAAGGGCGACATGGCGTTTGTCGGGCCGCGCCCAGAGCGTCCGGAGTTCGTCGATATGCTCTCTAAAGCCATCCAGTATTATCCGGTGCGCAGCGCTGTTCGTCCCGGCATCACGGGCTGGGCTCAGGTGAAATATAAGTACGGCAATACCGTAGAAGATTCGAAGGAAAAGCTTCAGTACGACCTCTACTACATCAAGAACATGTCCCTGGGCTTGGATCTGATGATCATGTTTCAGACCATAAAGACCGTGCTCCTTGGCCGGGGTGCGCAATGAAGGCAGTTTTCTGGTCCGCGGCCGGGCTGATCGCCTACGCTTACATCGGATACCCCTGCTGGCTTTGGTTGCGCCGCCGGTGGTGGTCACGCCCGGTGCGAGCTTCCGAATACACGCCGACGATCTCGGTTGTAATGGTCGTGCGGAATGAGACTGCCCATCTGGAACCAAAGCTCCGCAACCTGTTCTCGCTTGATTATCCAGCGCAGCAGACCGAGTTCATTATTGTTTCCGATGGTTCGACGGATGAGACCAATGAGGTCCTGCATCGGCACGAGAATCATCCATGGTTGCGCGTCATCCTAAGCCCCGAGTCGAGGGGCAAAGCAGCCGGCCTGAACGACGCAGTCGCGGCGGCCCAGGGGGAATTGATAGTTTTTACCGATGCGCGACAGAGAGTCGAAGTCGGCGCTCTCCGAGAACTGGCCCGCAATTTTGCTGATCCGGAGGTAGGCTGCGCCAGCGGGGAATTGATGATCGGTGATCCAGAAACCGGCGAAACAGCGCAGGGGGTCGGTCTCTACTGGCGAATCGAAAAAGAAATACGCGAGATGGAGTCCGCCTGCCGCTCCGTGGCCGGCGCGACTGGCGCTTTATACGCTGCGCGTCGGAAATTAGTGCCGCAGCTCCCTCCAGGCACGATTCTCGATGACGTTTACATCCCCATGCATGTGGTGCGCCAGGGATTTCGAGTGGTTTTTGCACCCGAAGCCCGCGCCTGGGATATCGCCGGCATGGGCATGCGATGGGAATTCTCACGCAAGGTACGGACGCTCGCCGGCAATTATCAGCTGGTGCAGCTTGCTCCCTGGCTGCTGACCGGCGCAAATCCCATACGCTTTGAATTCATCAGTCACAAACTGATCCGGTTGGTGGTGCCATTCGCGCTGGGGGCGGTGTTTATTTCGTCGCTCTTTCTGACGGAGCATCTCTACCGCGCAGCTCTTGCACTGCAACTTGTCTTTTATACTCTGGGACTATTGAGCATTGCGCGGCTGAAACTAGGGCCGCTGGGGCGCGCTGCGGATGCGATTCGCACCTTCCTCGTTCTAAACATGGCGGCGCTGATGGCTTTTCTCAGTTTCATCACTAGGCGGAGGGTGGCATGGGGACGATGACTTCCTCGCGAACGCTGCCCGCCACCACCCCGAATCCACCGTCGTGGATGGACAAGCACGGAAGGGTACGGGCGATACGCGATTCATTCGCCTTCCGTGTGCTCATCGGATTTTCGATCTTGTATTTTGCTCGGCCCGAAGACGTTGTACCCTTCATGCGCGGGGTTCCGCTGGCCAAAATTCTTGGCGGGATTGCGCTTATTGCTCTCATTTCTGAATCCACCAAGCGACAGAAGGTGCAATTTCCGCTGACGCTCAAGCTTCTCCTGCTGCTGTTCGCGCACCTATGCCTGTGTATCCCGTTCGCCTATTGGCGGGGCGGAGCCTTCACCACCGTATTTTCCAGTTTTGGCAAGGGTGTGATTGTGGCGATCCTGATTTCCATGGTCGTCGAACGGATTTCGCAGCTCCGGAAGTTGATTTTCGTCCAGGCCGGCGCCGTCTGCTTCATGAGCATCGTTTCCATCGCGGCTCATCGCACCGATAGTGTTGGTAGGTTGACGGGCGTGACCGGAGGCGTGCTTGAAAATCCGAATGATCTAGCCATCAACATTGCAATTAATATTCCGTTTTGCCTGGCATTCCTGCTGCGAGGGCGCGGGCCGATCGGCAAGGGCATCTGGGCGATCGGGCTGATAACCATGGTTTACGCCGTGACTGCCACTTATTCGCGGAGCGGATTTCTCGCGTTACTGGTGGGGGTGGTTTTGTGCTTATGGGAGTTTGGTGTCAGAGGCCGCAGATGGTACCTTATCCTGCTTGCCGGAATGATGTGCGTCGGCATGGTCGCGTTCGCGCCCCCGAATTACGCTATTCGGCTGCAGAGCATGTTTGTCGGACGGATGGCCGGGTCTCAGGATAACGGCTCCGTCGATGCGCGCAGGGAGTTGCTTGAGACCAGCCTGCAGCTGATGGCGCAGCATCCGATCGTGGGGGTCGGGCCGGGCAATTTCCCGGTCGTGACCGGCTCCTGGAAGGTCGCGCACAATACCTATACGCAAATGGGTGCCGAGGGCGGTATCCCCGCCTTGCTTCTCTTCGTGCTCGTGCTGTTGGCAGCCTTCCGTAGTGTGCTGAGCGTGCGTCGCTCCGCACTGTTCAAGCAAGATAAAGATGCCCAGATTCTTGCAGGCGGGCTGGTCGCCGCCTTCGGAGCCTATCTCACCGGTGCATTTTTCTCGGACACCGCCTACAACCTGTTTCCATATTTCCTGATCGCCTATGCCATCGGCGTGCGCCGTGTAGCGGACCTATATGCCGCCGGCCAAAGCCCGGTTCCGCCGAAACCTGATGTCTGGAAGAGGACGCAGTGGACGAAGACTTACGCCCGGCCATGAGAGCTCAATTGGAGATGCGACCGTGTGCGGAATAGCCGGAATCGTTGGCCAGGCGCCGGAAACGGCGGACTCCGCCGACGTGCGCCGAATGTGTGAAACCATCGTGCACCGGGGTCCAGATGACGAGGGTATTTACGCAAAAGGCCCGGCTGGCCTCGGCATGCGGCGCCTCAGCATCATCGACCTGGGGGGTGGGCGCCAGCCTATCCATAACGAGGACCGCAGCGTGTGGGTGGTCCTTAACGGCGAGATCTACAATTTCCCAGAATTGCGCCGCGAGTTAGAAGGCCAGGGACACCGGTTCTACACGCACTCGGATACGGAAGTGATTGTGCACCTGTATGAGGAGTTGGGTGCAGAATGCGTAAAAAAGCTGCGCGGCATGTTTGCCTTCGCGTTGTATGACGAGCGCCAGCGAAGCCTGTTGCTGGCGCGAGACCGCTTGGGGAAAAAACCGCTGTACTATGCTCTGCATCAGGGCAGGCTGTATTTCGGGTCGGAAATCAAGACCATACTTGCGGTCGCGCCGGAACTCGCGGAATTGGACCACGAAGCGCTCATCCAGTTCTTCCATTTTGGCTATATCGCCGACCCGCTCACCGCTTTCCGGAACATCAGAAAATTGCCCCCGGGGCACGTTCTGGAATTTTCCGAAGGCAAGCCTCTCATTTCACAATACTGGGACTTGCCGGCTTTTGGTACCTACGATCCGGGCAGCGAAGAAGATCTTCTCGCAGAACTGGAACAGCGCCTGGCGGAAGCGGTGCGCATTCGGCTGATCAGCGATGTCCCGCTCGGGGCGCTATTGAGCGGCGGGCTCGACTCCTCGGTGGTGGTCGCCCTTATGGCCCGCGCCAGCAGCGGGCCGGTCAAAACTTTTTCCATAGGATTTTCAAAGCAGGACTTCAACGAGTCCGAACACGCACGCGAAGTGGCGGCGAGATTTCACACCGAGCACCACGAGTTTACCGTCGAGCCGCGCATTGAGGAAGTGCTGCTCAAGCTGACGGGAATGATGGAAGAGCCGTTCGGCGATTCTTCCATGATTCCCACATACCACGTCTCCCGCATTGCCCGGCAGAGTGTGACGGTGGCGCTCTCCGGCGATGGCGGCGACGAGCTGTTTGCCGGCTATGATCGCTATATGGTTCATCTGGCGCGGCAAAAGTATGAGCGCGTACCGGCCTGGGCGGGGGAATATTTCCGGCGTCAGGTGTATCCGCGCCTCCCTCAGGACTTGCTGGGACGGCGGTTCGCCTTCAATGTGTCTCTGCCTCCGCGCGAACGATACTTGGACAGCATCGCCTATCTTCCGGCACTCGATCGTGAGCGGGCCCTTTTTTCCCCAGATTTTCTGGCGCGCCAGAAGCACGGTAGCGATCCCTTGCACCCCTATCGTCGTCACTTCGATAATGCTCCGGCCACCGACCGTCTCGGCCGCCTGCTGTATCTGGATACCAAGACCTATCTGACAGGCGACGTGCTGGCAAAAGTGGACCGGATGAGCATGGCTAACTCGCTAGAAGTGCGCTGTCCGATCCTGGACCATCTTTTCGTGGAGTGGGTCGCCAGCCTATCGTCGCGATGGAAGCTCCGTTTGGGCACGCGCAAATACGCCCTGCGAAAGCTGGCCATGCGGCTGGGAATTCCCGGTGTCGATCGCCCTAAGCAGGGATTTGCCATGCCTCTGAAACACTGGTGGCGGGGCGAACTGAATCACATGCTGGAAATCCTGCTCGAGCCGAGAACGTTGCAACGCGGCTATTTTAATCCTCAAGCGGTGCGGGCTCTGGTCGAGGAGCATCAGAGCGGACGGCGCGACCGTCCCAACGACCTCTGGCTGTTGCTCATTTTTGAGTTATGGCACCGGAACTTTCTTGAAGCGCGAAACTATCCGACGGAGCAGAGTTCGCTTCGGCCCGCGGAACTGGCACCGATGAGTTCCTGAAAGCGACTATGACAACGGCTACCGACGAGCGGACGAAGACGGCGCGCGGGGGAGCAGGGGCCCGCAGCAAAGCGCCGGTGTTTGTCCTCGGTTGTCCCCGCTCAGGAACAACGCTGCTCTACCACATGCTGCTGTCGGCCGGAGGATTTGCCGTGTATCGCGCGGAGTCGCAAGCCTTCAATCTGCTCGCGCCACGGTTCGGCAACTTCAAATCGCGGGCCAATCGTGAGCGCCTTTTGGAGAAATGGTTGCGCAGCAAGCTCTTCCAAGTGTCCGGGCTGCATGCCGAAAAGATTCGCGAGCGAATTCTTCTCCACTGTGATGGCGCGGGAGATTTTCTACAGACCTATATGCAGGAAATCGTGCGGCAACAGGGTGTGGAACGATGGGCGGAGTGCACCCCAGACCATCTGCTCTACATGCAAGAAATCAAGCGGCAGATTCCCGAAGCGCTTGTTATTCACATCATTCGCGACGGACGCGATGTCGCGCTGTCCTATGCACGGCAGGGCTGGACGCGTAACTTGCCGTGGGATCGAGGCCAGGAATTGCTGGTAAGCGCTTTGTATTGGGATTGGACTGTCCGGCAGGGTCGGCGGAACGGCGTAGCGCTGGGTGCTCAGTACATGGAGGTGCGCTACGAAGGATTGGTCGGCGATCCCCGGGAAACGCTCGCCAGAGTTGGCCAATTTATCGGGCAGGAACTCGACTACGACCGCATCCAGAAGGTGGGTATTGGTTCTGTTAGCAAGCCCAATTCATCCTTCTCTGCCGAGCAGGGATTTAACCCGGTGGGGCGCTGGCAGGAGAAAATGGGGCCCGAGCAGTTGACGGCGATGGAGAGGCTGATCGGAGATCTTCTCCAGGAGCTTGGTTATCCTCTGGCTGGTGGCCCTCGCGCGAAGAGCTCCATTCGTCTTTCCACGATGCGAGCACTCTATCCGCGGCTGTTTGCGACCAAAATCTGGCTGAAGGACCACACCTGGTTAGGCCGAACTGCAAACCTTGGGCCACTCGAGATTCAGAGTTAATCCGCTCATGAGATTTTTCTCCGCCTGCGAATCTCGCCTTCTAGCCTCTTTGCTCTTCATAACTGCCGCAGCAACCTCCCAACAGGTGTCTCCTCCCTCGCGCAATACGGACGGTCCGGCAGAATTGCCTCGGGTTTATGTTTCCTCCGCCGTGGCCGAGACACCTGCGACCGGCAATATCTGGCAGATTAAGACGAGTGATCAATTGCAGGATGCGCTGAAAAGCGCAAAATGCGGTGATGTGCTCAAACTGCAAGCTGGGGCCACGTTCGCAGGCCAGTTCCACCTGTGGCCAAAAAACTGTGATGATCAGCACTGGATCATCATTCGTACCTCGACGGAAGATTCTTTACTTCCGCCGGAAGGAACGAGGCTGACGCCATGCTATGCCGGCGTAAGCAGTTTACCGGGTCGTCCTGCGCTGAACTGTGGTTCCACCCAAGTAGTGACTGCCCAAATCGTTGGCAACCCGCCGCTTAATTCCGAGGGCACGCCGGTCGACCACTATCGTTTGGTGGGGTTGGAAATTACTCATCCCTCCGGCACGGACGCGGGTGCGCTGGTTGGATTAGCCTTCAATTCCCACCACATAATTCTCGACCGATGCTGGGTCCACGGAAACGCCAGGGACGGTACACAACGAGCGATCGCCTTGAACGGAAGCAATCTGGCGGTCGTCGATTCGACCATCACGGACATTCACCAAGTGAACACCGATACCCAAGGCATTGCTGGATGGACAGGGACGGGCCCGCTCAAAATCGTCGACAATTTCATCGAGGGGGGCAGTTCCAGTATCGGTTTTGGAGGCGCCGGTTCCGAGATCACACCGCGAGATATAGAAATCCGCAGGAATCATTTATTCAAACCGTTAGCCTGGAGGCTCGGCGATCCCAATTTCTTGGGCGTGCGATTCAACTGCAAGGTGTTGTTCGAATCGAAGAACTCTTCGCGTGTGCTGATGGAAGGAAACATCTTCGAGAATTCATGGGGCGGACCGCAGGGCGGCGACGGGAGTGCGATCTGGCTTGGACCCAAGAACCAGAATAACCGATGCCCGTCTTGCGAGGTCAACGACATTACCTTTCGCTACAACATCATCCGCCACGCGGGCGGAGGCCTGTACATCTTCGATTCTCCTTCCGATGCTGGCGGGATCGCCCGCCAAGCCTCGCGCTACAGCATTCACGACAATCTACTCGACGATATCCGCACCGAATATGCCGGCCCCGGCGCGGGACGGGGAATTCTATTCCGGCTTTTGGGCGGACCACGCTTTCAACCGCCCCGCGACATCGGCATCGAACACAATACCGGGATCACAAACGGGCAGATGCTTCAATTACTGACCATCAGGCAAGCACCGCTGGTCGGGCTGAGGTTTGAGAACAACCTGATCGTCATGACTGGAGGCGCGGCCATTTCTGGTTGCCAGGGAGTCTATGGCGGGGCCGCCCTAGATATGTGCGCGCTGGACCTAGTGTTTTTGAACAATGCCATTGCTGGCTCTGATGGAGATTTCCCGAAATCCAACGACAAGATTAGAAAACGTAAGGACGTCAATCTTCGCCCCAAGGACCCCGGCCAAATTCGTTTCGCGGCAGCGCAGAACGGCGACTATCGCTTGTGCCGGGGCGCAGGCGACCCCGTCGCATCCTGTGCGCAGGCCAGTCCTTACTCGGGAGCCGCCTCCGATGAAAAAAATCTAGGTGCCGACCTGGAGAGAGTCAACCAACTCACCCAGGACGTCAATTAAACCGTCGCCGACGCGGTCATTTTGCGATGTCTTTTTATCAATGCGGCTGGTAGGGCAGCGGCAGGGATCAACAAATAAGCCATTGCCGGAACCAGATACCGCAGGATGGAAAGCGCCACAAAAGCCATTCCCCAGAAATAAAGCACCAGGATCAGCAGTAGCGCAAGCTGCGGCCGCGTTTCTGGGCGCTGCCGGTACAGTAGGAAGAACCCATAAATCGCGAAACCAAGATAGAAAACCTGCAGGATCATGATGGGCCGCTCGTGCGCTCCAGAGTCGGTTCCAAACCAACTTCTTGCCGCCTTCAACAAGAAAAGATCCGCCACGGTTCCGGGATGATGTTTCGCTTCGGTGGCGAGATAATCAAAGAGTTTTCCTGAACTGTTCAGTTCGTGCTGGTTGGCGGCGATACGCCCCATCAGATCGGCCACCGCCGGAGGAATGCCCCGCACATTGCTCCTACGGGTGAAGGTCACACCGTCAAGAATTGTGGCAGGCCCGTTCGTGCTCAATGGCGCAAAGCGGCGTGTATGAGTGTAGAGAGCCGCTTCCCATGGCAAGGCCGTGACGCCAAATACAACCACGATCAAGACCGCGATCAGAGTTCGCTTCCTGTACGCAATTTCCGTGCGAGTGAGCAGCAACACAGCCGCGAGAGCCGGCAGGAAGATCACGATCGGTCGGACTAACGCGGCCAATCCCAGCAAAAAACCGCAGGCTGCCGCTGAGCCAGCCGTCGGCTTCTGCCAACTGCGAATCAGGCAGTAGATGCCTCCGTACAGCAGGGGCGTGAAGGGAACCTCACTGTTGGGCTGTTTGATGAGCCACAGATTAAATACGTAGGTTATCCAAAGAGCTGCGCTGCACAAGGCGATCTCAGTATCAAAAAGCGCCTTGGCAGTCGCGAACACCAAGACGGCGGCAATGCTCATGGCGAGAACATTCAGGGCGAGCAGAGCCTCGATGTGGCTCGTGTGAAAAAGGTCCCCTGCTCGGTAGGCGAACGCCAGGAAAAAAGGGAAGCCGGGAGGATAGGTAGTGCCGAATTCCCCCGGCTTCACCACCAAGCCATTACCGGCAAGCAGGTTGCGCGCGACCGGGTCGTAGTAGCGGACGAAATCAACACTGTCATTGCTTCGCGCCGAGGCGGGCAGCAGCGCGAGAAACGCGATCTGCACCATGGCCGAAAATAGAAAAACAAGGCCCCAAGTCCTTGCCGGGAGCCATATGGAAGACTGTGGAGAACCTGTGCGGGTCTGACTAGCGATCATTCTCGTTTCTGCGTTTGGCACGCTTTCGCTTCACCCCATGGTGCGTTCCTGCTTCCATTGCGCCTCGGGTAATGGCGCTGGAGCAGGTTGAGCGAGGGGCGGCAGGTCAATCATGGAATATTTGAGAAGACACCAGATCGCGCGGACCCCATCCTTCCAGCCGATCTTCTTGCCTTCTTCATAGGTGCGGCCCGAGTAGCTGATTCCGACTTCATAGATGCGGAGCCTGAGTCTGGCAACTTTGGTTGTGACTTCCGGCTCGAATCCAAATCTGTTCTCCGCGAGAGGGATCGCCTGAATAATCTCACGACGGAACGCCTTGTAACAGGTCTCCATGTCGGTGAGGTTGATATTGGTGATGCAGTTGGAGAGAAGGGTAAGCAGCCAGTTTCCGACGGAGTGCCAGAAGTAGAGAACCCGGTGCGGGCGTCCTCCCATGAATCGCGATCCGTAGACGACATCAGCTTTGTTCTCGATCAGAGGCTCAAGCAGGATGGAATACTCATTGGGATCATACTCGAGGTCCGCATCTTGAATGATGACGTAATCACCGGTGGCTTCCTGGATCCCGCGTCGCAACGCCGCGCCCTTGCCCATGTTGTATGGCTGAAGGACGACCCGCATCTGCGGGCGCTCGGTGGCCATGGCGGCCAACAATTCCCGCGAACCGTCGCGCGAACCGTCGTCTACACAAATCAGTTCGATTTCGAGCGGTACCGCAAGTACGCGAGCGACGATTGCGGGCAGAGTCGCGCGTTCATTATAGATAGGCATGACCACAGACAATTTCATTCTGCTTTGCTCTCCGGTGTGCAGGTTTCGGACCTTCGGCTCAATGCTGATTCATGCGCGCAAACTCCTGCGCGCCAACTCCTGAATGTCTCTGCAATTCTGGGGCCTCGCCAAAACGATGACCTGAGTATAACCTGCTGTGCTGCAATGAGTTAATTTGGATTGGGGCGATCTTGAGCAGTGTTCGTCTCCAGTGTGCAAAACTTTGCAGAGGGTGTAACGCGAACCACCCTGGACCACTTGCTATAAAACTAAGGCGCCCGACCAAGGCGGTCCACAACAAAAATGCGGAGGCGCTTGGCCTCCGCATCACAAATGTGGGATTCAGCCGATTTAGTCGACGCCCGCAGTCAGGGCCTTCATGGTACTGATATCCGCGCCGAGGTCTTTTCCGTCAGTTCCCGCATTGGCGTAAGGACTGGCGGCAGTGCACGTCGACGCCGGTATGCCAGGTCCCTTACACAGCCGGTAGTCCCCGCCGTTTCCGTTTTTGTAGTTTACGAAGCCCACGGCTGAGGGGCTGACCAGAGATGAAGTCGATCCGAGGAGAGCATTGCTCGACCAGACGTAGCCCGGGGCACAGCTGCTAAGCACGTTCATTCCCAATTGCCCGCTGCATCCCAAGATGCCGTAGTTTCCGTCCGATTCCAGGTTGTTGGAGTAGTTGAAGCCCACATACGGCACCGTGGAAGTGCCATTGAGGCTCAGCACCGCGGCTCCCACCGCGAGTCCGGTGTTATGCAACACATTAATGTTCGCCGGCGGAGCGTAAATGCTGCTTCCCAAAAACCGGTTGAGGATTCCGTTTCCGCTGCCAGCTCTGGAGTAAACCGTGCTGATATCGTCCAGTAGATTGTCGTGAATGCTGTAGCGCTTCGCCTGCAGCGCCAGAGCTCCGGTATCAGAGGTCGAGTCGAAGATGTAGAATCCTCCGCCAGCGTGGCGCACCAAGTTGTAGCGAATGGTGACATCGCTGACATCGCAGCTCGGGCACTGACTGTTCTGGCTCTTTGGTCCAAGCCATGAAATGGAGCCGTCGCCGCCCTGGGCGGGGCCTCCGGGCTGATCGCCCCACGTGTTCTCCATGATGTTGGCTTCTATGAGAACGCGATTCGAATTCTTGGATTCCAGTGCCACCTTGGCGGAGAAAGGATATCCGAGGTAGGCCGGATTGCCGGCTTGCCAGGACCACGGCTTGAACAGGTGATTGCGGCGGATCTCGACGTCGGTTGGATTCCCGAACGGATTACCCTGACCTCCGAAACCGACAGCGGAATCGCCGCCTTCAACGAAGTTGTTGACGATCTTGAGCGGGCCGGTGCCCGTACCGGATAGGATGCCTTGCGTCGCGGTTCCCACCGCGTGCACATCGGTTACGGTCGAATCGATAACGGCCAGGTCGTTGCCATCAATCTTCACACCGCGCTTCAGGAACGCCGTCGGAAGTCCGTGGATCCAGCAGCGGTCCACAATCACATGATCGGGCAGCGCGGTTCCGTCGGTGATGGCCACCAGCGTGTCGGGCTGGCCGATCGGCATGTTCGCCGGATGGGTAATCTCAAGGCCGATTAAGCGATAGTGGTTGGCACCGGAAGCTGTGATAAATGCTTGGTTGCCCCCCGCCAGAATGCGCGGCATGACGTTCGCAGCAGAAGTGCAGGCATACGCCGGCCGGTTGGGAAGACTTCCGACTCCCGCGTAGCATGGGGTAAGGCGCGTCCCTTCCGGGGGAAGGCTGCTGTTGGGAGCACTGGTCCGGATCGTGATCCAGTGCTGGTCGTCGCAGGATTTGGCAGGCAATGTGAACGTACCGCTGAACACGGCGCCGGCCTGGATGGTGATTGTGTCGCCGCAATTCGCCGAGTTAAGCGCGCCTTGCAGGCTTCCCCCCGCCGAAACCGCAATTACGGTTCCTGGCGATGGAGTGGCGGCCATCGCTGTATAAAAGCATGCGGTAGGAAGCGTGGCCACGGTGTCGCTACTCGCGCCAAAATTCGCTACGTCCCCTGGATTGCAATAGCGGTTGTCGGGACCGTTATTGGCGGTGGTCACTGGCGCCGTGCTACCCGAGCTCGAGCTGGTGGAAAGCGCTGCGATGCTTATCGCGGACTGCGCGAACTTGGTTGTGTCGGCCACACTGCGGGCCGTGACTACGGCGCTGGTCGAAGTCGTAACCGACGGCGCGGTGTAAAAACCCGCGCTGGAGATGCTACCAATACTGGCTGACCAGGTCACAGCCGTATTCGTCGTGTTGCTGACAGTCGCGGTGAACTGTTGCGTCCCCGCTGACTTGATGCTTGCGCTAGTCGGAGTCACCTGTACACTGACCGGGGTTACGGAACTGGAGCTGATCGTGATGGTGGCCGTCGCGTGCTTGGTCGCGTTTGCGACGCTGGTCGCGGTGACGGATGCGCTCGTGTTTGTTGTGATCGCCGGAGCCGTGTACAGTCCGGAGCTCGAAATGCTGCCCGCGCTAGTCGACCAGGTTACTGCGTTCGTGGAAGCACCACTGACGGTGGCTGCGAACTGTTGCTTTCCTCCCGATGTTAGGCTGACGCTGCCGGGCGTAATCTGAACCGTCACCGACGAAGACGCTGCCGCGATAGAAACGACCGCTTTGGCGCTTTTGGTAGTGTCTGCCGAGCTGGTCGCGGTCACGGTGGCGGAGGTCGCATTGGAGACAGTCGGAGCCGTGAACTTCCCAAGTTCGGTGATGCTGCCTATCGTGGTCGACCAGGTCACGGACGTGTTGCTCGTTCCGCTCACGAACGCGCTGAACTGCTGGGTCCCGGCTGACGATACGCTGGAGCTGGTCGGGGATACTGAGATGCCAACGCTGCCCGTCGAGGGGCTTTTCACGGTCAGACTCAACGTCCTCTCGGAGCGATTGGAGGCGGAGTCGGTCACAAGCACACGCACATAAAACGAACCGATCACGGTCGGAGTGCCCGAAACAGTTCCCCTGGAACTGAGAGTCAAACCGGCGGGCATCGCCGAACGCAGGAGTGAAAACCGGTACGGCGCATAACCCCCGCTCACCGAGAGCGTAGTGCTGTAAAACGTTCTTTGGGTTGCGGCCGGGAGGGTTAGGGGAGAGATTACCAGCTGGGCTCTAGAGGAAATTAGAGAACGGTAGAGCACTTCGTGCTTGGTTGCGGCAAACGACGAAAGTGTGAAAAGGGTGAGAAATAGCAATGAAACGCTTACAAAGAGGATCTTCTTAGGGCCGATCACGAAAATGGGGGTCATTTACGGCCTCGCGTTCAATTTTTTCCGAGGACTCTTTAGTTCGTAAGTCTTGCAGTGACTTTAGTGGAGACGAAAGGGATGACCTAGATTACTCAAGGTCATCGTCCTGCACTGGAGTACATCCCGGGAGTGCCTGTCAGGAAGTAACGAGCGGGGAGCAGCCTTAGAGACTATGTCTGAACTGCTGCAGGTTGGGCAGTACCGGCGACGCGCCCGAGAGCAGCGGCAAAATCTGTTGCCACCGAAGCCCAGCTGTACTTCGTCTCGACCAACCCCCGGGCGGCGTTGCCCATCTGTTGGCGCAAAGCCTGGTCGCGCAGAAGCCGCACGCTGAACTCGGCAAAATCTTCTGGCGTATCGGCGAGGAAGATCTCGTTTCCGTGGGTGACGGGCAAGCCCTCAGCCCCGATGGTGGTCGAGACGACGGCTTTATTCATCGACATGGCTTCAAAAATCTTGAGACGAGTGCCGCTGCCTACCCGCAACGGAACGATGCAAACCGCGCCGTTCGCGAGATAGGGGCGAACATCGTCGACCCAGCCGGTCAGGTGTACCTGATTCGAGGATTCCCGCGCCAAAGACTGCAGGCGCCGCGAGGGCTTGCGGCCGACCACCGTCAGCTTCACCGTTGGGACTTGTTGGGAAATGCGCGGCAGGATTTCGCGGACGAAATAAAAGATGCCGTCTTCATTCGGCAGCCAATCCATGGAGCCGGTGAAGACCAGAGTGTCTGATTGTTCCACGGATTTCTGGGGCGCGAAATAGTCGATGTCGACACCGGTGGGAATGACTACCAGCTTTTCCGGCGGAATCAGTTCTGCGAAAACATCGCAGTCTGCCTGCGAAACTGCTAGCACGACGTCGGCTTTTTTCAAATACTGATTTTCCGCGCGTTCCATGGCACGCCACTCGCGCCAGGAAAGCAGTTTCCACAAGGGATTACGCGCGACTTCGTAGTGCCTCTTCCAGATCGTGGCCTCGACATTGTGGGTGAACAGGACCTTTGGGCACCGCGCATCCCAGGGGATCACTCCGGCGGCGACGAGAAAATCGCAGACGATTACGTCAAACGAGCCACTCTCAACAAGTTGCCGCAATTCCCTGGCAACTCGTGGCTGACAGTATTTCCGGATCGCGTACGGATCGGGAGAAAGCATTCCACGCATGTACTGCAGGAGCTCGGCTGCGCTTTTCGGCGGACGTAATTGCAGGGGAACACAAACTACGCGCTCACAGATCGAGTTCAGCTCTCCGTGTGCGGGATTGTCCTGCTGGGCGTGAAAACCAAAGAACGTGACGGCATGCAATTTTGCCAGTTCGCGAAGGATGTGGAAGCTGCGAATTTTCCCGCCGCTGTCGAGGGGCAACAATCCGCCGGCCTTGACCCAGAGAATCCTCACGCTACCAGCAAATCCCTTCGTACGCCGATGCCGCAGGCCTTTTGGATTTGTCCAGATTCACGAGATCGATGACGCGCTGGTCCTTGAGCGCGTTGCGCAGGCGGTGGTTGTCAACCCGCGTTCCCACAATCACCACTTCGGAGCCGGCGAGGGCCTGTTCCAGGTCTGAGCAAAGGAGGGACCCGATGTGCGGGATCACCTCTTCGATGTACTGGCGGTTGGAGCCAATCAATCTGCCTAGCGAGACGTTCTCATCCCAAATTTTGATCTGGCAGCCTTCACCGAGCAGCCGTTTGATCAGCTGTACCTGCGGGCTCTCACGCAGATCGTCGGTGCCCGCTTTGAAACTCAGCCCCAGCATGGCGATCCTACGTTTGCCGCTGTTCTTCACCAGTTCCTCGGCGCGGTCCAGATGGGCCTGATTGCTGGGAAGGATCGCCTCAAACAGCGGAAGCTTCAAGTCGAGTTCTTTGGCGCGGTAGTTCAGAGCGCGAACATCCTTGGGGAGGCAGGATCCGCCAAAAGCGAAACCTGGCTTCAGATAGGCAGTGGAAATGTTGAGCTTGTTGTCGGCAAGAAAAATCTCAGCTGCCTCCTGCGCGTCCACCCCTAGTTCCTTCGCCATCGAGCCGACTTCATTCGCAAAAGCCACTTTAACCGCGTGCCAGGCGTTGCAAACGTACTTGACCATTTCAGCGCCGCGGAAGGAGGTCTTAAAGACTTTGCCCGGCGCCCAGGCGTAGAGCTCGCCCAGGACAGCCGAGTGAGTGGGATCGGATGCGCCCAAAATGGTCATTGCAGGCTCGAGAAAATCGGAGACCGCGGTGCCTTCGCGCATGAACTCAGGGTTGACGCAAACTCCAAAATCGGGTCCAAACTTTTTGCCGCTGGCCTTTTCGAGAGCTGGAATCACCAGGGTTTCGGCGGTGCCCGGCAAAACTGTGCTGCGCAGGACAACCAGGTGAAACGCATCCTTCCTGGCCAGCACTTTGCCGATTTCCCGGCATACCGGCTCCACGTGACCGAGATCGAGTTTTCCGCTGCGCAGGCTGGGGGTACCGACGCAAAGGAACGAAACATCGCTTTCCATGACGGCGGAATCTACGTCGGCAGTGGCGTGCAGGCGGCACTCGGCATGCGACTTCGCCGCCAGTTCGCTGACTTGCGGCTCGACGATCGGGCTGCGACCGCTGTTGATTGCTTCTACTTTCGACGCGCTCAGGTCCACGCCGGTGACTTTATGGCCGAGATGCGCGAAGCAGGCCGCAGTTACAGTTCCGACGTAGCCTAGTCCGAAAACACTGATCGATTTCTTCATTAGAAGGTCCGAAAAATTCTTTGTCCGGGGTCTCTGAGCGCTCGCAGAACACCATCCTCGGGAACCAAGCTTTCCATGAGTTCTTGTATCACGATGAGGAATTCCGACGTTACTTCCAGAGTAATATGTTACTCAAGCTATTGCACATCAGAAGCTCGGATTTGAGAAGATTACCCCAGTGATGCAGAGAACCGAATCGGCCCTCGTGGGCGCTCCGGACGCGGTTCGAACCCCACAGCATCTCGAACATCAAGCAAGCCAAGGGTCGCGACGTGTGTTTTTCCTGGTGGACTCCTTCATGCTGGGGGGCACCGAAACCCAGGCGGTGGAGCTGGCGCGAAGGCTTGATCCGGCGCGTTATGAGGTGACAGTCGGCTGTTTGCGGCGGGAAGGGCCGCTGCTTGATCGGGTGGCAGCGAGAGGTCTTCCCATTGTGCACGTGGACATCGGCCGGGGCATTGATTCGCCATCGGGTGCGTTCGCCGTCCTACGGCTGGCTCGCTTCCTGCGCCGGGGAGGCTTTGAGATTTTGCACGCACACGACTTGTGGTCGAATCTGGTGGGCATGAGCGCCGCCGTGATGGCGCGCGTACCCGTGCGCATCACCAGCCAGCGCGATCTGTCGCACGATGCTTGGTACGGAACCTACCGCCGGCGCATTCTGAGATTTCTGCAGGCTCGGTCTTCCGTCGTTTTGACCAATGCCAGCGCAATTCGCGACGGACTGATCGCGCAGGATCGGATTCCGGCGGAAAAAGTCTGCGTCATCTATAACGGCGTGGACCTGGTGCGCTTCGAGCGCGCCCGAGCAAACCGCGAATTTCTCTTCCCCAATAGCGTCGGGAAGAAGCTGGTGGTCCTGGTCGGCAACATGATCAGCGACGTAAAGGGACACTTGACGCTGATCTCGGCGGCACCTGCAATCGTGAAGGCTTTTCCGCGAACGCAATTCGTTTTCGTGGGAGATGGGCGGCGGCGGCCTGCCTTTGAGCAGGGAGTGGCGGCTCGCGGATTGAGCGGAAATTTTCTTTTCCTTGGCCGGCGCAACGATGTTCCGGAGATCCTCGCCTCCTGCGATATTGCTGTGCTGCCATCGCTCGCCGAAGGACTGCCGAACGCCGTTCTCGAGTACCTGGCCGCGGGGCTGCCGGCCGTGGCCAGCGCTTTGGGAGGTAACCTCGAGGTTATCCAGGACGGGTTGACGGGGCTGTTGGTTCCTCCGCAAGACGCGGGTGCTTTGGCGGCAGCATTGTTAAGATTGCTGGAGGATGAGGACCTGGCGACGCTCCTCGCCAAAGCGGGCCGGGAACAGGTCACCAGCCGTTTCAGCTTCGATCGGTTGGTGGCCGAGACTGAGAATCTCTACCTCCGGCAGTTGCAAGCGGCCGGTCACGGGTACCGATAGAGCAGTTCTGAAATTTCTGTATGCTGATGAAAATTAGGGGATTAATTGGTATTCGGCTTGGAATTCCGATTGCATCAGTCCGTATTCTCCCGAGAATAGTTTGTGAATAGTCCTGTCAAAATTCTCCAGATCGGCAATTACCCGCCCCCGATGTGCGGCTGGGCAATCCAGACGAAGCTTGTGACCGACGAACTGCGGCGTCGCGGGCAGGTTTGCGAAGTGCTGAAGATCAACGAGAACCGCCAGGTCAAAGATCCGGCTTATATCGACGTGCAAAGCGGCCTGGATTATTTGCGCAAGGTCGTTCGCTACGCTCTTTCCGGATACCGGCTGAACGTTCATTTCAACGGTCAATCCCAAAAGGGGTATTGGCTGGCTTTGGCTGCGGTGCTGGTAGGGCGGCTCGGGCTGCGTCCCGCTCTGGTCACCTTTCATGGGGGACTCTCGCAAAAGTACTTCCCCCGGCACGATTCGGTTCGTCTGCATTGGGGATTCAAGTTGCTTTTTGCCCTTGCCGGCGGCATTGCCTGCGACAGCGACGCCGTGAAGCGCGCGATCCAGGGGTATGGGATCAACCCAGGAAAAATCGAGGCTATAGAGACATTCTCATCTCAATACTTGGAATTCGAGCCGGCCCCATCGGCCCCCGAGCAGGAGAGCTTTCTGCGCGTGCACGAGCCGGTGTTTTTCTCCTACGTCTCTTTCCGGCCTGAATACCGGCTGGAAACCCTGCGGGAAGCCATGAGCGCCTTCCGCAAGCACTACCCGCGAGCGGGATTTGTGTGGCTGGGATTTCCGGGGAAAGAAATGGCTCCGGCGCGGCAGTACATCGAAGGATGGAGCATGGACGAACAAGAATCCTTGCTCCTGCTTGGCAACCTCGACCACGACCAATTTCTGTCGCTGCTCACCCGCTGCTTTGCTTATGTCCGGACGCCCGCCTGCGATGGAGTTAGCGCATCAGTTCTGGAGTCGCTGGCATTAGGCATTCCCGTGATTGCCAGCGAAAACGGGACGCGTCCGCCGGGAGTCATCACCTACCGCGAAGACGACGCGACGCAGCTGTGTGATCGCATGCTGCGCCTGATCGAGAACCACAAAGCTGTCCGCGAGCAGTTGACGAACCATGCGGCGCAGTCCGGAGACGATAACATCGGAAAGATGGCGGACTGGCTCACCGGAACTCCCGCCGCTATCAGTCGCGAAGAGGTCACCGATGCCGTTTGAGTCGAGCCCAAGCGCGCGCTGGAAACGGTTGCTCGCGATGGGTGCTCATGAGATCGGCGAGCGCACCCGCCAGGAAATCTCGAAGCGGGCGGATTTCATTCTGTATCGCCTGGGTAAGCGTCCCCGCGTCCGAGTGTCCTCGCTCCAAAGTGGCGTTGAGCCGCAATTCTTCTTTTCCGCGCCAGACATGCCGGCGTTGGCTGCTCTACTCCGCAAGCGAATGCCGAATGAAGTCAACGACATTCTTTCCAGCGCGGAGAAAATTTGCGCGCACCGGTTTGATCTTCTCGGCTACGAGAACCTCGACTACGGCCTGAAGATCGACTGGCATCATGATCGTGTGCATGGTAAGGGCGCGCCACAGAAGCCCTGGTACTCGATCCGCTATCTGGACTTTGATGAAGTCGGCGACGCGAAAGTCACGTGGGAACTGAATCGTCATCAACACTTGGTAACGCTGGCAAAGGCGTATGTCATCAGCAGCGAAGAACGCTTCAAAAAGGAATTGATAGCGCAGTTCTACGATTGGAGGGAACAGAACCCGTATCCGATTGGTGTGAACTGGGCGAGCAGCTTGGAGGTGGCCTTCCGTACGTTTTCCTGGCTTTGGGTAAAGCATTTGCTGGCTGGCGCTGCGAAGCCTCAGTTCGCGGCCGACCTTAGTCAAGCGCTGGCGCTCAATGGCCGTCATATTGAGCGGTACCTTTCGACTTACTTTTCACCGAACACTCATTTGCTCGGTGAAGGCGTGGCGTTATTCTTCCTCGGCGTGCTCTGCCCAGAGCTGAGTTCCGCCCGCCAATGGCAGCGGCTTGGGTGGAGGATTGTGCTCGAGGAAGCGGAATCCCAGGTGCTCGCCGATGGAATGCATTTCGAGCAATCCGCCTATTATCACGTGTATGCGCTGGACTTCTTTTTGCATGCCATCGTGCTGGCGTCGCGCAACGACATTCCCGTTCCCCAACACTTAGAGAATGCTCTCGAAAAGATGCTCGAAGCGCTGCTCCGCATTAGTCAGGCGGGCGTTACCGCGCGGTTCGGGGATGACGATGGCGGGCGCGTGTTTAACGGCCGTCGTAACCGCACCGAGCATCTGCTGGATCCGCTGGCGGCGGGAGCCGTCCTGTTTGGGCGTGGGGATTTCAAGCGCGCGGCGGGAAGCCTGCGAGATGAGACCGTTTGGTTGCTGGGAGTCGAAGGTGTTCAAAGATTCGATCAGATCGAGAATGCTGTCGCAGAGGCTCGTTCCGTAGCCCTGCGCGATAGCGGCCTGTACGTCATGGCAGGCGCTGAGCCTGAGCCGTCGCAGTTGGTGATTGATGCCGGCCCTCAGGGGGTTCATGGCGCGGGCCACGGGCATGCGGACGCGCTTAGCATCCAGCTTGCGCAATCGGGACAAGCGCTCCTGATCGATCCGGGATCGGGAGAATACGTTGGTCCGAATAGCGTGCGGACTTCGTTTCGAGTCACTGCGGCCCATAACACCGTGCAGGTGGACGGTCTCAGCCAATCAATCCCGAACGGCCCGTTCTCCTGGAAGCGTCTGACGAACACGACGGTTCAACGCTGGGTCGAGGGAGAGGATTTTATTCTGTTCGCCGGAAGCCACGACGGCTACGATGCGGCAGTCCATCGCCGCTGGGTGTTTCACCGCAAAGGCGGTTTCTGGCTGGTACGTGACCTGATCGAAGGTGCGGGGCAACACCGGATTGCCATTCGTTGGCACCTGGCACCGGGCCTGGAGCAGCAGAAGAAAGATCCGCGGGTATTCGCTGCTGAGGGGGGCGCGCGCGTCGGAGTCGTATCGGCTGAGAGTTCGCATTGGAGCGCGAGATTGTGCCAGGAGGAATGGTCTCCAGCTTACGGCCGCAAAGAGGCGGCGCCGGTCTTGCAGGTTGAGTACGCGGGCGCCTTGCCGGTAGAAACAGCGACAGTCCTGACCACCGCAAGCATTGCGCCTGGGAAACTCAACCCCGTGGAACCCCTGGGCGAATCGGGTCCCGAACACGGTTATTGTTATTCCGAGAAGGACAAAACGCACAAGATGTTCTTTGCCCGCGCGGCGCAGTCCTGGTCGTGGCAAGATTGGGCTAGCGATGCCGAGTTTCTCTATGTTCGCGAGTCGCGCAATGGGTTGGAGGAGATAATTTTCTGCAATGGTGCCTGGGTGGAGTTTAAGGGACGAAAAGTAGTATCGGCCGAGCGTCGGGTCGAGAGCTGTGAGCTGTCGGGGCCTGAGGGCAATATTGTCTCCGGTGAGCGACAGTTGGTTCGAGTGTACGCGTGGGCGGAAACGTTTCGTTCCCCAAAAGAAGCGCTGCAGCCCGCGGCGGCGCATTCCGAGGACTGATATGTGCGGGATCTGCGGAATTCTTCGATTTGATGCGAGTCGCGTGGAGCGCGAGACGCTGGTGGAAATGAACCAGCAGATTGTGCACCGCGGACCCGATGACGCCGGCCTTTTTCTGGAGGGAGGCGTAGGCCTGGCGATGCGCCGGCTCAGCATCATCGACGTGCAGAGCGGGCATCAGCCCATCAGCAACGAAGAGGGAAACGTCTGGGTTGTCTTCAACGGCGAAATTTATAACCACCAGGAATTGCGCCGCGAGCTCGAGGCGCGCGGACATCGCTATCGCACACACAGCGATACCGAAACCATTGTTCATCTTTATGAAGAACACGGGCGCGATTGCGTCCAGTATCTGCGCGGAATGTTTGCATTTGTCATTTGGGATGCGCGTTCGCAGAAACTCTTTGCCGCCCGTGACCGCTTGGGCATCAAGCCTTTTTACTATCTGCGGGATCAAGAGAAGTTTCTGTTCGGCTCCGAGATCAAGACGCTCCTTGCCTATCCTGGCGTCCGCGCATCGTTCAATCGCCGCATATTGCGTGAGTATCTGGCGTTCGGCTACATCACCGGCGAGGAGACGTTTTTTGAGGGGATACGGAAGTTGCCGCCCGGGCACACGCTCGAGGCGAAGCAGAGCGGGAAACTGGAGATGCGCCAGTATTGGGACCTAGAAGCCGACAGCGAAGTGGCGCATCCTGAGAGCTATTACGTTCAGACCTACCGACAAATGCTCGAGCAGGCTGTCTCGTCACATTTGATGAGCGATGTGCCACTTGGCGTGTTCCTGAGCGGAGGGCTTGATTCGAGCACCGTGGCCGCGCTGGCCACCAAGGCGTCCGGCGGTCCGTTACAAACCTTTTCGGTCGGATATGGTGAACGCGAATACAGTGAATTGCCCTACGCGCAGGCGGTAGCAAAGCATCTCGGCTCGGAGCATCACGAGATCTTGGTGACGAGGCGGGCCTTTTTTGATGCTCTGCCGAAACTGATTTGGCATGAAGATGAGCCGATCGTCTGGCCGTCGAGCGTCGCGCTGTACTTCGTGGCGCAGCTTGCGCGGCGGCATGTCACCGTCGTTCTCACGGGTGAGGGCAGCGATGAAACCCTGGGCGGATATACGCGGTACGCGTGGACGCTTTGGAATCAGCGCGCCGACTCCGCTTATCGCAGGGTCACGCCTGCCGCGTTTCGCGCTTTGCTGCGAAGCGGGATTCGCTCGGCTCCGCTCGGATCGGCCTTGCGGCGGAAACTTGAGCATACGTTCCTCGGGCGGGACGGAGCATCGTGGGAGTCTTTTTATTTCGACAATTTCTATTCCGCGTTTTCCGGGGACGAGCAGGCGGATCTCCTCCAACCGGAGATCTCTCAGAAAGAGAGCGCATACGACGGGTCCATGCGCTTTTGGGAGAAATCTTCTGGTAGCCTGCTGAGCCGTTTGCTTTACACCGACATCAAGACGTATCTGATTGAGCTGCTCATGAAGCAGGACAATATGAGCATGGCGGCGTCGATCGAGAGCAGAGTGCCCTTTCTCGACCACAAACTGGTGGAGTTCGCCTTCAGCATTCCTCCGCAATATTCCACGCGGGGAATGGCCGGAAAGTGCGTCCTGAAGAAAATAGCGGAAGACCTGCTTCCGGCTTCGATCGTCCATCGTCGGAAGCTCGGATTTCCGACCCCATGGCAGGGATGGCTGGTGGCTCGGAAATTGGACGAACTGGAGCAAACTCTGGCCGGCCCCCGCAGCTTGGAACGCGGACTGTTCCGCCCGGAGGCGGTGAGAAAACTGTTTGCGGAGCAACGCGCAGGTTTGCGGGACAACAGCAATCGTATCTGGCGGCTGCTGAACCTGGAATTGTGGATGCGCATTTTTATCGACCGCGATCCTTCGGTGCTGGGAGCGGCGGGAATTGGAATGCACGAACCGACTGGCATTTCCGGGTCATAGCATTCCTGTACACAAGTCATAGCATTCCTGTACACAAGAATGATGCTCAGAACCATTCGACGAGCTGGCTTCCGCGCTCTGAAGACGAGCGGCATTTCCTCTACGCTGGCAAGAAGCTCATGGCGCCGCCGGCGTTTACTGATCCTTTGCTATCACGGCATTTCTTCACCAACCGGTATTCCTGCGCAGGACGAGCATGAATGGCAACCGACGCTCTACATGACGCAGGATGTGCTGGTGTCGCGATTCAGACTGATCAAGACTTCAGGTTGCGAGGTGTTGCCGCTGGGCGAGGCTTTAAAGCATCTTTATGCGGGAACGCTGCCCTCAAAAAGCGTGGCTATCACCTTCGATGATGGTGGCTATGATTTTTATCGCAGCGCCTACCCGGTGGTGCGCGATTTCGGATTTCCGGTCACGGTGTACCAGACAACGTATTATTCCGATTTCCCTAGACCGATTTTCAACCTTGCGTGCTCATACCTGCTGTGGAAGAGCCGCGGGCACCGACTTCAGGCTGCACCTGAACTGGGGATCCCTGGTGAGTTCGATTTAAGATCCGAGGTAACGCGGCGCGGGGTTGTCAACCACCTCCATGCCTTCGCAGAGCAGCAGAATTACAGCGGGGCCGCGAAAGACGAACTCGCCGCGAAACTTGCTACCCTCCTGGGACAGGACTACGACGCCTTTTGCGCCAGCCGCCTTTTCCAGTTGATGACCCCGGCGGAGATTCAGGAACTTTCCTCCCAAGGGGTGGACTTCCAACTGCACACGCATCGCCACCGCACGCCAAAGGAAGAAGCGTTGTTCCGGCGCGAAATTCGCGAGAACCGCCAGCGTCTAGAAGAAATTACCGGGAAGCCAGCAACACATTTCTGTTACCCGTCTGGAGTATATCGACTGGAATTTCTGCCGTGGCTCAGACAAGAAGGAGTTACATCAGCCACGACTTGCGAGCCGTCGCTGGTTTCAGCGGCGACGAATCCCCTGCTCCTGCCGCGGTTGGTGGATACGAGTTTTAAAACCTCGTTGGAATTCGAAAGCTGGCTCGATGGAACAGGAGCGCTTCTGGCACGCCGACCCGTCAGTGCTCGTGTGAATCACGATTGAGCGGTTGCGACAGGATCATGGATTCCCAGCAGCGCTAACAATTCCCCCCGCAATTGAGGGCCGCAGGCTAGCAATCCTGGCAATAGCGGCTTTTTCTGGTTAAAAATGAAATCCGGGCGATCCAGGGGCCTGGCGAAGCCTCCCGCGCTGTTGACTAATGCCACGCCAGCGGCAATGTCCCACTCGTGCTTAGGCGTGAGCGTAAAGGTAGCGTCAGCGAGTCCGGCCGCCACCCGCGCCAGCTTGTAGGCAACGGAACCGGTAGGTTGCATGCAAAACTTCGCGTTGCGGAAGCGCTCCCATTCCCCTCGGCTGGTTTCGCTGCGGCTGGCCAAAACAGAAGCTCCCGCAAGGGTGGTGCAACAACTGGCCTTCGCAGGAGTGCCGTTGTATGTGAGTCCCGTTTCGGTTGAGCCGAAGAACAATTCGTCGCTTGCCGGATTGAAGATGCCCGCAGCGACGGTCCTGCCGCCCTCCACAAACGCGATCGAGACGCAGAACTCAGGAATTCCGGCGACAAATTCGCGGGTCCCATCGAGCGGGTCTACCACCCACACACGTTCACAATTAAGCCGCGACAGATCATCGGCGCTCTCCTCCGAGAGCCAGCCTTCGTCTTTGCGCAGCAGCGACGCTCTCAAAACTATGTCGAGTTCCTTGTCCGCCTGCGTGACCGGATCGTGTCCGGCCTTGTATTCGGCCTCGATTTCACCGGGCGTGAATTTTGCGAATACCTGCTTCGACTGTTCAATCGCCAGCTGAATTCTTTCGAGAACATCGGAATAATTTGGCATGGGAGGTGAGGTCAAGGAATGGCCGTCGGCAGCATTCGAGCGCCGGTAGCCAGCAGAATCGTGCACAGTCGCCGTAACCGGAGGAGAGGGACAGGTGTGCCAAAGAGCAATCCGGCAAGAGCGGCGGAAATTGGGTCCCCCAGGCAAGACGCAAGCGCCAGATCGACGTTGCCCGGGCGATCCTGCACTCGCGCCGTCGATCTGTCGATCAGGATTTTGACCGCGATCAGTTCCATAACAACAACTTTGATTTAGGTGGCGGAAGCAACCGTCACTTCGGTGTTCACGCCGATAAAACCTTCGCGCTCCAGGTGCAAGATGATTTCTTGCGCCGACTCTTCCGCGCTCAGTTCGCCGGTATCAATGACTACTTCCGCGTCCTTCGGCGCCTCATAGGGATCAGAGATGCCGGTGAATTCCTTCACAATTCCGGCGCGCGCCTTGGCGTAAAGGCCCTTGCGATCGCGCTGCTCGCAGATTTCGAGCGGCGTGGCCATATGCACGAGGATGAATCCTCCGTGCGGTTCGATCATGCTGCGAACCTGCTTGCGTACAGAATCGTAAGGAGCGATGGGCGCGCAGATCGCGATCCCGCCGTTCTTGGTGATTTCCGAGGCCACGTAACCGATGCGGCGAATATTAATGTCGCGATGCTCCTTAGAGAAGCCTAGTTCCGAGGACAAATGCTTTCTTACCAGATCGCCGTCGAGGATAGTGACCGGGCGGCCGCCCATCTCGAGAAACTTGGTCAGCAGCACGTTCGCAACCGTAGACTTGCCCGAGCCGGAAAGACCGGTGAAGAAGATCGTGACCCCTTGTTTGTGCCGAGGCGGGAAGCTGCGCCGCAGTTCCCGCACCACTTCGGGATAGGTGAACCAGGCGGGAATCTCCCGGCCCTCGTTGAGCCGGTCGCGCAACTCTGTGCCGGAAATATTCAACACCCGCGCACCACCAGGCACTTCAGTATCGGGAACGTAGCAGTCTTTGTCCTCCAGGTAAACCATCATGCTGAAGGGCACCATGGTCACGCCAATTTCCGGCTCGTGCTTCTTGAAAAGCTCCTGAGCTTCGTAAGGACCATAGAATGGTTTGCCGTCGGAATCCTTTCCAGGACCGGCATGATCGCGACCGACGATGAAGTGGGTTACGCCATGGTTCTTGCGGATCAGAGCGTGCCAGATCGCCTCACGCGGCCCGCCCATGCGCATTGCCAAGGGCAGCAGCGAAAGCCTGACCGTCCCCGCCGGATATTTGGACAGCAGAAGCTGATAGCAGCGCACGCGCGTGAAGTAGTCCACGTCGCCGGGCTTCGTCATGCCGACCGAAGGATGGATGAGCAAGTTTGCTTCTACCGTTTTGGCGGCGCGAAAAGTCAGCTCGACGTGCGCGCGGTGCATGGGATTGCGCGTCTGAAATGCCACAATGCGACGCCATCCCACGCGAGAAAACTCAGCTCGCAGTTCGGCCGGGGAAAGGCGAAGAGTCTTGAAATCGTAGTGCGTAGGATGCTGAAGCCCCTCGAGTTTTCCGCCGACATACCAGGGATTGCTACGGTTCAAAAGATGATCCACCCCGGGATGGACTGGGCTGGTGGTGCCGAATACGGATTTGGCTTCATCCTTTCGATCAGGCTGCCAGACTTCTTCGACATGCAAGACAGCCAGCATCACTCCTTCAGGGTCGCGTAACGCAACCTTGCTGCTGCCGGGCGTGAGCTTCTTGGCAAACTCCTCGGTCACATCAAGCGTGATCGGCATCGGCCACAGGATCCCGCTTGCCAGGTGCATTTCGTGGCAGACGCCTTCGTAATCCCGACGGCCCATGAATCCGCGCAGGGGCGAAAAGCCTCCGCTCAGTAGTAGTTCCAGGTCACATAGCTGGCGGGCGGAGAGGTCCCAAGAAGGCCACTCCCGGGAATGGGCTTTTAGCTCACCGGAGCGCTCGGCTGAGGCAATCAGCTGAACCAGTTCGCCGCCGTGCGCCGGGATAAGATGGCTCGTCGAAGTTGTCAAAAGTACAGACCTCCCATGCTATGGATTCCCTGGACGGTTCTGCCAGGGCACAAAGAATTATGTTGGGATTAACGATGATAACCCAGCAAATGGTCTTGACCAGGCACTTAAATTTGTGTGTTCGATTTTATCAAAGATCGCTCCGACTCGAGTCGTTACCTGTGTTATAGAATCCTTCCAGCGCTCGCCCAGGAACCAGTCTGGTGAATGCCTTAAATTCAGTAGCAATTCTCAATCCATTGGGCGACTTTGGCATCAACGCCTACAGTTTTGAGTTGGCGGAAGGCCTGTGCGGGGGCGGCGTTTCGGTAGACGTCTATGTCAACGGGGCATCGCCGCTCTCGGAACTCCCAGCGGCCCGGCGCCACCGCTGTTTCCCGGTCCTCGGAAGCGTGCTCCTCAAACAGGATCTGAAAACCGGCTACCAGGCTGATTCCCTCTCGCTGCCGTTGTTGAGGTCAACATCTTCGGTCACAGCGGAACCCGGTAGCCGGCCGACCACCATGTTTCGGGAACGTGCCCGCCAAAAATTCCTTGAAATCGAGTTGGCGGCTCAGCTGAGGCGCAAGCGCTACGACTTGGTGTGGACGCAGTGGCCGGAGATCTACGGACACGGTTTCTGGGCTACTTGCCGGCGGCTGGGCATGAAAACGGTGCATACGGTGCACAACGTCCTGCCACATGAAGAGAATTCTGAGGACGTGACGCTGCTTCGAAACGTGTATGGGAATAGTGACCGCCTGATGGTCCATTCCGAACAGAGCCGGCAGGAACTCGTGCGGCTTTTTCCGGACATGGCATCTAGGGCTTCGATAATGCGGCACGGTCTTTACACAATCTACCCACGATCTACCGAAGCGCGGAAGCGGCTTCGCGGGGAACTGCAGATTGGGCCTGCTGAAGTTGCTTGCCTGATTTGCGGTGCCATACGACCTTACAAAAACATCGATTCCTGCCTGCGTGCTTTGACGGAACTCCCCAAGGATGTGCTTCTCATCGTTGCTGGCAAGGAGTCCGGGTTCGCGGACTCTTCAAAAGAAGATGCGCTGGCGCATACGCGGAGGGTAGCGCGAGAGTTCGGGGTAGAGGACCGCGTACGGCTGATTCCCCGCTTTCTCGGTCGTCTCGAAATGGCGGGATTGTTCGAGGCTGCCGACCTGCTTTTGCTGCCGTACATCAAGGGTTACGGCAGCGGGTTGCTGTTGCTCGGCATGACATTTCGGAAGTACATCGTTACTACGGATACGGGTGGCGCGAGCGAATACCTGCGAAACTATCCATACAGCAGCTTGCTGGCGCGAGGTGAGAGTGCGGAAGTCGCCGCGGGCATTCGTGAAGGGATCAGGACGCTCCAGGCCGGGACTCTGACCGCAGAAGCAACGGCGCTCGAGGAGTTACAGTGGACCACGATTGCGCGCAACGCTTTACAGATCATTTAGAGCGGCGGTTGAATGTTCTTTCGCCTTTAGCGCCGCGTTGATTCGGATATGACCCAGATCACGGATGGACCCTCCACACAGACGGCGGCTCAGGCTTCTTCCAATCTGAAGATGCTCGATCAGAGTCTCGCTAAGGGCGTGGCCTGGACGGCAGGAGCCAAGTGGTCGAGCCAGTTTCTTTCCTGGGCTTCTCTTATCATCGTTGCCCGGCTGCTGTCGCCCGCAGACTTTGGTCTGGTGGGAATGGCGACTCTGTATCTGGGGCTGGTGACCCTGTTCAGCGAATTTGGCGTGGGCACCGCCGTGCTGGTTTTGCGGAATCTGAATGAAGAGCAAATCGGCCAGCTGAACAGCGTTTCGCTGTTGATAGGGTTCGGTTGTTTTCTGGTTTCTTGTGGCCTCGCAAGCCCCCTGGGAATGTTCTTTCGCGCTCCCAAACTTCCTGCGGTTGTCGTCGCCATGAGCACCACGTTCATCATCCTGGGATTGCGCAGCGTTCCATACTCTCTCCTGCAGCGCGACATGCGGTTCAAACTTTTGTCGGTGCTCGAGACTGGGCAGTCGATCTGCCAGGCGCTGACCACGCTCGTGCTGGCGTTCCTCGGCCTGGGGTATTGGTCGCTGGTCGTCGGCAATATCGCAGGTTCGGCGTTGCTCACCGTTACGACCGCGTTGTACTCCCGTCACGGCTTTGCGGTCCCGCGCCTCGCGTCCATCCGGCACGCCCTGCGTTTCAGTTCGCATATTCTGGTGTCCCGGCTGTGCTGGTATGCGTACTCGAATGCCGATTTTCTTATGGCTGGCCGGGTTCTCGGACCGGCCCCGTTGGGCGAATATACGCTCGGGTGGAACCTGGCGACGGCGCCCATCGAAAAGGTTTCGGGGGTCATCGTGCGCGTCACTCCCGCGTTTTTTGCCGCCGTGCAGGATGAACCTGCTGCCCTGCGCCGCTACCTGCGCGTGCTTACGGAGGCTATTGGCATCGCGACGTTTCCCGCCACCTTTGGGCTGGCGCTTGTGGCCCATGAGTTTGTGCCTCTAGCCCTGGGGAAAAAATGGGATGGTGCGATTGTCCCGCTTCAGTTGCTGGCGTTTTACGCTTCGTTCCGCGTGATCGTGACTTTGCTTCCGCAGGTTTTAAACGTAGTTGGAGAAACCCGCTTCGGGATGTGGAATGCGATCGCCACTGCCACGATCATGCCCACGGCTTTTTATATTGGAAGCCGATGGGGTACGACCGGAATCGCGGCGGCCTGGATTATTACCTACCCCGTGGTGGTCATACCGTTGTACTGGCGGACTCTTTCCAAGATCGGTCTGGGCGTTCGAGAGTACATGCAAGGCGTTGTCCCACCTCTCAACGGGTCGATTGCGATGGCGGTTGCGGTTGAAGCAGTGAAATGGTCGCTGCCTCACGGGTGGCCATTGATGCCCAGTCTGATCCTCGAAGTGGCGGCGGGAGCGGCTGCTTACGCCTCGGTGATGTTGGGGGTTTATGGGTCCCGCATGCGCGCTTTATGGCAACTTGCCAATAATCTCTTGCGCCGCAAATCCTAAGGGGAGAAAGCGCGAAATCCGTCAAGCCCGGCTGTTCGCAACGGCGGGCAAACGCGCGTCCTCCTGCGAACCGACCAATTCTCGCATCCAGTCTCCCAGGCGCGATGCCAGATGCCGGTATTGGAATTTGCCATTTAGGTCCAGCCGCAACGATTCCGGGCTCCGTCGGGGCATTTGCAGGAACTTGAGGAAGCGCTCGGCGATTTCGTTGCTGTTGCTCGGGCTTGCCCAGATACCGGAGTCGGTCTCCTGCAGCAGGTCGGTTAAAGCTCCTGGTTCAGTCACTGCAAAGATCGGAATGCCAGTCTGCAGGTATTCATAGAACTTTGCCGGCACTTGCAGTTCGTGACTTCCCTGGAAGAGCAGCAAGCGATCGGCGCTCGCAAGGACCTGCTGTGCCTGGTCGCGATTGATCCGGGGACGAAACTCCAGACATCCGTTGCGCAGGAGCTCAGGGCAGATGGCCTCCGCCTGGGTTATGTAATCGCTGTCGATTTCACCCTGAAAGACCAGGTGAAAGGAAATGGGATCGAGTTGGCCGGACCGAGTAAGCTGGGAAATCGCCTCAAGAAAAGTGTCAATTCTTCGCAGACCATAAATGGAGCCCAGGTGGAGAAAGAGACGTTTAGGGGCCGGCGCCGCAGCGGTGGCGTCGTCAGAGTCATCGAATCCATTGGTGAGCGTGCGGAATTTCGCGGGGGCTTCGCCCGAATAGTGGTTCTGAAAGGCTTCCCGCAGCCGGTCGGTGTTGCAGATGACCAGATCAGCCGCTCGGATGCAGCGTTCTTCCAGCCCCTCCGAGAGACGCTGGAACCAACCGGGGCTGCGTTTTTCCGGCAGGAGATGCGCCCATGGATCTCTAAAATCTGCGATCCATGGCAACTTATGCGTAAGCTTCAGCCGCCGGGCAATCACGTGTGAGATCCAGGGCGGCCCGCTGGAAAAAACCGCCTCCACTTTGTCAGTTCGGATCAACTCGCCAGCAGATTTGAGAGCGGGAAGGTACCAGCCCCAGTATCGGTCGGGGAATGAGAGCATGGCGAGCAGGTGTTGCCGGGCCAGGGAATTCGGGCCTCGGCCTTGCACTTGCCCGACGTCGCCGGTTTGCGATCTCCGATGCTGAATCAGGCGTCGGTACCAATCGAGCGGCGTTGATAACGAGCCGGTGCGAATCACCTTCAAATTGCTCGGAAGAACCATGCTGGGATCAACGCTTTCGTAGACACGGTCTTCCACCGTCAGGACGAACGGGTGAATGTCGCACTCTGGCAGATATCGGCAGAGTCGGGCAATGCGGAGGCCCCCAACTGCTGAGTTGGGCGGGAACGTGTGACTTACAATTAGAACCCGCATCACGGACCATTATCTCCAGCGGACATGAAGCTTGGGGTTACTGCCCAGGTGATTGCTTCCCCGGGAAGGCGGACATCTTGCCTAGAGCCTACTGCGCATCCGCACGGGCTGTGCGGACCGAAGTGAAGGATTAGATGCTGTGAGACGACTATCATACTAGTTGTTCCGAACCGCGTTGCTCTTGGAATCGGTTTGCAGAAACGCAAGACCGCTGTTGTAATACGACTTCCAAAATCCGCCTTGCGGCGTGTCCATCCCACAATGGGGGCCGGCGCGAGGAACGCGACCAGTTGCGCAAGATATGCCTTCCGGCACTGACGATTCGAATTGGGTTAACGCCAATAATCTGATTGCTGCCATGCTCGACCGTGGCGGGGCGTTCGGTATTGTGGCGCAGCGTGAGGCACGGCACACCTAAGGCCGTGGTTTCTTCTTGAATCCCGCCGGAGTCAGTCAGCACCAGCCGGGAATGGTCCATGAGACAGAGGAAATCCAGGTACCCCAGGGGGTCGAGGGCTCGCAAACCGGTAGGCGAGCCGTCGTTGGATCCTCCAAAATAGTGGTCGAGATTCAAGTCGCGAACTCTAGCCATCGTCCGGGGATGGATCGGGAAAAACACCGGGATCTCCTGCGCCAGTTCACCAATCGCCTGCAACAACGGTTCCAGGGTTTCCGGTTGGTCTACGTTAGAAGGACGATGCAGGGTAAGCACGGCATAGGGGAGAATATGTTCGCCGTTCTTTACGCCAAGCTTCTCCAGCATTCGCGACTTCGCAGCAATCGCACGGTGCCGCAGCAGCGTGTCGATCATGACATTGCCCACCAGAAAAATCCTGTCCTCGGATACTCCCTCGGCTTTCAGGTTGTCGACCCCGCTTTGTTCGGTGACAAATAACAGTTCGGAAATGGTGTCGGTGACTTTACGGTTGATCTCTTCGGGCATGGTGAGATCGAAGCTTCGCAAGCCAGCTTCGATGTGGGCCACCGGGATGCCGAGTTTAACCGCGGTCAGCGTTGCGGCCAGGGTCGAATTCACGTCGCCCACGACGAACACCAGGTCCGGGCGGAATTCCTCCAGCACTGGTTCCAGACGCTTCATCACTTCCGCGGTCTGCCAGGTATGACTGCCGGAGCCCACTTGCAGATTGATATCAGGTTCAGGCAGGCCCAGCTCCTCAAAAAAGGTGCCGGACAGCTTGTCATCGTAGTGTTGGCCCGTGTGCACCAGGCGGTGCGACACGCCCGAAACCTGCCGCAACTCCGACACTACCGGCGCAATTTTCATAAAGTTGGGTCTTGCGCCGACCACGCTAAGAATTCGCATCTGCATCCCCGCTGCCGAAACCCGAAATCAGCTCGTGGCAGGTCACTTTCATGCCGGCACCCTCGGCCGCGATCGCTGCGGCATCTTTCTCGCCGAGCGCCCGCTCCGAGCATCGTCCGACGCTCCGCCTGGTTCGGATCCGGACGCGTGGCCAAAAGGCCGGCCGGTTTAAAGCGCCCAAGGAAACGTCGAACTCCGAGAGCGACAGCAATAAACCACTCTCGAGAGCCTTGACGTATGCTTCTTTTCGGGTCCAGCAGTTGAAAAAAGCTCGATGCTGGTCATCGACGGGCAAGCTGGCCAAATCCCGCTGCTCGGAAACCGAGAAAAAGCGTTGTGCAATGGCCTTTATTTCCACATCATACCGGATCGCTTTTATGTCCACTCCGCTCCCCCCCAAAGTAACTCCAACACAGGCCATATCCCCGGAATGAGAAACATCGAACCGCAATCCGCAGCTCCAGATGTTGAAGTGCCGGTGGCGGCTTGACGGTAGAGTGCCAACCCCAGGCTGCGTGCGGGATTTTCCCTCATCGTGTTTACCTGTACACCGCGGTGCGCGGTCGGCGTGAACCAGATACAAGAGGTCTCCGTGAATGAACAAAGTCTTACGTTTGGACGTCAATTGTCTTCGAACGAGCAACGTTGTCGTCGAGGATGCGCCAGATCCTGTCCCTATGCGGACTGTTGGAGGTTGCCCGCGAGAGACTCTCTCGCAGAAGGCTGGCGAGTTCGCGCACGTACGGCAGCCGCAACATCGAATGGGGTACGTCGATTAGGTGAATTTCGACCCCACCACGCGACCGGGATCCCCACCCCATGGTCGTATCTTTTACGTAGTAGAACGGCTGCCTGGGGCGCTTAAACAGAGCCACCGGAGCGTCAAATCGGGGATTACTGAAGTCCCTTCCTGGCCAATAAGCCCTTTGCCAGGGGGTTACCGGCGGGAGCGAAAAAGGATGCAGGATTCGATCGAGCGTTCTGCGAAGACTGCGGGTCAGAGACTTGAGCCGGCGACGCGCCCCGGAACGGAGCAACTGGCGTGTCCTTTGATGATAGTAATGGATACGCCAAAGCCACCGGACATATGCGTTCTGCAGGACCCAGGTGTCAAAAACCGCGAATAAGCCAACGGTTTCGCCCTGGGCTTCCAACTCGAGAATCATTTGTTCGGCAATGTGAGCACCCGCGCACATGCCCCCTAGATAATAAGGTCCTGAAGGCTGGATGGAGCGCATACCTTCGATGTACGCAAGGGCGAGACTGCGCATATCCGTCAGTGAAATCGGCGAGTTTGGTGGAGCCACACGACGACGCGACTGTAGTTTATAGACCACCTGGGTGGTGCCCATCGCTTTCGCAAGGGCGGCATATCCGAGGGCGGTTGTGCCCGGCGATGCAACTGCGAAAAACGGTACACCATCTCCAGCTTGCACCGGCATCACAATGGGATCTGACTGGGCCTCGTTGCCGTCCCGCAGCAACTTTGCCATGGATTCGATAGTCGGAGCGCGGAAAAGAGCCGTCAACGGGATCTCGTGGCCAGTCTCCTTGGCAATGGCCGCCATAAGCTGAACAGCCAAAAGCGAATGCCCGCCAACGTCAAAAAAATTGTCGGTTACGCCAATCGCCTCGTTGTGCAGCACTTTTCTCCAAATCTTCGCAAGGGCGGCTTCGGTCTCATCACGCGGCGCAGTGATGGAAGTGCGTTGTGCCGCCAGTGGTTCGGGCAACGCTTGCCGATCGATCTTCCCATTGGGGGTCAGGGGAAACTTTGCCAGCACCGCGATCGCCTGCGGCACCATGTAGTCCGGCACTTCCTGCTTCAGATAGTCGCG
>DATNEX010000151.1:0-14528 GCA_035606605.1 Terriglobales bacterium
GCTCTCGAGACTTTCGGTATGGTGGCTTCGGTTAGGAATCTCTATTGAGCGAATCCGGCCCGGCCATCCCCAGCAGAACGGACGTCATGAACGCATGCATCTGACTCTGAAGCGAGAAGCTACCCGCCCGGCGGGCGCTAACATCTTGCAGCAGCAAGCTAAATTCGACAACTTCGTGGAGGAATTCAATCAGGAAAGGCCTCATGAAGCCCTCGCCATGAAATGCCCAGCCGAGATCTACTCGGCTTCTTCCCGCCCCTATCGCGGAATTCCCGAACCCCACTATCCCTTCCACGATCGCACTGTCGTGGTCACCAGCTGCGGACGTCTCTGCCTGTACAACAAGAAGATCAACCTCAGCACATCGCTCGCAGGTCAAGCCGTCGGGGTCAAAGAAGTTGACCACGGCATTTGGTTAGTCAGTTTTATGGATTACGATCTTGGCTATATTGATTTGGAGGAAAAAACCTTGCAGCCCCTGGAGAACCCCTTCGGGCCAAAAGTGTAACCCATGTAGCCGGTACATTGTGTAACCCATGTGTCCGGGCTGGACCATGAAAACATTGGTCGGGGAGAGAGGATTTGAACCTCCGACCCCCTGGTCCCGAACCAGATTCCATGAGTTATTGAAACTTGTAGAATTCTGTGGCTTCCAAGTGATTGCTGTTGAACCTGTTGCGGTCTGGTTATTGAAAGCGATTGAACTCTATTGAAGTCATGTGCTTTAACAGCTACAAAATCGTCCACAGTCTTGGAGGCGAATAAAGAATGAAGTGCAGTGGTTTCAGCGCCGTGCATCGGACACTCATTGGACTTACTTCAATCGTGTCCACACCAGAATGTTCGTGGCGGGCTTTCCATCTGGTCCACGGGTGGGAGATCGTGTAGTCAGCTTGCTATCAACGATCGAGAACTGCTCATCTATGTCTTTCCCCGTAGTCTCGCTTGGTACGGCCGCATCCACATGACAGGTGATTCTTTCCGCGGCACTTCCGACAGCACAGGTACCGAAATAGCCCTCGTACTCCGACCTTTCCCCGACTCCGAGCATCTTGTCGTGATCCGAAAATCTAACTCCATTCATTGTGTTTGGACGGAAGATCTGAGACGCCACATGGCCCGAACCGTCATAAATCAGAACACCTGTTGGAGCGGAACCTCGATTGGGCTTGACTGTTCCGTCTGAGAGGATCGTTTGCTCATCGACGAGCTTCCAGGTACCAACGAGCGGCTGGCTTTTCCGCTCGTCCAACCCTTCGTTCTTCACGAGAAAGCGAACGAAAAGAAGCGCCAGAATGCAAACAACAATTGCCAGTACATTGCTTCCGAGCAACGGCCCGCCCCCCTTTTCTTCCGACGCTTTCGGAGATGGGAAACAACCTCAAGTGCGTACCAACAGTAAGCGGCAACGCTCAGTCCGCCAACGAAGCCCTTTTGGGAAATGACAAAACCGTCGTGCTGTCGTCTACACCCGTCCTGAACGACATCCCGGTTTGTGACTCCTCTGCGGCTGTGTGTGCCTTGCGCTCCAAGTCTGATGTGAGAGTCGCAAACGAACCAACCGCAGCTGCCACCGCAACTTCTTCCTCCTCGTCATCCTTGCTCTTGACGTTAAAGGTGGCACGAAGGGCCAACGGCGTGATCAATGTCGTCAGCAGGACGACTGCGACCATCACCGCCACTTCGGAGCGCCCGAAAATGCCACTACTCGCGCCCATGGCAGTAACGATCAGGCCGACTTCACCACGCGAGATCATCCCGCACCCTATACGCATACTGCGTACCCAGTCCATGCCGCTGGCCATTGCGGCGATACCACATCCGACTAACTTACCAATGACAGCAACGAAAAAGATGGTGCTCAGCATCATCCAATGACCAGAAAGAGCACGGTAGTCGCTAGACAAGCCGATTGCAATAAAGAAAAGCGGAATGAGAAGCCCATGCCCGATCGCGTGGAAGCTGCGCTCGACATCCGCCTTGTACTCTGACCCTGCAAAAACATAGCCGAGAAGGTACGCACCGGTGATTCCAGCCACGCTGCCCAGCCACTCCGCCGAGATCGCGTAGATCATGATTAGGGCGAAAACGCAGCTCGGAACGGCCTCGTTGGCGGAGAGCTTGCGAAGTTGCAGTATCAGTGGATCAAGAAACTTGTGTGCGGCGCCATAACCGATCCAGAAAAATAAGGTGACGCAGCCGGCGATAACCAACATCTGGATTAATAGGGGATGGTGAGAGGCTGGCCCCATTTTTTGTTGGAGCCAATTGCTCGCCATTGGAGCAAAGCCGAATGCATCTACTTTTCCCGAAGTGGTGGACGCCGCGAGAAATGCAAGAACAAACAGGCCCATGACATCGTCGATCACGGCCGCGCCTAGAATCACCGACGCTTCCGGTGAATTCATCTTCCCAGCATCCATCAGAGTCCGCGCTGAAATCGAAACGCTGGTGGCAGTGAGAGCACCGCCAAGGAAACAAGCGGTCGTCCATGAGAGGCCCAATAAGTGTCCGACTCCGGCGCCGAGGAAGAAGGGCCAGATCACGCCGGAGAGCGCCACAAGAAAAGCCGGTAGGCTTGCTTCCTTCATGCGCTCAATATCGGTTTCGAGCCCAGCGATAAACATTAGGACAAGACCGCCGACCTGTGCCATCAACATAAGCGCGCTTGAGGCTTCTCCGCCGGCGAAGAGATGCATATGCAGCAGGTTCAATGCGCCTGGGCCTAATAAAACTCCTACAAGAAGCTCCCCGAGAATCGGTGGAATGTTGACTCGTGAAAACAGCGATGCGCAGAGCTTCCCCGCGGGCAGCAGTATAGCGACCAACAATGCGAGTTGAAGTCCGGGCGACATGTGCGCGAGCGTCTATTGCACGTCTAGGGCAACTGTGTTTTCAGGTCGGCGTCCAAACACGCGCCGGAGAAATGGCACAATACGCCCAAACGGGCTTTTGTAACCACCGCGCTCGATGGCATCGCGCTTCATGGTCCGGATGGTCGCTGCTTGCTTACGCGCGAGGTCAGCTTGCGCCAAATTCTGGGAGAGTAAAGACGCGATCCGTGTGTGCTCTTCAGCTTTGTCCATGACTCGCAACCGCATCCATAACTCGCCCAGCTTGAGCCGAGCGATAAAGCTGTTGGGCGCCAATCGCACGGATTCTTTCAACTCTTCGATGGCCGAATGCACTTCGTAGTTCACACACAGTGCCATGCCCAGCAGTACTCTCAACTCTGAGACTTCAGGGTGCATTTCAACGCACTCACGCAGCTGCGTGACGAGCGATGCCTTATCCTCCTTTCCGAGAATATAGGGATCGGCAAACATACGGAGTAGTAGGGTTTGGGTCTGGGAGGTTAAGGATGATAGCGCCAGCGAAGAGACACGGGCGCTGAGTGCGGACGTAGTACTCTGAGCGTCGGCCAAGACGATGTCTGAAGATTCTTTGTTCATAGTGACTTCTGCCTCCTGCGAAAAACTAGTTGGGCGCTCTTGTAACTGGTTACCATTTGTACACATGCGGCGGAATGTGAGGTCCCACATCCCGCCGCCTGGTCGTCGCTAGGTTTGGCCGACGCTACGCGACAGCCATCGCATGGGCCGTCATGTGGGCTGGTTCCTCACGGAAGACAAACTCGGGATAGCCGAGCTGCCCCATTTCAGGAATATCCAGACCTGCCATCTCCGTTTCCGCCGAAACCCGGTGGCCAACGAAAATCTCGAGGCCCCAGTTCAGGAGGAAACTGAAGGTGAAGACGAATCCCAGCAAAGTTGAGATACCGACAAGTTGAGCCGCAAGCTGGCTGGCGTCACCGTAAAAGAGTCCTGTGACCGACCCTGCTACGCCGTTCCAGCTACCGCCGTAGTTGCTCGTACCGTCGGCAAAGAGACCGACGGAGAGTACGCCCCAAAGTCCATTCGTCCCGTGGACCGAGATGGCACCAACCGGGTCGTCAACTTTAAGGACGTTTTCAACAAAGGAGCAGCTGAGACACACCAAAACGCCAGCGATTAGGCCGATGATGCAGGAATTGACCGGGTTGACGAAACCGCTCGGCGCTGTGATTGCCACCAGTCCAGCAAGGAGTCCGTTGCCGCTCATTGAGGCGTCCGGCTTACCTTTCAGCGCCCACATATATAAGAGAGCTCCGAAAGTTCCAGTGCAGCCGGCAAGCATCGTGTTCACTGCAATCGAACCGATACGGAGATTTCCGTTCGCTGATGCCCCAAGTGTGCTACCTGGATTAAATCCGAACCATCCGAAAGCCAGGATGAAGCAGCCAATCAGCACGGCCGAAATGTCGTGGCCGATGATCGCGTTGCTCGATCCATCACGGTTGTACTTGCCAATACGCGGACCAACGATCAAGGCAACTGCGAGGGCGGTCATGCCACCCACTGAGTGCACGACGCCGGAGCCGGCAAAATCGGCGTATCCATGCCCGAGACCGAGGTTCGATCCCAATTGCGACAGCCAACCGGCGCCCCATGCCCAATTTGCAAAGATCGGATAGGTAAAGGCGCCCATGAGCACCGACGAAACCGAGAACGTCAGGAACTTCCAACGTTCAGCACAAGCGCCGGTGACGATAGTCAGCGCCGTATCCATGAACACCATTTGGAACAGGAAGATGACCATTACACCGACGTCATAGGCATGGCCGGTGAGGAACATGCCTGTCTGACCGAAAACTCCCCAAGTCTTCCCGAACAGCGTGATCGGGTGCTCAACCGAGAGTGGTTGCAGACCCCCCAAGTTTCCGTTCCCGGCAGCGCCGCCCATTTGTATGGCAAAGCCGATGATCCAGTAGGCCAACAGGCCGCAGCCATACACGAAGAAATTCATCATGTAGGTGTGGTTCGCGTTCTTCACACGGCAAAGGCCCGATTCGACCATTGCGAACCCGGCCTGCATGAACATGACTAGGAAGCCGCACACCAGGGTCCAAGTGAAGTTAATACCAATCTTGTTTTGACCGACCTGGTTAGCAACGTCGCCGCCGGTTAGTCCGACCTTGGAATCTGAGACAGGAACGTCGTTGATTGTGCCCGTCATGTTTCCGCCAGGGTCTCCAGCTTTTAGTTGATCAACGGTCGGTGCCTTGGCGGCTGCATCCTTCAATTCAGCCGCGGAGGGTGGTGGGGCTGCCGCCGGCGTTGCGGCCGGTGCGGAAGCTTGGCCATAGGCAACGGCACAGATACTCAGGCCGAGTGCGACTAGGCAGAGAATCAAACTACAGCGTCGGATCAAAGTCATCGTATTTAAGCTCCTCGAGATTTTGTAGCGTCGGGCTATGCCTTCCAGATTGCGTTTTTGTTGAATGCGGCCGGTAGGACGCCGATCATGCCGACCAGACTGACGCCGATTCCTACTAACGCGAGCACGATCCGTCCACTGGTGCCATCGGTGACGTGCATGCCGAACAGGGTAATCACCCACCCGAATGCGGCCAGGAATGCACCGATTAACTTCATGACCGTGGGCGAGGAACTCATTGCGGGTTTCCCCTCAAGCGGTTTAATTTTCAGGAACCCGAAGAGGCTGACTGCAAAAATGATCACGCCCGAAGCGAAAGCCAATTTGCCAAGACCTGTCGAGAGGTACGCAATTCCAACGCAGGCCAAAGTGAACCCGACAAGAAACGTTGTGAAGCCACGTCCCTGTCCTGTGTTTGCTGCCATGTACACTTTCCTTTCTGCCCCCTTGGGAGCGCTTACGATTAACGAACTGTTGCCCGACTTCTCAAACTAGGTCCGAAAGATTGAATCGCAAACCGCACAGCTTTGCCCGCATGACCAGCGAACTCAATCTCGGAGGTGGTTCATCTTCGCGGCTCAGGTCGCCGGTTATGATTACCTGCGCTGCGGATGTGCCCGGGTGACGGTAGACCTTGACTCTTGCGTAGCGAACCTGTGGAACGAGCGTGAACAGAGCCTCGCGAATTCCGAGTGCATCCACTAAGGCTTGATGAATCTCGTTTTCGCCCCGAACTTTATCGGGCAAGTCTTTGTCCCAGACATCAGCTGGGCGAGCGATCCATTCACACTCCGCAAAGTCTTCCATCACCGCCAATCGAACAAGCTTGAGAGGAGCGCGCGATCGCTCCCCAAAACGCATCTCACGACGAATGCGTCGCAAGAAATCCGAAATGCCGTAAAGCCATTTCATCTGCGTGCCCTCACGATTGCTTGGACGGGAAACACAAGAAAGATCAGGAACATCGTCCCGACCATGATTTCGATTGCCAGCGGCAACTGGTTCTGAAGCCGCAGGACGAGCATGATTGCCACCATCGAAAACCATTGCCAACGTGAGCGGCGCAATCTTTCAATGCGGTTAGTCAAATAAAAGAAATCACGAAAGGTTGGCTTTTTCTCCAAAGAGAAAGAACCGTGGGCCTTGATGCAGGCGACGGTAAAAAAACTTGCTAGCAGAACTTCCACTAGCAGCACAGCGGCACTTTGCGTCATTGAGATTCCTCCTGTGCTACCGCCGAATACTGGGTTCCGTCAGGCAACACTTCCCCCTCGCATCCCGACGATATTTTTTCGGGAAGCCCTCACCAACTATTCAAGAAAAGAAGCTTTGTAAGGCGTTGGGCACAGCGTGTGCCCGTGTTTTTCTCTGTAACGTGTCTCAGAATCGCAAAGAGCTGCATTTCCGGACACGCGTTTGCGTGAATTTTGACGTGAGTTTTTCCTTCCGTCCAATTCAAAGTTTTTATTGGAGTGATAATCGAGAGTTGCTTGAGGGAATTTTAGGAAGCGGACAGAAGGAACGAGGTGATTGTATGTTTCGCTCGTCTGACAGGGCCAGCGATCTTTCGGCTCAGGATCGGTATCTTTAGGGCTGAATGACCCGACCCTGATGGATTGCTTTTACAATGAGGAACTCCCGTCAGAGGATCCATGAACACACAGCGATTCACCACCGTTTACTCACAAGGCAATCAGCCTAGCTTTCTGATCTGCGGTATTTTTGGCATCCTGGTCATTGCATTCATTGACCTGATCACGCCGTCGCTGCCGCTGGGGTATCTCTATCTCATTCCGATTCTCATCATGGCGGGATTTCTGTCGCGCCCGTGGATTGCATTCATCGTGTTTGTTTGTGCCGCTCTCACCGCAGGCCTGAGTCACTACCAACTGCGCCCGGCGGCAACGTTATTTGTTACCGCTTGGGTTGGTTTTACTGGCACGGGTTTCTTCGTTTCGGAGGTCGTCCGCAATCGGCAGAAAGCGCTCGCACATCTGCGCGAAATACGGATGGAAATCGCGCGCCGCGAGGAAGCTGAAGAACAACTCCGAAATTTGGTCTACACCAGCCCGCTCGCCATCATTACCGTTGACAACAATGGCGAGATTCTCCTCGCCAACGAGGCCGCACGAAGCCTTTTTTCTTCCGAAACGGCCTCAATAGTAGGCGAATCAATTTCCCAGTTTCTTCCCGCACTTCAAGATGTCACCCGGCGGTTGGGTTCACAAACTTTTCGCACGCAAATGCGTTGTCCCGGCACAAGGAAAAACGGGGACTCGTTCATGGCAGCGGTTTGGTTCTCCACATCGTCTACGACGCGGGGGGACATTATCTCAGCCATCGTCATTGATTTTTCCGAAGACTTACGTGACCGCGAAGATCTCAGCCTTGATCATCTTTTGAAGAATGCCAAGATTCTGATGGGCGCAATCTCTCATGAGATCAGGAATCTTTGCGGGGCTGTGCTTTCCGTGTACAGATATCTATCGACCTTTCCCGACATCGGCAAACACAAGGATTTTCAGCTGCTGGGCTCACTCGTAGAGGGATTGGAGAATCTTGCCAAGATGGAGTTGCGTCCAGCTTGGCTTACTGATCTGGCTGCCGTGGATTTGCCCTCGGTTTTGGACGAACTGCGGGCCGTGGTGGAAACCGGCTGCCGCGAAGCTGATATCGAGCTTGTCTGGGACCTCGCCCAGGAATGTCCAATGGTTTTGGGCGATCGCTACGGACTTGTGCAGGTGTTTCTGAACCTTGTCCGCAACAGTATGCATGCTGTGCAAGACTTGGATACCAAACGACTGACAATCCGAAGCGTTGTCGAATCAAACTGTGTAGTTGTCTATTTTGAAGACACCGGCACAGGCATTGCAGATCCAGAGGGACTTTTCAAACCGTTCTACCAAAGCAGCGAGGGATCGGGTCTGGGCCTTTATGTTTCCCGCGCAATCCTCCGCAGCTTTAGGGGAGAACTCGAATACCGGCCACAGGAACGCGGTTGTGGTTTTGCGGTGATTCTGACAACATTTGCGTTGTCCCATCGCGCGTAGCAACATGAACACATCTTCGACCCAAAACGTCAGTGTCCTCCTAATAGACGATCACGCCTTGTTTCGGGAAGGCATGGCCTTGCTGTTTGCAGCGGAGCCCGGTTTCACAATGGTTGCACGCTGCAATTCGGGGACCGAGGCCGTCGATATTCTGAAGACGCACCATGTGGATGTGGTTCTGCTCGACTTGGATCTCGGCCACGAAAAAGGTTCGGATTTTCTGGATACCCTTCGCGCCCTCAAGTTCGGAGGCAAAGTCTTGCTCGTGACCGCTAAAGTAAACGAAAAAGAAATTCCCGACTTGATTCGTAAAGGCGTTGCGGGAATTCTAATGAAGCACAACCCGCCTGCGCTATTGCTGCAAGGAATCCGCGATGCCATGGACGGAAAGGTCTGGTTTAATCAATCGCTGTTGCAGAGGGCGCTGAGTTACGAGGAGGAAGAGAAGGCAATCGCGAGCACTGAAATCAGCGAGAAGGATAAGAAAGTCCTCTCGCTCGTGTTCGAAGGTCTCAGTAACAAAGAAATCGCCAGTCGACTGCAATCTTCTGAGAGCGCCGTAAAGAGGTCTTTACGACAACTTTTCCAAAAAACAGGCGTGCGCACCCGCAGCCAATTAGTGCGAGTTGCGCTCGAACGGCATCGAAACGATATCTAGACTCATTCGGTTGAATTTCTAATGATTCGCGAACAAAAGCAGCAGCGCGAATATGATAATCGGTAGAAGCGCCAAGGCTCCATAGAATACGAGTTTGTGTGACCTCAACTTGCCGATGAGTGTTGTCCTTCTCCGTACTGAAACGCCATTGAGGTTTTGTAAATCCGCAGCCAGCTTGTGTGCGTTTCTATATCGTTTGTTCGGACTTGGCTGCAGGGCGTTGTAAAGCACTTGCTCGAGTTGCGCAGGAATACATGGCGACACCGAGCGGCTTTCGCCCTGCCGATCAAAGGCGTGAACTCCTGGTCGAGCAAACGGGTCCAACCCATCGAATGGCGTCTTTCCCGTAATCATCTCGTGGAGAATAACTGCAAGAGAGTAAACATCCGTCCGAGCGTCCGTTCTTGTTCCGCTCAGTTCTTCAGGTGCGAGATAATCGGAGATTCCAAGCGCGTGGGAAACTGTCGTGAATGTAATGCGGCGAGCACCCATCATTGCCGCACCTCCGAAATTGACTACTTTCACGGCATTATCGGAGTCGACCATGATGTTCTCCGGGCGAAGGTCGCGATGGAATACTCCGTGTCCTTCCACGTAATCCAGGACTTCACATATCTTCAGCGCAATTCTGATACTCCGTTCAACAGAGAGCGTCTTTTCGGAGTCCAGTATCTGGCGCAGAAACTTCCCATCGAAGTACTCGGTGACGATGTAGGGCCTGCTGTGTGCTCCATGGATCACCTTCAGCAAGCCAGGATGGTTTAGGGTATTGCCAATCTCCTCCTCGCGCTTGAAGCGATTGGACAAAACTGGATCCGTTTCGACATCAGGGTTTGGAAACTTGATTAGGACCGGCGAGCCGGTTTCAGTGTCAATCGCCCGAAAAAGCGAAGCGACAGCAGTAGTAGAGATAAGCTCTCCGACTTGGAAGTTATCGACTTCGTCGCCAGCGAGCACATGTGATCTCATATCTGTGGCATCCAAGAAAGGGGTTTTGGACGCACATTGTAACATTCCATTTTCAGAGTGAATGCCTTTATGATCTGGCCGGGAGCATTGCGATTAGCATTATCGATTGTGCTTTGGTGAGATCAATGCTGGCCGCAGGAAGCACGTTCGGACTAGGAGAGTTTGTGGAGGAGGGTCGCAACGAGCACGCAGCGGAACCGCGAGTTCTGAGAGCAGACATCAAAACGCTCGAGCCCGCGTAACCTGATCGGATCAGCTTGTCGCACGAGACTTTGTCCTTAAGGGCCTTAACTCTTCCAGTAAATAGAATCAATCAAGCAGCTGATCAATAAGGACCATCAGGTGTGCTTGCGGTGAGCGGGCCATCAAAACCAAACGATTCCACTCAGTTCAACAACCTGAGAGTGATCTTCAGTGCTGTTGTAGACGAATGTGAGACTGAAGGCGCGGCTCGAGACTACACTTTTGTGCAGTGTTTATGCGGCTTTCAGCTGCCGAGCACCTGGGCCATTCCCAGGGGGTTGGCTGTCCTGATTGTAAGTAGTTGAAAAGATTGGTCGGGGAGAGAGGATTTGAACCTCCGACCCCCTGGTCCCGAATTCGGTGGCCGAAAGAAGACCGAGTGACACCGACGAAGTCACAATGATAGCCCACGCCAATGTTCATGCGGGCTTGAGCGTAGTTCCCTACTCTGCGTTTGAGATCGAGCGAGACCAAACAATATGCCACGACAGGGGCAGGGATCACCCGGTTACAACACAAGTCACGACACAAATTTTCCGATTGGCCAGTTTGCCCAAAGCGCTCGATTGTCCAGGGGGTACCCAGCCCACCCCCGCCTCGTGAACGTGCGGGTTGCGTTCAGAAAAAAAATTTGAAAAAGTTCGCGAATGTCCGCTGCTGTCTTCAATGGAGAGTCACAATCGCAGGATGGAGCTCCCACAATGTTGCTGCGTTGCCACGGTTGTGCTCAAAGTCCTCGAACGCCATTCCCAGGACTTCCATGGGTAGGGACTGTGCAAGTTCCCCTCCGTGTTGGGAGTCCAGCCGAAATCCATGTTGCTTCAGCTGCGCTTGCAGATTTTGACGAGCGCTGCAATATTCGCTGTCAACAGGCGTTTCCACGATCATCCGCGGAGCGACCTTGTCCGCAGTTTACGATATCTCCATGGAAATATCGCAGTCCGCTGAATTGACGGCAGCGTTCTGGAGAAATGCATTCGCAATGTGAAAAACCTGAAGTTCCCGCCCAGTTCGCGGCGCGTCGGCAGGTATGAAGAGATCTTGAGGCCAGGTAAGAATCGTGTCGACGGAGACCTCCTGCGGGACCTCGTTGGGGATGGGCACATGCTTCGCGATATGACGATAATCGGCGATGTCTGGCTCAAAAGGCAAACACTTGCAGAGATCTTCCGGCTTGGGCTGCAAAGGACCGAAATCCTGACCGCTGCAACCAAACGCGGTCAAAGTAGCGAGGATGGTCATGCACGTCAGGTAAATCCGTCCGGGACTCTTGACCTTGTCATTCATCGGGAACTTAGGGAGCTTAGATGCCACCGGGAACGATGCCGGAGCGGAACTTTGTGCACATCTGCACAACTGGAATTGGCGGTGCCCGGGTCGCGTGCAGAAAAATTTTGAAACAAAATTTGCGAGCTGGTTACGGTGACTGCCATCCAGGCTTTGGGCGTTTGCCGCTTCGCTGTTCGCCGTGCTGCGAGGGAGACCTCTCGTGCGTCATTCATCCCCATTCAGCTCGGTCTTCAATACCTCTACCGTGAGACAATCAATTTCAGAACAGCCGCAAGAGCAAGGAGTCCCACTGTAAGGGTACCCAAAATGCGATTGCAGCAATAGAGAGCTAATCCCGTGGACAAAAATGCCCTAGACAACTGCTCTCCTCGTATAACTGGTGGATGGGTATTTCCACAATCGCCGTAGCAATCGGCATACTCGGTGAATATGTAACCCATTCATATTCGAGAAAAACGCGCGAGAAAACAAACGTGAAATGGCGGTCAGCATTGTGTTCGGAATTCTCGTCCTCGGTGGTGTAGTTGGGGAATATATCTTCGGTTCAAAACTCTCCCAAGTATCGGGAAAATTGCAACAGATCGCTGACACAGAGGTAGCACACGCGAATGAACGTGCGGCGAATGCAGAGAAAGAATCTGCACGACTTGGGAAGATGGCAGAAGATGAAAAGCTCGCCAGACTAAAGATTGAAGTGAGATTGGCACCACGGACGCTCAATAGGGAACAACAAAAACGCATCAAAGCACGATTGAGTGGTTTTGCCGGAACTCCATTCGAACTAGCGGTCAGCGACACAACGGAAGCCGCATCTTTAATGCTTGTACTTGATGAGCTTCTCCGCTCTGCCGGATGGATATATAAGCCATCTGAGAAGGCAGACTTTCGTACCGTATACACATTGCCAAACGGCGAAGACGCTGAGCAATTTCTTGGAAACGGGGTACTAATCGGGTTAAGCAAGTCGCTACAGCCAAAGTACAAGCGTGCTGGCAGGGTCCTCGTTTCCACGTTGCGCGATGAGGGGGTTGACACGACAGATTTTACTCTTGCTCCCGATGACCCTAGTCCCAATGCCATCCACATTAAAATTGGGAATAAGCAATAGCCCTGTTGGATGTTGACATCGGAGCATTATTAAGGAAACGGTTCACTATTAGGCTTGATCGGTATAGAAATCGTGCGCGTCAGCGCACACCAAAACGCAACTGCTCCAGGCCGCGAAATCTGGATCGCTCCCGCGTTCACGCTCGAATAGCTCCTCGCGTCCGACCCACTGGGAGTAATTCTTGTTGCGAATCTTGAGCCATGTCGCATGCTCCGGCAGGTACGGATCGGATTTCCGCTTTGCAACAATTCCTTCAAGGTCGTCCTGGCAAGCAAGCTGGAATAATCCTTGCCCGTCAACATCGATGTGATCGCAATGCAAGAGGCGTTCGCCCAGCTTCGGCACGACCCTACGAAGCCTTAGTTTGCGGTCGGTCAGCGGGAGATACCGTACGTCCTCCCCATTGCGGAATCTACGCATCTCTTCTTCGTCATCCGACCAGGGGTGCTCATCCCAGAGCAAATCGAAGGCGTAGAAGAAAGGCTCGGCTCGTCGGAACAGCAGATCGCGGAACTGTGGCTTGCCCTCAGGGTCGAGTTTGCGGTCTGCCGATGGCAGTGAGATCCTTGCGTTAACAGGGCAGCGCGAACGCTCCCAAGGATTCCGTTTCTAAGGTGAGTACGTTCGCCATCATACATAATGGACGGTATTCCGAGCCCGGCAACAGAACAGGTACTCTGGTTTTCCGTAGTACTCCTCTGAGAAGCAATGAGCCAGCCCGCTGATTCGCACGGTCAGCGGGCTTTGTCACTGAGCGAAGCAATTCAGCCGGAGCTCCGCACTTCAGACCAATTTATGCCGCGTGAATCGCCATGCCCGCTCATTGACTCTGGCCAGGTGTTGAAGCTAACGCCCGAGGGCAACTGGAAGTAAAAAGCTGGTTGCAGTATCCTGCACCTGCAGCCATGGCACGCAAAGTACTTTATTGGGTGAGTACCGGCATCATCGGTCTGATGTCGCTTTTTGCGGCATTCGCATATCTTTCGGGCAGCCCCCAGGCAGTGCAGGGTTTTACGCATGTCGGTTACCCGCAACAGCTTCGCATAATTCTGGGTATCGCCAAGCCGCTCGCTGGAGTTGTCCTGCTAGTGCCTGGTCTGCTCAGACTGAAGGAATGGGCATACGCCGGACTTACCTTCGCCTGGGTTTCGGCCTTCATCGCGCATTACCTTGCGAAAGACGGCGCGGAAGCTTGCGCGCCAGTGGTGCTGCTAGCTCTGCTTGTGGTTTCTTATATGACGCGCCCTGCCAATAGGAGACTGGTGTACCGGGCGAACCCGTAAATGCATTATGATGAGACCGGAGAATGCGTATGGGGAATCATGCCGTAATGCTTCGAGTTGCGCCATTTCTGCGCATCGAATGCAGGTTCTGGCTTACAAATGACGGTTGGAATGGAAGCTGCGAACAACCCTCAATCTCTGTTCAGGCGGGCAGCTTTGAACACGCAAAATCTGAAATGGAAATTGCGCTAGGAAAATATATCGAATCCCTTCTGCAGCAATCCCATCACACGACCACAGGACAAGCCGCTTAGACTTACGACATTCCCGTAGAACTCATTGAGGGGTTCGCATTCCGGGAGAAATCACCTTTAGCCAGTCGGAATCAGGAAAAATAAAAAAGAGCTCGGCTGGTTGTCCGAGCCCTTCACTTTTCCTCGATCTAGTTTGTTCCCGACGCTGATGACATCACCGGCGAAGTGGACTTTGCCAACTTTGTCATCCTTGGTTTCGGTACCGCGAATTCCAGGGCGACTCCGGCGTCATAGAGGTACAAAGCCTTCACGTATCTGGTCTTGTCATATGTCGCCAGTTTCATCTCCGATCCCGCTGTAGAGTAGGTACAGTCCATCGCGGTAGCGTGAACCATGCCGCTCCAGCCCGTGTCTTTCGACCGAACTGTCACGACACGAGTAACGCTGCCAGTGTCCACGACGAACTCGTACTCACCG
>DATNEX010000152.1:0-27557 GCA_035606605.1 Terriglobales bacterium
GCCCTATGTGTTGCCCATTTTGCGGCAGGCTCGGAAGGCAAATCCCGATTTGTTTCTGTTCTCTTCCCCTTGGACTCCTCCCGGATGGATGAAATCGAACAAGTCGATGCTTGGCGGCAACATGCAGCGCCACTACATGGCGTCGTATCGATCTCCTCTGAACGAGCAACTACGTGACTGCGGCGACCCGGAATTGGCCTGTGTTCAGGCAGACCCTGTTGCTCCCAACGGGGCACTATCCGTATGCCACTGTCCAGATATTGAGCAATGGCCTTCCAGCCACTCAGGATCACGGTCCCCATTCTAGCCTGAAAAGCGCTAAGGTACGCCACATTTGGCCAACAAGGGATCCCGCCTACATCTCAACCCTGTCATGCCGAACGAACGCATTCGCAACACGCGCCTTAGGCGAGCATGGTGAAGGATTACTAACGCCTATACTATGCGGTGAACGCGAACGTACTCGACTGGCGGAGCTCCGCTAAGTTATGAGCATTACGCATCTTTATGACTTTCGGGGAGTAGTCGCGGAAGCAGATTTTTCTGGCTCTGCGGAAGTCTGATCCACCTCAATGGTCATTTCAACTGGAGTACGCGGTTTGAGTTGTACTTTCTTTCCTGACTCGTCTGTCAGCTTGTTTTCAATTCTTATTTCTTTGCAGAGATCGTCCGCTTCATCGATCGAATTTTGGGCCTTCTCCGGTTTGCTTGGGTAGGAGATGGTATCACTTTCTCCACAGTGCCGGGGAGGGTAACGCAGGGCTTCCTTCCTCTTGCATGAGGTCAAACTCATCGGCGCTATAGCAAAAATCGCCACCTCGCGGACGAATCATTACGAAGAGACTCAAAGAGAGTTTACGGCGCACCGCCGAGATCAATCCTGAGCTGGGGGTGACTCCACCTTCCGTGAGGCCACTGCACAGTTCGACGCGATGGGCTCCACCCCGTTCGGCAGCGAGGGCCGATTCGGGTGTGTCTACGCAGATTTCTAAGGTCACTTCCATCCGCAATCTAGGCTACTTAAGGCCGAGATTCAGTTGTTCGCTTAGGTAGCTCAACAGCGTAGCCGAATCATCAATGGCGAGTAATTGTTTACGAAAGTCATCCGTCATGAGCTTGCGAGCAAGCACGGAGAAAACCTGCATGTGATTGCCACCGTTCTGCGTCGCTCGCGCGGCCATCCCGATCACCATGCGTACGCCCAGAGCATCGACCGCTCCCCAGTCAATGGGCTGCGTGAACTTGAGCACGATAATTGAGCTCGCATTTATGGCATCCGTTTTGCAGTGCGGCGTAGCAAAGCCAAAACCGAGACCGGTCGAGTAGACCAATTCCCTTGACCATAATGCCTCTTCCAATTTTTCCGGATCCGATGTTCTTCCAGCGTTGCGCAGGAGATCGATGAATTCCTGCATCGCCTCTTCTTTGTTATTACTGTCGCTGTCTAAAATCATTAGTTCTTCACTCAAAAGTGGATGCGAAGAACACGTTTGCTCGGCGGACGCGAGCAGATGATTGATATCTGCGTCACTCGACAAAAGCATTTCATCGACCAGCGACCGGCAAGCGGAGGCAGAGTATGTTCGGACGATGCTTTTGATTTTTGGGATGTTTACAACGGGCAAACTGATTTCATCGAGACCTAAGCCAAGAAACAGGGGCAAATACTTGGCGTCTGACGCCATGTCGCCGCAGATCCCAACCCATTTATCTGCTGCCCCGACTTCATCGATAATGCGCTTTAGCAAACGGATGAAGCTGGGACTCGACTGATTAGAAAGTTTGCTAACGTTGGGATTCCCACGATCCGCAGCAAAAAAGTATTGAGCCAGATCATTGGTGCCAACGCTGAAGAAATCTACCTCGTTACGAAGCTGATAGAGACTGAATGCCGCTGCGGGTACTTCGAGCATGATGCCGATGGGAATGTCTTCTCGGAAGACAGTATTCTGAGATCGGAGGTCCTCTTTTGCAGCCTTCAGTTGCTGTTTGAAAGCGAGGACCTCTTCCAGACAGGAGACCATGGGAATCAGTATGTGAACATCGCCAAACACCGAGGCACGAAGAATTGCCCGAAGCTGAACCTGCAAGAGATCCCGCTGCGTAGCATAGAGCCGTACCCCTCGCAATCCGAGAAATGGATTTTCCTCAGGGGCAAGCCCGAGATAGGGTACAGCCTTGTCGCCGCCCAGATCGAAAGTGCGAATGATGACAGGCTTTCCGCTCGCGGCTTTGAGTACTTGCTCGTAAACGGCGACTTGCTCCTTTTCAGAAGGCGGCCGTGCTTCCATGAAGAGCATTTCTGTTCGAAAAAGGCCGATCCCATCCGCTCCATTTCCAAATGCCAAAACGGCTTCATCCTGTGCCGACGCATTCGCTCCCACGTCCAGATTGATTCCGTCCCTTGTTATGGCGGGCGAACTCGCACTGGCTTTCAAGATTTCTGTTTGACGCGACAATGTTCTTACTTCACGCGCGTAAAACCTCTCCACCGCTGGTAGCAATTCCGGAAACAACAATCCGCGATTTGCATCCACCACAATTGCCTGCCCCGTCGAAAGCAGGGACTTTGTGTGCTTAACTCCGACAACAGCCGGAACGCCATACGAGCGGGCCAGAATAAGCGCATGGGAATTAGCGCCGGCATACTCCAGCACGATGCCTTTGAGAAAGTGGCGATCAAGCCTAAGGAACTGCCGCGGCGCGAGAGTGTCAGCCACGACAACTGAGGGCTCATGAAGAGTGATTACGGTCTTAGGCAGGTCTTTACCACAGATCTCGCTTAGGAGGTGTGCTGCAATCTCCTCAACGTCTGCTGCACGTTCCCGAATGTACTCACTATCAGAATGACGCAACAGATCTGCAAAAAACTTTCCAGTTTCGAGTACTGCCTGAGCGGCAGATTTGTCGTTGTTTACTTGATGCGCAAGCCTTTCTGCGAAAAGAACGTCGTCCAAGAGGGCAAGCTCTGCCTGAAGTACGTCTCTGGTTTGCGAGCCGGAGCGGGTCAATTCCTCACGAATGTTGTCACGTACGTTCCTAAGTGCGCGCTTGAGGCGTTGCAGTTCTTCCTTTGGATCAGTTGCATCGTGTGAAATCGCGGCATGCGAGAGTGAAACCGAGTTAAGAAACACCACCTTACCACGTCCCACTCCGGGACTTACGGCAGAACCCGAGTAACATGCAACGCCCACCTGTTGCAGAATCCGCGGAAGAGAAAACGGCTTAGTGGACGGGCTCTTCGCAAGTGGCACATCACACGTCGGCAGAACGTGCTTAGTAAAGTCGCGAAGAGAAGTATAGCCAAACTGTTCGTCTGCCCCATTTATCTGAACAAGGCAATTGTCGCCTTGGCGGATATCCAACGAGATGATCGAAAGAACGCTCTTGGCGTTCCCTTCGTTGTTGTTTCGCAAATTCGTGAGTGTGCATTCCGAGACAAAGCTGTTCGCGAGCGTAGCGAAATGGCTTGCTGGACGCGCATGCATGCCCGCCAACAAAGGACAAGTGAACACAAACTGCAGCGACGTGCTGCTGAGGTTTGGCGACATGTCAGTGTTGAATCTTTCTGAAGATGCCTTCCGGGTTTTTTAATGCCTCCTGCAGAGGCACCTGAATAATGTTGACGCCATTGAATCGCTCGCGCCCCTCGATTTCGATATCAATGGCGAAAATTGCGACTTTGGCCTGGCGAATGTCCGTGTCTGTGAGCTTGTTTTCGATACCCATTGCTCCCTGAGTCTCGACCTTGATCTCGTGACCGAAATTCTTCGCCACGGCTTCCAACCTTGCAGCAGCCATGTAAGTGTGGGCGATGCCTGTTGGGCAGGCAGTCACGGCGATGATCTTCATACGGTCTCCTGGAGCTCCTGGCGGACTCCAATATTTCTGGATTTTAGGAGGTTGATGCACACGGCAGTCAGGACTGTTCCGGTGAGTATCGCGAGCAAATACGGAATGCGGTGATTGACCCCGAATAAAACAATCGGACCTCCATGAGGAGCGGGATCCCCGACTTGGTAAAGCATGGCGATGACCGCGGCAACCATGGAACCGAACATAATGCTGGGAATAACGCGCACCGGATCCGATGCTGCAAATGGTATTGCGCCCTCAGTGATTCCAATGAGTCCCATCGCGATCGCGGCGGACCCTGCTTCGCGTTCCTCTGTACTCCAGAGTTTCTTCCTAATCAATGTAGCCAGCCCCATACCTAGCGGAGGAGTGCAGATGGCCGCCGCACAAGCGCCCATTATTTGATAATTTCCCTGACTGATCATGGCGGCGCCAAAGAAAAATGCGGTCTTGTTGACCGGACCACCCATATCAAAGGCGATCATTGCGCCGAGTGTCAGCGCCAGTAGAATGCTGTTGCCCGTACTCATGTGCAGTAAGAAAGCCGTCGCGTGCTGCATCACCGAAGCGATGGGCGGTCCAAGAACTTTGATCATGAGCACACCGACCAGGGCTCCCGAAACAATGGGAATGACGAGAATGGGCATGATTGGGCGAACATATTTTGAAACAGGCACTTTCTTTAGACCTTCGACCAGATAACCGGCGAGAAGCCCCATTAATATTGCCCCCAGAAATCCCGCCACTATGTCTTTCGTTCCTGGGACAGGGATTGGTACGCCCGATAAATAACCGCCGATGAAGCCGGGAACAAGTCCCGGTTTGCCAGCAATCGAATACGAGATGTAGCCGGCAAGAACGGGCAGCATAAGAGTGAACGCAGCTTTGCCGATATCAAGCATTAATTTCAGAGTTGGCGCCTGGGAGAAATCGGGACCCTTTGAGGTCATTGCCGAGGGATCGGTAAGTTGAAGCAACCCAATCGCAAGCGCGATCAATATTCCGCCGCATGCGATGAATGGGATCGCAAATGAAACCCCTGTTAGCAAATGCTGACGCACGTTATATAGCGGCTTTGTCATTCGTTATGTGGCGATGACATATCGGGCATGCCTGCAATTCTCTACATTGTCCTCATGGCCGGTTTCTTAGTATGTGTGAATAGTCCTATTGTCGAAAATAGGATAAATAACACGTTTGTTGCATTTAGGTAACCTTTTCGTGCGAAAGAGCGGCCGCGTTCTCGCCGTCCGTAGCGATGATCGAGAGTCGAAGCGTGCTAATTTTTGTCTTTGGCTTGTTTGCCAAACTGCGCGTGCGATATTCGGTCGGCGTCACCTTGGAGATTTTCTTAAAAACACGACAGAAGTATGCCGTATCAGTGTAGCAACAATTGGCGGCGATCTCCTTCAATGTCATGCTGTAGTTCTGAAGCATGAACTTTGCCCGGTTCACGCGGACGAGGTTGAGATAATCGTTGAAACGCATCAACCCTTCTTTGCGGAAAAGTCGAGATACATGATTAGGGGCCAGGCCGAAATGTTCCGCCACACTCTCCCGCGTCATTGGGTTCTGTAAATTCTCTTGTAGATAGAGACAGATGGATTCGTAAGTACGGATAGCCTTGCGCAGCTTTCGATGCTGCGGCGCCTTGAGCAGTCGTAAACAAGCATGTAGCAAGGACTCGGTCAACAACCGGGCCAAAGGGCCTTCCGAGCGATCGGCCGCCAAAACCATAAGTGCGGCGAGAATGCCGTGCGTGGGAACGTCGTAGCCGCCATGCACGCTGGCCTTCAGACCCGCAGTGGGCATTTGCGTGCCCCCTTTGTGCCGAACCAAACTGACTCCAATCTGTTTCACACCAAAAAGAATAGTGAGTACATCAATTCTTTCCACCCAGTCCGGCTTGTTCCAGGCGTGATCCGGAACAAAAACTGCGTGCCCGCGTACAGGCCGAATCGTTTTTGTACTGCCATTTTGCGAGATTTCCATCGTGTGACAACCCGAAAGCGGAATAGAGAGACGCGGGAAGTTGGTGACGTACGCCAGCGCCGGAGGCACAGTCGTTCCGTCGCTGAAATGTACGTGACGAACGCGGCTCTCGCGCAGAAAAGCTTCGAGCTCGTGGATCACAATCTGGTTTGCGGAGAGTCGTGCACCTCGCGAAGCAACAGTTCGTTTCACAGAACGTTACATTAGTACAAACAATGTTTACTGTCCACTAGCAGTTTTCGTTGACTGTCGCATCGATTTCCCACATACTCCGTGACCGGCGCTATATATCGGTGCGCTCTGCAAGGTCACTGGCCATCGTGAAAGCGCGTTTTTCGTGGCTGAACTCGCTGTTCAAGTTGTCAAGGAGCTGGAGATGAAGATCCTCTCAGTGTCGACACCTTCTGTATCTGCTTGCAATTTCACACTCCGCATCTGTGGCAAGACCCTGGCGCTCTGTGTGCTGTTGGCACTCACGCGACCACAATTGCATGCCCAAGCCTTCAGTGGCATCAACGGGACGGTGACTGATACGAGCGGCGCCGCTGTTGCCGGCGCGAGCATCACCGCGACGAACGTTGACACCAACGTCTCGAAAAAAGCAGTGGCCACGACCGCCGGCACTTATTACATTACCGACCTGATCCCGGGGACCTACACAGTGCGGGTGCAACAGTCGGGCTTCAGGGCCTTTGTCCAGAACAACGTGAACGTTGTAGGCGGAGCTACGTCCACGGCGAATGCGGTGCTGCAGGCAGGTAGTGTTGAAGAACAGGTTGAGGTCATTGCTTCAGCGGTCGCGCTGCAGACCGAGCAACCGGAGATCGGCACCGAGATCAACCAGACCCTCCTGATGGATTTGCCGCAGGAGATCGCCGGCTCAAATCGCCAGATTGACGCCTTTATCTTCCTCGCCCCCGGCGTCACGGGTAGCGGATTCAGTCATCGGATCAACGGCGGCGTCGACGAGCAGACAGAGGTGATGTTCAATGGCGTCCCCGAGTCTTGGTCAGAAACGTCGGGTTTCACGTTCTGGAACCAGCCGCCGTACGACTCGATCAAAGACGTCAATGTCTTGACGGGTACGTTTTCTGCACAGTACGGCCTGGGGCAAGGGGTTGAGCAGTACACAGCGAGGTCGGGAACCAACCAGATTCATGGAGATGCATTCGGGTTTTACCGCGATGCGTTCTTTGACGCGCCGGGAGCGACCGCCGATGTTTTCGGAAACAATAGAGGCCAGAAGGGCGAACCCAATACCGACCATGAAACTAACTGGGGAGGGTCCGTAGGGGGTCCGGTTTGGATCCCCAAGCTGTATGACGGACGAAACAAGGCCTTCTGGTTCGTCAGCTATGACCGTTACCGGCTGGCTCAAGGACAGCAACCGATCACCATGCCAACGGCTGCGGAGGTTCAGGGGGATTTCAGCGGCTTAGTCAATCCCGTTACCGGTGTACCAATACCGATTTTCGTTCCGTTGGCATGGGGCACCACTCCATCACTCATACCGACTGGTTGTAACCTTGGAGCGCTGGGCTATACACCAGGACAGCAGTTTCCTGGCAACAAGATCGATCCGAGTTGTTTCAGCACCGTTTCACAGGGGTTGCTCCAGTATGTGCCAGCTCCGACTACATCATCGGTTGAAGTCAAAAACTTTATCCCCAGTTTTACTCCTCTCAATTTGGAGACAGACTTCAGCGTCAACGTAGACTACAACCTCACCGATAAACAGTCTTTACATGGCTGGTACTGGCGACAATACTTCCCTGTTCCGTCCGGGACAGAGTTCACTTCGGCTCCCATCGATACCTCATTCGTCAATACCGTTCTGGGAAGAGGCGTTGATATTACGTATGCCAACACCCTTTCTTCGCACTTCGTGGTGACCGGGGGGTTCCTATACGTATTTCAGAACAACGACTTTAGTCCGACTCACTTCTATCCTGGCACTTTCCCAGGTGTCGCCCCGTTCAGCTCGTCCGCTAATATTTTGCCGGGCATTAACTTCACAGGCGGCCCTTGGGAACCGGACAACTGGGGCGCACGAAATGGCGGCTTGCCAACACAAAATCACAAGACCGGATATTCGATTATGGGGAACGCCCTGTGGACGCACGGGCGCCACACGGTCAATTTTGGAGTGGATATTCGAAAATCGAAGCAGCTCGATTTCGAATGCGATGGATGCGCAGGGAGTCTGACCTTCAACTCCACTACAACGGCCGATCCAAACGAGCCGACCCCTGGCACGAACACCGGCAACGGATTCGCTAGCTTCCTACTCGGAAACGCGGACTCAGCCAGCCGAGCGGGCGCGGCTCCGACGATTCTAACCAATACGTACCTAGCTCCTTATTTCCAGGACGATACGCAGATTACTTCGAAGCTCAAGGTCAACTGGGGCGTTCGGTGGGATTTGGCGTTTCCCTTCAGCAACGACTTCCATTCCAATCAACTCACCTTCTTCAACCCGAACGTTCCGAATGCCGGTGCGATCAATCCAGCTACCGGGCAGCCGCTCTTGGGCGGTATGGCGCAGCTGGGCAAAGGATGCCCAGTATGCATCGGCTGGAGCCAAATGGACATGATGTGGAATCACTTTAGCCCGCGAGTCGGCTTTACCTACCAGCTAAATAACAAGACTGTTGTGCTCGGGGGAGCGTCGTGGTATTGGCTGGACACTGGCGGCTTCGAATACGGCGTCAACAAGGTAGCTGTGAACTACGGAAACAATTTGAATGGTTCTGAGACCTTCGACAGCGGGAGCAAGGGATCAATTGGTAGCTACAGCATCCCAAGCTATGGCTTGTGGGACAGCGGGGTGAGTGGAGCAGCGGGACCGCTTCCTGCACCGGCGCAGCTTCCTCTAACCACGGATTTCTTCAACACCCAGTCTCCACAAGCGATGACCAAGCACGTTCGGCAAGCCTACGACGAACAATTTGTCCTGGGCATCCAGCGGGAATTACCGTGGAACATGTTCCTCTCAGTGTCCGGAGTGCATACCCACGATGTACACCTACCGTCCTTACTGGCGGGCAGTGGGAGGCTGAATTATCTCAATTATGGATTCGTGCAGAGCGTATGCCCTCCTGGGCTGGCAAACTCAACTGATTGTGTCCTAGGTCAATCCTGGACCTCTCCGGCGGCGCAGACGCTCATGGCGTCAAACGCCTCGCAGTATAATCTTGCTCAATATACGTACCCCGGAAGTGATCCGTCTTGCCCGGGGATGACCCTCTGGGTTCCATATATCAATTTCTGCGATGACTATGGGTCTGGGGGTTTGACCGCTCGAGCATTTCTGAAATATCCGCAGTTCCGGGGCATCACGAACAACTTCGATACGAATGGTGCCGACAAGTACAACGCGCTGCAGATGAGTTTACGCAAGCGCACCGGAAGCGGGCTGACGTTCCTCGTGTCCTATACACTTTCGAGATACTTCACGAATACCGATAGCGGATTCTCGACTTTCAATTTCAGAGGCCTGGATCCGGGAAACCCCAGGAGGGAGTGGTCGGTTGGCAATGACGATCGCACGCATGTGATCTCGATCGCGGGAGTTTATGAACTGCCTTTCGGCAGGGGCAAGAAGTTATTGAACAATGCCAATCGGATAGTGAACAACGTAGTGGGTGGGTGGTCGTTTAGCTTCGTCAATTATTACGAAAGTGGAACGCCGGTACAGTTTACGTCCTGCAACGGCGTGCTCAATTGCACTCCGCTCCTCTATACGGCAGGGTACAATCGTCCCAACATCCAGAACACAAATTTCAATGTGGACTGGCATAACTACTATAACAACCTCAATGGGGGAACCACGCCAATCTTTAATACTTCCATCTTCAGTTCCCCTGGCGCTTGGACCATAGGCAATGCAGGATTTCTCTACAACAACTTCCGAAATCCTTGGTACAACGAGGAAGATTTTTCTCTGGGAAAGAAGTTTTTCGTCAACGAACGCGTAAATTTCGAGGTGAAGATGGAATACTTCAACGCGCTAAACCGATTTAATATCGGTAACTGTATGGATACGAATGTCGGCGATGCCAATTTCGGTCTCAATAGCAGCCCCGGCGTCCCTTGTCAGGCTGCAAATAATAACGGTGCGATCATACCGAGACAAGGCCAGGTGAAGTTGCAGGTTAATTTTTAGCCGACACCCTGCCGGGCTACAATCCCCGGCAGGTTATCATGGCGGCTTCCGGATTAGTATTCTCTTGTGCTAATTTCCCCTGCGTCTCGGCGCACAACAACTGCTTACTCCTATGCGCATCGAGCGGTTTTGTTGGCTTCGATCGTGCATGTTCTCGGTGCGCCTGCGATGGCACGAGCCGCAGCAGCCTCTCCGAGTAAAAGCGGGTCCTCGAGGCAGCAAACGAGCTATGGATCGTCGTCTCCCGCAGCCGGAAGAGCCGCTAAGCAGACCGAGACTGCGCAGGCTTCGGAATTAGCGGAAGCGAAATCCTTTTTGCAAAAGGGGCTCCTCGCCGAGGCAGAAAAAGCCACGCGCCAATTCCTTCATTCGCATGCAGATTCCGCCGAAGGGCATTACATCCTCGGTCATATTCTCTTCGATGAAGTCCGCGAAAAGTACGTCGGGGAAGAAAAGAAGGAAGGCGAAAACTTTCGGTACAGCGATACCGTGGACAATCCATTAGTCACGATGCGCGACGCGAAAGCGCGGGAGTCACTCGCGGAGCTTTCCGCCGGGGCACGATACCGCGCACCTGGCGCTTTGGACTTGAAGATAGTCGGGCTCGACTATCTGCTGCTAAAGGACCTACCCTCGGCCGAGAAGTGGCTCACTGCGTCCACCACACTGAACCCCAAGGACGAGCAAACGTGGTTTTACCTGGGGCGGACGAAATACAGCCAGACTAAGTATTCTTCTGCAATCGAAGCTTTCCAGCACTGCTTGAAACTCGATCCCCGAAATCCTACCGCAGAATACAACGTGGGACTTTCCTTTGAGGGCCTGAACCAAAACGACGAAGCCATTCAAGCGTATCAAAACGCGATCGCCTGGCAGGAGCAGAACGAAACCAAGTCCCCTGATTCCCTTGTCGGTCTCGCCAGACTATACCTGCGTCAAAATCAGCCAGAAAATGCTCTTCCTTATCTCTTGCAGGCGGTTGCGGCGTTCCCCGAATTATCTTTGGCGCACGAGGAATTGGGGAAAGCCTTTTCGGTTCTGCGCCGCTTGCACGAGGCGCAAGAGCAGTTGGAGAAAGCGGTCCAGCTCTCGCCACAAAAGGCTCCTCTGCGATGCCTGCTTGGCCAGGTTTACCAACAGGAGAAAATGACTGCAAAAGCTCAGTCTGAATTTGAGCGCTGCACCGCCCTACGGACCTCCGAATCGCAACCCGCGGGGGTCAACCAAACACATTGACGTTTCCTTTTCGCCAATTCGATCGCCGCTCCGTGTTGCTAGTCGTTGCGTTTATAGCGGCTTACATCGCAAGCGACGCCAACAGCGCGTTCGGTGGGCAATCCGCCTCGGTGCCGCTTCCGCTCCCAAAGTTGGTCCCCGGAAAATTCAGAGATATAACTTCCGAACTGAGCATCGACTTCCGCTATCTCTCTTCTCATACCACGAAAAAATACCTCATCGAAACTATGGGAACGGGAGCTGCGCTCTTCGATTTTGACAATGACGGGCGCTTGGATATTTTTTTGGTAAACGGCGCCCCGTTGACCGACCCCACGCCGAAAACAGCTATCCCGCAAAAGACGGGCCCTCAATACTGGAATCGTTTGTATCACCAGAAGCGAGATGGCAGGTTCGAAGATGTGACCGAAAAAGCGGGACTCCAGGGCGTCGGATACGGAATGGGCGTTGTCGTTGGAGATTATGACAACGATGGGTTCGAAGATCTGTACGTGACGGCTTATGGAGGCAATCGGCTTTATCACAATAATGGCAACGGCACATTCACGGACGTCACTGAAAAGACGGGCGTAGCTGGCGAAGGATGGTCAACGAGCGCCGCCTGGGTGGACCTCGACAATGATGGCCTGCTGGACTTAGTCGTTCTCCGTTATCTCGACTGGGATTTCAGCGACGTGTGGTGTGGTACGCATAAAGAAGGATATCGTTCATACTGCACGCCCGACATTTTCAAGCCTATCGCGCCACTGGTTTATCACAATGAGGGGAACGGCCGCTTCACGGAAGTCTCTCAGAAGATCGGCATAGCGAAACCTGGGCGGGGATTAGGAATTGCTCTCGCAGATTACGACCGCGATGGGCATATCGACGTCTTTATCGCCAACGATTCCATGTTTGAATTCCTCTACCACAAGAAGGTCGATGGCACGTTCGAAGAGGTCGCTTTGCCTGCCGGCGTTGCCGTCGACAGTGACGGCAACACCTATGCTGGGATGGGTGTCGATTTCGCTGACTATTACAACGATGGCCTTCCGGATCTGCTCGTCACGGACTTGGGAAACCAAAGATATGCGCTGTACAAGAATAATGGAGACGGAAGCTTTACCTACGCAAGCTTCTCGTCCGGAATTGGAACCATCACGCAGCGATTCTCTGGCTGGGGCGTTCGTTTCATGGACTACGACAACGACGGCTGGAAGGATGTTATGGTCGCGCAGGGACATGATTTGGACAACGTGGAGCTGACCACGCCCACTCTGCGTTATCGCGAGCCGATGCTTCTCGCCCGAAATATGGGCAAGGATTTCGCAGATGTTTCTGCGCAATCGAGCAGTGTATTTCAGATTCCCTGGGTCGGGCGTGGTATGGCCGTCGGAGACATCGATAATGACGGACGGCTGGACGCGCTGGTTACTACGAACGACGGACCGGTTCATGTCCTGCACAACGAGACTCAGACTGCGAATCATTGGCTTCTCCTGAAACTTGTGGGGCACAAGAGCAATCGGGACGCGATTGGCGCAGAGGTGAGAGTGAAGACTCAGCATGGGTCTCAGCTTGGTATCGTCACCACTGCAAGCAGCTATCTCTCGTCCAGCGACAAACGCCTGCACTTCGGCCTGGGCACGGACGAAGTAGTCGAGGAGATGGAGATCCGATGGCCAAGTGGCATCATTCAGAAGCTGCAGAATGTGCACAGTGACCGCATAATGCAGATCGATGAACCTGGGCCGAATGAGTCCTCGGCTTCGAAAAAATGATGCGCCGATGAACAGCACACTGAAGCCGTTCGCGGTCATCCTGCAGCGCCTTTTCGCGTGGTCCTCCTATGCCGCAAACCGAGACTCAGCGCAAACGAGCCCGGGGCTCGATCGCCGCTCGCTGATGTTTTCTCTGATGTCCATCGCGGCTACGCCGATTCTTGGCAGAGCATTCGCGATGGGCCTTCAGGACCGGCAAACGAAACCAACCAAACCTTCCGGTGTCATGACTGGCGGTGAGTACGCGCCCATGTATGACGCTCGTCACCGCCCAATCACCGCAGGTGGCTTTGTGGACGGAGCGCCGGCCGTTTACGAGGACTACACACGACAATCGGGTCTCGACGCGTTCAAACATCGCTGCGGTACGCCGCAGAAGACGACGATCATCGAAGTTAACGGCTCCGGCGTTGGGCTGATCGATTACGACAACGACGGCTGGTTGGACATCTACATGCTGAACGGCTCCACGTTTGCTGCGCTCAAAGGAACGGAGCCCGCTCCAAGGGCCATGTTGTTCCACAACAATCGCGACGGTACGTTCACCGACGTGACCGAAAAAGCCGGAGTCGCTAACGAGCGCTGGGGCTTCGGAGTCGCCGTGGCAGACTTCGATAACGACGGCTGGCCTGACATTTACGTGTCGAATTTTGGCAAGAATCGCCTTTATCGCAATAATCACAATGGCACCTTCACGGATATCGCTGAACAAGTAGGCGTAGCAGTGGGCGGTTGGTCAACCGGTGCTACTTGGGGCGACTACGACCGCGATGGCCGTCTGGATTTGTTTGTGCCCGGTTATGTCCAGTTTGACCCCGATCACCCGGCGCTTGCCGGCAAGAATGGAGTGCCCCCGAGTTCTTGCGAGTTCCGCGGTGTGCATGTCTTTTGCGGCCCGCTAGGACTGGTCGGTGAGAAGGATCGCCTCTTTCATAACAATGGTGACGGCACGTTCACAGAGGTGAGTGAGAAGGCGGGCGTTTCAGATCCGAATGGCGCTTATGGATGGTCTTCTGTTTTCGTGGATGTGGATGACGACGGCTGGCTCGATCTGCTGGTGGCGAACGACTCTGTCCCAAATTTCCTTTACCGGAACAATCATGACGGTACATTCAAAGACGACAGTTACATATCAGGGCTGGCCGTGAACGCCGATGGTCGCGCCCAAGCCTCCATGGGAATTGGCATCGGTGACTACAATCGCGATGGAAAGGTTGATTTTCATCTCACGACCTTCTCCGCCGATTACAAACCTCTCTATCGGAACGACGGCGATGGTGAGTTCAGCGACGTTACTGCCGGAGCCAGACTCCTGCACCCGACCATTCCCTTTCTTGGTTGGGGCACCGGGTTTGTCGATTTCGACAACGATGGCCTTTTGGACATCTTTTCAGTAAACGGCCACGTCTATGTGCAGGCCGACGGGGCAGATTGGGGAACAACGTGGGCGCAGAGGCCCCTGCTTTTCCGGAACCTCAACGGGCAGCAATTCGAGGAAGTTCCCCCCGCGACGGGGTCGGGCCTTGCGGTTGTTATTCCCGCGCGTGGTGCAGCGTTCGGAGATCTCTTCAATACTGGCAAAATCGACGTAGTGATCAACAATATCGATCGCGAGCCGACTTTGCTTCGAAATGTGGTGAAAAACGCGAACCACTGGATCACTCTGAAATTGATCGGCGGCCCGAAGAGCCCGAGCGATGCGATCGGGGCAAAGGTTTTCGTCACCTCGGGCGGAGTCCGCCAGCGCGCGGATATCTTCAGTGGCGGGAGTTATTGCTCTTCTTCGGACCCTCGGGTGCACTTTGGGCTTGGATCATCGAATCGCATTGACAAGATCGACATCCATTGGCCGAGTGGCTTTATCGAGCAAGTGCCACCGCCGAAAGTGGACCGAATCGTTACTGTCACCGAAGCGAAGGGGCCGCTTGTCACGTATCACGCAAATGGATTTTGAATGCCTATAGAGCCGTATAATCTTCGTCGAGGAAAACGTGTTTTCCTCCAGGCAGACTCCGATGCATAGGCTATTCAGGCGGGGAATTCTGATTTTTCGGCAACGGCCGTTTCTTGCTTTTTGCCTCATAGTTGTTTTCGTCTTCGCTGCCGGACGCGCCATCGCCCAATCGCCCTCCCCGGCATCGGCTCAGGCCCCAGATTCGAACGATGACAAAACTGTTTCGAGCCCGACGGCGCTGCCCAAATCGCTCGATCTCAAGTTCGCAGAGGCAGAATCGCTGATGGAAAAGGGACAACTGAACGAGGCCGAAGCGGCCATCCGCCAGGATTTGAAGACAGCGCCACAGTCGGCTGCTGCACATTTTCTGCTTGGCTACATCCTATACAAGGAAATTCAAGCGGAAGCAAAACGAGTTGATCCCAACCCGAATGCCGTCTATGCGGCACCCACGAAATCTCTCATTGAGCTCCGGGAGAAAAACGCAAGAGAATCCTTGGGCGAATTCACTGTGGGGGCCCGCTACCGCACTCCCAGCGCATTCGATTTGAAAATCGTTGCCATGGATTACATTTTGCTTGGTGATTTCACGGACGCCGATAAGTGGCTGACGCGATCCCTCCAAGGGAATCCAACTGATTCCGACGGCTGGTACCAGCTTGGTCGCACGAAGTACAACGAGAACCGGTTCACCGAAGCGATCGACGCATTCAAGAAGTGCCTGGCGATCGATACAACAAACATCAAAGCAGAAGAGAACCTGGGATTGTCTTATGCAGGACTGGGCGACGATGCGGAAGCTATCAAAGCCTACCAAACCGCAATCGATTGGCAGGCCAGCTCAGGCAGCAAGGATGTCGAAGCTTACTTTGCTCTGGGCACCTTGTTATTGGGCGAAAATCGTCCCCAAGATGCCATTCCGGTATTAATTCAGGCGACACAAATTGCCCCGTCCGTATCTCAAGGTCACGAATTGCTGGGCCAGGCCTACATTCAGACACAAATCCTTCCTAAAGCGCAGACGGAATTGGAAGAAGCGGTGAGCCTCTCGCCTGATGTTGGTCGATTGCATTGTGTTCTCGGCCAAACCTATCGAAAAGAGGGACTCACCACGAAAGCAAAAACGGAATTCGATCGCTGCTCTGCGCTACAGAAAGAGCACCCATCGGATCGCAGTACTATACAGTGATTTGGCGGCGGGCCAAATGTCATCTGCAGGGCCAAATCGAGCGCATCGCCGAGATGCGCAAAGTTGGTTGATCTCGCTCACCGCTGAGGCGTATCCGGTATTTTGGATTTCTCTTTCATTACCTCTTGGGCGTGTTTTGCTTCCGCTGCGCGCGCATTTTGTTCCAGCTTCCCAAAAGTAGACATTTCCGCGTTCGCCTCCGCTGTTCTCCCCAGACCGCGGTATGCCTGCGCCAGCATGAAGTGTAAGCGCGGATCTTCGGGATCAGTTTTGATAGCCATTTGAAGATCTGGCACAGCTTCTTCGTACCGATTCAGGCGAATGAGCGCGGTGGCACGATCCGGCCTGGCCTCCATCAGGTACGGGCAGGTCTGCAGGGCACGATTGATATCGTCGAGTGCTTCCTCAGGACGCAGGTGTTGTTCGAGCAGAATATTCCCGAGCTTCCATTGCGCGTCGCAGTTCCCTGGATCGTTGGTTAGTTCCGCTTGAAACTGCGCTGTCGCATCCGCCCAGTCATCAAGCTGCCAATAGGCATTGCCGAGCTTGTAGTGGGTGCCAGTCTGATTGGGAGCTATATCAACTGCTTTTTTGTATTCCACCAGCGCCCCATCAAAATTTTTCATGCTGGACATGATGTCGCCGCGAATTTGGTGAGACAGCACTGAATTTGGATCAATCGCGTCAACCTTCGCGAGAGCCTCTTCGGAAAGCTGAATATAGACGTTCCCCAACATGTACCAGATTTCCTGGTCTTTGGGCTCGCGTTTCGCCAACTCCTGCAAGTGCGCCGCCGCGAGGCCGAAGTTTCGAAGCTTGACCAAGTCCTTGGCAAGATAAAGTTCTGCGTTGTTGTCCTTCGGATTCTTTCGAATTGCTGCTTCCAACGGCTGTCGCGCCTCCGTATATTCGCCCGCCTCGTAATAAGCGATGCCGAGTAGGACGCTTGCGGAATACATAGTCGGATACACTTTCAAGCCTTGCTTGAGCGTAGCAATTGCTTGGGGGTATTCGTGTTGTTTCAGATAGAGTGCGCCGAGGTTGTTGTACGCAGGCCCAAGGCGAGGCGCAACTTCAAGGATCGACTTGTATTTTGAGATTGCACCGGCCATGTCGCCGCTTTGCTCAGCCGCCTTAGCTCCCGCGTAGAGCTGGACTATACGAGGATCGTTCGCGTCCGGCTCCGCCTGTGGGTAGGCAGCCAACAACGGAAATATCGAAATCGAGCTGGCAAGAGCGCAGCCACAGATCACCTTGGCAAAGCGTATCGGATTCGGAGCCGAGAAAAGACACCACCGCATGGCTCGTTCGATTCTACTCTGGGTCTACGTATTTCAATCCTGCGACTTGCACCCGTAATCGCCACGGCGCGTCCGAGCGGGCCCGCAGCAACAGTCTGGATGTGATCAAGGATGCTCAGACCGTGGGAACGTGACTTTAGTACAAATAATGTTAACTGTGTCCTATTTCTTTTCTCGGCCTTTCTGTCCGATACTCCCATATCGAAATGCTTCTGCTTCTGTTCGGCAGCTTTCAACAAGCAAGTCGCCTAAAGGTTCTCTTTATACAATTCCTAAAGTCATTCAAAATGCGCTGCGTTGGGTCAACGTTCGTTTTGAGTATTGGGGGACTAATGCATATTTCACCCGCTAGCACAGCCAACTCGGCCAAGTTAATGGATTTTGCGAGGAGCAAACTTGCCCCGGTCGTCGGACTGGTGAGTCTATTGCTTGGCTCGGCAGCTTCGGCACAACGGTCTACGGCACCTGATTTAAGCAAAGATCAGATGCTGTATGTGGTCGGCTATGCACATCTCGATACCGAGTGGAGATGGGAGTATCCACAGGTCATCAACGAGTACCTCCGCAAAACCATGGAGGACAACTTCAAGCTTTTCGAGAAGTATCCGCATTATGTATTCAACTTCAGCGGGGCAAACCGTTACCGGTTGATGAAGGAGTACTACCCCGAAGACTTTGCGAAATTGAAAAGGTACGTGGACGAGGGCAGGTGGTTTCCCGCTGGCTCATCCATGGAAGAAGGCGACGTCAATACACCGAGCGCGGAAACGATTATTCGGCAAATCCTTTACGGCAATGAGTGGTTCCGCCGAGAATTCGGCAAGGCCAGCGCCGAATACATGCTGCCCGACTGCTTTGGCTTCCCGTCTTCGTTGCCGACAATTCTTGCGCACTCCGGAGTGAAAGGATTCTCCACGCAAAAGCTCGTGTGGGGATCATCGGCGCCGGGAGGCGGTGCCGAATCGATCGAGAAAACTCCCGAAGGCACGCCTTTCAATGTAGGTGTCTGGGTTGGTCCGGACGGCGAGAGCGTTCTGGCTGGCCTAAATCCCGGTAGTTATGGCGGCGCCATCGAGAGTGACTTGAGCAAACCATTGCCGCCGCTTCCGGCTAACAACGCACTGGATGAACTCAAGAAAAAGGTTCACGACCTCAGAGCAAAAATTGACGAGGATGATCGTAACAACAAGCTTGATCCAAAAGAGCTCGAACAGTATTACGAGTTACGCCGTCAGCGCGACGGATTCAATCGCGCACAGCAGGAAGACGAATTGCATCATTATCAAAATGACTGGGCCCGCCGCGTAGAGCAGAACGGCAAGGTTGGTGGAGTTTTCACCGACTACCACTATTACGGCACGGGAGACATCGGCGGCACGCCGGAAGAAGATTCCGTCAAGCGTTTGGAAGCCATTGTGACCAATGGGATCGCGAATCTGCCGCCCAGTCCGGCAAATCCTCAGGGCTGGCAAGGGAAAGTTGGCGATGGTCTCATACATGTGATTTCTGCGACAGCCGATCAGATGTTTAGGGACATAAATCCTAAGCAAGCCAAAGATCTTCCCCGCTACACAGGCGAAATGGAGCTCACAAACCACTCTGCGGGGTCGTTGACCTCTCAAGCCTACCAAAAGCGATGGTTGAGAACGGAAGAACTGCTTGCCGAAGCAGCAGAGGAGGCATCCGTAGCGGCGGAATGGCTGGGCGCAAGGAAATATCCGCTGGAGAGGCTGAACAATGCATGGACATTGCAGATGGGCGGTCACTTTCACGACATTGCCGCCGGAACGGCCACTCCCAAAGCTTATGAGTTCGCGTGGAATGACGATGTGATCGCCCTGAATCAGTTCGCCGCCGTCCTCACCAGTGCCAGTGAGGGCGTTGCGAGCGCGATGAATACAGAGGCGAAGGGCACATCAATTGTCATCTTTAATCCTCTCGGTATTTCACGCGAAGACATCGTCGAAGCGTCCGTTGATTCTTCGAAGAACGCGGGTGTCCGCGTGGTCGGTCCCGATGGCAAAGAAGTTCCTGCGCAGATGCAGAACAGCAAAGTTGTTTTTCTCGCGAAAACACCGCCGGTTGGTTACGCAGTGTACGATTTGCAAACTGACTCTGAGGCTTCACATCAGCCATCAACGCTGCAAGTTTCCGAAAACTCACTCGAAAATAAGTATTACCGCGTGAAAGTGAATCCGGATGGCGACGTCTCCAGCATCTTCGATAAATCCCTCAACAAAGAATTGCTTGCTGCTCCTATGCGTCTCGCGATTTCTTATGACAATCCCGAGCAGTGGCCGGCGTGGAACATGGACTGGGACCAGGAGCAATCTCCGCCCAAAGCTTACGTAAGCGGCCCGGCGAAAGTTCGTGTTGTCGAAAACGGGCCGGTGCGAGTCGCCATAGAGGTGACACGTCAAACCGCAGGATCCAACTTCGTGCAGATCATCCGCTTGTCATCAGGGGACGCTGGAAAACGCGTTGAGTTCGGAAACATCATTGACTGGAACACAAAAGAGTCGAACCTCAAAGCAGTGTTTCCGCTGACTTCCAGCAATCGGATGGCAACCTATAACTGGGATATCGGCACCGTCCAACGCCCAACTGCCGAGCCGAAGAAATTTGAAGTTCCCTCGCACCAGTGGATTGATCTCACCGACATGAGTGGCACGTTTGGAGCGACAATTCTCACGGATTGCAAAAACGGTTCCGACAAGCCGAACGATAATACGATTCGCTTAACTTTGATTCGCACTCCCGGCGTGCGCGGCGGATACCCCGATCAGGCCACGCAGGACATTGGCCACCATGAATTTGTCTTCGGTATCGCCGGGCACAGTTCAGACTGGCAGACCGCACAAACGGATTGGCAAGCGCAGCGCTTGAATGATCCTTTGATCGCATTCAAAACGTCGTCCCATCCAGGTGCCCTCGGCCGAGCATTCTCACTAGTCAAGATCAGCGACCCTCGAATTCGCGTTTTGGCGTTGAAAAAAGCAGAGCATAGCAATGAGATCGTCCTTCGCGCAGTCGAACTCGATGGCAAGCCGCAGGAAAACGTCAAAATCGCATTCGCTGCTCCGATCAGCGCGGCTCGCGAAGTGAACGGACAAGAACAACCAGTTGGGCCCGCGACCGTGACGAATGGCTCGCTCGTCACGTCCTTCACTGCATATCAGCCACGAACATTCGCGATTAAACTCTCCCCGCCAGCGACCAAAGCATCAGGCGTCCGCTCCGTACCTGTTGCACTTGCTTATGATCTCGCAAGTGCCACAACCACCGGCACGCATTCGAACACCGGACTTGACGCCCACGGAAATTCCCTTCCGGCGGAAATGCTGCCGGAGCAGATAAATTTCGGCGATGTCAATTTTCAACTCGCAGCACCCGCTGCCCCTAATGCTGTCGTTGCAAAAGGTCAGAGTATCGACCTTCCCGTGGGCAAATTCGAGCGCGTGCACATTTTGGCTGCCGCCGCCAATGGCGATCAGAAAGCCACATTCGAAGTCGGTAGTAAGCAGGTGGATCTCAATATCGAAAACTGGGGCGGGTTTATCGGCCAATGGGACAACCGCACCTGGTCAAAAAATGGCGCCAATGACGATTACGGCGAGATGACAGGACTGAAACCCGGTTATATAAAACGTGCTGACCTGGCGTGGTATTCCTCGCACCATCACAACTCTGCAGGCGAGAACGTGCCTTATTCTTATTCCTATCTCTTCGCCTACGCGATCGACCTGCCGCCGGGTACCAAAAGCGTCAGGCTACCTGTGAATGACAACATTCGCATTTTCGCCATGTCTGTGAGTGACGAAGGCCCTCTCATTCGTCCTACGCAGCCGCTATATGATGTTCTACCCTTCCCGAAGAGCGGCGACCCTGATTTTCTTCTTGCGAGCTCGTCACCGAAGATGACGCTGCTTCAGGAGAGCAGTGAAACCGTTCAACTGGCGCTCACAGCGCTGAATGGATTTGAAGACAAACCGATTTTCACTGCTTCAGGACTTCCCGCGGGCGTTTCAGCCAAATTCGATCCAGGAAGCACCGCCCAAGCGTACAAGCTGACATTGATCGCAGATAGTTCTGCGAAAGCCACCTCTTCCACTGTGACCATCTCTGCTTCGGCGAGAAGCATCTCGCACTCGACCACATTCGATCTCACCGTCGTACCAATGAAGCGCGGCGCCGTGCCGGTTGACCTCTCATCTGCGTACAACGTTCACGCGATCTACAGCGACGGATCGAAGTTTGCAAATTCAAGCAGTATGGATCGCGGCGGTTTCGCATATTCGGGCAATCTGCTTGGACCGCAACAGACTTGGAATGGCGTGCAATTCAAGCTCGGTGCCCCCAATGTTCTCGACGCGGCAAGTGGGAAAGAGATTACCCTCCCAATCGCCAAGTTCCGGAGCTTAAGCCTCCTCGCGACTGCTGTGGACGGCAGCCAGGGAGATCAGGTTTTTACGGTCAATTACGCAGACGGAACTCGCCAGACTGTCGAGCAAAGTCTGAGCGACTGGTACGCACCGTCCAACTTCCCAGGAGAGTTCAAAGCAGTAATCATGCCCTACCGACTCTCGGGTACGGGCCAAAAAGACGAACGCACGTTTTATCTATACGCGTATTCGTTCGATCTCGATCCAAATAGAGATGTACGGAGTGTTAGCTTGCCCGACAACGATGCCGCACTGGTGTTTGCTTTGAGCCTCGAACCAACGCGCTAAGATTCTTCCCAAGGAGCTGATATGAACAGTACGCCTAATTCTCTGATAGTAGTGCTCCTTTGCACCGCGGTCTTGGCACAAGGTGGAGATTCGCAAACAACAGATCCAACTCCCGCTAGCGCGGGAGGCCAGGCCAGCGCCACTGCATCAAATCAGGCACATGACTCCTTCCGCGTAGCCGAGGGCAGCGTATTTCACGTTGTGCTCGCTAAGAATGTGGACGCGAAAAAGAACAAAGTGGGTGACGAGGTGACTACCACGGTTGTCGAGGACCTCAGGTCGCGTGGCCAACTGATGGTTCCGAAGAATAGCGTTGTCGTTGGCCACATCACGCAGATTGAGGCGCACAGCAAGGAGCATCCACAATCGCAAGTCGCTGTAGCTTTTGATCGGCTGGTCATCAAGGACGGTAGCGAAATTCCGTTATCTGCCTCGATTCAGGCCGTGGCGGCACCCGAAACAGCGCCAAGTAATGATTCTGAGCAATCCGGCACGGGCTATGGCGAAATGGGTGGCTCGATGGGCGGGACTGTGGCGGGTTCTGGTGGGCGGGCCTCTCCATCCGTCCGCGGCACCTCTAGCGGAGTCGGAGGACCAGGAGCGGGTGCTGCTAAATCCATCGGCAGCATAGGGGATACATCCAACGGGTCGCGGGGACTTTCGGCAGCAAGTCACGGGGTTATCGGGATCAAGGGTCTTTCTCTGAGCACGCAAGACGAGACGTCGCAAGACTCTGTGATCAGCTCAGATCACCAGAACATCCATTTGGAACACGGAACACAATTCGTGCTCCGAGTCAAGGCAAAATCATGAAGCGCATTTTCGCCTCTCCTTCTGAACGGGCGATCATTGACGCTCACTGCTCAATGCGTGATATTGCGCCTGAAATCCGTTTGACTGCGCCGGGCGTAATCGATTTATACTAAGATATCTATATAAAGACATCTAAGTATGGCAAAGACGGATGCTCTCCAGGGTTCGCTAGATCTGCTCGTCCTCAAGATATTGTCGCGGCGCCCGCGACTGCACGGATACGCCATCATGGCTGCCATCGCCGGTACATCCGGCGAAGTACTGCGCGCAGAGGAGGGGTCGCTTTACCCCGCGCTGTATCGGATGGAGGAAGCAGGTTGGATTCGTGCCGAGTGGATCAAGAAAGGCTCCGGCCGCCGGGCCCGCATCTACGAATTGACCGCCGCAGGCAAAAAGCAACTGGGAGTGGAAGAATCGCGCTGGCAGTCAGTCGTATTGGCAATCAACCGGGTTCTCCGGGAGGCCTGACATGTCTATATGGTCCCGCATCTCGAATGCCCTGCACGGCGAGCGCTTGAATCGCGAGATCGATGAAGAGTTGCAGTCACACATTGAAGAAGCCATTGCCTCAGGACGTGATCCCGGCGAAGCGCGCCGTGCTTTCGGCTCCGCTTTGCGTGCCCGCGAGGCGAGCAGCATTCGAGTTGCCGGATGGCTTGAGTCGCTTCTCGCCGATCTACGTTTCGGTTGGCGGCAGCTCTGCCGCAACAAAGTCGCGTCTGCGGCCGCTGTACTTTCCCTTGCCCTCGGCATCGGCTGCTGCGTCGCCGCCTTCCGGCTGATCGACGCCCTGCTCTGGAGACCCCTGCCTATCTCTAATTCCAGCGGCCTCTACTTCCTCTCCCGCAAGTTAACCGGCCCTGAGGGCAAGCCTATCGAGGATGGCTACTGGGCCACGCCGGACTTCAACCTCATGCGCGATGCTGCGAAGGACCAGGCCGAACTCATCGCCATCAGCTCCGCCGACCGCACGGACATCACCTGGTCCACCGACGACGACATGGAGAAGGCCCACGTCGTTTATGTCTCCGGCAACATGTTCCCGCAATTCGGCCTTGAGCCCGAACTGGGCCGCTTGATCGCTCCTGTCGATGACCGCGGCCCAGGGCTCGCTCCCTATGCGGTCCTTTCCTGGGACTACTGGAATCACCGCTTCGACCGCGATCCCCGCGTCCTCGGCCGCTCGCTCCACATCGGCGATCAGACCTTCGAAATCATCGGCGTCGGCCCTCGCTACTTCACTGGCACTGAAAAGGGAACTGTCACCGACATCTTCCTGCCACTCAGCATGAACCGCTTCGCCGCCCTCGACAGCGTCACCTGGCACCATGCCTTCCTGATGTTGAAACCTGGCGTCAATCCGGACACCGCCCTCGAGCCGCTCCGCCAGCATCTATCCGCGGTCAGCTACTCATTCGAGGCCGACTGTTCGACGTGTCTCCGCGGTATGACCCAGCCCAACATCGACCGCTACCTCAACAAGACCCTCGTCTTCAGTCCGGCCGGCGCTGGCATCTCTGATCTTCAAAAGGAATATCGCCGACTGCTCGGCGTCCTCGGCCTCCTGGTCGCTCTCGTTCTGCTCATCGCCTGCGTCAACGTCGCCAACATGATGACCGCCCAGGCTGCCGCCCGCGCCCAGGAGATGGCTCTTCGAATCTCGATCGGCGCCGGTCGCCGTCGCCTCGTCCAACTCATCTTGTCGCAGAGCGCGCTGCTCGCTCTCCTGGCTTCCGTTCTTGGCGCGATCTTTGCGGCGTGGTCGGCGCCCTTTGTGCTCAGCCTGATTAATCCGCGCGACAACCCTGCGCGCCTCGACCTTCCCGCCGACTGGCGTGTGCTTCTCTTTGGCTTCGGGCTCATTCTTCTCGTCGTTCTTTTGCTTGGTTTACTTCCGGCTCTCCGTGCCTCTGCCGTCCGACCCGTCGCCGCCCTCAAGGGTGGTGAAGATCCGCACTCGCCACGCCGCCTCATGCGCGGAGCCATCGCGCTTCAGGTCGCCTTCTGTTTCCTCGTTCTCTTTCTGTCTTCCCTTTTCGTCGCATCCTTCCAGCGCCTCGAGAACCGCCCGCTCGGTTTCTCCACCGATCGTCTGCTGCTGCTCGAAGCCGTTGCCGGCCAGCGCCAGCTCCCCGTGGTCTGGAATCAAACTGCCGAGGCGCTCCGTGCCGCCCCTGGAGTCAACTCTGTCGCCATCTCGGGCTGGCCCCTTCTCGGGCGCATCCGCATAAACAGCGACGTCTCCATCATCGGCGCGCCTCCCAGCCCGACTCCCGCCTGGTTCCTGAACGTTTCCCCGGGCTGGCTCTCGACGATGAAGATCCCCCTCGTTTCTGGCCGCGATTTTCGCCCGGAAGACACATCGCCCGGGGCCGCCATCGTCAACGAAACCTTCGCCGAAACTTTCTTCCCCGGCCAGGACCCCATCGGCCACACCTTTGAACGCGGCGCCAATCAACCCATCAACAAGATTCTCGCTGTTATCCCCGACGTCCCATACGATGACCTCCGCGAGCCCAACCGTGCCGTCTTCTACGTCCCCTTTGACGAAATCGACGGCAAATCCACTCCCAAGGCTGTCGACTTTGCCACTTTCACCATTCACACCGACGCCCAGGACCCTCTCGCCCTCGCCGGCTCCCTCCGCCAGCTCATCGCGCAGCGCCACAACGGCCTTCGCGTCTCGAACATCACCACCCAACTCGATCTGGTCCGTGACCAGACCATTCGTGAGCGCCTGCTGGCGATGCTCGCCGGCTTCTTTGCAGTCGTCGCACTGTTCCTCGCTGGCATCGGACTCTACGCTGTCCTCAACTACTCCGTCCTCCAGCGCCGCCGCGAGATCGGAATCCGCATGGCGATTGGCTCGACTCGTACCAGCATCGTGCACCTTGTCACGCTCGATGTACTCCCGATCGTCGCACTCGGAGGCTGCGCGGGGGGCGCGCTGGGATTCGGCGCGGCGCGCTATGTCGCTTCACTTTTCTACCAGGTCAAAGCGACCGACACTGACATGATCGCTTTGCCAACGGGCGCCATTCTGCTTACCGCGCTCATTGCCACACTCCCCGCCGTGCTTCGCGCCCTGCGCACAGATCCCACCGAGATCCTGCGCAACGGGTGAGGAGCGAGTACCGTTTGATCGCAAATTTTTAGCTGGATTCGATTGGATCGGGCGTGCTTGCAGTCGTCGTTTTCTTCACGCTGGTATACCGGATGAAGAAAAAAGCACCTCACTAAATTTAAACTCCCCACTTCGTGGAAGGACCAGGTATGTTCGAAAAGCAGCGGCACGTCTTTGTCTATAACAAGACCAGGAGAACCTTGGCCTTTCGAGTCAAGGTAGCAGACTCCATATTGGGGCGGCTGATTGGCTTGCTTGGTCGCAGGTCCCTGCAGCCGGATAGCGGCGTCTGGATCGTGCCAGCCAACGCAATCCACACCATCGGGATGCTGTTCTCCTTCGGTCTGGTTTTGATCGATAAGGACTTCAAGGTGGTAGGGTTGCGGGAGTTGGTGCGTCCATTTCGGGTTACGTGGCCAGAACGCCATGCTGAAAGCGTCCTGGAATTGCCTGCCCACACGATCTTCAGGAGCCGAACCCAGATTGGGGATCAGCTCTTGATTGAACGCTATGAGGCGCGCAAGCCCGTACCGCCTGCAGTTTCAGGCGAACTGGAAGGCCTGGCGACGACCCGGGAGCAGCCTGTTGCAGTCTCGCGTGAAACGCCGGCGGTTGCCCATCGCTCCCCAGAGCGAAGGCGCGGAGCCTCGACGCTCGAGTTTTGCTGCTTCCAAGAACCGATAAGTAGCTTTCACTCTCCGGGCGGTTCTATCGAATCGCCCGTTTGCTTGCCCTAGCTTGTCCCGCCGTCGCTCCAGTTCGCGTCGGCAACTCCCATTACTCTCAGGGCCTTGCTTGCAAGAAATGCGGGGGACATTTTCATTCGGGCAGACGTTTGGTCTTGCCCACTCTGCCTTCATCCGATTGGTTGCAATTCTCTCTGTGACGACTGACAATCCTCCTGCGCTATAACTCGGCTGGGCTTGCATCTAACCGGATACAAAGCAAATCCGACGCGTAGAATTCTTCATCATGCAAAAACTTCGTAATCGACGTGAATTTCTTAAATCATCCGCGTTAGGCGTCGCGGGGCTCAGTTCGACAGCGGTATTGGGAAAATCTGACAGTGCCATGCCGTCCAACCCTGCTGGACCGCTTTCGGTGTGGATCACCGAGGGGAACCGGCGACTCGAGAAGCAGCCCGCTTCGAAATGGGCGAATTCACACGGGGCCCCAGGCGCGGGGAGTATCGTCATTGACCCGGCCAAGTCATATCAACCAATCCTTGGCTTCGGAGCGGCTTTTACCGATGCGGCGTGCTACACGTTCAACCGACTAGACCCCGGAGCACGCGAGGCGCTCTTTCACGAACTGTTTCATCCCTCCGAAATGGGCCTCAGCGTGTGTCGCACCTGCGTGGGATCGAGTGATTACTCAACCGAGGCCTTCACTTATAACGAAGGCGACCCTGATCCAGATTTGAATCGTTTCTCGATCG
>DATNEX010000160.1:0-47033 GCA_035606605.1 Terriglobales bacterium
AGTTCACGGCGAAAAAGGTTGGATGTTCCGGCAGATCGACAGGATTATTGCTGCAGGAACCCATGGATACCGGGTTACCCTGCGCAGCATTTTGAACTACAAGGTGGCAGCCGCGATCTTATTCTTCGCCGGGCTCGGGGCAACCTACTTCGTCTACCGTTCCGTGCCCACCGCGTTTGTACCCAACGAAGATCAGGGATATTTCATCGTCGTGGTGCAGGGCCCGCCTGGGGCCTCGCTCGAATACACCACATCCATCCTCGATCAGGTCCACAACTACATCCGGACTGTCCCTGAGGTTCGAAACGACTTTGCCATCAGCGGCTTCAGCTTTACCGGCAGCGCTTCGAACCTTGGCATCATCTTTGTGACCTTGAAGCCCTATTCCGAACGTCATGGAATCGAGCACAGTTCGGCTACGGTGGTGAACCGCATTCGAGGGCCGCTGTTCGGAATCAATGGAGCCATGGTGCTTCCCTTCGAACCGCCATCCGTGCAGGGCGTCGGTCGGTTCGGCGGCTTCCAGTTCATCCTGCAGGATCTGGGCGGACATACTCCCGATGAGTTGGCCGCCGTTACCATGCAAATGATGGGCGGAGCGGCGCAACACAAGACCAACGGGCGCAATGATTTGACTGGCGTCTTTAGCAGCTTTACGGCAAACGATCCGCAATTTCTCGTCACCATCGATCGAGAGAGGGCGAAGAGCATGCAGGTTCCGCTGCAGCAGATCACGGACGCTCTGGGCGTCTACATGGGCTCGGCTTATGTGAATGACTTCGACTTCAATAACCGTGCCTATCGTGTTTACATTCAGGCGGAAGGCAAGTTCCGTGCGGCCGCACGCGACATCCGAGAGTATTACGTGCGTTCTCAGACCGGGGCCATGATCCCCCTGGACAATCTGGTCAGCGTGACCCAGACCACGACACCGCAGACCATCAGCCATTACAACCTTTTCCGCTCCGCCGAATTGGACGGTTCGGCCGCGCCGGGTTTCAGTTCCGGACAGGGCATGGCTGCTATGGAAAACGTGAGCAGGAAAGTTCTGCCGCAGGGATTCAGCTTTGAATGGACCGGGCTTTCGCTCGAAGAATTGGGCTCTGGACGGACCACGGCCATCCTGTTTGGCCTGGGAATTCTGGTGGTTTATCTGACACTCTCGGCCCAGTACGAAAGCTTTGTGCTGCCTTTTATCGTTTTGCTCGCTGTGCCAATGGCAATGCTCGGCGCGCTCGGGGCGGTTTGGATTCGTGGTGCGCTGCAGGCTTTTGTCTGGCACGAACCGGTCACCAGTCAGAACGACGTTTACTGCCAGGTCGGACTGGTTATGCTGATCGGCTTAGCCAGCAAGAACGCGATTCTGATCGTCGAGTTTGCGGAACAGCTGCGGGAACGCGGCCTGCCGCTCTTCGAAGCTACCCTGGAAGCGGCTCGCATCCGCCTGCGTCCTATCTTAATGACGTCGTTTGCCTTCATTCTTGGTGTGGTTCCCCTTATTCTGGCAACCGGCGCTGGATCCGCGGGGCGGCACTCGGTCGGCACCACCGTCTTTGGCGGTATGTTGATGTCCACCCTGCTAAATCTGTTCTTCATTCCAGTGCTGTACATGATCATCGAGGGTTGGCGAGAAAGAAGCGGCGTCAAAATCCAGCAGCATGAGCAACCCTGAGATCGTGCTGACCAATCCATTCCAAGAGCATCCAAATAAATCGAATCGATCGGCATTGCATCTCGCCAGAAAGTGAATGGGAATGCACAGAACTGTTTTCGCCCTGGTTGCCGTCATTTGCCTCGTCGCAATCAGCGCAAACTCTGCGGATAAGAACCAAGACGCTCCCCAAACCTGGTACTTCGCCGTTTCCGGCGACTCGCGAAATTGCGGCGACGTTGTGATGCCGGCAATTGCAGGCGACGCTTTGAAACACAATGTGTCCTTCTACTGGCACTTGGGCGACTTACGCCTGATCGCCGGTCCGGACCAGGACTTCATTGAGCAGCGGGTACGGCAAGGAAAACCCACCAATCTCGCAATCTATCAAGAAGAAGCCTGGGATGATTTCATTGAAAATCAAGTCAAGCCCTGGGGTGAGGTCCCGTTTTATCTGGGAATCGGCAATCACGAGGTCATTCCGCCCAAGACGCGTGCCATGTTTGTTGAGAGATTCCATGAATACCTGAACCGGCCTGAGCTTCGCGAACAGCGGCTCAAGGATGGTGGGAGCGCAAGGGAGGCCAACACCTATTTCCACTGGGTGCGAGAGGGAGTTGATTTCATCAATTTGGATAACGCCACTGCCGACCAGTTCGACTCCAAGCAGATGGACTGGTTCTCGAGCGTGCTCGACCATGATCGAAAGGATGAGAGCATCCGCACGGTTGTGGTTGGCATGCACAAGGCTCTGCCGGAGAGCATCTCCTTCAACCACAGCATGAATGAAAGCCCGGCGGGCACAGAGAGCGGGCGCCAGGCTTACCTGATGTTGCTGAAACTGCAGAATGACACCCACAAGAACGTCTACGTTCTCGCCAGTCACTCGCACTTCTTCATGGAAGGCACCTACAACACGGATTACTGGCACTCGAACGGCGGCGTCATTCCTGGCTGGATCATCGGAACGGCGGGCGCCGAGCGCTATCCGCTTCCCGACAACGCCGGCGGTGCGAAGGCGGCCAAGACGAACGTTTACGGCTATTTGATGGCAACCGTAAATCCCGAAGGCGAACCGCCCGGCACGATCAAGTTCAAGTTTGAAGAGTTGAAAGAAAACGATATCCCCAAAGAGGTTATGCAACGCTTCACGCCGAGATTTGTGCATGAGTGCTTCGGGGGAAATCGCAGGAAGATAGCTGTCCAGTAGCCCCTTGGCCGGCCTCGATCGAGCTGCAGTCACACGCGAGAACGGTCTCCAGCTTGCTGAGCGCTCAGTGCTAAATGCTGAGCCTGCCATGCTATACTTCTGTATCCCACGCCGTTGAACGTGAACGGGAGGTTTGTATCGATAAGCGTTTTATCCGCACAAATGATCGTATTCGAGCGCGCGAAATCCGCGTGATTGATGATGAGGGCAAGCAGATCGGCATTCTGCCACCTTTTGAAGCGCTCAAGATGGCCCGCGAACGAAACCTGGATCTGGTCGAGATTTCCCCCACAGCACAGCCGCCGGTTTGCCGCATTATGGATTACGGGAAATACCTGTACCAGCAGGAGAAGAAGGAACGCGAGGCCAAGAAGCATCAGAAGACGATCACGGTTAAGGAAGTAAAATTCCGCATCAATGTCGACGATCACGACTACGAGACCAAGAAGAATCACGTGTTGCGTTTTCTGGATGAAGGCGACAAGGTCAAGGCGACCATTTTCTTCCGCGGACGCGAAATGACCCGCACCGGATTGGGACGTGAGATTTTGGAACGGCTGATTAAGGACATCGGCGACCGTGGACTGGTGGAGTTCCGGCCGCGACAGGAAGGCAACACCTTGCACGCGATCCTGGCGCCGAATACGAAAAAGCCAGGAGAAAAGCAGCCCGCTCAACCACAACAGCCGAGAGCGAGCCAAGCGTAAAAATCGGCAATTGGAGTTTGACCGTTTGGCCTTTCGACTGGAAAGGTCATGCTCGGTATTTGCCAGTTGCCAAGTGCTGATTGCGGGAGATTTCATGCCAAAGTTAAAGACACATAAGGGCGCGGCCAAGCGCTTCAAGAAAACCGGGACAGGAAAGGTGAAGCGCAACAAGGCGTTCTTGCGTCACATCCTGACCTCGAAGGATAAGAAGCGCAAGCGCCACTTGGGCGGCGCGACGCTGGTGAGTGATGCCGACACGCCCAAAGTAAAGAGAATGATTCCGTACTAGCGATCTTGAGCTTTAGCCGCTAGCGACCAGCTTCTTGCAATCTAAGTTTGCATGCTGGTTCGGGGCCAAGAGCTCACAGCTAAAAACGGATTCGAGCGAGTGAAGAGGCACATCCTGCCTCCAGCCGCTAAGTTGAAAGCAAAAAAAGGAGAACACCATGCCTCGTGTAAAACGCGGGACCAAACGCCGCGCTAAGCGTAAAAAGATACTAGACCGCGCCAGCGGTTATTACCTGACAAAATCCAAACTGTACCGGTCAGCCAAGGAAGCCGTGGACCGGGGCCTCAAGTTCGCCTTCTCCGGTCGCCGCCAGAAAAAGCGCCAGTTCCGTTCGCTTTGGATCGTGCGCATTGGCGCCGCCGCCAAGCTGAATGGCTTGAGCTACAGCCAATTCATCAATGGACTGAAGAAGGCAGGCGTGGAACTCGACCGCAAGATTCTGTCTGACTTGGCAGTAAACGATGCTGCCGCCTTTAAGAGCCTCGTCGAGCAGGCGAGGGCCTCTCTCGGCGGGGCAGCGTAAGCCGGCCTTCCGTTCCTCGCACATCGAACGTAGGGATGTGGTTGGCCAGGGCACAGATCTTCAAGCGTGCCGATGCGAGTTCCCTTATACTTTGTCATTCCGATCGGAACTGACTCAGGAACCGAATGACCCCTGCGAGGTCGAAGAGCCTGTTTTCTCTAGGTGGGAGGAAGCAGGCCCTCGGCACTCGAGCGGCTCGGAATGACGTCACCTGAAAGTGAACTAGTGGCGTATACCGTACCCAAACTGAAGGATTTCTCGCCGGCGGCGCTCGCGAGCGCCGTCCGGGAACTCCTTTCCGCCCTCGATGAGGAATCTGCCCAGGCTAGCTCGCTAGAAGCGCGCAAGCTCTTCCGCGATCGATGGCTGGGACGCCGCGACGGAATTCTCACGCAGACGAACGAGCTCTGGCTGAAGGCGGCTCCGAAAGATGCGAAGCGCGACGTCGGCCAATGCGTGAACAAGCTGAAGATCGAGGTTGAACAAAAAGTTGAAGCGACGCTCGTAAGACCTTCGAGTTCAATGAGTACCGCTTCGCTCGACATTTCCCTTCCCGGCATTCGCCGGCGCGTGGGAGCCGAGCACCCCATCATCCGCACCATGAATGAAATTGTTGGCGTGTTCAAAAACCTCGGCTACTCCGTCGCCGAGGGCCCGGTGATCGAGACCGACTACTACAATTTCGAGGCCCTGAATTTCCCACCGAACCATCCTGCGCGCGATACCCAGGACACGTTATTCCTTGCCAACCAAGAATCGAAGCCGCGTCGCGAGCAGCTGCTTCTCCGCACCCACACTTCTCCGGTGCAGATTCGCACCATGGAACGGTTGAAGCCGCCGATCCGCATCGTGATCCCCGGCAAAGTGCACCGCAACGATCCCCCGGATGCCAGCCACTCCCCCATGTTCCACCAGGTCGAAGGTCTGGCGGTGGATACAAGCATCACGTTCGGGGACCTCAAAGGAACCCTCGATCACGCGATGAAAGCTTTGTTCGGGTCAAGCGTAAAAACCGGATTCCGGCCCTCGTTCTTCCCCTTTACCGAACCGAGCGCGGAAATGTTTGTGTCGTGCTTCATCTGCGGCGGCAGCGGGAAGCGCGGATCTGATCCGTGCCGTCCATGCAAACAGACGGGATGGATCGAGATTCTCGGCTGCGGCATGGTCGATCCGAACGTCTTCGAGTTCGTGAAGCACAACGGCTATGACCCCGAGAGGGTCTCGGGGTTTGCGTTTGGCATGGGGGTAGATCGCATTGCCATGTTGAAATATGGCCTGGATGACTTGCAGTTGTTCTTCCAGGGGGACGTACGGTTCTTGGAGCAGTTTGTCTAGGGTCATCGGCGATCGGTTGCCCCGGCGACGAAATCCAAGAAGAGGTCATTCCCAACCGCTCGAACGGTGAGGAATCGCAGGTAGGTTTTAGTTCGATCGTGCAATAGCATGAAGCTTTCTCCCCAATGGATTCGCGACTTCGTTGATGTCCCCGTCGACAACGACCGTCTGGCGGAGGATTTGACCGGGATCGGCATTGCGGTCGAAGGAATTTCCGGTGATCGAACGGACACCGTTTTCGAGATGGAGATCGGAACCAACCGCCCGGATGCGATGAATCATTATGGCGTGGCGCGGGAGGCAGCTGCGCGGTATGGAGTTGGACTGAAGCCGATCGAGATCTCAGAGGTTGCGGCTCGGTCGGGTGCGACCCAGGCACCCGCGTTTGAAATCCAAATCGATGACCAAGACGGTTGCGCCAGGTACACGGCGCAGGTTATGCGGGGAGTCGCGATCACCCAGTCCCCTGCCCCAATTGCCTCGCGCTTGGCGCTCGTCGATCAGCGCGCGATTAACAACGTTGCCGACGCTTCGAATTACACGTTGTGGGAAATGGGCCATCCCACTCACGCTTTCGATCTCGACCTGCTCGAAGGCCGTAGGATCATCGTGCGCCGGGCGCGCCCGGGAGAAACTCTCAAGACTCTCGACGGAGTCGACCGCAAGCTTTCTCCCGAGGATCTCATCATCGCCGATCGGGACCGTCCCGTAGCCCTCGCCGGAGTGATGGGCGGCTTCGACACCATGATCACGGAAAAGACGCGGAACGTCTTGATCGAATCGGCGTGGTTTGATCCGGCTGCGGTGCGAAAAACCGCCAAGCGCCACGGCCTGCACACCGACGCCTCGCATCGCTTTGAGCGCGGCGCCGACTATAACGCGACCTCGCTGGCCTGTGCTTTGGTTGCACAAAGAATCGTCCACTCCGGGGGAGGAAATTTGGAAGGCGGCCAGATCGACGCGATAGCTCGCGAGATCGACCAAGCTCCCGTCGTGCTGCGTATTGCGCAAGTGCACCGTATCCTGGGGGCAAAGCTTGAGACACACCACATTGTCGCAATCCTTAAGCGCCTGGGCTTCGAACTGGTTCCCGAGCCCGGCTCGCAACCGGAATTCTCGGTTCGGATTCCCACCTGGCGGCTGGACGTAGAGCGGGAGATCGATTTGATCGAAGAAGTCGCTCGCCTGCATGGATATAACAATTTCCTGAACACCCTGCCTTCATTCTCCGGCGGAGTGGAGGAAAATCCGGAAGCTGCCAAGGCCAGCAAAGCTCGCTCGACGCTACTCGCTCTCGGCTACAACGAAGCAGTGTCTCTGAGCTTCGTATCGAATGACGATGCCGAGACATTCTCGTCTTCGCCGGTCGTCGAGCTGGCGAATCCTCTGAGCGAAGAAGCATCGCTCATGCGCGGCTCCTTGCTTCCGGGCATGCTCGAGATGATCGCCTTCAATCTGAACCGCGACCGAGACTCGGTTCGGCTCTTCGAGCTGGGCGATATCTATGAAAAGAGCGGTTCTCAAACCGCGGAGCACGCCCGTATCTGCTTTGCCGCAACTTCTTCGGCCCTGGACTGCGATATCCCGCAAGGCGCCGTGCTTGACACCAGCAAGGCCGATTCTGGCCTGGACCGGTTCCGATCTCTCAAGGGAGATGTCGAGGCCATCCTCGACTTGTTTGATCACCAGGGATTGAACTTCGATGAAAAGACGTCGGAGTACTATCAACCGGGGCGCTCTGCGCGAGTACTCGTGAACGGCCTGCCGCTGGCGCAATTCGGCATGTTGCATACCGAAGTTGCATCGCAACGAAAGTTGCGGCAAGACCTATACTTCGCCGAGATCAATGGGGAAGAACTCTACAAGCATCCCCTACGCGTGATTCGCTACCGGCCGTTACCCAAATACCCAGCGGTCGAGCGTGATTTCTCATTCACATTTGCCGACCAGGTCACATTCGAACAGATAGAGAAGGCCGTGGAAGAACTTGCGCTTTCTGAACTTCGCAGCTTCGCGGCGGCTGAGATTTTCCGCGGAGGAGCAATCCCGTCCGGAAGCTACTCCATCCTACTGCGTGCCCGGCTCCAGTCGCACGAGCGCACGCTGCGGGAAGATGAGGTCCATGAGCTGTCGGCGAAGATGATTGCCGCGCTCAAAAACCTGGGTGGAGTGCAGCGAGCCTGAGCGAACGATAGACTCGCGAATCAAGTTTCGCGCAGATTCTGTCGATGATTGGCAAGTATGTTCACGGCTCGCAGAAAAACCGCTTGAATGCGCTTTCCGTCTGTCTTCGGGAACAAACCTGAGAGTCTCAGCATAGCCGTTCCGTGGGCAAGCGCGACGATGGAAAGCACCAGCTCTTGGTGGTCGCGCGCCTTCCCGCCAAACCACCCAGCGCAACGGTGTGCCAGCAAGTCGATGTTCGGACGTTCGTCCGTCATACGCCCCAACAGTCCTGACATCATCAGTTCGTATTCGCGAGGCTGCCGCGTTGCAAAATCCAGAAATGTTTTGGCAAGTTCGGTCAACGACCGGCAGGAAACCAGCTGCTCGTAGATTTGATGCTGGTATCGCATAACCAGCGCGCGAAGAATGTCCTCTCGCGTCCGAAAACGGCGATAGACGGCGGGAGTATTGGTTCCGGCGGCTTTCGCTACCGCCCGCATGCTGAGAGCGGCCTCCCCGCCTTCGTGCCACAAATCGCGCGCTGCCCGCAGAATACGGGCTTCCACATCCGGGTCGCTGTGCCGCGCCATAAAAGACCTCCCAGATTGTTAATAGTCTATTAAAATTGCGTTGACAGCGTCAACATAATTGCTATATAACAGTACTTGCAAGCCCTAACCCCAAGGAATTCCGGGGAGTACTTCTTCGGAATTCCTCTTTTGTGACCGCTATTGGGCTTGCATCTGGGCCCCCGCTGGACTGCAGTAGGAGTTCCCTCCGCTGTCCCGTCCTATCGAAATTCTAACGAGGTGGATGTAAGTTCCATGAACTATGAACCGAGGCCTCCCCGTCGCGGCCTCTTGCCAAACCTGTCTTCTGAGATCATCTCTAACATTGCAAGAATCGAATACTCCGTCTTTACCAAGGCGGATTGCTCGCTGGCTTGGAGGGTGTTCTCCAACATCGACGTCTGGCCAAGATTCTGCAAGTTATACAAACGTGCTCGCTGGCAAGGTACACCTTGGACGCCAGGCAGCAGGGTTAAACTTGAGCTCGGCCCTCCCCTGAATGCCACCGCGGATCGCGTGGTTACGGTTTGTACTCCCCCGCATCACGTGGCATGGATCAACCACATTTGTGGCTACACCATGGAGCAGTGGATTTCATTTGATCCGTATGGACTCGGAGGCACCCGCGTGTCCGCCTGGATTGAAGTAACCGGCGGAGACCCGTCGAGGGATCGTGCCGAGGACATGCAGCTCCTGCAGAGGGTAGTCGAGGAGTGGTTCGATAATTTCTGGCGCGAATGTGATCTCGCCGCGCAACAAGCTAGTAGCGGCGACATTCGCCGCGAGGCGGATTAAGATAAGTTTAAATATGCCTGTTCCCGTCAAAATCATCGAATGCCCCCGCGATGCGTGGCAGGGGCTCAAGCAACCGATTCCCACGGATCTGAAAGTGGATTACCTGAAGGCCCTGCTGAGCGTGGGTTTCAAGCACATCGATGCGGCGTCTTTCGTTTCTGCCAAGGCCGTACCGCAGATGGCGGACTCCGAGGACGTGCTTGGCGAACTCGACGTGCCCGAGGATGTTGAGATCATTGGTATCGTGGTCAACCAGAAAGGTGCGGAGCGGGCAATCGCGACCGAAAAGGTTCGCACGCTGGGTTTTCCGTATTCTATCTCGCCAACATTTCTCCACAACAACCAGCGGCAGACGCCGGAAGAATCACTTGAGCAACTGGAGAACATACAGAAGAAAGCTGACGATGCCGGGCTGGAAATGGTGGTTTACATTTCCATGGCATTCGGCAATCCCTATGGGGATGCCTATGATGTTGAGGAAGTAGTGGCTGCGGTGGACGTGCTTGAGGCAAGCGGGATCAAAATGATTTCCCTGGCAGACACGGTTGGCGTCGCCTCCCCGGAAGAGGTGCGAGCGCTAGTTTCTTCGGTCACCGATAAATTTGGCTACCTCGAAATCGGCGTACACCTGCACAGCCGCCCGGATCGGGCGAGAGAGAAGGTCCTTGCCGCCTATGACGGGGGTTGTCGCCGCTTTGACTCAGCCCTCGGAGGGTTGGGTGGGTGCCCATTTGCTCAAGATATGCTGGTCGGAAATATCCCCACTGAAATCCTGGTTGCCGCTCTCGGCGAGCGTGGAGCCGAACTGCCCCCGCTCAAATCACTCGATGCGCTACTGCGCGCCACAACCGAGATTGGAGCACGCTACACCAGTTCCCACGCGGCGGACTGAACCAAGAGAAACCTCTTCCGTGGACCTAGTCGTTTCCCGCCACCGCGGACTGCAGGGTTTCAATCTTCACGCGGGAGATGCGGCGTCCGTCCATTTCTTCCACCGTAAACTGGCGTCCTTCATAGAGGAATGAGTCGCCCAGTGCCGGAATCTTCTGCAACTGGGATAAAGCAAAACCCGCCAGAGTTTCGAAGCCGGAATCGCGCGGTAGCTGTAACTCGTATTGCGACTCGAGATCGCGAAGACTGATGGTTCCATCTAGCACCATGACCTTGCCTTCGCTCGGCAGCTCGGATCCAGAGGGAACGATGTCAAACTCGTCCTCGATTTCACCAACCAATTGTTCCAGGATGTCCTCGACCGTGATCAGCCCCACGGTGGAACCGAATTCGTCGACCACGATTGCCATGTGGCGCTTGCGCTGCTTGAACTCTTCCAGCAACTCGGCCAGGGGCTTGGTCTCCGGTACCACCAGCGCGTCATGCATGATTTGACTGATCTTCATGTCGGCCAGGCGTCCGCTCGACAATTGCTGCGTGGCCGGACTCAGCCGCAGCCGCGCCCAACGCATGACATCCTTGGCGTAGAGAACGCCAAGAATGTGTTCTGGTCCGCTCACCGGATCGTAAACCGGAATGCGTGAATGCTCCTCTTCGACCAGTTTGTCGAGCGCTTCAGTCACGCTGAGATTTCCTGGCAAAGAGAAGATGTCGGGGCGCGGCACCATGACTTCCCGGGCAGAAATCTCCTCCAGATCCAGCGCATGATGGACCATCTCTTCCTGCGAGGGTGCGAGCTGTCCCACTTCGCGGCTCGCGCTGACGATCAGCTTGACCTCATCAGGAGAATGCACCGGCCCCTGGCGCATCTTGCGCAATCCAAAAAGCCGCAGAACCGTTCCCGCTGCGCGGCTCATTAAGAAGATGATGGGACGAGTTAACGTGAGCCACACGTCCATGGGCGCGGCTACGGCCAGCGCCACTTGTTCGGCTTTTTGCAGCGCCAGCGATTTTGGCACCAGCTCGCCAAGGATCATGTGCAAACAGGTGATCAATCCGAAGGCGATCGCGATGGCGATGCCGTGCGCATAGATGAATGCGTGCGGCACCTTCTCAAGGAAGGGCAAGCCTTCCACGAAGTGCGCAACCATGGGCTCGCCGATCCAGCCAAGAGTCAGGCTGACCACGGTGACACCCAGTTGCACGCCGTTGACGACCTCGTCCAGATTGCGATGAAGGCGCAGGAGAATGCGGGCGCCGATTCGGCGAGCCTCGATCAGCTGCTGGATGCGGGTATCGCGGACGGTAACCAGCGCAAACTCTGCCGCGGCAAAGAAGGCGTTGGCCGCCACCAGAAAAAGCACCAAGAGCACCCGAAGCAGCACAAAGGCGATCATTTCTTGTAATTCTAACATTCCAAAGCTGTTGTTAAACTGTGCGAGGGCCCACAAACCCTGCCGGAAGCTTGGGTTAGAATGAAAGTGGCCCCCGGAAGCTGTTGACCTCGGCAAAAGCCTACGCGCTTTCGTGCTTCCTTTCTTGGTTTTCTGCTTCCCTTTTTCGCTCGGGATTGTCTAAGCCTAAGACGGCCCGAAGCGTCAACATTTTAATGATCACTGTCGTGGAACTAATCCACCTGGCTGTGCGTACCTGACAGTGTGCACTCCCACGGATTGCAGGAGGTAGTCGTGAACGGTAATGCAAACGGTCGCAAGAAACGCCGCAAACGCATCATCATAATCAGCAGCATTATCCTGGTCGTTCTCATTCTTCTCGGCGTTGCGGTGGCCGCGTTCTCGCACGGCAGCACCAAGATCGATCCGTCCAAGCTCGCCAAGGTTGAAAAAGGAGATCTCGCAAAGAGCGTGGTCGCTACCGGCAAGGTTGAGCCGATCACCAAGGTCGAAGTCAAGTCCAAGGCCAGCGGCATCGTCAAGAGGCTCTATGTCGAATACGGCGATCGGGTGAAGAAGAGTCAATTGCTTGCCCAACTCGATAAAGAAGAAATCATCGCCCAGGTGGAACAGGCTAAGGCTGGTCTGGCAGGCGCCGAGGCGAACCTCACCAGCGCGCAGGCGGACCATGTGCGCGCCAAAGTCGATGCCGAAAGTCCGGATGTTCCTCTGCTCAAGAAAGCCTACGATCGCGCAGCCCGCATGCAAAAGGACGGTGTAGTGTCCGATTCTGCTCTCGACGATGCAGAAAAGGCCTATAAGCTCGCGGTGAACAAACGGGATGTGGCTCGGGCTCAGCTCCAGGTTCTGCAGGCGAAGATCGCCCAATCGCAGGCTGAGGTAGCTCGCGACAAGGCGAATCTCGCGCAGCTTCAAGAGCAGCTCAGCTACACCGACATTGTTTCGCCGATTGATGGAATCGTTCTCTCGCGCGATGTCGAAGTCGGTGACGCGGTCAGTTCCATCCTGGTGCTCGGTTCAAGCGCAACTCTGGTGATGACCATCGGCGACACCAGCCAAGTCTACGTCAAGGGCAAGGTCGACGAAGCTGATATTGGACGCGTGTACATGCGTCAGCCCTCCCGCATCAAGGTCGAATCGTTCAAGGACAAAACCTTTAACGGCAAGGTGACCAAAATCTCCCCGATGGGGGTCGAGAAAGACAACGTCACCACCTTCGAGGTGCGCGTTTCAATCGACAATCCGGGCGGCGAACTTAAAGCCGAGATGACCGCCAACGCGGAAATCATCCTTGATGAGCACAAGAGCGTCCTGCAGATTCCGGAGGGCTCGATCCTGTATGACAAGGACCGGAATGCTTCCGTCGAAGTGCCTGACCCGAAGGGCAAAGACGGAAAGCGCAAGGTCGCGCTCAACATCGGAATTTCTAACGGCGCAAAAACAGAAGTGCTCAAGGGTCTCAAAGAAGGAGACCAGGTTATTTTGCAGTAAAGTTCATGGCCCCGGGCCGCCTCCCCCGGGAGAAGGCACGGGTCTGGTCCCGTGCCTTTTTCGTTGTGCACATATGAATCTGTGACGAAGGAGCATTTTTATGAACCCTCAGATTGCACGAGCACGGTGGATCGTGTGCGCTGCGGTTCTTCTTTCCGCCAGCGTGGCGTTGGCCGCCGAGGGCGAATTTCATCGCACCCTAAAAGTGACCGGCCCGGTAAACCTCCAGGTTGAAACCGGCTCCGGATCCATACAGGTACGTAACGGAGGATCGAGTGAAGTCGTCGTGACCGGGCACATCCGCCAGGGCAACTGGGGCGTTTTTGGCGACCATCCCTCCCCCGGGGCTATCCAGCGCTTACAAGACAATCCTCCCATCCAGCAAAGTGGCAACGATATCCGCATCGGCCACATCGACGACCCGGCCCTGAAGCGCGGGATTTCTATCAGCTACGAACTAGTCGTCCCGGCGACCACGAATCTTCACTCATCAACCGGCTCGGGCAGTCAGGACATCAGCGGCATCGCCGGCCCGGTGGATGCCAAGACCGGATCGGGAAGCGTGCATGTGTCCGATATTGGCTCCGGCGTCCGGGCAGAATCAGGCTCCGGCAACATTGACGTGAGCGGCGCGAAAGGCAATGTGCTCGCCCATGCCGGCAGCGGGTCGATTCGCGCGATCGACGTTGCGGGCGGCTTCGATGGCCAGACCGGAAGCGGCAACCTGACATTTGAGCAAACCTCCCAAGGTTCAGTGCGCGCAGAAACCGGCTCAGGCGGGCTGGAACTGCGTAATGTACATGGCTCCCTTCAGGCGCACGCCGGCAGCGGCAGCATCAGGGCTGACGGTGATCCGAGTGGTTCCTGGACGGTGCGCACCGGGTCGGGAAGCGTGAACTTACGTTTTCCACAAAACGCCTCGTTCCAATTGGACGCACACACAGGATCAGGCTCCATCAATCTGAACCACCCGGTAACGGTTCAGGGCTCGATCAACCGCAAGGAAGTACACGGCAAGGTCGGTGGTGGAGGGGTTCCCGTTCAAGTCGAGACCGGTTCGGGAAGCATTGCCATTGACTGAGGCTGGCCTTCGAGCTCACCTACCGGCAGAGAACGTTACAGGATCTGAGGCTACAGAGGAACCAGTTCGTCCTCTGTAGTTTCTCTCTGCCATAAGTCTCCGCGCCCTGCTGGGTGACGTCCTTCTTCTCGCTGCGAGAGGGTCCACAAATCTGCTCCCAATTTTCTCCCGGCTTGTGACTTCTGTACCTTGACGCGCCAATCCTGAGCCTTTACTTTCAAGGCAAGCCAGGTTGTGCCCGGAACTGAGAATGCCCTATCGTCCTACAATTACGCTCACCACCGATTTCGGCCTCAACGACCATTTTGTGGGTACGCTCAAGGGCGTAATCCTCAGTATCGTTCCTGACGCGAATATCGTCGACATCTGTCACTCTGTCCAAGCCTTTGACATCTTGGATGGAGCGCTTGCGCTGGCGCAGTCCTATGCCTATTTCCCGCCCCGCACTGTGCATCTGGTTGTCGTGGACCCGGGCGTGGGAAGCGCGCGCCGGCCGATTATTGCTACCTCGGAGCTGCACAATTTCGTAGCCCCCGATAACGGCGTCCTGTCTCTGATGTACGCACGGGAGCAGCGCTTAAGCGTTCGTCACATTACCGCCGAGCACTACTTTCTGCAGCCCATCAGCAACACGTTTCATGGACGGGACATTTTCGCGCCGGTAGCCGCCTATCTTGCCAAAGGCGTCGATCAGGAGAAGTTCGGCGACGAGGTCACCGACTACGTACGGTTTAATGCGCCGCGGCCGAAAGCTGCCGATGGCAACGGGCTTCGCGGCGTCGTTCTGCGCGTGGACCGCTTCGGAAACCTGATCACGAATTTCACTCCCCACGATGCTCCCGCGCTGTTCCAGGCCAACATACCGCCCTTCAAGATGGTTATTGGCAAGCGCGAAGTGGCCGCGATGCGGACCAGTTACTCAGAAGGAGCGGCCGGCGAACTCTTCGCGATCGTAGGCAGCATGGGATTTATCGAGATCGCCGCCAACCGTGGCTCAGCCGCCCAACTCTCGAACGCCGCGAAAGGCACGGAAGTCTTGTTGGTGCTCGGCGAGGGAACGGCCAACGCGGTCAGCAACGGCCAGTGAAGCTTTGAGTCGTTCCAGCAAATTGTCTTAGCTATTCCTTGCCGCCGGCCTGGCGTAGTGCTCCATCTCTCCCGTCCATCTCAGAAATCGCCACAGATTCTTCCGCTCTCGCCAGGAAAACTCCCAGAACTCCAGGAAGCCAATCTGGGTCATCTTGACCCCGCAGTAGGTCTCAATCCTCCACAGGAGGTAGGGACTTCTCCACGGGGCGAGGCGGTGGCCTCGGGTGGCGTTCCAGAGAAAGCGCAGCATGTAGAGCATGTGGGAATAATACCGAAATTCAGCGATTCGCTGGTTTTCGCGGCAGACCTCGCCCTTCAAAGTCCCCGAGCGTAGTGTGGGGTTCGAATCTGTGAGCTAATGCCTGACAGCTGGCTTCACAGATCGTATTTTTTCATCAAGTGCCGGAAGGAGCGATAGGAAATTCTTAGCACGTCGGCGGCTCGAGTTTGAACACCGTTTGATTGCTGCAAAGCCGATTTGAGCAGCGAGCGCTCGATTTCCGCAACGTACTTTTCCATGTCCATGCCTTCCGGAAGGACGGCGTCCGAGGTGACTGAGAGCGTATTGGCGCCCACTCCCGCTGCAGCCGCCTTAGCTCGGGCGCGTTCCATCGGAAGCTGAACCCGCAGAACCTCCCCCATTTCTAGTGCCACGGCACGTTCAATCGTGTTTTCAAGCTGGCGAACATTCCCCGGCCATTCGTAGCCGGAAAGTTGCTCGAGTGATTCCTGGCTGACCTGTCGAATGTTCCTTCCCGCTGATTTCGCGTACTTCTTCACGAAATGGTTGACCAGCAGTGGAACGTCTTCGCGGCGCTCTCGGAGCGGCGGCACCACAATCGGGATTACGTTCAAGCGGTAGTAGAGATCCTCCCGGAAACCATTCTCGGCAACCTGTTTCTCAAGATCTCGATTGGTCGCTGCGATGACTCGTACGTCGATCGCAACTTCCGCGGCTCCCCCCACCGGGCGCACGCAACGCTCCTGCAACACACGTAGGAGCTTCACCTGCATGCTGAGGTTCATCTCGCCGATTTCGTCGAGAAAGATTGTTCCGCCATCTGCAACCTCACATAGCCCGCGCTTGTTTTGGTTGGCGCCGGTGAACGCACCCTTCACATAACCGAAGAGTTCGCTTTCGAGCAGCGTCTCCGGAAACGCTCCACAGTTGATGGAGACAAACGGTTCTGTCGCACGGGGTGAGCAACTGTGGACAGCCCTAGCGACCAGCTCCTTGCCGGTCCCGCTCTCTCCGAAGACGAGGACCGTGCTCTGCGTGGATGCGACCGTGCGGATGGTATCTTTCAGCCGTTCAATCGCCGTGCTAACGCCAATGATGTTATCCAGAGAATTGCGGACCGCGGCATCGCGCTTCAGGGCGAAATTCTGACGGCTCAGACTGACCTTCTCGAGCGAGCGGCGAATGGCCAACTTGATCTCGTCCACCATCGCCGGAGATTTACGAATGTAGTCGCTCGCCCCCCCGGCTTTCACGGCTTCGACTGCCGCTTCGTAATCGTCGACCGCCGTGATCAAAATGACCGCGGAATCGGGCGAGGCTTTATGGGCATGCCGCAGCACTTCGATGCCGTCGATGTTGGGCATCTTGATGTCGGTGATGACCACGTCGTAGATCGCGGAATCTAATTTCCTCTTTGCCACTTCTCCAGAATTGACGGTTTCGACTTTATAGCCCTCTCGCCGAAGGGTAATGTCGAGCATTTCACAAATTGAGCGCTCATCATCGCAGATCAGGAGGTTAGGCAAACTGGGCCCCTTTCCCGATTGCCGGCGGCAATACCGGCGCGGAGGACCTGGTGGCGGCAGCCGCGTGAGCTTTTGGCTTGACCGGGGTAGCGGCGTGCACGTGTTCGTGCTCGGCTGCGCGTTTCAGCTGCAGTACAAAGGTGCAGCCCTGTCCCAGTTTAGATCGTGCAAATACTTTACCTTCGTGCGCCTGCACAATCTGATATACGATGGCCAGCCCCAGTCCCGTACCTCCTTCGAAGCCTGACTGGAATGGCTCAAATATCTTTTCAATCATCTCCGGACTCATGCCCGGACCAGTGTCGGCAAAAGTGAACTCCCAATCCGCTTCGTGCTGTGCGATGCCGATCGTCAGGGCTCCGCTTTTGCCCATAGCGCGGACGGCGTTTTCGCAGAAATTCCAGAACACCTGCTTCATCCGATCTCCATCTGCCATGGCCATTGCTTTTTCTACCGCGTATCGTCGTTCCACTCGAATCGACAAGCTCTGCGCCTCCAGCCGCTGCTCGAGTAGGGTGAGTGTGTCTTCCAGAAGAGGAATGAGATCGACGCATTCGAAGGTAAATTTCTTGGTGCGCGAGTAGGCGAGGAAATCAGTGATGATCCCGTTCAAGCGCTCGGACTCGCGGGTTACGATCTGCAACAACCGGCGGTGCTCGTCATTCAGGTCGGGCATCTCCGCCAGAAGGCTGGCACAACCGGCGATCGAAGTGAGCGGGTTGCGCACCTCATGCGCGATCGCAGCCGACAGTCTGCCCACGGCCGCGAGCCGGTCCTGCACGCGCACCTCGCGCTCCAGGCGGCGTATCTGCGTGAGATCATCCAGGGTATAAACGTAGCCGAAAATGCCAGATTCCGCCCCCTCCAATTCCGAGGTGATTACGCGAAATGTCCTACGGTATTCGTTGGGTGCCACAAAGCGCACTTCGCCGTGCGCGATTCCATTCTCCGGCTGTGGCAAAGGATCCTGAAACAGTGCAGCCAGGGGCTGGCCAACCAGCTCCGATTCTTCGCGCTCCAGCAGTTTCTCGGCCGAAGGATTCACCAGGGCAATCCGTCCATCGAGTCCGGTCGTGATCAGACCGTTGCTAGTGGAGCGAATGATGTTCTCATGCAGGGCCTGCAGGCTTTCCAGAGCTCCGCTGGTATATTTCAACCGGCTGTCGACCTGCCGCAATTTAGAAGTAAGCAGTGCCGCCAGAAAAGCAATCGCCGCATATCCAAACAGATTGACGAAGATAATTCCCTGTAAGCTTCGGAGCCCTGGGTGGGTTACAGCATACGAGGGAATAACTTGGAAATAGGAAAGTTCCAAAACCGCCGCGTATAGGATGAAGGCCAAGGCAGCTGCGAGAACTGCACCGCGACGCGACAACAAGATGGTGGCGACGACAATCACGAGAGGGTAGAGGAAGTTCAAGGAACTGTCTACGCCGCCGGTTACATACACCAGAAGGCTAACCATCAAAAGGTCGGTTGCAACCTGAAGAATGGCCTGAATTTGAGTCTCTTGCCACAAGCGCTGGAGCACGATGTGGAAAACGGAGATCGTATAGGCCAGCAACATCGCATTCACAAACAGGCTTAAGGGGAATGCGACTGGGGTAAATTCAGCGAGGACGAGCTCCAGGCCAAGCAACAACGTCAAAATAAGAATACGAACTCTGACCAGCCAAGCCAGCCAGGTTCGCTTCTCGAAAACAGACTGCATTCCCGCCATCGTTTGCCCTGGTCTTACAAGGAATAGAGGGCGGGCAAGCCCGCCCTGTGAATCGTTAACCAGCCAGTTTTGCGATCATCGAGAACAGCGGCATATAGAGCGAAATTACGATGCCACCGATGCTGACGCCCAAAATTCCGATGATGATCGGTTCCAACATGGCGAGCATATCTTTGGTCGCGGCGTCCACTTCGTCTTCGTAGAAGTCGGCAATCTTCTGCAACATTGAATCCATGGCGCCCGTAGCTTCGCCGACGCCGATCATCTGCGTGACCATGTTTGGAAACACTCCGGACTCGCGCAACGGATCGACAATCGTGCGACCTTCTTCGATCGCCTTGCGCACTTTCATCAGGGCTTCTTCGAGCACCGCATTGCCCGAGGTTCGCGCCGTGATGCTCAACCCTTCGAGAATGGGCACGCCGGAGGTGATGAGAGTTCCGAGCGTACGGGTAAATCGGGCTACGGCAATCTTGCGCAGAAGAAGTCCAAGTACCGGCAGTTTCAACATGCCGTAGTCCATCCAGTACTTGCCGCGGGGATCCTTTCGAATCTGCTTGATTCCGAACACCAGCCCCACCGCACCCACAATAAAGAACCACCAAAACTGGCCAATGAAGGCGCTCAGCCCAATGACCACCCGGGTCGGGAGCGGAAGGGTTACGCCCAAGCCGGCGAACAAGTTCGCAAAAATGGGGACCACCCACTTCAGCAAAGCTCCCACGATCAGGACGGCCATGCCCACCACGGCGACCGGGTAGATCAGTGCCGACTTGACGGCGGCTCTGAGTTTCACCGCTTTCTCCACGTAGGTGGAGAGCCGTTGCAAGATGATGTCGAGAATACCGCCGGTTTCACCGGCCTCGATCATGTTTGTGGTCAGGTCATCGAAGATCTTGGGATACTGCCGCATGGCGTTGGCGAGAGTCGAACCGCCTTCGACCGTCGTCCGCACCCCGGTGAGTGCCTTTTGAAAAGTGCTGTTTTCCTGGTTGGCAGCGAGAATCTCCAGGCACTGCACCAAAGGCAAGCCGGCGTCGATCATGACCGAGAATTGGCGGAAGAAGATGGCGATGTCTTTGGTCTTCACCTTGGTAGTACCAAAGGTTGGCAGCGCGAACTCCTTGCCTTTCTCCCGAATGCTGGACGAAGTAATCTGCTCGCGGCGCAACTGCAAGGCCAACACCTGCTTGTTCGGTGCTGACCGTTCTCCGGTTACCTTCTCGCCCGCTGAGTTCTTACCCGAAAATGTAAATACTGGCATGGTTCCCTCTCTTCAATTCCTTACTGCGAACCGTCTCTAAGACCGTTAATGCTTTCCCGTGGCTGCCTTGGCAGCAGCCCCTGCGGTGCCCCGGCCGGCAAGGCTGGCACCACGGTTAATAATCTCCTGTAGCTCATCCGCGTTGCTCGACCGCGCCATTGCTACTTCCAACGTGATCTGCTTTTGCAGGTAAAGCGTCGCCAGCGACTGGTTGAACGTCTGCATTCCGAACTTTTCCTGCCCGGACTGCATGGCTGAGTAGATCTGATGAATCTTGTCTTCGCGGATCAGGTTGCGTATGGCGGCATTGGGCACGAGAATTTCCATGGCCATCGCGCGGCCTTTGCCGTCAGCCTTGACTAACAGGCTCTGACACATGATTCCTTCCAGCACCAGTGACAACTGGGCGCGAATCTGCGGCTGCTGGTGGGCCGGGAACACGTCGATGATTCGATTGATGGTCGAAGATGCCGAGTTCGTGTGCAAGGTTCCGAAGGTGAGGTGTCCGGTTTCCGCGATTCGCAGCGCGGATTCGATGGTTTCGAGGTCTCGCATTTCTCCGATCAGCACCACGTCCGGGTCTTCACGAAGTGCGGCTCGCAACGCGTCGGCAAAGCTCTTGGTATCGGCGTGCAGCTCGCGCTGGTTCACCACGCAGTTCTTGTTCATGTGTACGAACTCGATCGGGTCCTCAATGGTGAGAATGTGATCGTGCCGCTCCGAGTTAATCTTGTCGATCATCGAGGCCAGTGTGGTGGACTTGCCGGAGCCCGTGGGACCGGTCACCAGCACCAGGCCGCGGGGTTTATCGCAAAGCTTCGCGACCACGGTGGGCAGCCCAAGCTGGTTGAACGACTTGATTTCGAAGGGAATGACGCGGAACACAGCCGAAGTCGCGCCTCGTTGGTTGAAGACGTTGGCACGGAAACGTGCCAGGCCCTTCAATCCGAACGAGAAGTCCAGTTCGAGGTTTTCTTCAAAGCGGTGCTTCTGCGAGTCGGTCATCACCGAGTAGGCCAACTGCTTCGTCTCGGCCGGCGTCATCTGCGGCAGGTCGAGCGGAACCAGGTGCCCGTGCACGCGAATCTGCGGCGGCGAATTGGTCGTAATGTGAAGATCGCTGCCGCTCATCTCCAACATTCGTTTCAACAGATCACTTAACGAAAGCGACATAGCTCGGTTTTCCCCTTTTGTTCAAATCCCATGAATCAATGGATCGTCTCACGTGCCACTTCTTCCAGCGTTGTAACTCCGGCCGCAACCTTAATCAGGCCGCTGCGCCGCAAGGTGATCATGCCGCGCTCAATCGCCTTCTTCTTGAGTTCCACTGCAGACGCACCGACCAGGACCAACTCCTTGATCTCGTCGTCCACTTCCATGACTTCATACAATCCAGCGCGCCCCTTGTACCCGGTGTTGTTGCATACGCTGCAACCTTTGCCCTTCTGAATCTTGACGGTCTTTGCCTCATCCGGGGTGTAGCCCTCTTCGATCAACGTCTGCACGGGGACGTCAACCGGCTCTGCACATTCCTTGCAGATTCTGCGCACCAGTCTCTGGGCGCAGATGAGGTGGACGGAAGTGGCCACCAGGAAGGGCTCAATGCCCATGTTCATGAGACGCGTAATGGTTTCCGGAGCGCCGTTCGTGTGCAAAGTCGAAAGAACCAAGTGGCCGGTGAGCGCTGCCTTGATGGCAATTTCCGCGGTTTCAAAATCTCGAATTTCGCCCACCAGAATGATGTTGGGATCTTGTCGCAGGAAGGCTCGCAGGGCAGCCGCAAAGTTCAAGCCAATTTGCTCTTTCATCTGCACCTGGTTGACGCCGCCCAACTGGAACTCGACCGGATCTTCGGCGGTCATGATGTTGGTATCGGGCGTATTCAGGCGCGCAATCGACGAATACAGAGTGTTGGTCTTACCGGAACCTGTGGGCCCGGTCACCAACACCATGCCGTAGGGCTTCAGAATCGCCTTCTCGAACTTGACCAGCGACTCGGGCTCGAAACCGAGCTTGGTCATGTCAAGTCGCAGGTTCTCCTTATCGAGCAACCGGAGTACGATCTTCTCGCCCCACAACGTCGGAAGCGTGCTCACGCGGAAGTCGAGTTGCTTTTTCTTCCCTCCGATATTCATCTTCAGCATGATGCGGCCGTCTTGCGGAAGCCGCTTCTCGCTGATGTCCAGCTTGGCCATGATTTTCAGGCGGGAGGTGATCGCATCCTTCAATTTCAACGGCGGCGACATGATCGACTGCAGCACACCGTCAATACGGAACCGAACTCGAAATTCCTTTTCGTACGGCTCAATATGAATGTCGCTGGCCCCGCGCTTGACTGCGTCCGTGAGCACCAGGTTCACGAGCTTCACAATGGGAGCCTCGTCGGCAGCCTTCTCGAGGTCCGCAAGATCCATTTCGGCTTGTTCAGCCTGCAGTTCGACGTCGGTGTCTTCCAGCTCCGACATCGACTGCATCACTTGCTCAAGGTCTTCTTCCTTGCTGGTGCCGTACGCTTTTTCGATACCTTCGAGAATTGCGTTTTCCGACGCCACTACCGGCTCAATGTTGAAACCGGTCATGAACTTGATATCATCCATCGCGAACACGTTCGTCGGATCAACCATTGCGATGGTCAGCGATGCGCCCACGCGACTGAGCGGCAGGATCTGATAACGTTTGGCAGTCTCGTAGGGAATCAGTTTGACGACCGAGGCATCAATATCGAAATACGAAAGATTGATGGCCGGAACGCCGTACTGGCGGGAGAGGAAGTTGGTGACATCCTCGTCCGTGAGGAAGTTGAGTTTCACCAATGCGCTGCCCAGGCGGCAGTTGGTCTCTTTCTGAACCCTCGTCGCCTGCTGCAGCTGTTCTGGGGTGATAATCCTCTCTTTAACGAGAAGGTCGCCCAGTCTTTGAGACATTTCTACGCTCCGTACCGACGCAGTGGCACTGCTTAAGCTTGTGTGACGAACGCGGAGGGCTGACTTGAGGCGGTTTCAAAGCCACGCGAAAAACGCGTGGGATCTAGAGCGCCGGGAAATTTCGAGTCAAGCTCCGGTGACACAAATTGTCACCCTGAATGGGTAACAGCAAAAGTAACCTTGGTGCTTGTACCCCTCGTTTCCCTTTCGTTTCTCGCGAAAACCACTTGAAATACCCGCAATTTTCGCGGTCTTGCGCGCGCGCCAGGAAGGACATGTCCTTTGGGTAAACTGGAGTGAAGTATGGGCGCAACCGATGCCATCTTTCCGGCAACACTGATCCGCGAGATTTACCGGGTGTTAGGCGAGGCCTGGGGCCCGCAGCACTGGTGGCCGGCGCAGAGCCGGTTTGAGGTAATCGTCGGCGCCTTTCTCACTCAGAACACCAGCTGGACGAATGTGGAGCTCGCCCTGCGCCAGTTGCGGACCGCAAAGGTCCTGAGTATCGAAGGAATCCGCCGCACTTCACTCACGGAGTTGGAAAAGCTGGTCCGCTCTTCCGGATACTTCCGTCAAAAAGCGTACCGCCTCAAGAATTTCGTGCGCTTTCTGGACGAGAACCATGCCGGTTCGCTGACTCGCATGTTTTCCCAATCCTCTGAGAAGTTGAGGGAGCAACTGCTGTCGCTTGCGGGCGTCGGACCCGAGACCGCCGATTCGATTCTGTTGTACGCAGGACAACACCCGGTCTTTGTGATCGATGCCTACACTCGCAGGCTGGCGGCGCGCCACGAGATCGCCGCGGAAGGCGTGAGTTACAACGAATTGCGCACCCTCTTCGAACAAGCGCTGCAGGGAATTTCTTCTGCCCGCGTGCGCGGGACTTCTCTTCCTAAAGGCGCTTCCCACAAGCCATCACGGATGAGCACCGCCAAGCGCTCTGAATCCTCGCAGGTCTTCAATGATATGCATGGCTTCATGGTGGCAATCGGGAAAAACTATTGCCACAAGCTCGCCCCCAACTGCCAAGCCTGTCCCCTCGGATCTCTCCTGCCTGCCGCCCATTAAGCTGCTTTCATGAGAGAACCCGAGACTATAATGACCTGAACAGTCCGCCTGCTGCGTTTCAGGATCATAGGTCATGGCACAAGTTGAGGAAAATTCGGGCGGAAAAACCAGCCGCAAAAAGCTGATCATCATTCTGGCTGTACCCAGCCTAATCTTATTTGCCGTACTGTTCTCCCTCTCCTCATCGGAGTTGCGTTTCATCCGGCCAAAGACCAGCGAAGAAACTGTGACGCTGGTTTCTCTAACCCTTCTGGTCTCCCTTTTGTTCGGCGGCCTGACCTTTGTCTTGCTGCGAAACCTGATCAAGGTTTTCGCCGAGCGCCGCATGGGGGTACTCGGGTCGAAGTTCCGCACCCGTCTTGTGGTCGCAAGCCTGCTACTTTCCTTCGTGCCCGTCATCGTGATGTTCTGGTTTTCTTATGGACTCATGAACCGCTCGATCGAGCGCTGGTTTTCAACCCCGGTTGAGGAGGTCAGGCAGGACACGGCAATCATGTCGGAACTGCTCTCGAAGTACGCCGCGGAAAACGCTCGCGCAGAAGCCCTCTCCCTGGCAGCCTCTCCCGCTGTCCGGCATGCTTTTGAAGGACACAGCTTCGCTGCCGTTCTCGACGAACTTCGCATGCACGAACCCACGTTGCAAGGGGGCTTCGCGGTGGCTCTTGATGACGGCGGAGTGGAAGCCAGCCTGGGTGTTCCAGCGCCTTGGTCGGTTCTGCGACCCAAAATTGCGCTCGACCGGATCAGCTCCGAACACCCGCAGATACTAACCTGGGAAAATGAAAACTACGTCCTGGGAAGTGCGAGGGTCAACGGGCGAGGCACGATTCTCATCGCCATTCCCTTGCCTCAGAATTTTGCAGAAACCCAGAAACAACTTGCTAGCAGCCAGCACCGCTACCTTGAACTTGCGCGAGAGCGCCGCCAGGTACGCCTCACCTACATGACCATATTGATGGCCCTTACCGGGTTGGTCTTGTTTGTCAGCACCTGGCTCGCCCTCTACCTCTCGAAATTTGTGACTCGCCCGGTAGCCGCCCTGGCCGAAGCTACCCAGGAGATCTCCAGGGGCAATCTGGATCATCGCGTGGCCGTTCCCGCAACCGACGAATTGGGCGACCTGGTTACCTCGTTCAACCGTATGGCGGAAGAGCTGCAAACCAGCCGTGGCCAGGTGGAAGCGTCGAGTCGTCAACTGAGCGCTGCCAATGCCGAACTGGAGCAGCGCCGTCGTCATATCGAAACTATTCTCGAAAGCATTCCAACCGGCGTGCTATCGCTCAACGCCGACCTTCTCGTCACCCACTTGAACCAAGCTCTTCTGCGCATGTTGCGCCCGCTCGAGAACCCGTCGGAATTGCAGACACGCCTGGTCGCGTCCTCGCTGCGCGAACTCTTTCCCAGCGAAGTCCAGCAGGATCTTGAGCCGCTCTTCCGCAGGGCTGATCGCATGGGGACTACCACGACCCAAATGGAGTTGCCGATTCAAAGAACGCAATTGAATGTTGCCGTGACCGTGGCCACTTTGCAGCACAATGCGCAGCGCCTGGGCTATGTACTGGTGTTCGAGGATCTCTCCGACCTGCTGCACGCGCAAAAGCAGGCAGCTTGGCGCGAGGTGGCGCGCCGCGTCGCCCATGAGATCAAAAACCCCCTGACCCCCATCGGACTCTCAGCCGAGCGGATCCTGCGCCACCTCGACCGAAAGCCCGCCGATGTTGCTTCGCTCGAGGTCGTACGATCCTGTGCCATTACCATCGAAGGTGCGGTTGAAACCGTCCGGACCCTGGTTAACGAGTTCTCGACGCTCGCCAGTTTCCCAACCTCGAAACCTCAGCCGGCCGACATCAACGCTATCGCGGAAAACGCTCTTTCCATGTTTAACGGAAGGCTCGACCAGATTCGGGTGCGCACTTTGTTCGGAAGCAATCTGCCGAGAGTGATGGCCGATTCGCAGGCCATCAAGCGGGCCATCGCCAACCTCGTCGACAATGCAGCCGAGGCGGTCGAGACTTCTATGGTCAAGGAAATTGAAATTTCCACCGCGCTGGTCGCCAGCCGCGATGCCATTGAAATCTGCGTCGCCGACAGTGGACCAGGGGTGACCCGCGAAGCCAAGGAGCGCCTCTTTCTGCCATATTTTTCAACCAAGTCGCGGGGCACAGGGCTTGGCCTTGCCATCGTCAGCCGCATTGTAGAAGACCATCGCGGCTATATCCGGGTCGAGGAGAACAAACCGGTAGGCGCCCGGTTCGTTATCGAATTGCCTGTCGCAAGCGAGGCTGTCTCCGCGCCAACTGCCATCTATGCCTAACGTCCTGATCGTTGATGACGAAGCCGCGATTCGTGAGTCTTTACGCGGAGTGCTTGAGGATGAAGGTTACAGCGTAGCGGATGCTGCGAGCGGCGAGGTCGGTCTCGAGCAGGTGCAGCGCAAGTCATTTGACCTGGTGCTTCTGGACATCTGGCTCCCGGGAATAGACGGTCTCGAGACCTTGGAGGAGATTCGCAAATTGGATTCTCCGCCGGAGATCATCATCATCTCTGGACATGGCACGATCGAAACGGCGGTGCGGGCCACCAAACTCGGCGCTTTCGACTTCCTCGAAAAACCGCTCTCGGTTCAAAAAACCCTGATCTTGGTGAAGAATGCGATCGACGCAAAGCGCCTGCGCAGTGAAAACCGCGAACTCAAGAAGCAGGCCATGCGCAGAAGCGAGATCGCAGGCGAGAGCATTCCCATGAAAGCCCTCCGCCAGCAGATTCAATTGATGGCTCCGACCAACGGCCGGGTTCTGATCTTCGGCGAGTCAGGAACGGGCAAGGAGTTGGTCGCCCGAGCCATCCACGGGCAGAGTTTGCGCAAGGAGCAGATGTTCGTTGAAGTCAATTGTGCCGCGATTCCAGAAGACCTCATCGAGAGCGAACTGTTTGGCCACCGTCGCGGTTCGTTCCATGCCGCGGGATCCGACAAGGAAGGCAAGCTTCTCAAGGCGCACGGCGGCACGCTGTTCATGGACGAAGTCGGCGACATGAGCCTGAAAACCCAGGCGAAGGTCTTGCGCACCTTGGAGGAGCAACGCTTTACCCCGGTCGGGAGCGATGAGTCGGTCACCGTCGATGTACGCGTCATCGCCTCAACCAATAAGGACCTGGAGGAGGAGATCTCACGGGGTAACTTTCGTGAAGACCTGTTTTACCGGCTGAACGTGATTCCCTTTTCTGTACCGCCCTTGCGCGAACGTAAAGAAGATATCCCTCTTCTGGCCCGCCATTTCCTGCGCGAACTCTCCGGGCATTACGGTCGTGGCCCGCGCGAAATTACCGACGATGCAATCGAAACCCTGATGCGCTACTCCTGGCCCGGGAACGTGCGGGAATTGCGTAACGTGATCGAGCGTATTGTGATCATGAATCCCACCGCAACCCGGTTTGACCGTAAGCACCTTCCGCCTCTGGTCTATCGCGACGGTAGTCGCCGGGCTGGCGGCGAATTCATGACCCTGCATCAGGCCCGCGCCGCCTATGAGAGGGACTACATCTTAAAGAAACTGGATGACAACCACGGAAACATCAGCCGCACGGCGGAGGTCCTGGGGCTTGAACGCAGCCATCTCTATCGCAAAATGAAGACGCTGGGAATCGCGGTGAAAGAGTAAGTGCTGTGGGCTCATGTTTCCTGTACTTCCTGGTCGTTTCTTCGGGACTTCACGGGATTTCCCTGGGACGTCGCGGGAGATAACACGGGAGAAGTTATCTGATTTACGACTCCCCGCGGGGCGTGACCAGATGCTCGAGCTGTTTTCGCCAATCGAGTTCCTCGACAAACCCCCGCGCCTCGCGCCAGTTCGCGCGAACTTTTACGAATAGTTCCAAGAACACTTTCGTGTCCAGCATCTTCTCGATTTCGAGCCTCGCCGCGGTGCCGATCTTCTTCAGCATCTGCCCCTGGCGGCCGATAAGAATCCGCTTTTGCCCCTCGCGCTCACAGTAGATTGCCGCCGCAATGCGGGTCAGCTTGGGTAACTCTTCAAAGGTCTCGGTAAGCACGGTGACGGAATGCGGCACTTCCTCTGCCGTATTCATTAACACCTGCTCCCGAATGAGTTCAGAAACCATGAAGCGGGCCGGCTGGTCCGTAATCTGGTCTTCTGGGAAATAGGGCGGCCCTGGGGGAAGCGCTTCGACAACTTTCTGCAACAGCAGATCCAGTCCCTCTTTCTTCTTGGCCGAGATCGGAATGATTTCGCGAAAGCCATGCAGCTTCGCGTACTGCTCAATCAGCGGCAGCAGTTTGCGTTTTTCTGCGCCTAGTAGGTCGATCTTATTCAGCAAAAGGAAGATGGGTGTGTGCGATTTTTCGAGCAGTCTGAACAGCAACTGGTCCGAAGCCTCATTTCTTCGCGTGGAGTCCATGATCAGCAGAACCAGGTCGCAGCCGCTCAGGGCCTCGCGTACCTCCGACATCATCTTCTTACCCAGGCTTGAGTCGGGAGGATGCACTCCAGGCGTGTCAATTAAGACGACCTGCGCCCCTGACTTCCCTTTCGCCTTTCGAAGGTGAATCACACCGAGAACACGATTGCGCGTGGTTTGGGGCTTGGGGCTGACGATGGCAAGTTTTTCTCCGGCAAGGGCATTCAGCAGCGTGGATTTCCCGGCATTAGGGCGGCCGAGGATGCAGACAAAGCCGGAGCGAAATGTCATGGTCAGACCGACTTCACCTCTTTAGGATGAGACAACGATACTCGCACGCGCTCTACCCGGCGCTCGCTGGCTTGCAGGACTTCGAGCCGCAGACCATCTTGTGTAACCACCTCGCCTTTTTGCGGAATGCGCCCGGCCACTTCGCTGACAAAGCCCGCCACAGTTGCCGCCCCGGTACGCTCCGGCCGTATTCCAAGGAGTTCCTCGAGCCGGTCCACGTCCATATTCCCAGGGACCACATAGGATGATTCGCTTTCCCGCACCACTTGCGATGCCTCATGCTCGTCGCTAATCTCGCCAACAATCTCCTCGACCAGGTCTTCGATGGTAACCAGGCCCGCGACTTCGCCGTACTCGTCAATCACAATTGCCATGCGGGTCTTGTTTCTTTGCATCTCGCGAAGCAGGTCGGCAGCCAGTTTCGTTTCGGGAACGAAGTAAAGATCTTTGCGCATCAGCGAATCCACGAGGCGCGCGTGCGCCTCGGAATCCGGTACCTGTAGCACGTCTTTCGCATACGCCAAGCCAACAATGTTGTCGATGCTGCCCTCGAATACGGGCACGCGAGAGAAAGAACGCACCCGCAGTAACTCGATAAACTTTTCAACCGTCGTGTCGCTCGGAACCGCCACCATCTCGGGCCGCGGTTTCATCGCGTCCCGCACCGTCTTCTCGCTGAACTGAACGACCGACTGGATCAAGTCGCGATTGCTCTCGTCAAGAATTCCTTCTTCAGCACCAGCCTCAATCAGCGCATCGACCGCCTCGGCCTGCGTTTCCGGCAGTTGGTCGGTGTGTTCGCGGGTCAGTGACGTCACCGACTGCAGAAACCCGAGCACCAGCGTGATAGGCAGAACCAAATAGATCAGGACCCTCAGCAGCGGAGTCCACGGCACCAGCCATTTGCCGTCAGTGCGGGAGAAAAAGACAAACGGCAAGAAGCGATTGAAAACAATCACGATGAGGAGAAGGGATAAGCCGGCCTCAAGCACCTCATCGAGAGACCAATCGCCATTGCGAAAGATGCTGAAACCGACGAGCAGCGCAATGGCCGCCATCAGCAAAGGCGTCAACACCGCAAATGCCAACGCGGCGCGCGAGCGGCTGACCCTCAGCTTCGGCTCAACCAGTTGCTCGAAATTATCGATGTTGTCCTGAAATTCGCGCGAGAGGAATTTGCCGATCTCCGTGTAGACCCGCTCGACATACGAGGAAAGCATGACGAGCGCGAGCAGAACCAGTAGCGTGATAGAGATTGCCAGGTTCATGGGCGGGATCGTGCGTTCGCTCGAGGGCGGCGCTTCACCGCGGCACGTTCGATCAGAGCTGCCGGCAAACCCAATTTCCGCCGCAAACGCAATTCCTTCTCGGCCATTTGGCCGTTGTCGCTCACATGATCATATCCTGCGAGGTGCAGAACACCATGCAGAACCAGGATCTTGACTTCGCTCGATACCGAATGCCCCAGGAGCTGGGCGTTGCGTGCGGCGATGTCGCCGGAAACCGCAATGTCACCGCTGAAACCCTTCACAAAACTGGGCGGCGGGAACGATAGCACATCGGTCGAGTAGTCCTTACCTCGAAACTGAGCATTCAGTTGGCGCATGCGACGGCTACTGGTCACTAGCACCGTCGCGGTGCCTCTTATTCCGGCTGCTCGGCAAGCGCTGGTCAAAAACTTGGACAACATGCGCTCACTCAGCCCCGGAACTCTCCGATTCAACACCACTGTAGGCGACATCTTCATTCGACAAAGAGAAAAAGAGGGCGCAATTACCCCCTTCGGCGAACAATGCTATTCGGCAGTCTCAGTTGCAACCGTCTCATCCGCCTCGGACAATGGAACCACCTTTGCGGTGTTGCCGTTGGCTCCCGCCTTTGCATCCAGTAAATCTAGCTGTTGTTCTTCGAGCTTCGACTTGTGCTCGTCGTAGGCGCGAATGATGCGCTGCACCAAATGATGTCGTACTACATCGGACTCGTCGAAGTAAACAAAGGAGAGACCCTGCACATTCTTGAGCACGTCAATGGCTTCCAGCAGTCCGCTGCGACGCGCACTCGGGAGGTCAATCTGGGTCACGTCGCCGGTGATCACCGCCTTCGAGTTGAACCCCAGGCGCGTGACAAACATCTTCATTTGCTCGGAGGTCGTATTCTGCGCTTCATCCAGAATCACAAACGAGTCATTCAGGGTTCGCCCCCGCATGAACGCGATGGGCGCTATTTCGATGACGTTCTTCTCAAGATAACGATCCACTTTCTCGGGATCCAGCATGTCGTAGAGGGCATCGTATAAAGGCCGCAAGTAAGGATCGATCTTCTCCTGCAAAGTTCCGGGGAGAAATCCCAGGCGCTCGCCGGCTTCAACCGCCGGTCGCGCCAGAATGATTCGGTTCACTTTTTTTGCCATCAGCGCAGAAATCGCCATGGCCACGGCGAGATAGGTCTTCCCGGTTCCGGCGGGGCCGATTCCAAAGACCATGTCGTACGACTCGATGGCATCCAGATATTTCCGCTGATTGGTGCTCTTGGGCTGCACCGTGTGCCGCCCAAAGGAGCGCTGCCGCCCAGCTTCCGCCAACCCGCGCAGCGTGACCTTCGGGTCCGCCACCAGCACCCGCAGCATGCTATTCAGATCGCCATTGTGAAAGACGTGACCCGATCGCTGCAGTTGGTCGTAATCGGCAAAAACTTGCTCGGCGCGGGCTACATCGCGAGGGGTGCCTTCCAGTTCAAGTGAATCGGAGCGGAGGTCGATGTTGATGTTCAGACCATCTTCGAGCAGATGCAGGTTCTCGTCCCTGGTGCCAAAAAGTGTTTCGATGTTCGGGCTAATCTCAATACTCTTCTTCATTTAGGTTCTATGAGGACTCCTAGGCGCGGAAGCGCCGTTATTCGGCGGTGATTAGATGACACAAGCCAGCTCGGAGACGCTATATTCAGGTGCCTGCTCCGGATTGTACTTGGCCCCATGAGGTAGGTAGATAACGGTTCTGTAAAAAGCCTACTGCTCGGGAACGTGGGAGTCAATTCGCTTGTAAGACACTGGTAAAAACAGGCTTAGTGGGGCCGAGAGTCGGCCGGGAGCGAATGCTTTGACCTCTTGTCCACTCAATGCTAGCTTGGTTTGTTTCCGACCGCTGAGCTCTCGGGGGGAAGATTCGCATGCGGATTCTATCGGTTGCGTTGGCTCTCAGTCTTCTCCTTCCCAACCAGTCCACCACCGCCGCCTCCTCCTCTCGCGTTCGACCGGAACTGGCAATCTCCTTGGAGGCTCTGCGGGACAAAATTGAAGGCGGTTGGGCAGGACAAATGATCGGGGTAAGCTTCGGTGCTCCTACGGAGTTCCGTTTCAAGAACGCAATCGTGCCAGAAGACAAATTGCCAACTTGGACGCGGGAAAGCGTCGCCAACTCACTCGAGCAGGACGACCTCTACGTAGACATGACGTTTGCCAAAGTCCTCGACGACAAGGGACTCGATGCAACCACGGAGGATTTTGGCGCGGCCTTTCGGGAAGCGAAATATCCTCTATGGCACGCGAATCTTGCCGCTCGCCGCAATCTGAAACGAGGCGTGCCGGCAACCCTGTCGGGTACTCCTAAGTACAACGTACACGCCAACGACATTGATTTTCAGATCGAATCCGATTTCATTGGCCTGATGACTCCGGCTATGCCTCAGGCCGCCGTAGGTGTCGCCTTACGCGCCGGTCGCGTGATGAACTATGGCGATGGCCTTTACGGCGGAATTTTCATCTCCTGCATGTATTCGGCTGCGTTTTTCGAGAGCGATCCGCGAAAGGTGGTCGAAGCCGGCAAGAGCTGCATGCCCGCCGATAGCCCTTACGCAAAGATCATCGCTGACGTCCTTGAATGGTCGAAGGAGAACCCCCAAGACTGGATTCCTGTTTGGAACCGCATTGATCGCAAGTGGAACCGGCGGGAGCCTTGCCCGGAAGGTGCTCTTCTGCCATTCAACATTGACGCCAAGTTGAACGGCGCCTACGTGGCTCTCGGACTGCTTTATGGACGCGGCGACCTGGGCGAGACGATGCGCATCAGCACGCGATGCGGACAGGACTCTGACTGCAATCCTTCTACCGCCGCTGGAATCGTTGGAGTTATGACCGGTTACAAGGCGATTCCCGATCGCTGGAAGTTCGGAATTGAGGATATCGCGGACAAGAAGTTCAGCTTCACGGATTTCTCCTTCCGGACGATCGTGGACAGCAATATGAAGCGTGCCCTGGCCATGATTCGAAAAAATGGGGGCACGGTGGAAGGGGGTGGAGTTCGAATCAAGCCACAATCTCCGAGCCCCGTGAAACTCGCAGTCTGGGACGACTACGGATCACCGGTTGAACGAATCTCAGTGAAAGATGCGCGCTGGCGCTTTTCACCCGGATGGAAAACCCCGGCTCCCTCCGATCCGTATAGGGACTCCGGTCTCCGTACGAGCGACGAAAAAGGCGCAGAAGCGGCGGTTGCATTCGAGGGCTCGGGGGCGATCTTAGCCGGCACCTATCTGCCGAACGGCGGCAAAGCAGACGTTTACCTGGACGGCAACCTCGACGGAACCGTGGACGCCTATTCGGACGAGGACAACCGGAAGGTCAACGAGGCCATCTGGCACGGATTTTCGCTTAGCAATGGAAAACATACTCTCCGGCTGGTGGTTCGAGGCGAACCGCAGGGCGAGTCCAAAGGCTCGGAGATTGACCTAAGTTCCTTGGTCGTATTCCGATAACCCGCCTGGTGGCGTGCTTGGCAGGTCCCGGTGCGACTACCCGGTTGACCCCTCCCAAGCCGCTCCCGTAAAATACTACTTCGATCCTCCGGCAGGCCTCGACAGTCCCCGGACATTCCAAACAAAGGCATTTACCGTAATGGCAAACCATTTTTCTGCGCTTAAGCGCGCCCGTCAGACCGAACGCCGCACCGACCGCAACCGCATGAATACTTCGCGGTTGCGCACCGCCCTGCGCGACATGCGCGAGGCCCTGGCTAAGGGTGACAAGGCGGCCGCTGGCGAGACCTACCGCAAGACCGTCTCCGCCCTCGATAAGGCCATCCAGAAGGGCGTGCTGCACGAGAATACCGCTGGACGCTATAAGTCCCGCCTGGGCGCTCGGCTGGCCGCGTTGAAGTAGTTCCTTGGAGCGGCCTGCCACCCACTAGCCACTGACTAGCGCCTTCCTGTACAGTCTTCGCGAGTACGGAGGACAGCATGGTTTCTCTCCCCACAGATTTCCAGAACAATTTTCTGATCATCCTTCGCCTGGTACATTTTCTCGCCGGGATCACCTGGATCGGCCTGCTCTACTTCTTCAATTTGGTTAGCACGCCGGTGGCGAAGGAAATTGAACTAGGCGCGCGCGTCAAGGTTTATCCCAAGCTGATGCTGCGAGCACTCTGGTGGTTCCGCTGGTCGGCGTTCGTGACCGTGATTGTCGGGTTGATGTACTGGGGCGAGATGGTTCACGGCGATGCCGCTGGCGCACACGCCACGTCCGGCGCGGTCATGGGCAGTTTCTTCGGTATCTGGACAGGCGTCTGGGCGATCCTCTACGCTTTGCTGATCCCAGGCAAGGGAATCCTCAATAAGGGGCCGGTTCTCGCGATCCTGGTGACAGTCGTGATGATCGCCGCCTCCTGCCTGTTCCTTCGGTTAAACAATCACGGATGGGAGAGCAATAACCTTCTGGCGATCGGGCTCGGCGGAGGAATCGGCTGGGTGTTGATGCTCAACGTCTGGGGCATCGTGTGGCGAATTCAAAAGCGCCTGATCGCCTGGACTCAAGCCAGCGCGGAAAACGGAACTCCCATGCCGGATCGAGCCGAGCGCATGTCCCGCATGGCCTTTCTCGTATCCCGCATTAGCGCCTGGCTTACGATTCCGTTACTGTTCTTCATGGCCGTCGCCAGCCACTACCCGATGTTTGTGAGATAGGAAGGAACCAAAGTTCGAGTTATTGCGAAGCGAGTTGACTCGGCATCGCCAAGGGTACGCAATGCAAGACAAAGCCCGTGAGCCAGAGCTCACGGGCCGTTGAGTGAGTTCTTCCTAGAACGTTATCTTCAATGCAACCTGCATCTGCCTTGCCGACGTAGTAGCGTCGGGGCGGGAAACCGTGTCGCTGATCAACCCGAATGTCGGGTTCTCAAGGAAGTTGTCCGGATTGCTGAAGTGCGGGTGATTGAACAAGTTATAGCATTCCACTCGCAGCTGCGTGCTGACACGCTCGGTGATACTGGTTGTCTTCTCCCAAGCAAGGTCGAAATCCACAAGTCCAGGACCGTAGAAATGGTTCCTACCCGATGTCCCGCTACCTACATAAACTGGACCACCAAAGGCGTCCGCACGATTGGAGAACGCGGCCGGATTGCTAATCCAAACCTTGTTGCCATTCGCCGACGCGGGAGTGTTGAGCCCTGGAGCATATGGGTTTTGACCAGACAATAGATCCGCACGACCACTCAATCCGGTCCTTTCCATATCGGTGGTTGTAAGGACGTCGAACGGATGCCCGGTCTGCGCGGTGGTAATTCCGGAGAATTGCCACCCTTCAAGGATTTTTCCAATCGCGCCGTGATTCAGGATGCCCTTCCCCTTGCCAAAAGGCATCTGCCAAATGTAGTTGATGACAGCAATGTGGCGGACGTCATAGTCTGAATTCCCGCGCTCTTCGTTCAGGTTAAGCGAATTTCGTGGGAAAGTACGATTGCCTTGAGCTGGGGCCAAAGGATCAGGCGCATTGTCGATGCCATGCGCCCAAGTGTAGGAAACTTGCGCCTGCAACCCATGACTCATGCGGTGCGTGAACTTTGTCTGCAAAGAGTGATAGATCGAGTTCCCAATCGAGCGCTGATAGAAGGGTTGTAACAAAGCGTTCGAAGCAACGGCGTCGAACGGCAAGGCACCGAGTTCGGCTCCGATGTATAGGTTAGTCTTCGTGACCGTGCCGGAGTCGCAGCCGAATGCATTGTTCGGGTCACTGCAAAAGGTGACCAATTGCTGAACCAAAGCCGGATTCGGCGGATTCCCGTCAAGTTGCCGATAGAGGTGGTGAGCCTCTGACCCAATGTAGGAGATATCCAACACGTTCATTCCCGGAAGTTGGCGCTGGATACCAAAGTTCCAGTTATTGCTCGCTGCGTTTCGGAAATTCACGTCAAACAACACTGGAGCAAGCGCCCCCACGTTCGTAACCGGGTCGTAGTTCGGGATCACAGCTGTCGGAAGTTGATCCGGCGGAGCTGGCAACGGAAATGGGCCGTTGATACCGCCCCCATAGAATCCATTGATCGTATCGAGGGGAAAGGCATTGTAGTCTTGCTCGAACGGCGGATTGCCACGGGCATTCCCAAACAGATTTCCGAACACACGATCATGAAAAATTCCAAAAGCTCCGCGAATAGCGGTCTGGCCGTTACTCCATGGATCCCAAGTTAGTCCGATTCGGGGTTCGATGTTGGAGTGGTCGCTCTTGTAAAGCTGATTGCCCGTGCCTGGGCCTACAATGCTCATGGTCAGCGGCGCTAGCGACGTCGGGGGAACGAGCAAGTTCGACATGTTGGCGTTCTCTTCGTAGGGAACACCATCCAGCTGATAGCGCAAGCCGAGAGTCAAAGTAAGATTGGACCTTATTTTCCAATCATCTTGTCCAAACCAGTCATATTCATGCTGGCGAAAAAGCTTATTATCCGTGGCCTGCCGAGTCCCGCCTTTGTTGAAAAATTGCCCGACAAAATCCTGTGCCACGAATCCGTAGTACGCGCCGGCTGCGCCTTCCAGAGACGAGGAGTCATTCGGCACGTTTTGAACCAACGACAGACCGAAGTCGAGGAAAGGTATCAACGAGACTTGCCGCCGTGAGAAGAAGCTATTTGGCCCCTCCTCATGAATATCTCGGTAATCAAACCCGAACTTAAAGGTGTGATTGCCCTTGACCCAAGTGAGGGCGTCACCATAACTGGTCGTGCCCGTCTTTCTCCACTGTCCGGCCGACACCAGGCTGAGACAACCGAAACTGGTGAAGGGATCCAGGTTTACATCCCAGCCGTTTCCGAACTGATCAACCGGCACTACGCTGTTCAGAGCACTGGTGCCGTTGCAATTAAAACTAGCGAAGATTCTGTTCCAACCGATGTTCAAGCTGTTTACGACGGTGTTTGTAAACGTGGAAGCAAGATGTGCAGAAGCTCCCTGGCTAATGCCTTTGGTACCAGTACTCCCAAGCCCACCAGGCAGAACGTCATCGTGGAAAGGATTTGGATCGAATATGTAGTTGTACCCGTACCGGAGACTCAGGTTCTGTCGACTGGTGAATTGGTGATCGATTTTGGCGACGGCCTGGTAAGAATTCTGACGAGAACCGCTGGGAAAAAGAAGCGTACCCGTGATTCCGTCTCCGTTGCTGAACGTCGGATTCGGATATAGGGCAAGGAGGCTCTGCATCGTCGGATCGGCTGGAGCCGGAGGCAGAACTGCCGCGACGCCAAACTGCTGAAGAATTGTGGGCGTGCCATTGTTCGCCCCGGTTTGAGTAATGTCTACCGGGGTTGTCACACCGCCGTTCGTGTAGTTGAAGATTCCCGTCTTGAACTCCGGAGTGGGAACGATGGAGCTGCTAGTCAGGGTTGTCCTAAATCGCTGAAACTCCTGGTTGAAGAAGAAGAAAGTCTTGTTCTTCACGATGGGGCCGCCGATTGAATATCCAAACTGATTGCGAACATAGGGATTCATCGGGTTGACGTTACCGGCGGTATCGACGCGGGGATTAAACCAGTCTCTCGCGCCGCCAAAGCTATTCCAACGACCAAACCAGTAGGCACCGCCGTGGAAGCTATTGGTTCCGCTCTTTGTGACAACATCGATGATGGCTCCGGTATTACGCCCATATTCCGCGTTGAAATTGCTGGTAATAACGCGAAATTCTTGGGTCGAGTCCGGATTCGCGCTCAACACACCGCCAGGAATCCCGGGCACGGAGGTATCGTTGTTGTCGACACCATCCAAAAGAAAGTTGTTGTTCCGCTCTCGGGAACCGTTCACGGTAAAACCGCCCAACCCGGTATTGGTCTGTGAAGTGCCCGGCGACAATAACACCAGGCTGTAAGGATCTCTGGTAATCAGTGGCAGGTTCTGCATCTGCCGCCCTTCGACCATGTTGCTCACCTGAGCAGTTTGCAGATCCACCGGTGGAAGCTCATCGCCGCGAACTTGCACTTCCTCGGAAGTCGCGCCCGGCTCAAGCGACGCATTCACGGTGAGCGCTTGATCGACCGTTAACACCACGTTGTCTACCTTGAATGCGCGGAAGCCATCCTTCGTAATGCTGATCGAATACGGGCCGGCGGCGAGGCTTGGAACCGAGTAGGTACCGGCGTCCCCGCTTTTTGCGGCGCGTGTCTGGTTCGTGTTCAGGCTGGTTACGACGACATCGGCATCCTGGATGACGGCGCCTGACTTGTCGGTAACAGATCCCTGAATCGAACCAGTCTGTGCGTAGCCAAGAACAGAGGCCATCAGCACCAACAAGCTAAGACGAAGGGCGAATTGAATACGATTCATTACTCCTCCAAAAAGCATTTGTCGACACGGATAGGTACAGCGCAAGACAAAGGCGCGCGCTCACCCACTCTTTCGGTCGAATGGTGAACTGCAAAGGTCATTAAGGCTGAGCTTTTCTAACCTCGAGGTGCAACTCACGCGCCAAAGCGCCACGGGCAATTCCCTCTTGGCGTTTCAGTGGCTTACACCATTGTTTTACAAAATCGTTCGAATGGAATTACCAATTATGGTACGTGGGTCTATGAAAAAACGGATCCCAGCCAGTCAGCGCCTGCCTGAGGGAGGATCTGGTTGCGATAATTCGTCTATTCCTAGGAGCTCACGGCTTCGCAGGCCCACGCAAGATCGTCGGAGCCAGTTCTAGACGAAAAGCTAGCGAGTTTCCTCGTTGGGCTGAGGAATCCCGGGCTTTTGCTTAGGTGCTTGAACCTCTTCCCGCGAATTCGTCGAGAACAGCATGAAGTGGCTGAAGCTGTGTTTTCGGTGATATCGATGTTTGTGATAGTCGAAATACAGCTCGGCGCTACTGGGAAGCCACAATTGTCCCGACTTAAACTGGACCGGGCCATAATCCACGATCTGGTGTTCGGTTAACAGCTGAATGGCCGGCATGGGCTTCACGAGCTGAGATTCCATGTGTACGATCTGGAATTTTTCAGCCGATATCCAGGCCCGCCCCTTGAGATCGATTGGGTAGATCATGCCCCCGATCTTTATGTCGTGAATCCGATTCGGCTGGTCCGCGCGTTGCCGGAAGTGCATGAGCCAAGTGGTCTGACCGCGCCATTCACCAAGGCCTTCACACGTGAATTCGAAGGTCGGCTGCATATTGGGATGAAATACGAGAGCCAGGGTCGTGAAGCCGTTGCTGTTGATGTTGTCCGGGTAGCGGGCCAAGGCGGAGTTTTCCAGCCGATATTCTTCTATTTCGAGGTATCCGGGATTGGTTTCCGATATGGACGCAACATAGTTGTAGCGCCGTGTCTGCTTGCTGATCGCATGACCCAGTTCATCGACTTGTTCGTGCTGCAATTCCTCGATGGCGGCAAACTTACCAATATCATCCGCCAATTGTTTGACTCGTAATCCGGTCTCGGTGAGAACCTGTTCGCTGGGGCAGGCCACTCCTTCCGCAACCGAGGGCCTGCTCTCATCCACTCCTCGAGGCTCCCAGGTCTTGACCGACAAGCGCAGTTCTGTGTCGTCCGTGGCCGGAGCGGATGGCAGCAGGGCAGGCTGCGTGTTCGACGCTTCCGGCTGCGCCGCTCGGGCTTTCAATCGAGCAATAAACTCGTGCACGCTTGCGGCTTCCGATTGGTCCCTTGCGTCTGGCAAATACGCTTCCAGAGTGGAAATAGCAGCCTGCGTATCGCCAAGGTTCGCGAGAGCCTGCCCAAGAACCAGGCGAGCGGAATTGCCAGCTCCCTTCCCTTTTTCGAGTGCGAGCTGTGCCTGATCACGAGCCTTCTCGAACTTGTGTTCCGTAAGACTCGCCTCAGCAAGTAACTTGTGTGCAACCCAATACTCCGGATCAAGGAGGATTGCCTCATCCAAGCTCGCACTTGCCGCAGCGTAGTCCCCGAGCCTCATCCGGACCCGACCTAAAAGGGTAAGAGCTTGCACATTTCTCGAGTCACGATTGACCGCCTTCATGAGGTAGTCCTGGGCGGTGGGATAACGTTGTTCTTGAAACTCCAAATACCCCAGGAAAAAATTGATGTCCGCGCTCTCTGGAGCAACCTTGTATGCAACCGCTAGATGCTTTCTCGCTTGCTTGAGATCGTTCGACTTCAGTGCTCGAACAGCTCTCTGAACTTCCTTGCGCGCTTTTGCCGGCATTTCCGGGAGATTCGACTCATCCAATTTGACACTGTTTGGGTCACGCTGGAGCGTAATCTCTACCCGGGGCGTCGAATATGCCGACCCGATGTCGTACTTCTTGTGCGCAGTCAGGTACCCGACGGCACTCACCTCGATCTCATAGGTTCCAATGCTCAACTGCCCAAATAATGCTTCCGAGCTGTCGGCAGTGGCTTGCCACGTTGTATCGTGAGTATTGCCATTTTCGAGCTTGACCATGGATTGGCGGTCAAGGGGTTTGTTCTTGTCGTCCAGAACTGCCACGACGAGTATGGTTCCATAGGATTCGTAGGTTGGGGTCCTTGCCGACGTTGCCCCGTACGGTTCCTTTGATAGTGGGAATTGGGGTTGGGCAAAAGCAGCACCGCACCAGAGAACGATCACAAGAAACGCTACGAAGCCAGATTGACGAATCACAAGCACCACCTGAATAACAAAGAGTTTCTCACCCGGAACGCGCGAGAGCAACTGTTGGTATGCCCCAGTCTCCGGTTGCACTTTGCCTTTTGCGAGCCGATTTGCGGGGTTCGTCTGATGGTGAGCTATGGCAGCGATCAAAAAAATGGGAGCCGGACTCAGGCTCCCTAAACGAAAAACAGCTGATCCCTAGAAGGTGTAGGTAACTCCCAAGCGGATATTGCGCGAGAGCTGCCACAGGTTCGGCATTCCGTATTGGGAGTTCTTAACAAATCCAGTGCCGTTGATCTGCGCCGTAGGGTCGTATCCGCCTTCGAGTAACTGATAAGACGCTGCACCTTGAAAAATCTGATTCGGAGCCGCCGGCGTAGCCGCCGCAATTGAGTTGAAGCCTTGCCAATAGGAGACGGGCGAATGCTGATTGAACACGTTGAGAATCGTCGCCGAGAACGTGAACCGCTGGCGCTCGCCGCTTAACTTGAAAGCATGCGAGAAGTTGAAGTCGGTCTGCGTGTACCAGGGTGTACGACGGCTGCGAGGTCTTGAGAACGTCACATCGCCAGTAGTGGGGTCCTGGCCCACGTCTACCCAATTGCCACGACCAAAAATATCCGTGGCTTCGATGGGTTCGTTACAACAGGCCAGGCCGAGGTCGGTAAAGGAACTCAGGGGACTCCCCTGATAGGCAGCCTGGAACAAGCCAAACGTTGTAGTCATGCGCTTCCAAGGCAACTCATAATAGATATTGCCTTTGATGGTATTGGGACGATCCGTCGGCAAAGGTCCGCTATTGAGTTTTCCCTGATAGGTGTAATAGTAAAAAGGTTCGTCAAAGGCGCGAGTCGTGTCCGGCGAGTTACGTCCTGTCGAACCTCCGTCGGTTTGGTCGGTGGTGGTCAGGCCGGTATAGTTGCCCCACAACCGGCTCCATGTATAGCTGAACATTCCCGCCCAACCATGACTCGTACCTTTTGTGACTCGGAATTCCAGTCCGTCGTAGTTACGAATTGCCTTCGGAAGCCTCGGACAGCTGGGGCACGTGAGGAAATTGCTACCATCGTTGAACGCAAAGTTGGGAATGCCATACGCGGACCCGAGCGAAGTCAGGTAATTCGCGTACCCGTCAATAGTTGAGTTGACTCCCTCACCAGGGTTGACGATGGTGTACATCTCGAAGTTGTTGGGATCGGCCAGCGACGCATCTTCAATCACATGATCGAGACGACGCCGGTCGTAACGAGCTTCAAACGCCCAATCTCTGGCGATCTGGTAATCGAATCCGGCGACAATCTCATGCTGACGATACGGCTTTACGCCCTTGGCAACTGGTTCCCAAGGACGGAAGTTGACGTTTTCGATGAGTGAAATACCAGTTCCGGCATCAGTCAGCGATGTCGGCGTGGTGCCACCAGCAAAGTTCGCCGGCGTGGTTGGCCCACCATTGGGGCAAGCACGCCCGTTCACGAAGACTGCGGAGATGTCGGCGGCGGTGAAAGTGTTATTTTGGTCGGGTCCAAGGGCATAGGTGCAATCTTCAAATACTTGAGCGCCAAATGACGTCTGCGCCAGCAGCAGCTTCATGACGTCGTTGACGATGCCATAGCTGCCAAATATTTTCATCTTGCCATTTGCCGAACCCCATGCCGCGCCTAAGCGCGGGGCTATCTTGTCGGTCCAGGAGAAGTCAATCGAGGCTGGCGGAACCACGCCTGGCTGCTGCAGCCCCGCAGGAACGGGCAGCCTCTCTTTCTCAACCCGAACACCGAGATTCAGCGTAAGGCCATGACCGACGGTCCATGCATCTTGGACAAACAACGCGTGATTCCAGTCAATGGCCTGTTTCGGAAGAATCGTCGCAAAGTCCTCTACCTGCACGTAGCCGTACTGGCCGGCGCAGACCCCCCATTCGGCGACTAGAAGTCCGCAAGCAGTGCTACCAGGAACCGTGGCAGGCGCATAGTCCGCCGCGTTACCCGATCCGACAAACATGTTGACCAGTGGCACGTTACCGTTTTGAGAAATCACATTTTCCAACCGATTGAGCTGGTAGCCCACCTTAAAGTTGTGCGTACCGCCCCAGCCGCTCTTGAAGAAAGCAACGTCCTGATTAAACTGGTGGTGCTTGCTGGCATTAAACAGCGTAAAGCTTTGATCATAGGGCGTCGTAGTAAAGCCGCCATTCTGCTGCAAACTGTCCACCGTTCCGCACGTTCCAGGGAACGAATTCCCGGTATTGTCCACTCCGCCACAGCTGCTGAACTCCCATGACAGGTTCGCACCCGTCGTTGGCCAACCGAAGTCGTGATAGTTGGTAAAGAAATAACCGAAGCGGGTGGTCGCGACTATCTTCGGAGTCAGAGTCATGTCGGCCCCGAAGTTGTAAGTGGAGTTGGGCTGAGAAAAGCCATGGCTAGGTGCAAACTGTCCGAGAGGGGTAAGAATCCCGAAAGGGTAGCCCACGGTTCCCGAGTTTAGGAAGGTACCGCTCTCGGTCGCAATGGGGTCCGCAGACGGCAAACTGGCCCCGGTTTCACGCTCGTACTGATACAGCCATGAGCCGAAAAGGCGAACTTTCTGTGTCAGGCTGGCATCGAGGCGTGCGGTAGTGTAGTAAACCCGATCTTTCAGGTGAGACGTCTGCAGGAAGGGCGTAGTAGAACCTACCGGTGCATCTGGACAACCCGGCTGGCAGATCGCGGGGTTAAAGTCCACAGTTCTCGAGACCGAGTGTGCGATCGGCGCAAAGCCCACGAAAAACCACAAACGGTCCTTCTTAACCGGTCCACCGAGGGTAAATCCGGGCTGAACAAAATGGTACGTGTCCCCTTTTGGCGAATAGATTTGCGAAGCCTCGTCAAACCACGGGCTTGTTGTACTCGGTGCACCTAGCGGATCATAGCGGAGCGTATCATGGTTGATCAGATTGGAGGTGCCATCCATTTTGTCTGACTCGTAGGTCGCGAATGCGCTACCGTGAAAGTCATTCCCACCCTTCTTCATGATCACGTTGATCACGCCGCCCAGTGCGCCACCGTGTTCGGCTTCAATACCGGACGTCTTAATCTGAACTTCCTGAATAAACTCGAATGGAACATTGGCTTGCGAGGCGCCGCCGGAAATGTTCTCAGTATCCTGACCTTCCACGAGGTACATGCTCTCGGAATCCGCCGCACCCCCAATGGAGTAGCCGACTTCCCCACCATTGCCACTGCTGCCGGGCAAGGCGCCTCCAGTTCCCCCGCCAACCATCTGACCGCCGGCCAAAGGCTCGTTGCGGGCCATGGGCGCAAACTGAATCATGGATTGAAACGAGAGTCCGTGAGGAGTATTCGAGATCAGGTCCTCTGTGACGTTAGTTTGGTTCGTGGTGGTGGTTACATCTACCAGTGGCGCTTCACTGCTCACTTCGATCACGCTCTCAGTTCCACCGACTTCAAGCGTGAAATCCAAGGTGGGAAGATGTCCGACTAGGAGTTCCGTACTTTCCTTCTTGAGCGTCTTGAAACCCTCCGCCTTTACCGTAATCGTGTAATTCCCGGGCGGAAGGTTGGCAAATCGGTAGTATCCGTTCGAATCGGTCTTCATCTGCTTGTCACCGACGAGCGTAGTGCCGGTAACAACGACTTGCGCGTTCGGTACGACCGCGCCCGAAGGATCCTTTACGGTTCCTTGCAAACCTGCGGTGGTCTCTTGGGCAAAAAGGCTGGTTGCAGAAAATAGCAACACGACCAAGCACCCAAACCATAGCCTTGATCCATGAAAGCGAGCCATTTCATCCTCCGTAGTCGCTCATCCCCTGATATGAGAATCACTCTTCAATGCCTGAGAAGGGCCCAAATGCAGATCCACGACCGCCGGGCTGGTAAGAAAAACGGGAGCCCCTATAAGGGCTCCCGGAAAGAGTCTTGCAACACTGTTAAAAGTTGAACTTCGCAACCAGCAGCATATTGCGAGGGTGATTTGTGAACACGCTCTTCGGCGTATTGAATGCCGAGGTTCCCGGGATCAACATGGTCAGGACGTTGGTACCGGTGAAGCTCAAGGGCGCAACGTCGCTGATGTAACCGGGCAGGTATTGCGCATGGTTGAACACGTTGCTAGCCTGCGCCGAGAACTCGAACGATGTCCGCTCCGTAAAGTTGAACCTCTTCACGATCGCGAAGTCGAAGTTGTTGATGTGCGGAAGTGCCAGCGTATTCCGGCGAGTAGTGGTCAATGCGCCAGGGCCAGCAACGATGTACTGGGCGTTTGGATCAATGGCTTGGTAGGCGACCACATCCCCTCCGAGGGCCGCGCTCTGGGTGAGAGGAATCACATCAGAACCGGTTCCAGATACCCCATGCGGATTGAAGATCGTGCGGTCTCCAGCGCTGTCACCATTGCGGTTGCTGTCCTGCCCGCTCTGCACAGTTGCAAATTCCGGCGACTGGAACGTATAGGAAGGAGCAAACTCCCAGTTGCCGATGATGTTCTTCTGGAACCAGTTGCCCGATTGGAAGAACGGCAGGTTGTAAAGCAGGCCGACCGTCATACGATGACGGCGATCAAGAGCGGAGTCACTCCAGTCGCAGTCCAGGCAGCGCGAATTCTGCGGGCGCCGCGGCGTAAGGTAAGTTGAGAACACCTCAGCCGTGGAGTTGTCCATGTTGTGGCTCCACGTCCAGGCACCTGTGAACTGCAGGTTATTGGTAAAGTTTCTTGTTACCTGGGCCTGCAGGCCGTGGTACCTCGAGGCACCGGTGGGCGACCAACCCGTCACATTGGCGAGAAAGCCGGCGTTCAGATATGCCGGGATGTAGTTTGGCAAAGCGTTGATGGCTGTCAAAGTCACCGGAAGAGCATCCAATTCCGCTTGCGTCGGTGTTGTCCCAATATAGGTTGGCAGGAACATCGTTGAAGAAACCTTCGGTTGCCGGTTGATGCGGTCTTGCACCGGCAGATGTATGCCACGCGTTCCCACATATCGCAGTTCAACCACGTATTTGCCCGCAAAGATGTGCTGAACGCCCAAATTCCAAGTTTCGGTATACGGCAACACCTGATCCGGAATATATCCGCCAGTGGCGCCACGCGCTGCCAAAGGATCGGTAATCGGCGGAATCGTGCTGGCGAACGGCAATCCCCCACCCGCTAGGAATCCGCTTTGGTTATATGGAGGACCAGGATCGGTCCAGAAGCAGCTACCGGTCAGGCCACTCTGGTCTCCGGGCACCGCGTCGCAAGTTTGCTGCACCTGCGGGGGAGCGGAGAGTAAGCCAAGGTTGTCAAACAGCACATCATACGCGAGAGCATATCCCGCGCGGATTGAGGTGTTCTGCTGTGGCGACCAAGCGAACCCGACGCGCGGCGCAAAATTCTTCTTCTGTGCCTTTGGTACCCCGAATGTGATAAGTCCTGGCACATTCGAGATCGCGTTCAGCGGCTGCCACTTACGTTCTGAGAGAGGAACCGAGGTGTACTCATAGCGGAGACCTAAATTCAACGAGAGATTGGGGCGTATCCGCCACTCGTCGTTTCCGTATAGGTAAATCGCATTCTGGTTCCCGTAATAGGTGGCTGCGCCCGCGGACCGCTCTGCCAAGAAGTCTGGCACCTGGTCTCTGAAAAATCCGTCCCACGTCGTCCAGTCATAATCTCCGCGCTGCCGTTGCGTGAAACCCTGGGGACTAATGTACCAACGGTACTCGCCACCGAATTTCAGATTGTGCTTGCCCTTAACCCAGCTCAAGTTGTCGACAACTTGATAGGTGTTCTGAATGGCAAACTGTGGGGCATTGGGATCAGCTCCCAGTTGAGCACCGAAGCTCTCGCCAAAGCCGACGATGAGATTCGGATATTGATCTAGGCCCGGGTACGAGAAATTCCCGGCTGAGTAATACTGGGTAAACCGATTGAACCCAAAGCGGAACTCATTGGTGACGGTGGGACCGAAGTTGTGGTACTCGCCCAATGTGAACAGATGGTAACGCTGAGGCAGGGGAGTCCAGAAAGCCGGCAGCGAGTAACCAGCACCGTTGTCACCGAGGTTGTCGGTCTGGTCGTTCTTGGCCAAAGCATAACGTATGCGAAGCTGGTCTTTCGCGCTTAGGTTCCAATCGACGGATTGGACCCCGGTGAGCCAGTTGTTGAAAATCCCTCCTGAAAAGCCTACATCGCCAATTTCAACTGGAACGGGGGTTGCACCCACCGTGGTCCCGGGACATGGATCCGTGGGTGACGTCGATGCTGCCGCAGCCGTACCGACACCTTTCTGAAATTCTTGTACGTTTGTCTGGCTGACGCCTGGAATGGCCGCTAGCGCAGCATAACCGGCCGCGGTGGGGGCGCATACCGTCATCGAAGAAGTGTTCCCGATGGCGTTGTATTCCCAGTTGGTAAAGAAGAACAGCTTGTTCTTGATGATTGGTCCACCGACCTGTCCACCGTAGCGATTGTAGTCATATCGGGTGTTGAAGGGTGACAGACCCTGGGCCACCTGAGACGCAGCGGTCAGCGAATCCTGCGCGTTCAGATTGCGG
>DATNEX010000176.1:0-17524 GCA_035606605.1 Terriglobales bacterium
GTGTGCCCTTCACACAGCTGGCCAAAGATATTTCGAATCACGCCACCCCAAATTACGCTTACATCACACCTAACTTGCAACATGACGGTCACGACGGAGGCCGTCCGCAAGCCGATGCCTGGCTATCGCAACAAGTTCCCACAATCCTGAGCCGCCCCGAGTTTCAGTCGGGTGGCGACGGGCTCCTTTTCATCGTTTGGGATGAGGGCAACCTGTACACCGATTTCCGCTGCAGTCCGTCGGTCTCGAAGGGTTGTGGAGGCCGGGTTGCCACGATCGTGATCGGGCCCAAAGTAAAGCACAAGTTTAAGTCGTGGAAGGTTTATCATCATCAGAATCTATTGCGGACCGTGTGCGACGCCCTCGGATTTGCCACTTGCCCCGGAGCAGGGGCGAAGGCTAGCCCAATGGCAGATTTCTTTTGGTAGGCTGTATCGTTCATTCACCTCGTTTGGCCTGGCCGGCGACCAATCCGGCAAAACCGACTGGGATTTGCTGCGTCTCTCGCGGTGGAAGTTGCAGAGTTAGACCCTGCCAGCAGCGGTGATAAGGTTCGAAAACTGCGAGAGTGCCAGCGAAGGCTGGAAGCCGGGCGTCTTGAAGCCGAAGACACTTTCTGCCATGATGCGATGACCAGTGTTGAGCGCACCTGGCTCCGTGTACACCGCTCTCCAGTAGCGGTCTAGTGGAACCTGGTTACGGATTTGAGGCAGGAACATCTTGCCTACACATCCAAGTAACACTATTCCGGAGCCTTGGTTTTCGTTTTTGAGAGAGTTGGATTCGGCCGTCCAGGAGGAAGTGCGGCTGGATTGCATGGGCGGTGCATCTCGGATCAGAACCGATCAACATGAACAGCTTGTAACCAGTTGAATAGTTAAACAGAATAAAACATCTTCAAAACGAGTCAGGGGGGTAGTTACGGTTCAAGCTCGGACCAACGTGTTCACTTTGGACTCGGTAGAGCAACCAAGATCGACACCATCGAAATCCCGTGGCCGAGCGGAAAGCAGCAAAATATTGTCCCGCCGGCAGTGGACCGCATATTTACCGTCATTGAAGGGCAGAGCGTCAGTGAGTAGTCGATCCAGTTTCACTCGGGCCTGCATCCTTCTCGTTTTCCATGCAATCGCATCCCTTCAGCTACGCGGTCAGACAACGGTTCATAAGAACCTGTCGTTTCGCCCTCGACAGGAAATACCTGCCGGACAGTTCATGGGCAACCAGTCATGCGTTAGCTGTCACCAGGCAACAAGTCGTTCACAATCCGATACGGACATGGCACACGCCCTGGGACTTCCTGGCGAGAACAGAGTCCTGCGATCACATCCGCACATGCGGTTTCGCGCTGGGCAGTACACCTACGAAATCATCACCGATGCTAAACAGAGCACGTTTCTGGTCACGGACGGCAAACAGATCATCACTGAGCCGATCGCCTACGTGTTTGGCAATGCCCATCTAGCGCAAACCTACGTTCTGCAGCACAACGGCAGGTTGTACGAGGGCCGCGTCAGTTATTACACTGCAGTTGATGGTCTTGACTGGACCATCGGCGATGCTCTGAATCCCCCGCCAAGCCTTGAAGCAGCGTTCGGCAGAGACATTACTGGGGATGAAGCGAAAAACTGTTTCAGTTGTCATGGGACCGGCGCGATCACTGACAACCAACTGCGATTAGATCATTTGACGCCAGGTGTTACTTGCGAGGCGTGTCACGGGCCAGGAGACACGCACGTCGTCGTTGCGCAATCGGGAACAGGAGAAGCTGGCGCGATTTTCAATGCAAAGTCCTTGAGCCCCAACACCCTGTCGCAGGAGTTCTGTGGCGCTTGTCATCGCAGTGCGGACGCTGTGGGGATGATGCCTGACCTCGGCGGGGCTATGAATGTGAGATTTCAGCCCTACCGGCTTGCCAGAAGCCGAGGTCACGACTCCAATGATCCACGACTCGCCTGCACCGCCTGCCACGATCCGCACATCGACTTGTCACAGCAAGCAGCAGATTCGGATTCGAAGTGCACGGTTTGTCACTCGACTGCCGGGAGTGGTTCAACCTCAGTTGTCGACAATCGACACGGCTCAGGCGCCAATACTCGGGTTGCGAAATCGTGTCCAATTTCGCGCGAGAAGTGTACGAGTTGCCACATGCCTAAAATTGAAATCTTAGGAACGCACCTCAAATTTACGGATCATCGCATCCGAATTGTACGTCCAGGTGCGCCTTATCCGATCTGAATGACCATGCTCTGATTCACTTGACACGAACGTCGCAACCATGACCTGGGCGCAACGCTAGGCAATCAGATACGGCCGTCTCCGTGCCTACTGGCTGACATCTTCCAGCATCCAGATGCTGCCTGAGACTTGCTCCAGTGTCAGCACCAAATGGTTTTGATCCAGAGAAAACTCGACAGAGGGGATGTGCTCTGGAACCATTAATGCGGGACTTTCAAGCTTTGTGACAGCAATAGGTTCTCCTATCACTTTCCCTTGAGATGGATCGAAGTGGGTCCCCCACACATTGAAAAAGCCACCGCGGCCCGAGACAAAGTAGATCATCTTGCCATTCGGCGACCAACGAGGTTTGTCGTCCCAATATGTGCCACCTGTAACGGGGATCCACCGACCTCCCGATGCGAGTGTCACGTAGAGCTTGGACTCCAACTTGGTAGGTAAGTTCCTAGCTGCTTGGAACACAATCCACCGACCATCCCGTGAGAAGTGCGGTTGACTGAGATCGTATTCCGGGTCTGAAATAATTTTGGTCCCAGCCGCGATGGCACTCGGAGCTGCAGCTAAGGGCAATAACCAAATTTCCGAGTGCTTAGTGTCCTTGTTCACTTGCGACACTAGGAGCTCCTTGCCATCGGGCGACCAGTCATACAACCCAGCCGAGTCTGTAGCGTCGGATATCGGCTCTTCGTGTCGGGTATCCGAGGACCACAAGACAAGACGAGCATCATGCGTCAAAAAATTGTAGCGAAAATATGCCAGGTGCTTTCCGTCCGGTGACCACAGTGGGTGATCACGCAGTTGGTCGTCAGCTACGACCGGCGCTATGTGTGAGTTGACGAGCGACATTTCCCATAGCTCCGATCGTCCGCCATGGCCACAAGAAAACGCCAGCATTGTCCCGTCTGCCGACAAGCTCTGCCGCCACGTGGTCATTCCTACCGGGGTCACCGCGTGGCCGGCGCCGGTGAGCTTGCCCCGGCTAGCGTCGAAGGGAAAAAGCCAAGCCTGGATATGTTGTACTTCCTCAGTAAAGGCCAGCTTCCTTCCATCAGGAGAAAGGGCGAGCTGGGCGTGAGGCCCCGCCCCGGTGGTCAGTCGTTCGATCGCAGTGGGCCGCAATGTCCCTGGATCAACCGTCAACTTCCAAAGGTTCACAGCCCCACGTAGTGTGAGCGGAAAATAGAGTGCTCTGCCCGAAGGTGCCCAGGAGAAGGCGAACTCACTTGCCCATTCCTGGATTCCCTCAAGGGCCGATCCTTCCAATTGTCTGGTGACGTCGTGAGGAATTTTAGGTTTGATTACCGCGCCTCCGGCAAGGGGTACCGTCCAAAAATCGGGAGCATCAATCCACATCGAGATTCTTTTGCCATCGGGATGCCAAGCGGCCTCACCAGCCATGGCGCTTCCCGGAGATGTAAATTCTTTGAGCACTTCGTAAGGTTGACTGCCATCAAGCGAAACCACGTAAAACCTGTTAACGCCCAAAAATTGGGAGGTGCGGAACAGGAGACGCGATCCATCGGGGGACCAACGCGGGTAATAACCAAAAGCCACCAATCTCCTCTCCAATCCTTCACCGCCAAGCGCAGGCGCAACAAACAAGCCGCCCTCTGGGCCTTCAGAGCGATACGCGATGTATTTCCCATCCGGTGACCAGGCAGGTTGCCAGTTGTTACCTTGCCTCCTAGTGACTTGAACAGGATCGCCTCCGCTGACCTGCCTCACCCAAATATCGAATTTGCCGCCGCGGTCGGAACTGTATGCGATGAAGCGGCCGTCGGGTGACCAGGTGGCGCCACTCTGCAAGCCATTCTCGAAGGTGAGGCGTGTAAGCGCCCTTTGCGCTCGCGATGTAGGAGATTCTAAGCGCGTGTAAACGAAGAGACCTGCAGCGACGACGAAAAGCAGCACGAGGAACAGCGTCGAAGTGCGGCGGAACCGTGATAATCGGGATTCCGGGGGAACATCTGAGCGGTCAGACAGGTCCGTAGTCTGCCCCCCTCTCTCCACCGGTGCGATGAACCGGTAGCCGTGACGTGGAACGGTTTCGATAAATGTGGGGTTCTCAGCAAGGTCACCCAGCGCCTCGCGCAAGCGCTTGATTGCCATATTAAGACCGTTATCGAAATCAACGAACGTGTCTGCCGGCCAGAGAGTGGAACGCAACTCCTCACGGGTGACGAGTTGGTCCGCGCGTTCGAGTAGCTTGAGTAGGATTTGAAGAGGTTGGTCCTGAATTTTGAGTCTAACGCCATTTTTCCGTAGTTCCCCGGAGCGAGGATCTACCTCGAAAACACCAAAACGATATATGGGACGTGACGGAGAAGGCGCGGACAACGGACCCTCCTTGGCAACGCGGGGCAAATCAGTTTAGCAATCCTTCATTCTCGTCGAAAGAAAAATGACATTCGCTCCCGCAACTCATTGAGTGCCGGCAGTTTAGCGTGTTAGCGGTATGTACGATTCATTTTAGTTCCGTTCTATTGAGCTTAATCCCCGTCTGAGCCAAGCTCCAGCCCAAACCCGCCTTGGCGGTCGTGGGGTAGCGCCGTGAAAAGAACGCGTTGCTGTGTGCTGTGCCTTGTGTCTGTTTTGTGCGTAACATCAGCCCGAACCCAATCCATCCATCAGTTGAACGTAGTTAGGGTTCGGGTAGCTGGTTCCCCTGGCCAAGAGTTTGCCTGCGTCAGCCCATACACCTTTGCTGAATGCGAAAGGCAGGTTGCGATATTAGAACCAATCCTTCACCGTTACGCCGCTGAGAAGTTGGGCAAATGGACGTGGGTGTTGGTTCGCTCCGAGGATTGGAAGCAGATTCTTACGGAGCTTCACCTGAATCCAAACAGCCCAGCTTTTAGCCACTTGGAAATGCGTCAAACCTTTGTCGAAGAGGTCTTGCTTGTGCCTGAGCCAGAGCGACAAGTCGAATTGCTCGAAAAGTGGCATATTCCTTTTGATCAGTTTCTCGATTTTGCCATCAGTCACGAAATGGGACATGCTCTCTGTCACGAGTCTGACGAGATCAAAGCCGAGCGCTATGCTGAACTGCTCCGAAAGGGGAGCTCAAGCGAGTGTGCCACCCATCAGCAACAGTTTTGGGGGAGAAGCTTTTTCAGCCATTTCGATAAAAGTAGAGTGCTAGGGAATCAAGGGTTACCGGTTCCGGCGCAGTTCGCATCGCCGGAACCGGTGCTCGCCGTCCTGGTTTACAACTATTCTGAGGCGACTCCGGAACTCCTGGATCGAGCGGAGAAGGAAACACAAAGGATTTTCGAGCGAATGGAAATCCATATCGGCTGGACTAATTGCCCGATCCATCCGGTTTCATCAGAGAAGTCAGCGTGCTACGAGGAGGCCGCGCCAGGCCAGGTACGGTTACGCATCCTGAAGCAGCCATTGAATGACAGCTTTCGGGATAGCATTTTCGGATTTGCCGTCGCGCCGGAATTTGCGAGTGTCTACTTCGACGCAGCGGCGCGCCTAACGAGAATCAGTAATGAAGAGTTTGACCTGGCAACCATGATGGGTTGCCTCATCGCCCATGAAGTTGGGCATTTGCTCTTAGGCGAGAACCGCCATAGTGCTTCCGGAATCATGAAAGCGAAGTGGGAACTCAGGCAAGTTCAGCAGGCGATGATGGGGTCGCTCGGGTTTCTCCCGGAGGAAAAAACACCGTTGCACGCGAGCGTGCGTGAGAGAGAAAGCAAGGCAGAAGCAGTCCGTAGCAAACCTTGAGACTCGGCACGGTGTGATAAGAACGTGAGAGTTCCACGTTCATAGTCGCTCAGACTCGATCAAAACGCGTCAAAAACCGCTCTTTCGTTAAGTCGTTGAAGAATCAGTTATAGTAGAGAATTTTCAAACCGATCAGAACACCTTTGGCGATCTTCAAAACCGACGGGCGGCATCTTGCGATGTCGCTGGTGGGTTCGACCCCCACTCGCTTCCGCCATTCTATAGTAATACTTCGAGTTGCTGCCCCCAAATTTCCTTTCTAGGGGGGGACTGTCGTGCCGACAACAAGCTGTTTCCAACATCTACACTGTTCTCGAGAGGAATCGGGTAGAAGCGAAACAAGGTTGCACTCAGTTCTTGCGGGTGAGCAAATTTTATTGCGCGTCCCAATCGAGAGCATAGATCTCGTCCACGCTTGTGTCGCGCAAAACCAAGGGTGAATCGTCGGACCCCAGCGCGGTCCATTTGCCGACAATCGCCCAACTCAGCAAACTCGGCTCGAGACTTGCCACTTTTTCGATCTTGCCATCGCTGATGTGCACGCGGTATAACCCCGTATCCTGCTGATAGGGCTTACTAAAGTTGATGTAGGAGCCATCACGTGACCAGTTCGGGTAGGCCACACCTTCGCAAAGCTTCTTTTTTGCGCCCGTTTCCAGATCGATCAACACAAGCGTGGAAGCCTCAGCCGTGAGCGCCGCAATGTATTTGCCGTCTGGAGAATATCTTGGAGAAAAGAGGTCTTCTAATCCCGGCAGCGCCTTTACGGTTCCCGTTTTCAGGTCCAACACGCTAATTCCTGACTTACCATTCAACCAAAACCATGGCGCAAATGCGAGAGACTCCCCGTCCGGTGACCATGTTGGCTCGCCCTCCAACGGGGTGCTTCTGCCAGCCGGCTCGGGAATTCCCCCGTCGCGGGGCACAAGGTATATATGGTCATCCCCAACAAACGCAATGCGGTTTCCATCCGGGGACCAGCGCGGCAGGAGCACCTGCATCGGAGGCAACGTGAGCTGGAGCTGCTGGCTGCCGTCAATCCGGCTTCTCCATAGAGTTCCCTCTGGGAAGGACACATAGACGACCCACTGACCGTCTCTCGAAATGTCAACGTCGGTTGCCGAGATGCCTTTGAGAAATGGCAAGAACTGTCCGGCTTGCCGGTCATAGTGTACGAGCTGGCCACGCTGGTGCTGCGCAATCGCAAACAGTTTGTTACCTGCATTCGGAAGCGCTGATGTCATGCTCATTGGGCCTGCGCTCAATCTGAGCACCGTTTTGGGGCCGCCGATCACGCGAGGGTGTTCGCGAAGCGCCCACAGCTGCGATCCAAAAAAATCGGGCGAGGAAAAAACATAATACCTGCCGTTGGCGGTCCAGTTTCCACAACATTGGAACGCTGGGACCGCGAGATCGGCAAAGGCGCGACGCAAATGACTCCCGTCAACTCGAACCTCCCAAATCTCCTGCATAGGATTCTGCGATCCCAGCCCTCCGACTACTGTGAAGCGGATTGCCTTCCCTTCCGGAGCCCAACGCGGCCACCAGGCAGTTCCCGCGACATCGGCAAGCTTGCGGACGCTGTTCCCACTGCTGTCGGCCAGAAAGAGAGAATGACCCTCGGCATACACGATCCATGTTCCATCAGGAGACCAACTGGCGTCGTGTCCTAAAATGTTGCCCGCGCGATGAGGCGGACCTGCAGGCAGTGGCAATATCATTAACGGCGTTTCCCTTTCGAGGCGCTCGCCCGTTGCCGAGACGAGCAGCTCATGCCGGTCGGGCGAAACGTCAAGGACCCGGCGAATGCCGAACGAGCTGGGGAAGAGTGAAGTCTCACCCCCTTGTGCTGAGACCTGCACAAGATGCTTTGTCCCTACAGGTCCTTCCACGAAGTACAGACGCGCGCCATCGCTAATGAGAGGAGCGGGAGGTTCGCTCGCATAACCGGAGCTTTTTCCCTGACCATCCGCCGTAAGCTGTGAGTAGCGCGTGATCTGCGGCATTTTGCCAGAGTTGCGCCACCACGTAACCCCGGTAATGAGCACCAGAACAACCACCGCAGCGACAATGTAAGGCAGAACCTCAATGACGAGGGAATACTTCGGCCATGCCCGCACCGTTCTCTTAGGTTCTGCCCCGGCTCCCAGGCTAGAAGCTGGGGAGCTCCCATTGCCTCCGTTGACTGGCGCAACAAAGCGGTAGCCCTTCCGAGGAATTGTCTCGACAAATCGTGGATTTTCTGCCGAATCCCCCAGAGCTTCTCGCACTCGATTGATCGCGGCATTGAGACCACGATCGAAGTCTACAAAGGTGTCGGAAGGCCACAGTCGTCGCTGCAACTGCTCGCGGGTGACCAGCTCGCCAGGATGCTCGACTAGGATACCCAGAATTTGGAACGGCTGGCCAGTGAGCTTGACTCTTATCCCATTCTTGCGAAGTTCGGCGAGACGCAAATCCAGTTCATAGGTACCAAACCGCACCACTTGAGAATTGGAAATTGGTTCGAGCACTGGTGAACCTAGGAAATGCTGTCAGTCTAGCAAACCGCCACTGCGAGACCCTATTCCGACGTCTAACATCCTGGCCTAACCCTCATCTTTTCAAAAGCTTAACAATTTATCTTTTTCCGACATTCTTTTAAGGACCAATCAATTGAGATAGCGCCACTCTCGGTGCACGCTGCCCCTCAATGCGGCATTTCCGCTGAGAGGACAACGTGACAAGCGCAAATGGCGGCTCGTGCAAGGCGTCTGACCGCACGGGCCGGTGCTATCCACTGATTCTGCTGTCCGGCGTACTCCTGGTTACGTCATTCATATTCTCGGCAAAACCCCTGGCCGCGGAAACAAGAACGCAAGGCTCCAGGCTGCGCTACACCTGCAATATCGGTTACACGCCGCAAGAGTGCCAAGTCGCCACGACTGTGTTGAAAAAGGCTTTGGCGCGATACCCGGTGGAGGCGCTTGGTGAATGGAGCTGGGTTCTGGTGCGGACTGAGGATTGGAAACAGATTCTCTCAGTGAGGGGGTTTGATACGGACCGCCCCGCCTTCAGCTACCTGCCAGAGCGCGAGACATTTCTCGATGGCTCCTTGGTCGCTGGTGTATCGTCGCGCGGCGTAGAGCTTCGAGTGATATGGCATATGCCCATTGAGGATTTGCTCGACCTTGCCGTTCGGCATGAACTCGCCCACGCGCTATGTAACGAGCATGACGAAGCAAAAACTGACCGGGCAGCGACTGCTCTGAAGAATGGCGCGTCATTGCCTTGCCAGTAACTCAAGGATGCTCCTCCCATAATTGACGGTTCTCAGTAGAAGGCTGAATCGCTGGCGTGTGCATCTGTCGCTAGAATGCCCGACCAACCTGCGAAGCTTGAAGCACGAGAAATACACCTCTTCGCGTTATCCCGCCTGGGTTGACGCCGGGGTGGCAAGGACATTTTAAAGCCCAGCCTCATCGGCTATGATGTTACCGCTTGTGGGCGGGGATGGTTCGCGACACTCCAGTTTTCATCAGCTTTTCGCTGTTAGGATCCTGAGACCTTTCTCACTCGGGAAAAGGAGTCGAGCGGAGTTCCTATCAATGGAAGATCGCCTTTGCTGTCGGGGGCCGGCCGATGACGCAACCTATTGACATTCTCACGATTGATGATCTTCTCGAGCTGTTAAATACAGCCAAACAGCTCGCATCCGAGGTGAGTCTTCCGGAATTGCTTGATGCCATCTTGGCCCGCGCTCAGCAGCTTACAGATGCACCCGATGCATCGATTTTCCTTTACGACAATAAGCGCGAGAGTCTCTACTTTGCGGCGGCCACCGGCGAAAAGGGGCCAATGCTGTTACGCGAATTTGGTGAGTTCTCGGACAAACGAATTCCATTGCATAGCAAGGCCGGCACCGTATTTAGCACGGGAAAGTCGATTATTGTGGACTCCCTGGCTCAAGATCCTGAGCACTACAAAGGCGTAGATCAACGCACTGCAAAGGAAACCGAGTCCATGGTCTGCGTTCCACTAGCGATTGCAGAACAGACTCTCAGTCAAGTCCGAAGAGTGGGCGCCATTCAACTCCTCAACAAGCGAAGCGGAAATTTTACTGAGCGGGATCGAGTACTACTCGAGTACTTTTCCGATCAGGCCGCGATTGCTATTCAAAATGCCAGCCTGTTCAGGAATCTCCTTTCTCACATGGGGTTAAACAGCTCTCGAGCAGCAAAAGAACTAGTGGATGAACTGAATGCCCCCGCTCACTCCGAGACGCTAACCTTGTTCTTCGCAGATATGAGAGGCTTCACCCAGGTGTGTCAGGTGCTCAATGACGAGGAGGTACAGAAATTACTCAGTTCGTTTCTGTCAGCCATGACAGAGGAGATCCTGGAGAACGGTGGCGTTGTCAACAAGCTCTTGGGTGACGGCGTTCTTGCGTTTTTCAGACAGGGTGACGGAGCACCAAGGGCGGTGAAGTGTGCATTCAATATGATCGAGAAGTTCCTAAAGCTTAGGGACGAGTGGGACAATCAGCATAATCAGGATCTCTCGTTTCTCGATATCGGCTTCGGAATCGTTACTGACAAGGTTACGCTCGGAGCGATCGGCTCAGGTAGGGTTCGCGACTTTACTGCAATCGGACCGGCGGTGAACTTGGCAGCGGCATTCGAGAAAAAGGCGCGCGGTGGCAAGCGCGTTCTGGTGAATCAGGCAACGTGGGCGAGAGTTCAGGACATTGTGGGTGAAGTAATTGGGCCCAGCACTTTCGAATTGCGAAAACCCGATCAACAAGTCGTAATCCCATACAAAATGTATGAAATAGTCAATCTAAAGAATGTCTCACAAGGGTTGCCACCGTCCCGACCGCGCTCGCTTTCAGATCCTCTGAAGGTATTTCTTTGCCATTCTTCCAGCGACAAGCCCAAGGTTCGACAGTTGTACAGAAGGCTCATAACTGACCACTTTCAGCCTTGGCTTGATGAGGAAGACCTATTGCCAGGGCAAGATTGGCACGTGGAAATTCGCAAAGCGGTGGGCGCCAGCGATATCGTGATCGTCTGTCTTTCAAAGGGATCGGTTGCGAAAACCGGCTTTTTGAATAAGGAACTGCAGTACGCGCTCGACATTGCGGAACAGCAACCTGAAGGACGTATCTTTATTATTCCCCTCCGGCTCGAGCAATGCGATGTCCCTGACAGGTTGACGAAATGGCAATGGGTTAACTTTTTCGAGGAAACTGGATACGAAAAACTAAATCGAGCACTCAATCTACGTTCAAACTCCTTGGCCTCGGTGGCTACCAAAAGCAGCAGACAATAATACTGAGCACTTAGCTGGCCCAGTCTTGTACCCATTGTTGAGGTCGTTCTCCTATGGCTAGATCCGACCCTTGAATAGGCAGCATCGACGTGACGCAAACAAGCGAGCGCAGAACTGGGAGTACTCACATCACTCACACCAGAGAATTTCCGTGCAGGTGGCCCGCCGAGCCTCGCGCGTTCTTAGGCCATGAATTAGGGTAGCAGCTCCGAAAAAGACGAACGCGACAAAAACGCGTTACAGCCTGTCCTCACAAAACGAGCTCGTCAAAAGGAAAGGCAATCCGTTTATTCGCGTCCTCGCCAAGTTCGCCTATTTTATCGCCCTCAGCTGCAGCGCATTCAGGGGGCGATCCCATACACCGTCAATTGTTTGGCGCCGCCGACATACACATGTCCATTGGCGACGGTCGGGATCGTGAACTTAATCGCTTTGCCCGCGGTGTCGCGTGTGCCGGCCTGACTGCTGTTGTATAGCTCCACGCTGAGGTCGTCCGCACGATAAGCATGCAGTACAGCCGGCCCGGATGTGTTCACGCCTCCCTGTAGATCGCCGCCAACGAACTTCGAGTTATCCAGCACCCAGACGATCCCGTTTGAAGTGCCGTTGGCCGAAACTGTTGCGCTCGCGCCGGGAAATCCGAACACCTCCATGGTTTGCGAGGACGGCGAAGACGGTAGCAGCCCATTCGCGAACCTGAAGGCCATCACCGGTTCGTTCATCCCGCCGAAATAGACGAAGCCATTCCAGTTTGCCGGGGTGAAGAAGTTTCCGTTGATCGGCTCGGGACGGCCGATCGCCAGCTTCTGTACTGCATGGTCGGTCGTTGCACTGTAGTGACCCAGGTTGGAGCGATTCACGACGTAGACGATGCCGTCTTTGCCTCCGCACAGAATCAGGCTTGGAACAGCGGCGCCGCTCTGCGTTGGAGCGATCATTGGACCACCGGAACCAAGGTCCAGGTCGTCGGTATTCAGGGCGGCATAGTTGCTTGGTGTGTAGAAATCGATGATGTGGAAGGAGCCATTAGACAGCGTCAACTTCAGAAATGAATTGCCGGCACTTGCTCCGGCTGTATTCAGGTTGAAAACGCCATTCCCGGTCACAACGAAGATGTTGCCCTTAGTATCTGCCGCGGGCCCGCCTCCGCTATTCCAAATGGCTGCCCGCCCATTGCTGCTCGGTGCGGTGCTAAGCACGCCCGTGCGGTGCAACGTGCCTCCACTAGCGCTGTAAGCGAAAATCCAGCCCTGGTACGGCAGTCTATCCTCATGCGAACCAAAGCAGATGACCACGTTTCCATTCACCAGCAGCAGCGCTGGCCGTTGCAGCTGCTGCGCCGCTACGAAGGTAACCCCTCCATAGGCGCCGGAGATCATCACTGGCCCGCCGTACTTCTCCGCTCCCGTCGTTAGGCTCAATGCGTGCAGCTTGTGCTTCACCACTCCGCTCTCCACCGTAGTGGCGACAACGAACAGAACCTTGCCGGAGGGATCGATCACCGGTGTGCCGGTGATCCCGATCTCCGGCGAGAGCAACTCGTTGCTTGGCCTTGGCACGGTGGTAATGTTCGTACCCAGAAAATTCCGCTTCCAGATCGGCGCCGTGGTCTTACCGTCGGCGTTGAATGCATAAACACTGTCGTGCTCGGTCGCGACGTAAGCAACGTTCTTATACGAGGTCCCGATGAGGAGATTTGCCACGTACAGCGGTTGCGCATAGATCTGTCCGTCGACAGAGCGTGTGAAGAGCCTTTTGAATGTCGTGGTGTTCACTAGCGATGGCGCGAGTGCCCGCTCCTGCGGGTTGAGGCCGCTGCGGAACGTCTCTCCATGGTAGGTCATCATGCCGGGATAGTTCGTCACCCAGACGGTCGCTTTCGCGCTCACGCTAGTATTCGCTTTGCTTCTGGCGATGACCGTGTGGGTGCCGACCGTCGAGGGCGGCGTGTATAAACCTGCGGTGGAGATGGTCCCGACCGTCGAGTTTCCGCCGACGCTGCCATCGACCAGCCACGTGATGCCAGTATTCGTGGTGCCGGCAACAGTGGCATTGAATTGCTGCTTTTGCTTCAGCGTGAGTGGTGCACGTCGCGGACTGATGGTCACCGTGATCGCGGCAAATGACGAGAGGGTGAGGCTGCACATTGCGAGTAGAAGGAAAAGCTTGCGCAGTGGACATCGGAGGGTCATCGCACCACAGGCAGAAGGAATTTCGCTCGCTTGGATGCACCCTGCTGGCGAAGGTTGTGCGCTTGCTGCTGCAACATCGCTGCCATAAAGCTCATTGACGAACCTAGATTGACCGGGGTTGATAAAAACGCGATACTTCCGGGTTCATAATCGATCAGATTCGATCAAAGCGGTCAGAACCTGATTCTACTAAGCCATTGAAAATCAGTTTTATAAGGAATTTTCAGAACGGATTCAGAACACCTTTGGTGATATTCAAAACCGGCGGGTCGCACCGGACGCTCGTTGTCAGTTGTTCTAAGGTCGATTCAACACCGCGTTTGCAGCACAACACGACACTTTCTACTTACCCTGCAAGTTGAACCGGTAGGGTTCCCCAGTGATGCACGAGAATACGTGCCGCTTTTCCGCCGCTCATGGTAATAATCCGACGTGTCGTAATAGATCCTGGTAGCGCTGGTCCGAGTGGAAGCGGTCAAATAGGGGATCGACACCGAGATAGGACATCCACACGGCACGATCATCGAAGGCAGTCTGAAGCCATTTGAAGGTCTGCTCTTTGTCGTTTAGAGCAGCATAGACCTGCGCTAAAGCGTAAGGCGATACGTAGCGTTCTCTGGAAAGCTTTTGCAACGTAGCAACGATTCGAAGAGCCTCTGACCTGTTTCCAGCTGCAGCATTAGCGACTGCTACCTGAGCTAGGTAGAGTGGGTTTCCTCCGGAGAGCCTAGCTGCTGTCCGCAACTCGGTTAGGGCCTCATCATACTCGCCTGTTTGTACGTAAGCTTCGCCGAGGATCAAGTGCGCAGCCGCAAAATTCGGATCCAACTCAACTGCGTTACGGCCTTGTTCAGTCGAAGCACCATAGTTGTGGGCAAGGTAGTATCGGAGTGCCGCCCAACTGTTGATCATGAGGTTGAGTGGATCGAGCTTCAATGCCTGTCTCGCTTCTAATAGGGCCTCGTCGTGCCGACCCCTTACCGATAGGTAGTCTCCATACCAATGGTGAGCATTTGCATACTGGGAATCCAGCTGCAACGCACGCTTGAATTCAGCCTCTGCTCCGTCCCAATCCCATTTGTGGTGAAGCGCGAGGGCCAGAGAGGCATGCCCTTCGGCAGACTGGGGGTCGATTTCAATGGCCTTGCGGGCAGCCGCCTCGGCCTTAGGAAGAGAATGCGCAGGAGAGGTGAACCCGTGCCACGTAAGTCCACTGTTGCAATCCGCTAGTCCCGAGTAGGCTGCGCCATAGGCCGGGTCCCGATTTACAGCCTCCTGAAAGTAAACTGATGCCTTCTGCATAGCGTCAGCGGTCCGCTTGTTCCAGTAGTAGCGACCTTTAAGATAGGAGTCGTACGCCTCAGGATCCACGGTGCGCGGGTTCGCCAGTCGGGTCTGCTGTTCTGACGTTAAGGTTATGCGGATCTGGTCAGCGATCATTCGCGCCACAGAATCTTGCAAGGCCAAGATGTCCTTCAGTTCGCGGTCGTAGCTCTCGGTCCAGAGATCGGTTTGGTCTCGGACCTGAATCAACTGGACGGTAATGCGTACTCGGCCGGATTCCCGCCGGACGCTACCCTGCAACAAGTAGTCGGCGTTCAGCTCTCTGCCGATTTGGTTTGCAGTCAAACTGCTGCTTTTGTACCTGCTAACGGACCCGCGAGCAATGACGTTGAGCAGTTTTGGATTGAGCTTCCCCAGCTGGGCGATCATCTCCTCGGTCAAACCATCGCTAAAAAACTCCTGGTCTGGATCATGGCTGAGGTTGTCGAAAGGCAGGACCGCCAAAACTGCTCTTTCGGAAGATGGCCTTACCCCGGTAGATGGTCGACGATATGCCCAATAGCCCAAAGCTGCCACAAGACACGCGGCGATCAGGACGATCAGTACAGTTCGTCGGAGAATGAGCTGATCGAGTCTGGCCGTACCTTCAGGAGGTCCCCCCTGCAGTGTGCTTACGGGAGCAATGAAGCGATATCCGTGTCTTGCGACAGTTTCGACAAATCTCGGATTATCAGCTGAATCCCCCAGGGCGTCCCGCACCTTCTTGATTGCATTGTTCAAACCTTGATCGAAGGTGACATAAACATCGGTCGGCCAGATCTTCTGCTGCAACTCCTCCCTCGTGACCACTTCACCGGCGTGCTCAACCAGCATGGCAAGTACTCGAAAAGGCTGGTCCTGCAACTTGACCTTCACGCCGGCCTTATGCAGCTCTCGGGTCTTCAGGTCGAGCTGAAATACGCCGAATCGGATCTGGTCGGCGATGGGGGTCGGCGATGGCATAGCGGATCCGTCAGGCAATTTAGGTTACCGCAGGGAAAAGACTCCGTCCAAGCGGCAACGTAGTCGGTTATCTGCATGGGCTATGCCGTTCAAAGATAAGTGCATTAGCCAATTATGGAGAACTCACAAACAGAGTATTTGAGGAGGATTGAATTTGAGGGCCCGATGCGCCAAAGTGCGATCCTCTCGGCGAGTATCCGCCGTGAGAGAAAGAGGATCGCTAATGATGAAGATTCTCGAAAGTGTACTCGCCCTGGCCATCATCGTAAGTATTTTCATTACAGATGTAAGAGCTGAAGACCCAATCGCGGACTGGAACGCGATCGCCGAGAAGGCAGTCAAAAACGCCGGTCACGCACCGCCGGTTGCCGCTCTGGATTTTGCTATCGTGCACTTGGCGATTTACGACGCTGTTGAGTCTATCGACCGCCGCTATCACCCTTATCACTATCACCCGGCTGTCCTTGGGGCGAATGGCTCGTTGGGCGCAGCCGCAGCCAAAGCTGGTCACGATGTGCTGGTCGGGCTGTTCCCCCTGCAAAGCGGAACGATAGATCAGGACTATGCAAACTTCGTGACCGCGAACGGTATTGATCCACTTGACCCTGGGCTGGCCGTGGGAACCCAAGCAGCGGCTGACATCCTCTCGCTGCGCCTCGACGACGGGCGCTTCCCACCCAATCCGCCGCCCTTCCTGGGCAGCAACGCCATCGGTCAATGGAGACCCACACCGTCGCTTTTGCCCCCGCCACCCCCTTCATTCGCACCGGGACTTACTCCCTGGGTTGCGAGCGTGACCCCATTCACAATGAAGAGCATCTCGCAGTTCCGGGTTGGTCCACCACCGGATCTGACGAGCAAACAATGGACTGAAGACTACAACGAAGTAAGAACGATTGGTTCACTGATCAGTACCGCACGCACCGTGGAGCAGACCGACATCGGGTATTTTTGGGCGGATAGCGGCCCAGTGTTGTGGCAAAACGCCCTACGCTACATATCACGCAACTACTTGAATGACGTTGGCGACTCGGCTCGCATGTATGCGCTCGCTGAGTCCGCCCTCGCCGATGCGCAAATCGCCTGCTGGGAGAGCAAATACTTCTATAACCTTTGGCGACCCATCACGGCGATTCGGCTCGGCGATCAGGACCGCAATCGAGACACCATACTCGATCCCGATTGGCAGCCACTCATCAACACGCCCAATTTCCCTGAATACCCGTCCGGACATGCGTCCACCAGTGGTGCTGTCACCCATGTGCTGCGACTTTTCTTCGGGAGTGATCTGCTGAATTTCCAGGTGACGACAACTAACCCGAACGCCGCGCAGAAGACACGCTTTTTCACCCGCTTCTCGCAAGCCGAGGACGAGGTAGTCGACGCCCGTGTATACGTGGGGATCCACTATCGCAACACGGACCGCGTCTCGCGGGCGCAGGGTCTTCGGGTGGCAAATTGGGTTTTCAAAAACTATTTCTGTCCGATAGGAGAGCCACCCTGTAGCTCACAACACAGCCATCGTTGAACGAAGAATAGAAAACAAAGGAATCAATCCGGTCAGTGGAATGGATGTTGCCATTCCGCTGTTAGGGCATGACGAACAAACGTCTGAGCGAGTTCGAATGCGTTAACAATAAGTCGATTTACTTAAGGGAGATAAGGTATGAAGCTCGGAATCATCGCTGCAATGATTGTCATGCGGCTGCTGATCGTTACAGCACGAAGCCAATCGCTGCCGAATCTGCTCCCGCTCCCAAACT
>DATNEX010000032.1:0-74338 GCA_035606605.1 Terriglobales bacterium
TCGGGCCAAAAGTGTCACCCATGTCTCCGGAACGTTCTGTTACCTATGTCTCCGGAACGGACACCGGAAACATTGGTAGGCCCGAATGGACTCGAACCATCGACCTCTTCCGTGTCAAGGAAGCGCTCTAACCAACTGAGCTACGGGCCTATAAAGCTGGGAATTGTACCAACTAGAGCAGCAGCTGCATTTATTCTACTGAGGCGTTCTACAGCTTGGCAAACTCGCAACGCGATGCCTTGGATCCGATCATCGTGGTCCCGTGAAGCCGTACCGCTTCCATAACCTTTCCCACATCCAAATCTCGTGGCTAGCTTCGATGGGAAAACCCAGTTGATGGGCCAGTACACATATTTGTCCGCGATGGTGTGCGTCGTGCATGATCATGTAAGCGAACATGGCGGCGCCGGGTGGCCAACCCCTGCTCCAACCGTCGCGCTTGAAGTATTTGACCGCTCCGTCTGGCGTGAGCGCCTCTTCTAGCAACTCCCTGCAATTCCGACCACTGCAAGCGAGCGCAACTTGTACCTCGCGGCGCGTGCAGAGTCTTGCGTCGAGCTTCGCAGGTAGCTCGATATGGGGAGCGGAAAGCCGCAGCCACTTTCGGCGAGCATGATGCATATGAACAAATATTGCCGCAATGCTGCGCACGTTGCGACCAGCAGGTTTTGCCCTCCATGCGCGCGGATCTAGCCGCTCGAGAATAATTTGGTTCGTGTGTTCGTTGACCGCATAGCTGTCGAGCAGCGCCTGGCAGAAATCCGAGGAAGGCAGAGCTGGGGCACGAACCATAAAGACCTCCTCGACCGTTTTGAAGTCTACAGAGTACTGCTAAATGGTTCGTGATGGGAGAGTGCTCCGCTAGCCATGCAACTGTTTATACTGAATGGCTGATGACTGTCCGTATGAAGGACATTGCGCGGGACTTGGGGGTGTCGGTTGTGACCGTCTCCAAGGTCTTGCGCAACCACTCCGATATTTCCGAAGAGACCCGCGAGAGGGTGCTGGCACGAATCAAAGAGCTCGACTACCGGCCCAATATCGCTGCGCGAAGCCTGGTCACGGGGCGTACGTATCTCATCGGCCTTGTCGTGCCCAGCCTGCTTCACCCGTTCTTTGCGGAAATCGCAAAGTCACTTTCCGAGACGCTCCGACAGCAAGGTTATTACCTGATCATTTCATCATCGGAGGAGGACCCTGAACTTGAAATGCAGGAGATTCATCACCTTCTCGAAAGGCGGCTCGACACCCTAATTATCGCGTCCTGCCACACCAGCGCGGAATTCCTGCGCAAGATCGAAAAAGAGGGCACGCCCTACATCCTGATTGATCGCAGCTTTCACGGACATTCAGCCAATTTTATCGGGGTGGACGACGAAGCCGCGGGAATTATTGCGACTCAGCACCTCATTGACATTGGGTGCAAACGCATCGCCCACATTCGTGGGCCGGAGACCAGCACTGGCCGGCACAGATTGGAGGGCTATAAGAGGGCAATGGCCGACAATAGGGTGGAATTGAGGCCCCAATACATCATTTCTGAGGGCAAGGGCGATGTTGAAACTCGCCAGCGAGGGTACCAAGCCCTGCAGCAGTTGCTCGAGCTTGACCCGCGGCCCGATGGCGTCTTTTGCTTCAACGATCCTATGGCCATGGGTGCGATGCATTGCATTTTCGAGCGGGGATTGCGGATCCCCCAGGACATTGCGCTCATTGGCTGCGGCAATTTGTACCGCGATGAGAACCTGCGTGTGCCCCTCTCCAGCGTTGATCAGAGCAGCAGCCTTATAGGCCAGGAAGCGGCACGGATCGCCCTTCACATGCTGAAGTCCAAAGTGCCTCCCGCGCCCGAAACCGTCATTCTGAAGCCGCAGCTAATCGTACGCGGTTCCACGGAACGATCATGATTCCTGCTCGGCCTAAGCAGGTGTCCACTAGAACCTTGCTGGAATAAAATTCCTTGTCACGAGAAGGGTACTGCCGAGTTACAGGTCCAAGGAGGCACCATGTCAGCTTACGAAGGGCGCTGGAAGACGGTTCGCGTTGAAGCGGAAGAGGGCATTGGATGGGTGGTCATGAACCGTCCCGAAAAGCGGAATGCCATGAACCCCACGATGAATCGCGAGATGCGCGAGGTTCTTGAAGCGCTGGAGCTGGATGATGCCGTCAAGGTCCTGGTGCTCACCGGCGCGGGCGAGTCGTGGACCGCTGGCATGGACCTCAAGGAATATTTCCGGGAGGTCGATCAAGCGCCGGAGGTCATCCAGGAAAAAGTCAGGCGCGAGGCCTCCACATGGCAATGGAAGCTGCTGCGCATGTATGCCAAGGCAACCATCGCGATGGTCAACGGCTGGTGCTTTGGCGGGGGATTTTCTCCACTGGTTGCGTGCGATTTGGCGATCGCTTCCGAGACAGCTGTGTTTGGGCTGTCGGAAATCAATTGGGGCATTCCTCCGGGAAATCTTGTAAGCAAAGCCCTGGCCGATACGGTCGGACATCGCAAGGCGCTCGAATACATCATGACCGGAGAGACCTTCACGGGAAAACAAGCGGCAGAAATTGGATTGGTAAATCGTGCAGTGCCGCACGCGCAATTGCGCGATGAAACTGTTGCCCTCGCGCGCAAGCTGATGGAGAAAAATCCTGTAATACTGCGCGCTGCCAAACACGGCTTCAAACGCTGTCGCGAACTGACCTGGGAGCAGAGCGAGGATTACCTCTATGCGAAACTCGATCAGTCGCAGTTGCGCGATCCAGAACACGGTCGCGAAAAAGGCCTAAAGCAGTTCCTCGACGAAAAAAGCATCAAGCCTGGGCTGGAAACGTACCGCCGCTGATGGGCGATTCCATTGTGGCTAAGCAACGACAATCTGAATAGCCGCAAGGGAGTCCTATCGAGTGCCGAGGGGAGGGAGGCCTAACTTCCGTTCCCGAGATACCTGAATCGCTCCTGTTTATTCGCGCTCCCCGCCGGCTGCAGCTACGTTCGTCCGCTCTCGACTGGGTTGCTGGAACGGCAACCGGAAGACTTTCTAGTAACCGGGCGGCTGGGCCAAAGGTAGTCCTACGTAATTTTCCGCGAGACTCTGGGAGGCTGCGCGCGAGCTAGCGAGATATTCCAGTTCTGCCAGCTGGCGTCGGTGGTCGAACGAACTTTGATCCGGAAGTTTGTGCAACATCGAGGTCATCCACCAAGAGAACCGCTGCACCTTCCACACCCGTTGCAAGCACACCTGGGAATAGCGATCGAGAGCTCCTGTGCTGCCCGAGGCGTAAAACTCCGCAATGGCATTGGCGAGCACTTGAACATCGGTCACCGCTAGATTGAGACCCTTTGCGCCAGTGGGAGGAACGATGTGGGCTGCGTCTCCTGCAAGAAACAGCCGGCCACATTGCATCGGCTCGACCACGAAGCTGCGCATGCCGGTCACGCCCTTCTGAATGATGGGCCCTTCGGTGAGAGTCCAATCTTGCGCGGCTAATCTGGTTTGGAGTTCCTCCCAAATGCGATCGTCCGGCCACTCTTCGATATCCTCTTCGGGCAAGCACTGCAGATATAAGCGGCTCAATTGGGGCGTACGCATGCTGAGCAGCGCAAAGCCGCGGTCATGATGGGCATAGATCAGTTCGTCCGATGATGGCGGCGCCTGCGCCAGTATCCCGAGCCATCCGAAAGGATATTCACGCTCGAAGGTAGTGAGCACACCTTCGGGGATACAGGGCCGGCAGATGCCGTGAAAGCCATCGCATCCGCCAATGAAATCACACTCAATCTCCTCATGCACGCCGTTCTTCCGAAAGCGAATTGAGGGGTGTTCGGTTGTGAAGTTCTGAACACTTACGTCGTCAACTTCGAAGTAGACCTTGCCTGATGCAGCTAGCCGTGCGTCAATCAAGTCTCTGACCACCTCGGCTTGCGCGTAGATGGTGATGGCCTTTCCGGTAAGGGCCTCAAAGTCAATGCGATGACGCTGTCGATTGAATCGCAGTTCAATCCCGTGGTGAACAAGGCCCTCGCGTTGCATGCGTTCGCCGACCCCGGTCGCAAGCAGCAGATCAACCGTGTTTTGTTCGAGGACTCCCGCGCGTACGCGCTCCTGTACGTACTCGCGGCTGCGGCATTCAAGAACGATGGAATCAATTCCACGCAGATGCAGCAGATGCGAAAGCACAAGACCTGCCGGGCCTGCGCCCACGATCCCGACTTGCGTTCGCATAGGGGGCTAGAACGGGTAGGGCCGCTGCCCCATTTGAATGGTGACCCACTTGGTCTCGGTGAGTTCGTCCATCGACCAGTGTCCCCCCTCGCGACCTGTGCCCGAATCTTTCACCCCACCAAACGGGACGGTGACCTCGTCGTGAACCGTGGGGCCATTGACATGCACCATTCCAGCCTCAAGTTCAAGCGCGAACTTCATCGCTAGCTGAAGATCGTTGGTGAGCACCGCGGATGAAAGTCCATAAGACGTGTCATTGGCGAGCTTGAGCGCATGATCGGCGTCGCTGGCCTTGATCACCGACGCCACCGGTCCGAAGAGCTCGTCGCGGAAGACTGACATCTGTGGCACAACGTCCGCGAGTACGGTTGGTTGATAAAAGTTTCCTTCGAAGGTGCCGCCAGTAAGAAGACGCGCGCCCTCTTTTTCTGCCTGCTTCACCTTGCCGTCGATCATCGGACACTGCGAGGTGCGAATGAGCGGACCAATGATGGTGTGCGGGTCGCGAGGGTCGCCGACTTGCAGGGTCTTCACTTTCGCTACGAACCTCTCGAGGAACCTCTCGTAGATCGGCTCTTCCACGATGATCCTCGATCCCGCCATACAGATCTGGCCTTGATGAATAAAGAGTCCGAAGCAAGCGGTCGACACAGCGTAATCAAGGTCGGCGTCTTTTAGAATGACCAGCGGACTCTTGCCGCCAAGTTCGAGTATTACTTTCTTTCCGTTCTTGGCGCAGTCGGCCGCAATGGTCCGCCCCACGCGTGTCGAACCGGTGAAAGAAATCAGGCGCACCCGAGGGTCGGAGGTAAGCACTGTACCCAGGACTTTTCCGTCTCCCGGAACGACATTCAAGACTCCCTTCGGCAGACCAGCCTTATCGAAAACCTCGGCGATCTTGAGACCCAGCAGGGAAGTCTCCTCCGACGGCTTCAAGACAAATGTGTTCCCCGCAGCCAACGCGAGGCAGACCTTCTTCGTGGCTAGGATGAGGGGAAAGTTAAAGGGAGCAATGCCAGCTACGACTCCCAATGGCTGTCGGATTGCGAACGACATCATTCCGGGAACATCCGACGGCATGACATCACCGTTGATGCGGCGCGCTTCTCCGGCGACGGCGCGAAGCATATTCACCGTGAACGACACCTCGAATTGTGACTTGCCGAAGGTTGAACCGGTCTCGCCGATCAGGAGGTCCACAACCTCCTGCCGCATACCCTCCAGGACGTCGGCGGCACGTTGCAGAATGAGCTCCCTTTCGGCAGCCAGCGACTTTCCCCATGTTGCCTTAGCTTTTTCGGCGGCATCGATGGCTTTCCGCATCATGGCGACATCGGCCATGAAGACGCTGCCAAATGGTTTTTGCGTGGCTGGATTGATGACCTCGGTTGCTGAATCTGATGAGATGCTGACGGGACTGCCGTCAATGTAGGGAGCTGTAAACATGGTTCACCCCCGGGGTTCTTGCGGCTACGAACCTGGCGCTTTTCGCGCCGATGAACGATAAATCTCCTCGATGCGACCAGTCAAGCTTGGCGCCTTTTTTCTTAGATGCTGCGGCGAGCCGAAGAGGGGCACGGTCATTGGTCTTCGATGGGTTTGTGGAACGGTAGGTGGATTGCGTTATAAATATGAGGCTGATCTATTGGCATGAGAATCATTCCTTATAGCCGGCCCGATCCGGAAACCCAGCCCGCATCGTACTATCCGCCATACCGTTCGACGGTTCTGCGATCTCCGCGGAAGCCGTTGGTCGTCTTGCCGCATACGCTTTCTGAGATCACCGGGCCGGTGTATGGTGACGACGATATTGCGGAAACCGACAGTGATCTAACCCGCCAGCACGCGGCAGCGCCGCTCGGCGAGCGCATTGTTGTTCGCGGCCAAGTGCTGGATGATGGAGGCCATCCCCTGCGGAAAACGCTGGTCGAGATCTGGCAGGCGAATTCCTCAGGGCGCTATTTCCATGACAACGACCAACACTCTGCACCGCTTGATCCGAATTTCACCGGTGCCGGCCGCACGCTGACCGATGAGAGTGGGTTTTACGAATTCGTGACCATTCGGCCGGGAGCTTATCCGTGGCGTAATCATGACAACGCCTGGCGGCCCGCGCACATTCACTTCTCCTTGTTCGGACCGGCATTCGCGACCAGATTAGTTACGCAAATGTATTTCCCGGGCGACCCACTCTTTGCCCGTGACCCATTGTTCCAGTCCATTCCGGATGAGAAAGCGCGAGAGAGGCTCATCTCGAAGTTCGACTTCGATCTCACCAAACCAGAGTGGGCTCTGGGCTTCCGTTTTGACATTGTTCTGCGCGGGCGCGGAGCGACGCCCTTCGAGGGCTGACATGCGATTAATTCCCACGGCTTCTCAGACTGTCGGCCCGTTCTTCCACCTGGGTTGCACCCGGACGCATTCTGCACGTTGTCTCGCGGCTCAAGAAGCCAAAGGAGAGCGCGTCTGGTTGACCTGCCGAGTGCTCGATGGAGATAGTGTTCCGGTGTCCGACGCCATGCTTGAGTTGTGGCAGGCCAACGCAGAAGGGAAGTACATTCACCCGGACGACCCGCAGGACAAACCTGCTGATCCGCACTGCAGCGGGTTCGGGAGGCTGGCAAGCGATGGGCAGGGGCGCTGCGTGTTTGAAACCGTGAGACCGGGAGCGGTACCCGGGCCCGACGGTACGATGCAGGCGCCGCATATCAATGTATCGGTGTTCGCACGGGGAATTCAGAAAAGGCTCGCCACGCGAGTTTACTTTTTCGGAGATCCCGCCAACGCGAACGATGCCGTCCTGGCGCTGGTGCCTGAGGAGCGTCGCGCGACACTGATGGCGCAACCTGATCCTCAGAATGGAGGTTCTTGGAATTTTACAATTCGTTTATGTGGCGAAAACGAGACAGTCTTCTTCGACGTGTAGCGTTATTGGTTTCGAACAAGAAGTTCGGCTTTTCTGAGTTAGCTGCCTGAAGAGCCCTTGAAAGGAGAGCCATGTCGGCGTGGTTGATCGATAGCCTGGCCACTACAGACTCGCTGGCTGAAGTATTCTCCGACCTGTCCGTCCTTCAGGCGATGCTGGACTTCGAAGTCGCATTGGCCCGTGCAGAGGCGCAGCTAAAAATCATTCCTCAATCCGCGGCTCGGGCGATTGCCCGCGCGGCGCGCGCCGAAGCTTACGACTGCGCAGCCCTCGCTCGCGAAACTCTTCGTGCCGGAACTCCAGGCATTCCACTGGTGAAAGTGCTTCGCAAGAAAGTTCAGCAGGAAGATGCTTTCGCGGCCAACTATGTTCACTGGGGTGCGACCAGCCAGGACGTTGCCGATACTGCACTCATCCTTTTGCTCAAGAAGTCCAGCGCAATTCTCGATGCTGATCTGGCGCGGATCGAGAAAGCCCTGCGGGCTCTCAGCGTGCAACACAAAAGCACGCTGATGCTTGGCAGGACCTTGCTGCAACCTGCGCCGCCCGTAACCTTTGGGTTAAAGGCGGCAGGATGGCTGGCAGCGGTCCATCGCGGACGCGCTCGGCTCGATCGGGCCGTCGCGGAGGCATTGGTGCTACAGTTTGGCGGTGCCTCTGGCACCCTGGGGGCGCTAGAGCGCCGTGGAATCCAGCTGTCGGAGTTGATGGCGGCCCAACTCGGGCTGCGAGTTCCAGATGCCCCTTGGCACGCTCACCGAGACCGCCTGGCAGAAGTAATTTGCGCCTGTGCGATCCTGACCGGGAGTTTGGGAAAAATGGCTCGCGACATTAGTCTCCTCATGCAACACGAGGTCGGGGAAGTTGCCGAACCCGGCGGTGCCGGACGCGGCGGGTCCTCCACGATGCCGCACAAGCGAAATCCCATTGCCTCGATATTGACGCTTGCCGCGGCAAACCGTGTGCCAGGTCTCACCGCCGCATTTCTGTCGCAAATGGTGCAGGAGCATGAACGCGCGGCAGGTGGGTGGCAGGCAGAGTGGCCGACGGTAGCTTCGGTGATCCAGTCTACTGGCGTGGGGCTTGCCTCGATGGCCGAGGTTGCAGAAGGATTAAGCGTCGATCCCAAGCGGATGCGAGAGAATATCCGGTCCACGCACGGCACACTTCTTTCGGAGAAGATTGCCCTGCTTCTCGCTGTCCATGTGGGACGTGAGAAAGCGGACGATATGCTAAGGAGCTGGAGCGATCCGAAGCGGCTGAAGAAGCGAAGTCTCTCCCAAGTCCTGGCGAAAGTTCCTGAAGTTCGCGGCTACAAAAACGAAAAACTCGACAAGCCGGATGAATACCTGGGATCAGCGCAGGAGTTCATTCGCCGCCTCTCCCGCCACCGCCCGCGACGCGGGAAATGACATGCCATTTCTCACTCTCAACAACGGGCGCCACTTCTATCGCCTTGAAGGCCGGAGCGGACACCCCGTTCTGGTGCTGTCCCATTCTCTCGGCACAGACCACAGCATGTGGCAACTGCAGATGCCCGACCTGCTGCGCTATTTCCAGGTGCTGAGATATGACACACGCGGTCACGGTGCCTCGGATTCGTCCGCAGGGGAATATTCGGTCGAGCAACTTGGCAGGGATGCCCTGGCAATAAATGATCAATTAGGGATCGGGAAGTTCGCATGGTGCGGGCTCTCGATGGGCGGTGCAGTCGGGCAGTGGATTGCGCTTCACGCTCCCGACCGAATCACCCACCTGATTCTATCCAATACCTCTCCCCGCTTCGGAGACCTCGCAAGCTGGGCTAGCCGCATTCAGTCCGTGCGTGAAGGCGGTATGGCCGCGATTGTTGACGTTGTCCTACAGCGCTTCTTCTCAATGCGCACCGACCCTGCGTACGCTACATCGGTGCGTGCTGTCTTTCTTGCCACCGATCCCATCGGCTACCTCGGATGCTGCGGCGCGCTGCGCGATTTCGATAGCCGCCCCCTCCTCGAGAAGATTTCTACGCCCTGTTTGGTCATCGGAAGTGAGACCGACCCCTCGACACCATGGCTGGGACACGGGGAAGTTCTCGCGCATGCAATCCCCAATGCCAAGGCAATTCTTTTACCCGGTGCGCACCTCTCGAATGTGGAACAACCACGTTCGTTCACCGCCGCGCTACTGGACTTCCTGTTGCTCAGGGAGCCGCGATCGTTCGAAAGTGGGCTGGAGAAGCGCCGGACAGTGCTAGGCGATGTGCATGTCGATCGCTCAATTTCGGGCACGACCGATTTCAATCGGGACTTCCAGGACCTCATCACACGCTATGCCTGGGGGGAGATCTGGAGCCGGCCGCTTTTCGATGACCGCATGCGCCGTCTCCTGGTTCTGTCGCTCATGGCAGGTCTTGGCCGTTGGGATGAATTCCGCATGCACCTCCGCTCGGGCTTCGAACATGAGTTGGAAGATTGCGAGGTCCAAGAAATTCTGCTGCTTGTGGCCTTATATGCAGGGCTACCCGCAGCAAACACGGCATTCCATTTTGCCCAGGAGGAGATCGGACGCAGGCAGAGTGGATGATGTCTCGAATCCGCTCGACATTAAAGGCGGCAGGGTGCAAAGTGACAAGAATGGTGTTCAGCCTGTCGGTCAATAACTATGACGATCACACATGAAGGCGTCATTAAGGGGACGAGTTCCCCCGAGCGCTCGGACCTATGAAAAGCCCTGCTGCGGAAAGTTTCACATCAGAGTCCTACGATCCTCCGGTTCGCGGGTTCTTTCATCGTCCCGCAACCGGTTCCGGCGACGGATTGGTGCTTACCCATGGCGCAGGCGGCAACGCCCAGATGCCATTGCTGATTGCCTTGGCAGAAGCTTTCGCTGATGCTGGCTTCGCTGTCCTGCGTTGCAATTTGCCCTTTCGTCAGATCAGGAGCTTCGGGCCACCGCGTCCGGGAGATGCTGCTCGCGACCGAGATGGCTTGAAATACGCCGTCGCTGCGATGAGAAAGATCGTCCCGGGCCACGCCTTCCTCGGCGGTCAAAGTTACGGCGGGCGTCAAGCAAGCATGCTTCTCTCCGACGAGAAATTAGCCGATGGTTTGCTCCTGCTCTCCTATCCTCTGCACGCGCCCAGCCGGCCCGACCAGCCTCGCACCCAGCATCTCCCCAAGATTTCTGTCCCGACGCTGTTTGTGCATGGCACGAAGGATCCGTTCGGGTCTATTGAAGAGATTGAATCCGCCCGCAAACTGATTCCTGCCCCGACGGAATTGGTCAGGGTTGAAAATGCGGGCCATGACCTGGGATTCAAAGGAAAAAATGGTCGACAAGATTTGCCCAGTCTCGTTTTGACGCGATCGCGAGAGTTCTTTGAGGCTTAGGAGATACCCCGGCCTGGCCAAAATGGCATGGATGCTACGAGATGCAAGTCGGCTCGAATTCGTACCCTTCCCGGCGAACCCTTTTTCGCTCCATTTTCCTTCGGTTTATAATTCTGCGTTTCGACATAATTCCCCTGAGGAGCTCATATGGCCCAGCCTACGATGGCTGCAGTCCCCGGACTGAAAGATACCTACGTGCAGCTGAAAACTCGCATGGACAAGGCGGTCGACGACTTTCGCAAAGCGCTAGTGGGCACGCGAACTGGTCGCGCATCCGTTCATATGCTGGACGGTGTCATGGTCGAGGCCTACGGCTCACAAATGGCGTTAAATCAGGTTGCGACCGTGCATTCTCCGGAGCCGCAGTTGATTACCGTTCAGCCCTACGACCCATCGCAGCTGACGGCGATTGAAAAGGCGATTCGCACCGCAGAACTCGGTTTTAACCCCATGAACGATGGGAAGATCATACGTGTGCCGATTCCGCCGCTGACCGAAGAACGTCGCAAAGACATGGTGAAGCACCTGCACAAGGTTCTTGAGGAACACCGCACGGCAATTCGCAACATCCGACGCGACGGCAACGAGGCGATTAAGAAGGCGCTGAAGGATAAGAAGATCACAGAAGACGAATCCAAACGGTCGACCGACGAAATCCAGAAACTCACCGACGCTGAGATCAAGAAGATGGAAGACATGTGCTCCGCGAAGGAAAAGGAAGTGATGGAGATCTAGTGCATCGTCGCCGTTCCTCGATTGTCTTTGCGGGCCTTCGTTGCGGCCGTGCGTCGTGCGGTTGCAAAGCTATAATGAAGCATCGTGAAGAAGGTAGTCCATGCCGCTTGCCCGCACGATTGTCCGGATGCCTGCGGAGTCCTGATCACAATTGAAGACGGGCGTGCCACGAAGATTCAGGGCGACCCCTCTCATCCGGTCACACGCGGTTTTCTCTGTGCGAAGGTGGCGAAATACCTCGACCGTGTGTACTCGCCCGACCGGGTGTTCTATCCCCTCAAACGAGTGTCGCCGAAGGGACCTTTGCGGGACAAAGATGTCCGATCCGCACAGGCATTTGAGCGGATCTCCTGGAATGAGGCGTTAGACACGATCGCTGCGAGGCTTGGCAGCGTTGCCGCAGAATTTGGACCCGAATCCATCCTGCCGTATTCCTACGGAGGCACGCTGGCCAAACTTGGCTTCGGTTCTATGGATCGCCGTTTCTTCCATCGCCTGGGCGCATCCCAACTTGCGCGCACGATTTGCGCGGAAGCGGGCGCCACTGGAATGAAATCTGTCTATGGCGTGAACATGGGAACCGAACCAGAGCAGTTCGCGAAGTCCAAGTACATCATCGCCTGGGCGGCGAACATTCATGGCAACAATATCCACCTGTGGCCCTTCATTGAAGAAGCCCGCCGCAATGGTGCGAAGCTGGTCGTCCTGGATCCCTATCGTACGCGAACTGCCGCTCTCGCAGACTGGCACATTCCTATCCGTCCGGGCACTGATGTTGCGCTTGCCCTGGGGATGATGCACGTCATTTTTAGAGAAAACCTGCACGACGCCGACTATCTGGCCGAGTACACCGTTGGTTACGACGAACTCCGAAAGAAAGTCGAAGGCTATCCGCCGGAAAAGGTTGCGCAGTGGACCGGAATGTCGGTTCAGGATGTCGAGAAACTGGCTCGCGAGTATGCAACCACCCGTCCGGCAGTGATTCGCCTGAACTACGGTGTACAGCGTTCCCAAAACGGAGGTATGGCGACGCGTGCCGTTGCCATGTTGCCCTGTGTGATTGGATCGTGGAAAGAGATCGGTGGTGGCTTACAGCTCTCGACCAGCGGTGGCTACGGATTGAACAACCCGGCGCTGGAGCGTCCCGATCTGATGAGCAAGTCTCTAGGCCGGGTTGCGCGTACCATCAACATGGTCGAACTGGGAAAGGCATTGAACGAGGTCAAGGACCCGCCCGTAAAGGCGCTGTTTGTGTACAACTCGAACCCGGCAGCCGTTTGCCCGAACCACAATGAGGTGATTCGCGGCCTAACCAGGTCCGATCTGTTTACCGTGGTGCACGAACAGTTCTTCACTGACACCACCGACTATGCCGATATCGTGCTCCCCGCGACGACGTTCTTCGAACACAAGGATTTGCAATCAGCGTACGGCCACTATTACTTGCAGGTTTCGAACCAGGCGATCGAACCCCTCGGCGAATGTAAGTCCAATGTGGCCGTGTTCCGCGCTTTGGCGGAGAAGATGGGCTTCGACGACGAATGCCTGCGAGACTCCGACGACGAGATGATCAATCAGGCACTTCAGTCGTCAAATCCATGGTTGAAAGGGCTCACCCTTAAACGGTTGGAGCAAGAAGGACACATTCGCCTGAATTTTGATGCAAATACTTGCGGCCATTCCTCCAACAAGGCAGAAACCATGGGGCAGTCCCAGCAAGCCTGGTTTCTGCCTTATGCAAACGGTGGATTCCGAACTTCGAGCGGCAAGGCCGAACTTTACAGTGAGGCACTTAAGGCTCAGGGGCTTGATCCGGTCGCGGAGTTCGTGCCCCCCGATGAATCGCGCCATACCCTCATGGCCAGAAACTTTCCGCTCGAACTGCTCGCCCGCAAGGCGGACAACTTCCTGAACTCGACGTTCACCAATCTCCCGGTCCTGCAGGCCTTGGAAGAGAGGGGCTTGCTCGAAATGCACCCGGAAGATGCGAACGCCCGCGGAATTCACGATGGCGATGCCGTTCGCGTTTTTAACACTCGAGGCGAGATCGAGCTCACTGCGAAGGTGAACGGTAGTGTTTCGCCGGGAGTGGTGGCGGCGAAGCTCAATTGGGCAAAACTTACACCCGGTGGCCTGAACATTAACGTGCTTACTTCGGAAAAACTCTCAGACATGGGCAACTCTGCCACGTTTTATTCCGTCTTGGTTGAGGTGGGGCTTTTTCGGCCATTGTAGTTGCAGTCGCTAGCTGTCAGTCGCTGGTGATCGGTTGTCAGTGGCCGGGTCTGACTGACAAAAGAGCCGGCAACTGGCAGCCGGTTTTGGACGCTCTCCACAGCTCTACCGTATAATTGCGGTTTTCCTATTCCCAGTCGATTGAGGTCGTTGCGATTCTTCGCGTTCATCAGGATAGGCCTGCAACTCTGAGGCAAGGCTGTGCGAAAAACACGAACCACGTCGTTGCGTGGATCGGAAACCATTCATTCTTAGGGGTTTCGTCAACCTCTCTAGCTCGGGTGCTCCTGGGTTTGTCGCTTTTGCTGGCACCGACGATGGTCCTCGCGCAGCAACCGGACGTCATTGCCGAGATCCAGGTTCATGGGAACCGCTCGGTGCCGGCGGATGTGGTGCGGGCCCACGTTTTCACGAAACCGGGCGACATCTACGACCAAAACGCCATTGAACGCGATTTCAATTCTCTGTGGAACACGGGCTTCTTCGAGGACATCCGCTTCGAAAGGGAGGCTACGCCAAAGGGCTGGATCATTCACATCTACGTGAAGGAGCGGCCGCGGATTAAGACGATCTCCTATTCGGGCATCAACGCCATCTCGAAAAGTGACATCCTGGAACGTTTCAAGCAGGAAAAAGTCGGCCTTTCTCCCCAGTCGCAATACGATCCCACGAAAGTGAAGCATGCGGAAGTCGTGATCAAGCAGCTGGAGGCCGAGCATGGGCACCAGTTCGCCACGGTGCGAACCGAGGTTCGGCCACTGCCTCCTGCAAATGTTGAAGTCACTTTCGTCGTGCGCGAGGGACCGAAAGTCAAAGTGGGACGCATCAAATTTGAAGGTAATCGGCACGTAAGCAGCCGTGAGTTGCGTTCCGCGATGCACTTTCTGAAACCCATCGGGGCTCCGCACTCCATTTTCCTCGAGAATCTTTTCGCAAAAACCTACGACGCCAGTAAGCTCGAAACCGACATGGAGCTAGTCCGTGAGGCGGCGCAGAACCGAGGATATTTCAAGGCCAACATTGGACAGCCAGTCACCAAGATTCGCGACACCGGACACACGGGATTTCACATACCGCTTCTGCAGCATGGCCCTGGCAAGGCCATGGATATTACCGTTCCCATCGAAGAAGGCGAGCAGTACCGGCTCGGGGGAATCACGTTCAAGGGAAACAAGTTCCTCAATAACAATAAGGCACTTCGAAGTGTCTTTCCCATGAAGGACGGAGACATATTCAATCGTAAGTTATTTGCCAAGGGCCTGGAAAATCTCAAGAACGCCTATGCTTCGCAAGGCTTCATCAACTACACACCTATCCCCGTGCCCACGTTCGATGAGCAAAAGAAGACCATCTCCTGGGAGATCGAAGTTGACGAAGGCAAGCAGTTCTACGTGCGAAGGATCGAGTTCCAGGGCAACACCACCACTCGCGACAAAGTGATTCGCCGCGAAGTGGTTCTTGAAGAAGGACAGTTGTACAACGAACAGTATTGGAAGCTAGGTATTCAGCGTCTGAACCAGCTGGGATTTTTTGATCAGATCAAACCCGACGATCCGGATACGACTGAGCGGCGTCTCGACGAAAAAAATGGGCAGGTCGACTTGACGCTCAAGTTAAAGGAAAGAGGCAAAAACCAGATTGGGTTGACCGGAGGAGTCAGCGGACTCTCCGGGTCCTTCATTGGCCTCAGCTACTCCACCAATAACTTTCTCGGTTTGGGTGAAACCTTGAGCGTCCAGGCGAATCTCGGAAGCCTGCAACGCAGCATCATGTTCGGCTTTACCGAGCCCTACTTGTTCGATCGCCCGCTCACTGCGGGATTCACGGTGTACGGAACCAAGCTCACCTACGATCAGGCTCGGCAGAGCGCGCTTATCACCGGGCAAGTGCTGAATGTTTCTCAGGCCGAGCTGCAAAGTCTGCAAAACTATACTCAGGCCAGCAAGGGTTTCACGCTCAATTCCTCGTATCCCTTGCCCGCCAGGCGATTCGGATACGGCAAGCGGGTCGGCCTCACCTATACCTACGACGTTTCGTCACTGGTTGCACTGACTAACGCCTCGAAAAACCTGTTCAGCTTCCTGGCGTTTAGCGGGATCAGCGGCCCGAATGCCTTGAACGGTATTACAACCAGCAAAGTCCTCCTCTCGTACACGAAAAATACGCTTGATGCCGCTCTTTACCCCCACTCCGGAAGCGAGTTCTTCCTCGGAGCGGAAGTTTCAGGTCTGGGTGGAACGGTCAAGTCGATTCGCCCCATCGTCGACTACAAACATTATTTTCCCGTGCAGAACAAGCGCAACGCCATTGGGGTGCATTTCATGGGGTCGTTCATGTCGGGCTACGGAGGACTTGTGGCGCCTCCTTTTCAGCGCTTCTACATGGGAGGAGAAAACGATCTGCGCGGGTTCGACATTCGTTCGGTTTCGCCGGTTGCTTTCCTGCCCACCGCGTCAACCATATCGCTTCGGAACCCGGATAACTCTATCGTTCCGCGAGACCCGAGCAACCCGCTTAGTCCGCCCTACACCGTGCGCATTCCTGTCGATCAGATTACGTTTCCAGGTGGAGACCTAAGCCTGGTCTCGAACGCGGAATACAGAATCACGATCGCCGGGCCGGTTGCTATCGCTCCGTTCTTCGATTTCGGATTCGACCCGATCGTTAGGAAGTCGCAGTTGCGAATCAATTCTGGCCAGTTGGCAGGACTCAACCAGCTGCCCTTCGGGTGCCCATCTGTCGATCCAATCAGTGGCCAGTGCTTCGGGACGCAGAAATTCAATTTCTCGCAAGAGTTGAACGTCGTCGGCGCTTCGAATTGGCAGCCACGGGCGTCGACGGGCCTTGAGTTGCAGGTATTTCTGCCCATCGTCAACGCACCGTTCAGAATTTATTGGGCGTATAACCCGTGGCGGATGGACGAGCAGTCTCAGGCGCCGATACCTGTGACTCGCGACATGTTCCCAGGATGCCCGGGTCCCAATTGTGCTGCAGGTGACTACACCTATCAGCTGACGAAGAATACATTTTCGCCGCGTTACCTATTGCGGGAGCCCCGTAAGACATTCCGTTTCACCGTCGGCACGACATTCTAATGTTTGACCGTAGGAAAGGGCTGTTTCTATAATGGATCATTCACACCAGAGTGGCCGGTCGTGCGCGGCGGTTACCGCCGGCGATTTGCGAGCGAGAATGAGACCGGTCAGAAGCCCTGTACATCGCTGGAATTGAAAGTGGCAGGTGGAGCTGGCATGTGTCTAAGTCAAGCCAGATTTGAAATTAACAGCAGCATCCAAGGAGTTACACGAAATCCCATGAAACTCAAGTTTGTAAGTCCCCTTGCAGTTGCGGTCTTGATGTCCGTGGCTGCCTTCTCTCAAGCAGGCGGTTCTTCTGCTCTACCGGCCGCGCCCGGCGCAGCTGATCCTGCCCCTACAGCACCCGCCTTCAATCCCAATGCGAAAATTGCCGCGATCAACGTGGAGCAGGCAATCTTCCTAACCAATGAAGGCCAGCGTGACATGGGTGCTCTGCAAAAGAAATTTGAGCCCAAGTTCACCGACTTGAAGTCGAAGAACGACGAAATCGACTCACTAAAGAAGAAACTTGACGCCACTACCACGGCCCAACCTGAAAAGGCTGATCTCACCCGGCAGATCGATTTAAAGCAGAAGGCATTTGAGCGTGAGCGGCAAGACGTGCAGGAAGACGCTCAGACTCAGCAGGGAGAGATTGGCCAGCGCATCTTTCAGAAGATGGGCCCGGTGATCATGAAGTACGCGCAGGACAACGGGCTGGGAATGATCGTTGATACGTCCACTCCGTGGCCCAATGGCCCCATCATGTACTATGCGCCTCTGGACATTACCAAGGCCGTCGTGGACGCCTACAACGCACAGTCTGGCGTGCCTGCGCCAACCACTCCGGCTACCAGGCCCCCGGTTGGAGGCACCACCAGGCCATCGGCACCTGCAACCAAGCCGGCGACCACCAATCCTCCGGCAAAGTAAGCGACACCGCGCCGGCAGGTTTGTTCCCGAGACCGCGAGCAATCGCGGTCTTTTTATTTGTGGACGAGTCCGCCCCGAACCGGATCCTTCCGGTGTCTCTATCCCCAGCAGATTTGCCTGAGGAGAAGACGCCATGTTCGCTGGACTCGAAAATATTCAAGCCAATCCTCGGCGCGGCTGGACCGCGTTCATGTCTTTCACTCTACAGGCGGCAGCAGTAGCCGCCGCGATAGCCATTCCGTTGATGTATCCCAACAGGCTGCCGGACGCGTTAGCGCACCGGCGCATATTTGTTCCCATCAATGGCCCGGTCATCCCCGACAGGCCCGCGCCGCCCCAACCTGATCCTAGCCACACAGGGCCAATGCTTTCTTCGCATCCATTGCTCGTGACGGAGGAGCGCGGGATCCACTTCAACGCCAGCACCAACAACAATCTGGATGACTCGACCGACTCGCCGGTCGATCCCTGGGGCTTTGCAAGAGGTGTTCAGAGCGTCGGGCCGAACCTCGGAAATGGACCCGTGAACGTCATTCGACCCATCGCGGCGATCCCAGTCCGGGTCTCTCGCTCCATGCAGGGTTACCTCTTACGCCGCGTCGAACCGATCTACCCGACCATGGCCAAGACCGTGGGAGTGCAAGGCCAGGTATTGATCAAGGCCATCATCAGCACTGAGGGGAAAATCGAGCAAGCAAAAGTCGTCAGCGGCTCTCCCTTATTGTCCTCCGCAGCTCTGGATGCAATCAGGCAATGGCTCTATCGGCCCTACTTGCTGAATGACAAGCCTGTCGAAGTGGAGACGGAGATCACAGTCAACTTCTACTTGACTCATTGAATCTTCTTCACAAGGGAGACACAGAGCATCAATCTTTGATCCTCTGGGGCGCTATGCCTCAGGGATTGAAGTCTGGAAGCGAGGAAGGAGGAGCACGGCAGTAACCTGCCTGTCGGGCAACTGCCAACTATAATCGCAACGTGGCGACGATTGAAATCGCGAAGCGTGCGGCGACTCGGCCAACATGGGCTGAAGTATCGTTAGGCACATTGCGCGAGAACTACCGCATGGTTCGCGACTACGTTGGGAAGAACGTGACGGTCTGTGCGGTTGTGAAGGCTTATGCGTATGGTCACGGTGCGGTGGAGTGTGCCAAGGCGCTACAGGACGAAGGCGCTACTTGGATGGGCGTCACCTCGCTCGACGAAGCCATTCCTCTTCGGGAGGAACGAATTGATACTCGGGTTCTGCTGATGACTGGCTTTTGGCGTGGCGAGCAGGAAGAGGTGGTCCGCCTGGCGCTTACGCCCACGGTTTGGGAAGTCGAACACGTTGAACTGATGGAAAAGGCAGCTGCCCGGCTCGATGCCACGCAACACCCTGTGCACTTGAAAGTGGACACAGGTATGGGTCGTCTGGGCGCAACCATGGAAGAGCTGCCGACCGTTCTCGAGGCACTGCGCTCAGCATCTCATTTGAAACTGGAAGGGATGGCTACGCACCTGGCTGCGTCTGAAGTGCTTGATGCGCCGTCGGTCGCCGAGCAACTCAAGAATTTCGAGACTGCCCGCCGCATGTTGCGGGATTACGGATTCAATCCTCGGTTCGTCCACGCCGCCAATACATCAGCCGTAATTTCTCATCATGAAGCCTGGAACACCATGGTGCGCCCGGGGCTTGCTCTGTACGGATATCATTTGCCGTTCGAGCGGGCCGGGCGAGTGGTCAGCGGTCGCGGATTGAAACTGGCTGTTAAGCCAGTTCTCACCTGGAAAACCAGAATTTTCTCATTGCGCGACATGTGCGCCGGACAAGCCCTCGGCTATGGTGGAACCTATGTCACCAAAGCGCCATCGCGTATTGCCGTGCTTCCGGTTGGTTATGCAGACGGGTTAAACCGCGGTCTCTCGGCCGGCGGACGTGTCATCGTCCGCGAGAACTACGCGCCTATCGTGGGCCGGATCTCGATGGACTTGACGCTCGTGGATGTCACCGGAATCCCTGATATCGAAGTCGGGGACGAAGTCGTACTGCTTGGTTCTGCCGACGGCCTTAGCGTGGATGCACGCGAGCACGCCGAGCTCGCTAATACCATTCCTTACGAGATCCTTTGCGGGATTTCCAAGCGTGTGCCGAGAAGGTACAGCAACTAGCATCTGCACTGCGCAGTCAGGGCAGGATTGCGCTGCTTGTAGCGGGCCAGGTTCCGAAGAGAGACCTTCACGTTCATGGTTCGCCCACGCCCTTTCAGGGCCAAATGCTGACTGCTGAGTGCTGAAGGCTAAGTCATTTAGCATCTGATTGCTATCCTGAAGACGATGCGTTCTTTCTATGCGCGGTGGATGTACAACTGGGAAACCCGGCTCACTCAGGTGGACAACAACCGCGTGGTGCGGCCGCTGGAGTGGGGAATCGAGTGGACATGCGAATGGCCCTGCGGCAACGGCTTTGTGTCTCCGGTAGCACCCTCCGAGTGCGAGCACTACCTGCGCGAGTACAACAACCGGGCGATTGCCGATAGCGACGAGTTCTTTTCCTACAAACGGCCAATGGACTTCCGCTTGGAGAAGCGCGAAATTCAGGTTTTCAGTACACGCGAAATTCCCGATCTCAAGTTGGAGAAGAAGGTTCGGGGGAACTATGCTGAGTATCTGCGCTTCACCTCGCCCGCACGGACCCCGTATCAGGAAAACAATCTCGTGAATGCGCGCTGGTTTCCCGCCAGAAAAGGAAAGAGCGCGATCGTCATGGTACCGCAATGGAATTCGGATGCGCTGAGTCACAATGCGCTTTGCCCGACGCTGAACCGGCTAGGAATTTCCGTCCTCCGGCTGAGCATGCCCTATCACGACATCCGCCGTCCCGCGGAAATTCGCCGGGCGGATTATGCGGTATCTGCCAACATCGGCCGCACCCTCGACGCTACCCGCCAAGGTGTGCTTGATATCCGCTGCTGCCTTGATTGGTTGCAAGATCAGGGCTACACGAAATTGGGAATCCTTGGCACTAGCCTTGGTTCTTGCTACGCGTTTCTCGCAGCCGCGCACGATCCGCGAATTGAGATTGCTGCCTTCAATCACGCGTCAACGTACTTTGCAGACGTCGTCTGGCATGGCCAATCCACCCGCCACATTCGCGAGGGGCTTGAGCGCGAGATCACGCTGGAACGCTTACGAGATCTTTGGATTGCGATCAGCCCGATGTCGTACTTCAAGCAATTCGCACGCTTCAAAAGGAAATCACTGGTCTTATACGCGACCTATGACCTGACGTTCTTGCCGGAGTTTTCGCGCCAGGTGGTTGAGCAGTTCGAGGCGCACGGTATTGAACATAGAGTCGCTGTACTACCATGCGGGCATTACTCAACAGGAGAGATGCCATTTAAGTACATGGACGCATACTACCTGGCCTCGTTTTTGGGGAAGTCGTTCAAAGAGATTCAGAAATCAGTGGTCAGCACTCAGCCGCGATAGCTTTGTTCGTTTCAGCCGTCAAACCGATTCTTCGACCATCCTGCAATGCTGCTTTACCTCTGATGCTGAATGCTAAGTACTGAATGCGGAGTGCTTGATGACCTACTCTTCACATCGCCGCGGCGAATTCCTGGTCACTACCGATCCCGCTCGCCTCGATCTTGACTTGATCCATGGCTACCTTGTGCGTAGCTACTGGGCGGAAGGAATTCCGAGAGAAATCGTGGAACGCTCCATTGCGAACTCTTTGTGCTTTGGTCTGTATGACGCGGAGTCGCAGGTGGGGTTCGCGCGCGTGATTACTGACTATGCCACCTTTGCCTATCTGGCTGACGTGTTCGTCGTCGAATCCCATCGTGGTCGCGCGCTCTCGAAATTCCTGATGGATTGCATCATCAAACATCCACAACTCCAACGACTGCGGCGCTGGACCCTGGCTACCCGCGATGCACACGGCCTTTATGAGCAGTTCGGTTTCAAGCCCCTTTCCAAGCCTGACCGGTTCATGGAGATTCACAACCCTGAGGTGTACAAGCGCCAGGTGTGAAGCTTGGAACAGTTTTCCTTGGCCTCGGTCAAGAGATCTTGTTCCGTTGTTTGTTGAAGCAGATGCAATCTCAACGCTGGTACGAGCGGCGCCCTCTTGGTGGCCGAGGAATGCCCCCAACCGCAAGGCTCCAGACCGGGAAATCTTCTTTGCGCCGCTCACAACCTCGCATGAGAAAATCAAAGCTACGGCATCTCGGCGAGTTGCAGATCGCGCTGACCAGGGCGTATCAACTTCAAAACCATTCGGGAAGTCGCAAACTGACTGTCAACAAGTACAGGAAAGTCCGCCTGAGCGCAAAGCAGATTCACACCCCCAAGGGTGCCAAGTGGGTGCAAATGAGCCGTCTAAAGCCTTCAAACCGAATCGACTTAGCACTACGCCCAGGTCTGCAGGCGTTGCTGTACGGATCTCTCGTTCTCGCGCTGCTGATTAGCGCGGACGAGATCTCTGTACACTACGGACTACGAGAGTCGCAACGCGTCATCGACGATCTTATTGGAGCGCTTATTGCCGGCCTGCTGATTTATCGTAATGAGCGCAATCGTTCCAGGCTCTTGCAGGAGAAGCTGCAGACGATCGAGCTGATGAACCACCATGTACGCAATGCCTTGCAGCCGATTATGGACTCTGCGTATCTGCAGGGCCACGCCCAGCATATTGAGGTTATTCGACATTCGGTGAGGCGGATCGACTGGGCTTTGCGCGAAATTCTCCCAGGGCACGTGATAGACGAGTATGAAGACCCCGCCGGGCGTGCCGGTCCCGGCGTGGATTCGGCCGCTTGAATTGGCCGTTTCAGCAACTCAGGGACGTGCGATAAACTTAAAAACTGCCATGAATAACTCCTCTATGTCCCGTCCGTTGTACGCAGTTGATCCAGACGTTGCTATTGCAATCGACAACGAAACTCGCCGTCAGCATGAAGGCCTAGAGCTGATCGCCTCGGAAAACTTCGTCAGCGAAGCTGTGCTCGAGGCCGTGGGATCGGTGTTCACGAATAAGTACGCGGAAGGCTATCCCGGCAAACGGTACTACGGCGGCTGCGAGTACGCGGATGTGGTCGAGAATCTCGCGCGCGACCGCGCCAAGCAGCTCTTCGGCGCCGAGCACGCCAACGTACAGCCGCACGCAGGATCGCAGGCGAACATGGCGGCCTATGCAGCCGTGATTCAGCCGGGGGATACGGTTCTCGGTCTGAACCTCGCTCATGGCGGGCACCTGACGCATGGACATCATCTGAACTTTTCCGGGAAGACGTACAAGATTGTGCCTTATGGAGTCACTAAGGAGAGCGAGACGATCGACTACGACGATCTGGAGAAGATTGCAGAGCGCGAGCGACCGAAGCTGATCATCGGCGGCGGCAGCGCCTATCCCCGCATCATTGATTTCGCTCGCATGCGTCAGATTGCCGACAAAGTTGGCGCACTCTACCTGGTCGACATGGCGCACTTCGCCGGACTCGTTGCCGGTGGCGTGCACCCCTCGCCCGTGCCACACGCCCATATTGTGACTTCCACCACTCACAAAACCTTGCGCGGGCCGCGTGCGGGCATGATTCTCGCCAGGCAGGAGTTCGCCGCCTCCATCGATAAAGTTGTTTTTCCTGGCATGCAGGGAGGCCCGCTGGTTCACATTATGGCTGCAAAGGCGGTCTGCTTCCACGAAGCGCTGCAGCCGAGTTTCCGCGACTACGCGCGCCAGATTGTCGCGAATGCCAGGGTCCTTGCCGACACCCTGGCCGAGGAAGGGTTCCGCATCATATCCGGCGGAACCGACACGCACCTCATGCTTGTCGATGTTTTCTCGAAAGGAATGCTGGGCAGCGAGGCGGAAAAGGCGCTGGGAGAAGCAGGAATCACGGTGAACAAGAATGCGATTCCATTCGACACAAATCCTCCGATGAAACCAAGCGGAATTCGCATCGGATCACCGGCTCTGACCACGCGCGGCATGAAAGAGACCGAAATGCGTCAGATCGGTCGCTGGATCGCCGAAGCCCTGAACCACCGGACCAATGCAGCTGCCCTCAGCCACGTTCGCCGGCAGGTCGTCGAACTCGCCGAGGTATTTCCGCTCTATGGGGAGCGACGCGAGCGGGTACACGCAGGCGTGTAGGGAGCTGAGAGTTGAGTCGCCTGGTTCACTTGCTCGCTGTGAACATTGTCCACGGATGCGCGTCCATGTCGCGCTGTAAGGACTTTTGCCAAGACATTTCCGGATGAGCGTCCAAGTGCTCGGTGGCTTTAAAGTTCTGCCCGCAAGCATGACCCGCTGCCGCGACGAAGCTCATCTTGGCGATCATTGCTGCGTTGGCCACTTTGTTCTGCACTGCGCCGGCTGTCCCGTAAGCAGGCTGCCAATTCGGGTAACCACGTGCTGACAAGTCGATGTGCCCGTCCAGCGTACGCTCGTCGGGGTCATTTTTCTTTTCAATCGCGTCGTAGTGATCGCTAAGGAAGCGTTGCGCCGCGGCTACATCGATCTTGCCTTTGTTCTCGGCCATCAATTGCTCCCATCTCGTATGCCGCGCGACCGAACTCTGGCCCAAGTCCTGCGGGTTAAAATCCGTCTCCTCGCGGATGAGCTTTTCGTTGATCGGGAAGTTTGAACCGACAAAGTACCCGTCGCTTGTGCGTTCCAGTGTGATGTTCTTTAAGCCCAACTCCAGACGGCCAATCTCGTTCTTGCGCGAGTCGGCGATGAGCCAGGTATTTGCGTATCCGCCGTTGTTTCCCGCTTTCATGATGCGGGTGAAGTCATCGATGGAGGCTGAGTACTGCGCCGCCTTTCGCGCGCGTACAAATTCCGCGATGCCATTTGTATCGAAACCCTGGAAATGACCGATGGTGGTCTCGGTGATTGCAATCCCCGCGCTGTTCACGGCAAAGTCATCCGCACTGTGAATCACGCCGGGGAGGCCATCCATCAACATGCGGTAGCCTTTGGCCGGCTCGATGTCGTAAATGATGGTCCAGCGCTCGCCCTCGATGTATGCCGACCAGTTGTTGTGCGCGATTACCACCCTGCCGTCTTGGGTGTAGCTTCCGGTGGCGACAAATGCGCTGCAGCGCTCCGGAACTGCGGTTGACGCCGCCTTTACCCCGTGCTCTTTGTCGTATTCCTTGTTGTAGTAACTCCACTCGGTGAGAGCATTGATGCCGATCACATCCCACACGTCGATCTTAAGACCATGCGCGCTGGCGCCATCGGCGATCCCTTGCAGTTCCTCCCGATACTCCTGCTCAATGTGCGGCCAAAACACCTTTTGCGCAGCGTCGCGAAAAAAGGCCCACTCTTTTTTGTCGTCGTGCTGCGCCTCCAGCTCGACCACCTCCAGCAGGTCCCGGATCTCGGGAGCCAGCAGATATCCGTTTTGAAAACCAATCTGATGCGGTGTGCCTTGCAGGTGCACATACGTCCAGCCATTCGACTTGGGACGCCGGAAGGCTCCTTTGAGCTCTTTGGGTACAGGTTCGGAGTGTGAAACAGAGACACAGAAAGCCAGGAACACGGCAATCGTCACCGCGCGGATCAGAGATTTTGAACCCATGGATCCCCCACCAACCAGAGTGTGGAAATTCTAGCAGAGGGCTCTCCCGACCTGCCTCGAAGGCCATCGGACCGGGGAGGACTTCTCAGGATAGAATTGCCAGCGGACCAACTTGTCAATCACCTATGAAGCTCTATCGCAGAAGTGAAGGAGCGTTTGTCGAAGACGACGGCGGGTTCTGCTTTCTCGCAGCCCTGCGCACTCCTGATGATTGGGACGCTCTCATTTGCGACCCCAATCTTGTCGACCGCGCCCACGCTGCCATCCGGGATTCAGCGCACGCGCCATTCGATCCCGCAGCCCTACTTGCTCCCGTGGGAAATCAGGAAATCTGGGCGGCGGGTGTGACCTATTACCGAAGCCGTACTGCCCGCATGGAAGAAAGCAAAGACGCTGGGGGCGGCAGCTTCTATGATCGCGTGTACCTTGCGGACCGCCCCGAGTTGTTCTTTAAGGCCACAGGCCGGCGCGTAATCGGACCGGGGAGGCCGGTGCGCATCCGTTCTGACGCGAAGTGGTCGGTGCCAGAGCCCGAGTTGACGTTGGTGCTCAATCCCGCGGGCGCGATCATCGGCTGCACCATCGGCAACGACATGAGTTCGCGCGATATTGAAGGCGAAAACCCTCTCTATCTCCCGCAAGCCAAAGTGTATGACGGCAGCTGTGCGCTGGGTCCTTGCATTCTGCTTACATCCGACGTATCGCGCGACACGGCCATCCGGCTCGAAATCTTGCGCGCCGGCCAGGAGGCGTTTTCCGCAAGGACGACTCTGAACGAGTTGAAGCGCGAGCCGAAGGAGCTGGCAGCCTATCTATACCGCGACAACAGTTTCCCGCAGGGTGCATATCTGATGACCGGGACCGGCATTGTTCCCGGCGACAATTTCACGCTTCAGCATGGCGATGTCATCCGCGTCACAATCGATGGGATTGGAGTGTTGGAAAATCCGGTGGCTTGAACCGAAGAACTTCGACCTTCGGGTCGAAGTTCTACTCTCGCGTCAGGTTCCCGTTCACCATGCGCAGAATCCCCAGGGGATTCGCATTCTGCAACTCCGCCGGCAACGCGCTATCGAGGAAGTCCTGGTAGCAGACTGGGCGTACGAATCGCCAGATTGCCATGCTTCCAACCGAGGTCGTCCGGCTGTCGGATGTAGCGGGGAATGGTCCCCCGTGAACCATGGCATGGTTGACTTCCACATTCGTCGGGAATCCATTGAAGACGATTCGTCCGACTTTTGTTTCAAGCACGCGGATCAATTCTTGGGATCGCGTCAAATCTTCGTCGGTCCCGTGAATCGTCGCGGTCAGGTGGCCTTCCAACTGCTGCGCGGCTCTGAGCAGGTCGCCTTCGCTCCCGTAGTGGACCAGCAGCGTGGTCGGCCCAAAGACCTCTTCGCTTAGGTCCGGGTGCGCGAGGAACTCGTTGAGAGAGATGCCAAACACGGTTGGTTCGCCAACCGCGGCTGCCGGGCTCGCATTACTCCGTTTCTCTGCGACCACCTGCGCCTTGCCTTCGGCAATTCGTTGTCGCACAGATTGGAAGTATTTCGTCGCAATTCCATGCGTCAACATTCCGCATGGCTCCATCTTGCTCACCCCTTCATGAATTTCTCTCTCGAATTCGGCACGGTAGTCCTGCGGCACAAATACCAGGCCCGGTTTCGTGCAGAATTGGCCCGATCCTACGGTGAAGGAGGCCTGGAGCCCGTGAGCGATTTTCGCTCCACGCTCACGCATTGCACCACTCAGGATAAAGAACGGGTTTGTACTTCCCATCTCCGCGTAGCAAGGGATCGGTTCAGGGCGTTGCGATGCGAGCTTCAGCAACGCTCGTCCAGCGACACTGGACCCGGTAAATGCGACAGCTTTAATCGCCGGGTGTTGCACTAGACCCTCGCCCACCTGAATTCCTGAGTCAAATAGGAGCGAGAACAAGCCATCGGGCAAACCTGCTTGCTCCACAGCATTGCGGATCGCGCGTCCTACCAGTTCGCTCGTGCCGGGATGCGCCGGGTGTGCCTTGACGACGACCGGATTTCCCGCGGCGAGCGCCGACGCAGTGTCCCCCCCGGCAACTGAAAAGGCCAAAGGGAAATTGCTGGCGCCAAATACTGCCACGGGGCCGAGCGGTCGCAGCATCGAGCGAACATCGGGACGAGGTGGCTTGATGCTACGGTCGCCTTCATCTAGTCGCGCGTTTACCCAGGATCCTTCTTCGAGCACTTCCGCGAAGAGCCTTAGCTGTCCGCTTGTGCGCTTCAATTCTCCCTGCAGCCTTGGCAACGGAAGTCCGGACTCGAGGTTGGCACGCCGGATAATTGCCTCCCCGTCGGCCTCTATGTTCTCTGCGATTCGACGCAAGAAGGCTGCCCGTTTCCTGCCGCTCAGACCCTGAACCAGTCTGAAGGCGTCCGCAGCGAGGTTTGCTGCGTTGTCGATATCCTCAGCGCTGGCTGAGCGGAACTCAGGTTCGAGCCTTTCCCGGTTCGAGGGATTGACCCCGTGGAACGAGGTACCGCCAGTGTCTCCCAGTTGTCTGCCGATAAGAGATCGTCCGGAAAGCGTAAGTTCCTGCGTGGAGTTCATTGTTTAATTTTAGCTCTGAAGGACAGGGGAAGGTTCCGAGGGGACGCTACCGAGACGCACGTGTTTCCCTTGCTGAGAACTCTGTAAAATCTCTTCAGTGAAGATTGCCATCGACATTCGGCGGATCACCGAGTTCGGCGTGGGCACCTACACGCGTAACATCATCCGCGCGCTCACCCGACTTGATCACGAGAACGAGTATTTCCTGCTCGGCTCTCCGGAGAAGGCAAAGGAAATCGGCAATCTACCCGAGAACTTCTCCTCGATTGAAGTAGCCTCGCCGGAGACTGCCAAAGGGTTTTTCCAGTGCCACTCCGTGCTGGCGCGTGTCGGATGCGACCTGGTGCACGTGCCACACCTGTTCTGGCTGCCCCATCATTTCCCCTGCCCTTACGTCGTAACTGTGCATGACGTACTCGACCATATGTACCGCGCACGTAACGGCTCCGGACTGAAGCGTTCGTTACACTTTCAACTTACGCGGCGTGTGTTGCGAAACTCCGCCCGGATTTTTGCTGTTTCGAGTTTCACCAAGAACGAGGTTCAAAAGTTGTTTGGGATCGAAGCGCGTCGGATTGAGGTGATCTACAATGCAATCGATGCCCGGTTCCTGACCGGGCACGCCACCGACGCCGACCGTCAGATGCTGGCTGAGCGCTACCAAATTGCCTATCCTTTTCTCCTTTATGCGGGCCGGATCAGTCCTCACAAGAACCTAGTGCGAATCATCGAGGCCTTTGCCGCTCTCAAAGCCGAGTTGGCCAAGCAAGACCAGTTTCCCGATCTCAAGCTAATCATCATCGGCGACGAGCTTTCCAAGCATCCCGACCTCCGACGCACCGTGGTCCGCGCCGGGGTGCAGAACGACGTACGCTTTCTCGGATTCGTGCCGATCGACGTTCTCCGCGTCTTCTACGATGTCGCCAAGGTATTCGTGTTCCCGTCTCTCTATGAGGGCTTTGGGTTACCTCCGCTCGAAGCCATGGCACATGGCACCCCGGTGCTCACTTCCAATACTTCGTCAATCCCGGAAGTGGTTGGCAATGCTGCGGTTCTTGTCAACCCAGAGAACTTGTTCGAGATGATGCGCGCTCTGCAACGAGTTCTGTGTGATCAGGTCTTGCGTGAAAGGTTACGGCATGCGGGCTATGAGCAGGTGAAGAAGTTCTCCTGGGACCACGCGGTTTCCGATATCCTTGCCGGCTATCGGGAAGTACTCGTGCGCTAGAATGATGAAGACCAGGTAAACAGGCCCCCGAAAAGGGGCGCGAAATCATGGCACAAACGACCCAAGCCATTACGCGTCAGCCTGCGGACGTGATCCGCGAGGCGCCGGTTACGCAAGGTACGAACGGCGTGTGCTACGCCGTGTCCGGGGAGATGAGCATCTCCGCGCCTGATCTCGAGCGCATGATCGGCGCCGTGCCCAAGACAATCGCCACCGCACTCGACCGGAAAGCCTACTATTTCGTCCCGCTGACGGTGAACCAGGGCGACCAGACCGTGATCGCAGACCGATACGACGTCACCCTGAGCGATCATGCTGTTTGTCACCGCAACCTAGATTTAGGCGGATCGCAGTGCGTGTTCATCTCCACCCGCCTGATGGACGACCGGTTCTCGATCGCCTTCGAGTTCTACATCAACGTGGGACACGCATTCGTGGACCGCGCGGGAGTCTCGCAGGAGTTCGCCGAACTGGTCTGGAAGCAGGCCGAAGCTAGCGTGCGCGGTGAGACCTCCATGGATGCCTGGGAATCACGTAAGGTGGCTATGGGACGGGGTCCTGACGCGGAGAAGCATAAGAACGAATACTTCTCAGCGACGTTCGCTGACGCAATCTCGATTTATCTGCTATCGATTTTCTTGGATCTCGATTATCACGACTTGCGAGAACGGGATTATCCGTTGCTCGCCCCCGCGGCAATGGGCGAGCGCTTGCGGAAAATTGCCGAACTCTTCCCACCTCAGCCTGGATACGAGTTCAACATCTACTACCGCCGCAGAAGCTAGCTCGAGTATTTGGGGGTGTCAGGGCACCTGAAGTCGTGGCTGCCAATAGCGTCTGCACCCGATTCACCTGCACCCGATTCACCCATGATTCAGGAGTAGCCAGGTTCAGGGTTAGCGGGCATTACTTTTGCGTGATCACCAACTCGCCATTCTCGACACGCAGAGTGTCGATCCCCGGAGGCAGGCGGAGTTGTTCGCGCTGTTCCGCGAGTTTCTTCTGCAAAGCTGAGTTGACGAGGGAGACGGGGATGCCGAATTCCCCCACCTTGAACTCGGTGGGATCGAAGGTTAGATACCCGCCTTGCGAACCGAGATGGCCGGCGAGCGTCACCCACACGTCCTTGCCCGCCACATTCGCAACGAACTGTCCACGCACCACATTTCCCACCAGCTTGACCTGGTATCCCTTCACCTGAACATCACCTTGCCCGAGTACGGTGTCTGGCGATGTCGGTGGGGAGTTCCCGATATTTGCTGGGGGAGCGGGCGGCACCGTACCTAGGCTCTCGGCCACTTCGGCACTTACTTCGTCGGAGCTGAACCGCACCTCCGCGGGAGCGCCGTTCTCCTGGCGCGCGGCCTCAATCAGAGCGATCTTCTGGTCAAAAGATTGGGCGTTGGCGCGAGCGTCTTCAGCGCTTTGGGGCACGGCCACCGGCTGCGGCTTACTCAAAATCTGATATCCGGTGACCAGTCCGCCGACGATCATCACCGCCGTCAACACGCGTTTGACTGTTACTTTCATTTCCAGCGTTCCATCTAAGCCAGCTCGTGGCAGAGGGGTGCTTCCACCCCAAATTCTAGGCAAGACCGTCCCCAGGAAAGAGATCACGGAAGTAGCTGCACAGCCGCGTTTCTCCTGACCCGGAATCGCGATCCTGCGTCCTCTTAGGCTAGAATTGCTCATGCCAACTCAAGTCCACGAAGTTACGCCTGCGAAGCGCCTCGATAACCTGCGATACGCGATCCGAGATCTCGCGGTTATGGCCGACAGCGTCGTAAAGAAGGGACACAAGGTCCTGTTTTTGAACGTGGGTGATCCCAATATCTACGATTTCGTTACCCCTCCTCACGTCGTAGAAGCGGCCTGCAAGGCGATGCGTGACAACAAGAACGGCTACGCACCATCGACAGCAATTCCTGAAGCCCTCGAGGCGATTCGAGGGGAGGCTGCGCGCAAGGGCATGACCTCGGTCCAGGATGTCTTTGTCACCAATGGCGCGGGTGAATCGGTTGATGTTTGTCTTACGGCGCTGCTCAACGAAGGCGACAACGTACTTACACCCTGTCCTGACTACCCTCTTTACTCGGCGATCGTTTGCAAGACGGGCGCGGTGCCGAATACCTACTTCCTGAATGAGGACGACGGCTGGCAACCTGACCTGGGGGATTTACGCTCGAAGATCAACTCGCGCACGCGCGGTATTGTTCTGATCAATCCCAATAATCCAACAGGCGCGCTATGCACGCGCCGCATGCTTGAACGGATCGCGGACATCGCCCGCGAGCACAGCCTCCTCATCATCGCGGACGAGATCTATGACAAGCTGATCCTCGACGGTGGCGAGCAGATTTCGATCGCTGCAGTGGCACCGGATGTCCCGGTTGTGACTCTGGGGGGGCTGTCCAAAAACTATTTAGCTCCCGGTTGGCGCATTGGCTGGTCGATCGTGAGCGGCGAGGAAGCTGCGGTGAAGCCCTTCATCGAAGGCATGCACAAGCTTCTGCGGGCGCGTCTTTCCGCAAACCATCCGGAACAGTACGCCATCAAGCCTGCTTTGGAAGGACCGCAGGACCACCTCGTCGAAGTCATTCGCAAGCTCAGTGCTCGGCGTGATTTGACGGTGAACTCCTGCAACGGAACCCCTCATATGAGCTGTGTCCCCCCGCGCGGCGCGTTCTATGCTTTTCCGCGCATCGAAATTCCTGAAGGCGATGAGGTATTCGTGAAGGATCTTCTCCTTGAAAAACACATCCTGGTGGTCCACGGCTCGGGCTTTGGGCAGCGGCCCGGCAGCCAGCACTTCCGGATCGTTTTCCTGCCGCAGGAAGATGTCCTGAAGAAGGCGTACTCGGAGATCAGAGACTTTGTTGGCAAGCGCTACGGGAGCTAACCTAAGCCTACCGTCGTCCACGCTATTGCCAGCTCCCTTTTCGGAATTTCGCGGTAGCATTCACCTGGATCTTTGGGACTGGTTTTCGCGCAGGCCTTTAGCGGCGAAAGCTGAACCGCAGAGATCACGAAAGCTGGCCTCGATGCCGCGAATTTCCGGAGCGCCTCCGTGTCTTGAAATCCCGCGTGTGCTACGAATCAATGACGACCGGAGACAAAAAGCACTCGTACGGCACTCAACACTTTTCCGTATCAATGGAATCTGCTTAAATCGCCTCAGTGATCGATATTCACTGCCACATCCTGCCTGAAGTAGACGATGGGCCAAAGTCTTGGGAAACTTCCGAAGCCATGTGTCGCATGGCCGCGCAAGATGGCATTGAGCACATGGTCGCAACGCCGCACGCCAACGACCGGTACTACTACGATCGCGCATATCTCAGCAAGTTGCTGACTCAATTACAGCAGCGCATCGGCCCAACACCACGGTTGAGCCTGGGATGCGATTTTCATCTCTCGTTCGAGAACATGCAGGCGGCGTTGCGGACCCCGGAGCGCTGGTGCATCGCTGACACCCGATACCTGTTGGTTGAGTTCAATAATTTCAGCATTCCGCAACCGATAGACGATTGGCTGGCCAACATGAGCACGCTCGAAGTCGTACCCATCATCACTCACCCGGAACGCAATCCCATTTTGCAGAAAACACCCGATCGTGTTCACCGATGGGTGAGTTGCGGTTGCCTGGTGCAGATCACCGCTTCGGCCCTGACCGGATCATTTGGCGATACCGCGGGCCGATGCGCGCGTCAATTTCTTAAGAAGGGCATCGTTCATTTCCTTGCGACCGATTCGCATGACACCCTCCGCCGTCCCCCGCTTCTTTCGCGAGCGCGCAAGGTGGTGGAAAAGGAGTTTGGATCCGGCATGGCGCGCTCCCTGGTGGAAGACAATCCCGCGGCCGTGCTGAGTAACAAGCCTTTGTTGATTGATTAGAGTGTCAGCGGGAGGAGGAAAGGTCGGAACCCGTGCTGACGGCCAGCCCGGGTGACGAACTCCGGACCGGCAACACCGTGCTGCTCGGCGCAGTTACAGAGCCCGCTCTCGCCGACTGCACAGGAGCCCCTGTCACCATTGCGCTTTCAGGGTTCAGTAGATGCTCGCGGCTGGGTCCGAGTCCCAGGCGAATCAGAGCGCGTGAGTCTGGAACGGTCTTGCTTTGCCATCCCTGGTCAGCCTGATACTTCCGCATCGCTGCCTGCGTGGCCAAGTCCCATGATCCGGAAGGTGCGCCCCTTAGGTAGTGCTCCCGCACTAGCGCCACCTGAATTTCCCTTGCCCGGGTGGTGTCGATTGCCTGCTGCCCACGCGGCTTGCGGGATTTCTTGCTGGAGTGTCGGGAACTCTTGTGCAGCTTCCCTACGGTGTGGCTCGTAGCCTTGGTAGAAGGCTTTTTCGGCGAGGTGCTCGCGGAGGCCATCGAAGCGGCCAAGATAATACCCGCCGCAAGGATTGGCAATTTTCGATGGACAAAACTCATTCGCTACATCTCCGCTTCCATTATTTGCGAGCGGCCATGGTACCTGGCCAACTGCTTACATCCTTAGATGCGCGGACCATCTTCTCGCAAAACGCCGATTTGCGCCAGTACCGCTAGTGCAGGGTAACTGTTACGGAAGTGTCCCGGCAAGAAAGATCGTTCCGGCGTTGCGTCCTGCGCCCCGTTGCCGGACCAGAAACACAACGTCTTGACCGCTCTTCAAACCCGCTTGCACCCGGTCGAAGTCGTCTTCGCTGTTGACGGGTTGTTTGTTGATTTCCAGAATGATGTCGCCGCGGGTCAAACCAGTGTCGTCAGCAAAGGACCCGGGCTTTACTTCCTGAACCACAACTCCCTTGCCGGAGGGAACATTCAAGCGGTCAGCCATCTCCGGTGTGAGTCCACGAATGGTGATGCCGAGTTTGCTCTGCTTTGGCTGGGATTCCTCGCCGCCTTCCTCCTCATCGCCAAGGCGAGAAGCAAACAGCTTGGCGCGGTCGGCGACGGTCACGCTGGCTTCTTCCTTCTTTCCGCCACGAACGTATCCAATCGCGATCTTGCTGCCTGGCTTGCGACCGGCAATGTCTGCCACCAGTTCGTCCCCGTTTTTGACGGGCTTGCCATCGACGGAAACGATCGTGTCGCCTACCTTGAGGCCGCCTTTTTCAGCCGGACTGCCCGCAACCACGTTGGAAATCGTGACCCCGGACTGCACGCCGTAGACTCGGGCGATGGCAGGATTCTCTTGTGCATTGAATTCGATACCAATCGATCCGCGTTGCACTCGGTGCTCAGGGCCCGTGAGCTGGTTATAGACCTGGGCAACTGTATTGGAAGGTAGCGCAAATCCCACGCCGGCATAGGCATTTGTGTCAGTCAAGATGGCGGTGTTAATGCCGATCACCTCGCCATCCATGTTGACCAGCGGCCCACCGGAGTTTCCAGGATTAATCGCCGCATCGGTCTGGATAAAGGATTGAAACTGACGATTGGGAACGATGTTGCGGCCTTTTGCAGAAACGATGCCCGCTGTGACCGTCGCCTGGAGGCCGAACGGGCTACCTATCGCGAGCACCCAATCACCTACCTGCATGCTGTCAGAATTCCCCAGTTTCGCGTAGGGAAGAGACTTGTCGACGTCAATCTTGATGACCGCAAGATCGGTTTCCGGGTCGGTGCCGATCACCTTGGCGTCGTGCTGTACGCTCTGCGGCTCATCTTGCAGCTTGACCCGGATCCGGTCTGCTTTTTCGACCACATGACGATTCGTGACGATGTATCCCTTCCCATCGACGAGCACGCCGGAACCCAAGGAGCGCTGCTTGATTGGACCCGTGTCCTGATTGCCGAAAAACTTGTCAAAAAAATCGCCAAATGGATTCTCCTGGTCGTCGTCGCCGCCAGGCTGCCCGGGGCGTCGACGAGCGTTAGGCTTTAGCGTGGACTCGGTGTTGATATTCACCACCGCGGGTTCAAGCGACTTGGCAATCTGGGAGAACTGGTTGGAGGAGTCTTTGCGAGCAGGGACCGTCAGTGGGGGGGCGTCCGACACCTTCTTCTCCTGGCCACGCACGCCACCAGAAACGATCGTGCCAATCAGGATTCCCAATGCTAGCGTCAGAAGGATTACCAGCGACGACGCTACTCTGTTTGCTTTGAAACGTCCCCAAAGGACGTTTGCACGCTCTCGCATATCCGTACTTGCCTCCAGTATGCCGAAAGGACGATTATATCGCGGGTGCCCGGTGCCCTTAGAAGTGGACGAAAATGAAATCGGCAGCTTTGTCAAACAGTTAGACGCGGAAAGTGATGGAAAGTGTTGTTGAGCTGATGGAAATGGGAGCCGCTTACCTCGAATCCGGCTATTGGTCTGTCAATTGGGTGAAAGTGAACCCGCCGGCGGGACCATCCAGAATGATCACCGTCTGCTTCTTCGAAGGGCTAAAGGTTAGCGGACCTGTGCTGATGTAAACCGACTTTGTACCCGGAACGGTCATGTATACCGTGTAGTTTGCCCCGGTCGTTCCCGTGCCTACGTCCACCGATTGGTAACCCGTGTCTTGGTCGAAGTCAAGCCCGCTCGACACCGCAGCTGCGGCGGACAGGGTGCCTCCCGAAGGAATAATGTAGACATCTGCCGGACCCATGAGGGTCGAGATACTCACTACACGCACACTGGCCGCACCTGTTGTTCCCCCGGTTGTAGTGGAGCCGTCATTCAAAACTAGGGGTTTGAGCTGGGCCACCGGGCCGGTCAGTATGACGGTTTCGTTGGCGCTATCGGCGAGCGAGACAGTTTGGTCGAGCAATGGTTTGGTCGAATCTACGGGAACGGCTTGAATCTGGCTGTTCCCCGCCTTTACGGAAACATATGAACTGGCATTCCCGTAGAGCATGTCGGATTGGTGAGTAGTCCCGTTCACCAGGAAATCGACTGAGGGGGCGTCAATCGAGCCCTGCACAAACCGAATATTCGCCGTGGAACCACTGCCGCTTCCCCCTCCGCAGGCAGGTCCAAGAACCAGCAAAGATGACAGCAAGAACCCGATGGCAGCCCGACGCAAATCTTTCCTCCGGTGCAATCTCAATGTTTAACAGAAATTCGAGAACTCAGGAAATAGGATGCGTGGGAAGCGCTAGAACGATGTGCCGTTCGTTCATTTGCAGTGGCCCTGGACACACGGCGAAACCGGGGGGTTCGGTACCGATGGCTGCTGAGTCTGAGGAACCGCCGCCCTGCCGCCCTCTGCCGTCGAGCCGCTCTTGCCAACCGGCGATAATCCAATTGCCGTCTCTCCCATTGCCGTCTGTCCCATTGCCTTCTCCACCTCTTCTCCGCCCGATATACACGTTGTCGCCTTCCCATCGGACGCTGCACGAATCTCGCCGCTTTCATCGCTGCAAAACGCGCGCTGCTCGGAGTCTGCGACCGCCGGCTCGGAGACCACTTGGTAGTGCCCCGGCTCGCAGCTGGAAATTACGAAGTTGTAACCGTTCTTGCTGCCTTTCGCCAGTTCAGGATCGTAGAGATATTCCGAACCCAGCACCGCAAGCGAACAGGCATAACGTCCCTTGGCAGATGAGTAATTCTTCTCAGCAGCATTCACGATTCGCAGCATCGACATGCTGATCATTTCATTTTGGCTGCGCTGCTTGTCCTCCATCGTCTTCAAAAATGCAGGATCGCCGAGCGGGATATGAACGGTAACCGTGATCTCATTCAGCTTCCACATATTGGCTTCCGATACCATAGAAAACGTGAATCCCGGAATGACCGGCAAATCCTGGTCCTTCCCGTTCCGGCTCAAGTGCAGAGCGAGTTCAATCTGATCCTCGTCGCCGATCAAATCGTCGCGCTCGACGGTGAGTTCAATCTTGTCGGGCCCATTCCCGAGACTGAGCCGCGAGTCCTGCGCGCTGATCAGGATTGGCCCGGTATCGAAGGTCGATAGCGACGTTCCTTCCTGACGGATCTGGCTTGCTAGCATGGTGAAGTCAGAAAAATAGTTCCGTGCTCCCGCGCCCCCGAACTTGTTCAGCGACTTTCTCGTTGCTTCCGGAAGATGTTTCTCCATGTGGTTGGGGGTCTCGCCGAAAAACATTTCGACGAGTGCCTGGCGAGCGGTTTGTGAAGATGGGGACTGAGTTGGGGAGGATTGCCCAAGCAAGAGGGACGAAGAGAGCACGAGAACCGCATGAGCTTGACGCATGGGACCTCCTGAAATGCGGGGGAATTTCAGTGTAGCTAAGTGTACGGTTTTCGGGCGTCCGGAAGTTCCCGGAACGGTGTCCTGCAATGCATGTGCAGAATTCTTCACTTTGGGGACCTACTAGGTTGGCGGCTCGCCCCTTCGCCTACTGGCTGCTAAACCTTTGTACCCCAGCAGTTTCGGTGAATCCCAATTCGGGAAGTCGTTTTGGACTCGCAAGTGCTCCTCTCACTTGCAAGAAAAGAGGCCGCACATGCTTCGATCTCTTCCTCCGTTCTCGACCCATCGACCCAAAGCCGCTCTTTCAGCGGGGCGGCGCTCCTCAGCGAATCTTGAGTAGTCCTCTTCAGCCTCTTTTGAAACGCGGCCCCGAACCTGGGGCCGCTTTTTCGTGCCTGCAAGGTGACGGTCAAGGCGTTGCAGGAATTCTCGTGGTTAAATAATTCATCCCCCCCTGTTTAAGAGGTAGCAATGCGATTCTTGACTTCCCTGGTCTTGCTGTTCTTGGTCTACGGCCTGTCCCAGGCGCAGACCCCTCCAAGCACCTCAACGTGGGATCAGGTTCCACACGAGGCGGAAATTGCGACTCGCGAGTTCTACCCGCAACTCCGCAGGGAGATGGCAAAGATTCGCGACCTAGCGCTTGAGGATCAGTACGCCTATTCGCAGCTCGAACACTTGGCCGACAGCATCGGACCCCGGCCGGCCGGCTCGCCTCAGGCGGATGCTGCGGTCCACTATGTCGCCGACCAGATGCGCAATCTCGGACTCGAAGTGAAGCTCGAGCCGGTTATGGTCCGCCGGTTCATTCGCGGGAGTGATACCGCTGAGCTGGTTGAGTACCCGGGGCAGGTCCCCGGCACCAAACAGAAGATCGTTGTAACCGCGCTGTTGGGGAACGCACCCACTCCCGCGGACGGGATCACCGGCGAGATAGTTGTTGCGCACAGCTTCGATCACTTGATTTCACTCGGGAGGGACAAAGTCGCCGGGAAGATTGTGTTGTTTGATTTCGCCTATGACTCGCGCAAAGCCGCTGCGGGGCGGGCGGGTTCTGCCTATGGGGAGTCGGTTCGATACCGTTCTGCCGGAGCGGCTGCAGCAGAAAGATTTGGAGCCATCGCATCGCTAGTTCGTTCAACGGGTGACGGAGCTTACCGCCTTCCCCACACCGGTTACAGCGCGGCGGCTCATATCCCCGCGGGAGCGGTAACTGCCGAAGACGCCATGCTGATCGCCCGCTTGGCCGAGAAGGGGCCGGTGCGAATTCATTTGTTGTTACCCACTCACGAAGGGCCCGAAGTGCAAAGCTACAACGTTATTGGCGATCTGAAGGGCTCGGAACATCCTGAACAGGTGGTGATTGTGTCGGGGCATCTCGATTCCTGGGACCTTGGCACGGGCGCGATCGACGATGGCGCCGGTGTCGTGGTTGCGATGGAAACCGCCGAGCTTCTGCATCGATTGAACCTTCATCCCAAGCGCACCATCCGCGTGATCGCATGGATGAATGAAGAGATGGGCGCGACCGGACGCGACGTATATGCAAAGGAATACGCACCCCAGATTGCAAACCATGTCGCGGCCATCGAAAGTGACCTCGGCGCCGAGCATCCTCTCGGTTTCCATGTCCGCGCCAGCGAGGCCGCTCAACAGGAGCTAACGCCGGTGCTTGATGCCTTGCGCCCGATCGGCGCCAGCATTTTTGATGTGGTTACCAGTTCGCCGGAAACCGACATCGAGCCGCTTTCGGATAAGGGCGTTCCGGCGCTCGGAGTCTGGCAAAACGGACTGAAATATTTCACCTTCCACCACACCCCGGGCGATACGCTCGATAAAGTCGTTCCGGAAGAATTGCGCGAGAACGCCGCTTGCATCGCGGTCATGGCCTATGCCTTGGCCCAAACCCCCAATCCGTTGCCGCGATGAAGCGGGTAAGGATGAGCCTTAGATGGCAAGCAGGTGTCCACCAGGTCTGTTGCAATTCCCGGGCGACCAACATCTCCGTGGGTTCTCTGCACCCATTCTCATAGTTGACGCATCTCAAGTTACGCGCATATTATTCCCGTTTGGTTTTGTTGCCCGGGCGTCGCTAAGTACCCGGCACGGTTTGGAATGGAGATGGATAAGAAGAAGTTGGATGGATTCAAGAAGCGTTTAGAGACCCGCCAGCAGGAGCTGCGCCGCATGGTCTCGCGCACTCAGCAGGATGGCCGAGCAGCCGACGAAGACGTGGCGCAGGATATCGCCGACAAGGCTGCCAGCTCTTACAACAAAGAGTTTTTATTCCACCAGAGCAATGCCGACCGCCAGCTGCTGCAGATGGTGGAGGGCGCGCTAGCCCGCATCCGGGAAGGTTCGTTCGGCGAGTGCATCTCCTGCGGCAAGGACATCAATCCCAAGCGTCTCGAGGCCGTTCCCTGGACCCGCCACTGCATCGAGTGCCAGGAAAAGCTCGAAAAGGGGATTTTGGAAGAAGCCTCCCGCTAAAGCCTTTGGGACGGCGAATTCAGAACTGGCCTGCACGTCTGAATAATGCGTGGTGAACACGTTTTGACGCTCCCAAATCCCCGCTGTTAGACTAAATCTTCCGATCATTCCACCCACAACCAGGCAGAAGGGAAGTTTGTGCGCGCAGAGACCCGTCGTCAACTCAAGCAAGATAAATTCAGCAGGACCACACTCCAGGTAGCGGAGCAGACCGTTCACTGGTCGGCTGAGCACAAAGGGAAGCTCCTTGCCGGAGTGGTTATCGCCCTCGTTGTGATTGCCGGCGCTTTGGGAGCGTGGTACTACTTATCCGCGCAGGACGAGAAGGCTAGCATTGAGTTCACGAAGGCGGTACAAACGCTCAATGCGCCGATTCGTCCGACAGGAATGCCGCCGCAGCCTGACCTACTTTCCTTTGCCTCCGCTCAGGAGCGCGCAACCGAAGCACACAAACAGTTTCAGGCAATCGCCGACAAATATCCACACACCCGTGCAGGCGACTACGCGCGTTACTTCCTGGGCGTGACTTCTTCCCAATTCGGCGACTTTGCCGCGGCGGAACGGGAACTGAAGTCAGTGTCGGAAATTCGCAATTCGGACCTGTCGTCCCTGGCTAAGATGGCGCTCGCCTCCGTGTACCGTAATACTGGCCGCACGAAGGAGGCCGTCGATCTCTACAAGGCCTTGATTGCCGACCCCACTCGTACTGTGGGCAAACCCACCGCGCAGATCCAGTTGGCCGAGACCTACGAAGCTGCGGGGATGAACGCGGACGCCAAGAAGCTGTACGAACAAATTCAAAAAGAATCTCCACAAACCGAGGCCGCCCAGATCGCTTCCGCCAGGTTGCAAGAGCTGAAGTAGACGATCGTGTAGCCAGCGTTCCGCTCGGCCCTTCTCGACGGTATTCGCAACCCACGTTTCTCTCGCCGCCTTTGTGTTCGACAGAGAACGCTTACCGCGTCGCGCCTAGGCCTTCAGTCTCGGGCAACGGCATCCGGCAGTTCTGGAATCTCAAGCTTGGCGAAGTCTGCGAGAAGCCGCTCCGCGACGATCCGGCTATTTGCGTTGACATGGAGCGCTTGCTGCGATTAGCATCATGCGCGCAGAACGGGAAATTTGCGTTCAATCATGCAGCAGAAAGACGGCCGATGGAGCGAGTTCCTACAGTTTCTGGGACAACGAACCTTGTAGACATTCTCGATCGGGTTCTGGACAAAGGTCTAGTCATCGCGGGTGACGTCCGCGTTTCTCTAGCCAACGTAGAACTGCTTACCATTCGGATCCGGCTGCTAGTTTGTTCGGTCGATAAGGCCGAGCAGATCGGATTGAACTGGTGGAAGTATGATCCACACCTGACCATACAGGCTCCCGTTGTTCCCGCTTTGGCGGCGAAGGCTCCCCCAAGCTCCCGGCGTGCGCCGGGCCCCAAGGCAACTCGCGTGCGGCGGCCCCGATGAGGGTTGAAATACAGGAGGAGATTTTCACATGGCGGTCGAACGAGTTTCGGGCGGTTCGAGCCTAATCGATGTTCTAGATCGTGTACTGGATAAGGGCATTGTCATCGATGCATGGGTGCGCATCTCTCTAGTGGGTATTGACCTGATTACAGTCGAAGCCCGCGTGGTTGTGGCGTCCATCGACACTTATCTGAAATACGCGGATGCTGTGGGTTTGACTGGCTTGGTTTCCCGCCCGCAGTTGACGGGTGAAGAAGCACCCGAGGTCGAAGTAGAAACAACGCGACGGGTTGCGCGCGCGCCGGTTGTGCGGCGGGCAGCAGCGCGCAGGGGGTAGCGCCTTCCTGTGTAGAAGGAATTAAGCTGTATGGCGAGCCCTGTCTTGAAACCCAGACGCGAGCGCTTCATCGACCAGCGGTCGTCGAACGAATCGGCGGCTCTGCGCCTCATTGCGGCGGAACGCCCGGAAGAGATCTTCCCTATCCTCCTGGAGGAGATCGTTTTCCTGGGGTTTCCGCGCGCCGCTGTGCTCGAAGTGGATTTCGACAGCGGCGAGATCAAGACCGCTGCTTCTCTCAATTTTGCCCCAGCTACCCTGAAGGGCTTCCAGACCTCCCTTTGGGCGAGCGAGGATCCCTTGGTCGCGGCGCTGGTCAACTTGAGACCGGTTCTCCTTCCTGACGGCCGCCTGAAAACAGGTTCGATCTATGCCCACCCCATGATTTATCGCAGTCAGACGCGCTGCTGGGAGGCGGAGCGGGAACGGCGGGCCGATTGTCTCGCCGTTCAGAATGCTGACCCCAGGCGCAAGCTGCAGATTCAGCAACAAGTTTGTTCAGCCTGCGGTATGCGCTCCTATATCACCATGGTTGTCGGACAACTCGGCCGCTCGCCCAATCAGATCCAACTGCGCCAGTACCGAAGCTTGGTTGATCGTGCCAACCGTCACCTGTCCCGACTTTTCAAGGTAGAGCACTATTACAACCGCATGCGCGACATGGAAATGACCATTTCGCGCATGACCACGGTGATGGAAAGCATGGCGGACCCGGTGATCCTCACCGATAACCAGCATCGCGTCATGATTCAAAACCGTGCGGCGGAACGTTTCTTCCGCGTTCCCGAAGGCATTAGCGAAGGTGGCAGGCGTGCCGTGGAGTTCAACAACCTGTTGTTTTCGGCGGCGCTGTCTTCGATGGTAGTCAGCGCATCCGATAGCTCGCGCGACCTGACGCTGGTTGACGTCATGGAAGGCGAGGAGGTCCTGTTCGAAGCGGTTTGCGCTCCGACCTACGTTAGCGAGAGCCGCACCGGCATGGTAACGGTGATGCGGGACGTCACCGATCTCCGTCGCGCCGATCAGGAAGTGCGCGCCAATCTTGAGAAGCTGCGGGCGGCGGAAGAGGTGGTGCGACAAGATCGCGACCGCCTGAACTTGGTAGTCGAAAACGTCGGAGACCCCATCGTAGTTGCCGACAACGCCGCCAAGATCGTGCTGCTCGATCCGCTCGCGAAGGAACTATTTGGCTCGGCGGATGCTTCTCGCGATCCGCAGGTGGTCAAGAACGAGGCGAAACTCGATGCCTATTTGACCGCCTTCACGTTTTCATTCCTCGACCGCCAGAATAAGGCGATTCATCTTTATAACCCGGCCACAAAAACTGAAATTGAGTACGCCGCGCGTTCGGGAAAGATTTATGACGCTCGCGGCCAGGTCGCATACACGGTCACGGTCTTGCGCGACTTCTCGACCTGGAAACGTCTCGAACAGCTGCAGATGGAGCGGCGCATGTTGGAGATGGAAAAGTTCGCGGCGACCGGAAAACTGGCCGGTACCATCGCCCACGAAATCAATAATCCCATGGAGGCGATTAAGAATGCGATCTATCTCCTGCGTAACCGGCTCGATCCCGCCTCCCAGCCGATCTATGAAGCCCTAAAGAACGAAACCGACCGCGTCACGCGCATCGTTCGCCAAATGCTGGGCCTCTACCGCAATGCGGGACAGCTTGGCACCTTCGACCTGAACAGCATCGTGGAAGATACTTTCACCTTATTCGCCCGGCCCCTGTCAAAATCCGGTGTTGAAGTTGAGAAACGCCTGGGGGAGCTTTCCCCAATGAAAGGTTCGGCCGATCAATTCCGTCAACTCTTGTCGAACCTTGTCGTCAACGCGCAGGATAGTATGGCAGGCGGTGGCAAACTGACCGTTCGCACCCGCTACCGGAAGTCCTTGCGCGGACCCTCCGGCAGCATCAGCATTGTCGTGGCCGACACTGGCAGCGGCATCCCCAAGGAAATCCGCGGTGCGATGTTCGAACCGTTTATTACCACCAAAGGCGAGAAGGGGACCGGCCTTGGCTTATGGATCGTGAAGGGTATCGTCGAAGGACACAGCGGCAAGATTCTGGTTCGCAGCAGCATCGGAAAGGGAACCATCTTTAAACTGGTTTTCCCCGTCTCACATGTGTGACTAAGGGTTGGGAGAGCGCAATTTGAAGAAATCCAGCAAGTCGAAAACTATCGCCACCAAGGCAGGAACTAGACCGCGCAAAGCGGCGAAATCGAAAGAGGACGTTCACGTCCGCATGGAACAGTCGGATGCGCCCCAGCAAGTTGCTCCCGGAGAGGGCGGCCGGTACGTGTACGGGATCGTGCAGGCAAAGGATCCGGTCAGTTTCGGTAAGAGTGGAATTGGCGGCAGCGGCGAGATGGTTTACACGGTCAACTATCAGGACATCGCCGCCGTCGTGAGCAATACGTCGGTGTACATATTCGATCCCACGCGCGAAAACGCTCTCGCCCACGAGCACGTCATCGAGACGGTGATGAAGAACTACACCATTATCCCCATGAGCTTCGGTACGGTGTTTCGTACCGACGACGACATTCGTGAAGTGCTGAAGAGTATCTATCCATCGTTAAAAGACGTTCTTCATCAAATGGCCGGCAAGCTCGAATTCGGTCTCAAGGTGAATTGGGATCGTGACCAGATCATCGAAGACATCAAGCGGGACGACGAAGAGATTCGACAGTTCCATCAGGAAATCATCCGGAAGCACTTGCAATCGACCTATCTCGCAAGAATGCAGCTGGGGCGCATGATCGATAAGGCCTTGGCGGAGCGCTCGATCACTTACGTGCGCGAGATTTATGAGGCCTTGCGTAGCGTATGCGTCGCTTCTCGTGACAACCAGCCGATCGGCGACAAGATGATCATGAACGCCGCATTCCTGGTTGAACGAGAGCGCGAAGGCGAGTTTGATAGCGCGGTTAACAAAATCGCCCGGAAGTACGGTCAGAGGTTGAAGTTCAAATACACCGGCCCGTGGCCTCCGTACAATTTTGTGAACATACGACTGAAGCTGGAAAGGGTAGCGGCGGGGTAGGGCTAACAGGGGCCACTAACACCATGTTGCTTGTTGACGATCTTTTGATGATGCCGTTCTCCGGTTTTGGCTTCATTCTGCGGACGCTGCAGAGGGTTGCCGAAGAACAGTTCACCGACGACGCTCCAGTGAAGGAGCGTTTGCTGGAGCTTCAACTCAAGCTGGAGTCTGGAGAGGTCAGCGAGGAAGAATACGCCGCCGAGGAAGCGGAAATCATCCGTCAGTTGCGCGAGATAGAAAATCGCAAGCGCGTATTGGCTGGCGCGCCGACTGCCGAACAAGACCGCGGGTTGGCGTTCACGGCTGGCGAAACCAAGGCCAGCGCTTCGGTCACTTTCCATCAGGATATGGAGCGGAAATCCTAATGCCGGCCCGGCGCAAACCCGTTCCGAGGGCTTCTTCCAAACTGAAACCCATCCCTCCCGAGGAGCCCGCGGCCAGAGACGAAGGCCCTCGCCTGATTCCACTTGATGATCGGTCCAAAGAGCCTTCGCGGCTGGAACACTATCTTGAGCTTGCTGACACGGCTCTCGGGCTTAAGCGCGCGGAGCGTTGAGTAGTCTTCTTACCCCAACCTCTCTCTTCCCGCCAGCTCTGAGAGCTTGTGTTTGATGGTGCGGACAAGAGCGTCAATATCGGCAGGTTTTACCACGTAGTCATCGACTTGGTGTCGAATGGCCAAAACTGCGCTTTCAAACGCGGGATATCCCGTCAAAATGATGTTCACGCATTGCGGATGACGTTTCCTCATCGCGCTTACAACTTGGAAGCCGTCGCCTTCTTGCCCAATGTTCAAGTCCGAGAGCAGCACGTCGAACTGTGCGCGGTCGATACGCGCGATCGCGTCGGGAACACTTTCGGCGGTAGTCACTGCGAATCCGTGATCTTCCAGAACCGCCGGCAAAGTGAGCCGAATGCTTGGCTCATCATCAACAAAGAGGAGACGCTTGCGGGTTGGCATGACGCCCCATGAACGCGAAGTCTGCAAACGAAGTCTATACCAAAGAGTGTATAACCTAAGCTGGCAAGAGACCAGAATCTGTTCGCTTCCGAACCGCCAGAGGAGTTTATTCTCTCGGGCGGCTGGGCGGATGACCTTCAACGATTCGGAAACTCGAAGCGCAGCCCCACTCTGGCGAGGATCGGGGGACCCCAGTTTTGGAGCGGGCTGCTCGGGTTCCCGGTGAGGGTCACAACGTATCGTCGATTCAGCAGGTTCTCGGCGGCGACGTAGCCCGTCAGTCCAGGACGGATCTCGCGTCCGGCAAACAAGCCCATCACGTAAAAGGAGCCCAGCCGCAGCGTGTTGCGGTCATCGTCGAACTGCACACCGGAATATCGCCCCTGCACGCTGGCCATCAGTTTAGAAGGATTCCAGTACCGCAGTTCGAGGGAAGCCTGGTGGCGGGGAACCTCAGGGACATTGAGCCCGATAAGGCCAGGGGTCGAGTCGACTACGACCGCATGCGCGTATTGATATCCCCCGCTAAATTGGAAATGGCTAGCGAGTCGGAAGCTGCCGTCAAGCTCGGTGCCGATCGAACGCGTGCGCCCGAGGTTCTGCCGCTGGCGGGTGGTAAGGGTTGGAGTAGTCGCGATCGTGACATTCGTGATCGGGTTCACTACGTCGGCCCAAAACAATGTCTCACGGACCTCCATTCTTCCGCCCCCGGCCGTCTGGCGTGCTCCAGCCTCGGCTCCGCTGGCGCGCTCCGGGCCGAGAAACGGGTTCGCCTGCGTGAGCGTGTTCCCCTGCCGGAAACTGCGATAGAGTTCATTCAGAGTTGGGGCACGAAAGGAACGGTAGCCCGATAAAGAAACAGATACATTCGAGCTGATCTTTCGCAGGATGGACAGTTTCGGACTCAGCGCGGTCGCGTCCCGGTCGGGATACAGATTTTCCGTTACGGCACCGGATGGAAGCGGAATTCGCGTATTGCTCCCGTGGGTGTTCGTCCAACGATCCCACCGCAACCCAGCGATGACGGTCCAATTACCTGCTTGCAATACGTCTTGTCCGAACAGCCCCGTCGAGCCTTGTCGGCCGCCGGCAACATTGTTGGCAAAATGACTGCCGGTCATCGATGAGAACAGCTGTTCATCACTCGCTCCCATCACCTCCTGCGTATCCACACCGGCGATCAGAGTCTGGTGCCAAAACGTGTGGTTCCACTGGGCCGCCCCCCCCAATTGTTGCGAGGGCACGTGCTGAACGTTCGTTAGGGTCTCGGTGTTGCGATCGGGAGCGACGGAGGAAAACGTCTGGTCATAACCTTGCGCCAGCCCAAACACTCGGGCGCTGACCCAGTCATGCGAGCCAAGCGCTGTATTCACGCCGGCGACGCCGAATCCGGTACCTGTGCTGTTAATTGTGAGGGGTGTGCCGTTATGGCGCGCCTCATCGAAGAAAGTGCCGCGAAGGAAAGCCCGTCCGGTTTCTCCGATCTTGTGTCCCAATGAAGCATCGATGGTTGCGTGCTTGGAATTGGCGGCCGCATCCACAGCACCGCGCTGGAAGTCCGGCACGAGGATGTAGCCATCGGTTCGCGCCAAGTCTACTCCCGCGCTGAAATCCCAGCGCGATACGGCGGTTCCCGCCCAGGCCGACAGATCGGGTGTGTTTTCGTTCCCATAAGAAAGATCTACCGATGCGGCAGTTTGTCTGGGGGTGCGAGTTACGTACTGAATCACGCCTCCGAGTGCCTGATTGCCATAAAGATTCGACGCTCCCCCTCGAAAAACTTCCACCGACGCGAGCTCAGAGCGCGGAATCCTATCCCAATACACCCATCCACCAAACGGGTCCACAATCGGAACACCGTCTTCCAAAACCAACGCGCGGCTCGGCCCGCTCGCCCCCAATCCGCGCAGGGAGACACCTTGGCTTGTGGGATTGGCCACGCGGCTGGACGATCGCCGGAACAGCGCGAATCCGGGAACCTGGCGTAGCATGTCGTCGAGCATGAGACTAGGATTGGCTTGCACGTCTTCCGGATTGAGCAAAACCGCGCTCCCCGGTAGGTCCGAAAGCTTCATTTCGGTACGCGTTGCCGACACTATGACTTGTTCCTCGACACCTGCGGGCTGGAGCAAAACCCTGAATATGGAGTCGCCACCCTCGAACTTCCACTCCTGATTAGCGGGCGCAAAGCCGGCAGCTACAACCGTTACCGTGCCACTCAGGGCGGGAATGCCGTTGATCTCAAAGCTGCCATCCGGCCCGGTTTGCACCGATGACGTGAAATTTGCAGAGTGGAAGCGAACCTCCGCCCCTTTGACGGCGGCTCCCGTGCGGTCCTCTACGATGCCGTGTAGGCTGCTGGTCTGAGCCCAAGCACTGCAGAAAAGAACGAAAAGGGACGCGATGAGGCTGGCAGCTTTTGTCATTCAGCTCACGAAGAACTAAATGCTACCTGTGATGCGCCGTTCCATCAAACGCACCTACCGTTCACGCTCAAAACGATAGCGCCCGCCGGCTGAATTGGCCACCGACTCTGCAACTTTGAGAAACGCGCGCCCGGCATGAGATCGAGCCGCGGCACGTCGATAAATCAACCGCAATTGTCGATGGACTTTCAGTTCCTGAACCGGGATGCGGACCAGTTCGCCGCGGGCGATTTCATCCTCCACGCTGATTTCCGGCAGGAACGCCACCCCACTGCCCATTGCGACGAAACGTTTGATGGCCTGCAAGGTTGGGAGTTCTACTCCCATGTGCAAGGGCGTCTTGTGCTGCTTGAACGCTTGAATGACCTTCTCGCGATAGGGGGATGAGACGATATGTGCCACAAATGACTCTGCCCCTAACTGTCGAATGCTTACTTTCGACTCCCGGGCCAAAGGATGCTGTGGCGGTACCACCAGGATTAATTCGTCGGAATAAACCACAATCGAACTCAATTCCGGATCCTCGGGGTCGTAGGTGAGCACGCCGAACTCGCAGTTATGGCGAAGAACATCATGAGGAATCTGACTTCCCAATGACCGCTGCACCATGACTCGGATGGCGGGATGGAGCCTTCCAAACTCAGCTAGCACCCGCAGCAGGTAAAGAGCGGTAAATTCGTTGGCCCCAATAACGAGCTTTCCTTTTTGCAGCTCTCGCAGCTCGGCCAGGGCTTCGCGAGCATTCTCGCGAACGTTTAGCAGTTGCTCGGCGTATTCCTGAAGGACTCGACCAGCATCGGTCAGCAGCCCGTCACGCGAGGACCGATCGAACAACGGTTCGCCTAGCTCGACTTCAAGCTTGCGGATGGCCTGGCTCACAGCTGATTGAGTGCGGTAGAGTTTGTCGGCGGCCCGAGAAAAACCGCCCTCGCGAGCCACGGTAAGGAACACTTCCAGCTGGGAAATATCCATCTCTCACTCTAGTAATGGAACTTAAGCAATGATTAGCTATGCTAATTATATTAGAATAATTTCATGTAGTCAGCAAAATTATAAGCTTTGCTTCCAAATGATTCGCGCATAACATAGAAAGATTACCGGCGGAGGATTGGCATGAGTGACGCCAGAATAACGGTTTTCGATACTACCTTGCGGGATGGCGAGCAGTCGCCCGGTTGCAGCATGAACGTGCAGGAGAAGGTGCGTCTAGCGCTGCAACTCGATCGCCTCGGGGTGGATGTGATCGAGGCCGGGTTCCCAATCGCCTCGGACGGTGACTATTCAGCCGTTAGGTCGGTTGCAGCGGCCGTCCCCCGTCCTGTCATTGCAGCTCTTGCCCGAGCCGCCAAGCACGATGTCGCGCGCGCGGCACAGGCCCTGGAAGCTGCCGTCAGGCCACGCATTCACGTATTCCTGGCAACCTCCGACATCCATCTCCAACACAAGCTTCGCATCTCGCGCCAGCAATGCCTTGATCAGGCGCACGAAATGGTGCGTTACGCGAAGTCGTTCTGCACCGATATCGAGTTTTCGCCGGAAGATGCGACCCGCACCGACCCCGAGTTTCTGTTCCAGGTACTCGAGGCCGTCATCGAAGCGGGAGCAACCACGCTCAACATTCCCGATACGGTTGGATACACGGTGCCTTCTGAATTCGGAGCCCTCATCCAAGGTATTCGCCAGCGGGTCAAGGGGATCGAGAAGGCCGTTATCTCAACCCACTGCCACAACGATCTCGGTCTTGCGGTCGCAAACTCTCTCGCTGCGATCGCCGCTGGCGCACGCCAAGTTGAATGCACGATCAACGGGATCGGAGAGCGGGCGGGCAACGCGTCTCTCGAAGAGATTGTGATGGCGCTGCGAGTACGTGCCGATAAGTACCCCTACGAGACTCAGATCGCGACCGAGCAGCTATATCCCACTAGCCAGATGCTCGAAGAGATTACCGGTATTTCCGTTCAGCCGAACAAGGCAATCATCGGCCGCAACGCGTTCGCGCATGAGGCCGGTATCCACCAGGATGGCATGCTGAAGAACCCGCTCACCTACGAAATCATGACGCCGAAGTCGGTGGGGGTTCCCGATTCCAAGCTGGTTCTCGGCAAGCACTCTGGACGGCATGCACTGAGTCTGCGCTGCGAGCAGCTGGGCTATCGTTTCGAGCGTCGCGAACTGGATGAGATCTATCGACGCTTTGTAGTTCTAGCTGATGAAGTCAAGCACGTGCATGATCATCAGCTGCTGGCCTTAATTCGCGAGGCCTACGGCGAAGATCATCGCATTCCCCCGGCCCGCGCCGAAGCTGAGCAAGCCGCCGCTGCTGCGGTGGGAGATGAATCGCACCGTCGATTCCCAGGAAACGCATCCGACTACAGCGCTGCCCATCTTGGGCCGGTACCTGCTCCGGAGCATCAGAGTGAGCAAGAAGATTATCTCTGGGGCGTGTAAGTCGGAAAGGTCGAATCGTAAAAATCCCCAGGGGCGACGAAAGAATTCCGATTTGTTCGCCAGCCGGACGTTCTTGGCCTTGGCCGGATGGTTTCGCGCTCCGCTGGTACAATCTCCCTTCGCCGTTCGCACCCATTCATGCCCATCGAAATCAATATCACCACCCTGCCGGGAGACGGCATTGGTCCTGAAGTAGTTTCGCAGGCGGTGCGCGTCCTTCAAGACTGTGCTGAAATCTTTGGCCATAAGCTCAGCATCACCGAGAAGAACGTCGGCGGTGCGGCCCTTCTTGCACGCAACGATCCCTTTCCTAGGGATACCGAAGGCGCCTGTCTGTCCTCCGGTGCCGTCTTATTGGGTGCAGTTGGTGGGCCTAACTTCGATAAGTATCCCGCTCAGCTTCGCCCCGAGGCTGGTCTTCTTCGATTGCGCAAAGCTCTGGGAGTTTTTGCAAATCTGCGTCCCGCGGTTTGCCTCCCCGGAATGGAATCCATGTCCCCACTGCGCCCGGAAATCGTGCGCGACACCGACGTGATGATCGTCCGCGAGTTGCTTGGTGGCGTTTACTTCGGTGCTCGTTCCACAGAGGGCCAGATCGGTGCTCGCTCCGCGACCGACTCGATGACCTACACGGAACCGGAAATTGAACGCATTGCCCATGTTGCCTTTAAAATTGCCCGAGGCCGTCGCCGGCAACTTGTCTCCGTCGATAAAGCGAATGTTCTCGATAGCTCGCGACTTTGGCGTGAAGTTCTGACGCGCATAGGAGCTGGCTACCCGGATGTGAGACTCTCCCACGGATATGTCGATTCGACGGCGATGGCACTGGTCTCAAAGCCCGCCAGCTTCGATGTGATCGTGACGGAAAATATGTTTGGAGATATTTTGTCCGACCAAGCTGGTGCCGTCGTCGGTTCGCTGGGTTTGTTGCCCTCGGCCAGCGTAGGCGGAAAGGTCGGATTGTACGAACCCATTCACGGTTCCGCGCCCGACATCGCGGGTCAGGGAGTTGCCAACCCGCTGGGCACGATATTGTCTGCTGGCATGCTGCTGCGCCATTCTTTTGGCCTGGAAGAAGAAGCGCTTTCGATCGAGAACGCCGTCAAGCTGGTGCTGGCCGCTGGCCATCGCACCCGCGATATCGCAGAGAAGGGCACTGCTGCGGTGAGCACGCAGGAGATGGGTGACTTTGTCATTCAGCAGTTGCGTAGTGTGGCGGTCGTCTAAAACACACCGCACTCGGCCAGCAACGTTCTCCAGAGTTTCAAGCAAGCACCTTTAGCGCAACGTGGTCATGGACCGCAACCCCTGATTGCTGAGTCTTCATGCGCGCAGGATGGGGCAGAAAGGGAAGAGATGACCTTAGGATCTATGCAGGCTTGCGGTTTAACCATTCTCCGTGTCGTGGTGGGGATCGTGTTCCTCGTCCACGGATATCAGAAGCTGTTCCATATGGGTTTTCACGGTGTGTCAGCTTTCTTTGCTCACGCCGGTATTCCGCTTCCTTGGGTTTCGGCGGTGGTGGTTACTCTGGTCGAATTTGTTGGTGGCATGTTGCTGGTGGCGGGGATTGCCGTCCGCGTTGCCGCGGCTCTGAATGCCATAGACATGATGGTGGCAATCCTGGTTGTCCACCTAAAGCATGGCTTTGGCGCACAAAACGGTGGATTTGAATATCCACTTACCCTCTTGGCAGCAACCCTCTGTCTCGCACTGGCAGGGGGAGGAATGTTCTCCCTGAAAAGATAGTTTTATTTCTTTGCTGCCTTTTGGATATCTTCCAAATGCAAAATTGCGGCGGCGGTGCGATACCGCGGCGCTGTTTTCTCTTCCCTAAGGTTTTTTGCCAAGCGCTCAATACAGCGCGGGTTGCCCCGCTCGGCTAGCGCGTCTATGGCAGCCAGACGGACGTCCTCGCTCTTGTCGGCCAGTGCAGTTTGCAGCAAAGCATCTTCTGAAATCTGATCGGGATCGTGGGCGAGGAAACGTGCTGATGCCGCGCGTGCCTGCGCGCCTCCCTTGCGCGTGAGCTCTTTGAATGCCTGGTATCCCATCCCTCCGAACGGAACGAACCCTAACCCCTCTTGAAATCCGAGTTCCATGATTTGCTTTGGGTCCTTCAGCCGATCCAGTTGTGCTTGGACCAGACCACTGTTGCTCTTTCGGTCGCCCATCATGACCGCGTAGTAGATATCGTAGGCACTCTTGTCCTTCAATAGGTAGAGAGAGTGCGCGGAAGCCAGCACTACGGATACTTGATTGTCCTCGAGCGCTTTGCGCAGGGCCGGTATCGCTCGGTAGGCATTTAGTTGCCCGAGAGTGGTTGCAGCGGCCGCTCGAACCTTCGCGTCCTTGTCGCTCAGAGCGCGGGTCGCGAAACGTTCGGCAGTACGATTCTTCGACATTAACGAGAGTGCCTGAACCGCGACTATGCGATGAGAAGCGTGATCGTGAAGCAGACCTTCGCTCAAGACGGCCCAAGCCCGGTCGCTAACTTCAGACGGCTGGCGAGCGGGTTGTTCGGCAGCAAGTCCGACCGCAAGCGCCGCGAAAAGAAACCACGCTGCGATGAGATGCCAGGAGTACCAGAAGCTGAATTTCTCTCCCAGGCAGGCAGAATCACTATTTCGAGAGGTCTTGCTGACGGGCCTTATGCGGCCAAAGCATTTAAGGACATTTCGCACACGGATCCCCTGACAACAAACTTGTAGGATGACAGGAACGATCGCCCCAAAATACCTAGGCCTTCGCCGATCCAAAAACCCGCGCGAAGATGGCATCCACGTGCCTGAGCTGGTGTCTCACGTCGAACGCACGAGCCATCGCTTCCGGGGGCACACGCTTGATGGCAGGATCATTCATCACCAGGTCATGGAAATTGAGGCCTTCTTTCCAGGCGCGCATGGCATGCGCTTGGACCAAGCGATACGCGTCCTCGCGTGTGATCCCTTCCTCCACCAGTTCGAGCAGCAGTTGCCCGCTGAAGACCAGCCCGCCTGTACTCTCCAGGTTCGCTTTCATCCGATCTGGATAGATGAGCATTGTGTCCACAAGGTTCGCTGCCTTCTCCAGCATGTAGTTGATCAAGGTGGTTGAATCCGGCAAGATAACCCGCTCGACCGAGGAATGGGAGATATCCCGCTCGTGCCAGAGTGCCACATCCTCGAATCCAGCCTGTACATTGGACCTTACAACCCTTGCCAGGCCACAAATCTGTTCGCTAGTCACCGGATTCCTCTTGTGGGGCATGGCGGAGGAGCCCTTTTGCTTTTCGCTGAAGTACTCTTCGGCCTCTCGTACCTCGGTTCGTTGGAGATGCCGGATTTCGGTGCAAATCTTGTCCAGCGTGCACGCGATGATGGCAAGTGTGGCTAGGTAGTGGGCGTGACGGTCGCGCTGAATAACCTGTGATGAAATGGCGGCAGCCTTCAGGCCCAGACGGGCGCACATCTTCTCTTCCAGTTCCGGGCTGAGATGGGCAAAGGTACCGACTGCACCTGAGAACTTGCCGATTCGCATTTCCTCGGTGGCATCCTCGAAGCGGGCGAGGTCGCGCTGTACTTCGGAATACCAGTTTGCAAGCTTCAGCCCAAATGTGATTGGCTCCGCATGAATGCCATGCGTGCGTCCGATCATGGGCGTATCTTTGAATTCCCATGCCTTAGATTTAAGGACATCGGAAAGCCGCTGCAGATCCTTTCGAATCACGTCCGACGCTTCCTGCACCAGCAGCGACTGGGCAGTATCCACGACGTCATTGGATGTGAGTCCATAGTGGAACCAGCGCGAATCCGGACCGACGAATTCCGCCACTGCAGTAGTGAAGGCGATCACGTCATGCTTCACCTCGGCTTCGATCTCGTGGATGCGCTCTAGCTTGAAATTCGCTTTGCTGCGAATGGCCTCGGCTGAAGGTTTCGGTACTACACCCGCTTCCGCCAACGTTTCTGTGGCTGCCAGTTCCACCTTCAGCCAGGCCCGGAACCGGTTCTCCTCCGCCCAGATGCGACCCATAGCGGGCCGCGTATACCGTGCGATCACGCTCTCTTCTCCTCAATCACTTGGGATGGGAACCAAGGATTCTATATGGACGCGGGCCATTTCGCGAAATTCCTCGTGGCTGCCGGAATTGTTCCCTGCAAACCCATATAGGTCGTGATACGATATATATAGGGTCTGGACACGATATAATCGCCCAGCATGGAGAAAAATCTTACGCAACGCGATTTCGAATCTTTAGCCGAGTTCCGACACCAGATTCGCTGTTTCCTGCGCTTCAGTGAGCGTGCGGCTCGCGATGCCGGGCTTGAGCCACGGCAGCACCAGCTTTTACTAGCCGTCAAAGGTTTGCCTTTGAATGTCCGGCCGAGGATCGCGGAGATTGCAGAGCGGCTGCAGATTCATCATCACAGCGCGGTTGAACTGGTGAATCGGCTCGAAGCCAGGGGGTTCGTCCGACGAGAACGCGGTTCTGAAGATCGTCGAGAAGTCTTGCTGCAACTCACTGCCAAAGGCGAAAGGGTTCTAAAGGAGCTCTCGCTACACCATCGCGAGGAGCTGCGTTCGCAAGGCCCAGCTCTGCTCGAAGTCTTACAACAGCTGGTTGCCGACAATCGGGCGCTGGCCCGAAAACACAGGTAAAAGGAGAAAATGAGGGAAGCGAACGGTTCGGGGACAATTATCGGCACTGCGGGCACGGAGAAAGCTCGCTTAGCCGTCACAGGGGTGAACACCGCGGGGCGCCCGGCACTCGAAGCCGGTGGCTTCCGGATCGTAACCGTCTCATTTCTCGCCGCGGCGGTTGGTCTGATCGCAGGTTGTATCGCCTTTCTTCTGTATAAGCTAATCGGCCTGTTCACCAATCTGGCGTTCTACGGCCATTTTTCGTTCCATTTCTCCAGCCCTCGTTACAGCATCGGTCATCTCGGACTCTGGGTCATCCTGATTCCTGTTGTCGGGGGGCTCATGATTGGGGTGATGGCGAAGTACGGTTCCCCAAAAATCAAAGGGCACGGGATTCCGGAAGCGATGGAAGCCGTTCTCGTCAACCGCAGCAAGATCCAGCCGAGAGTGGCGATTCTCAAGCCGATCTCAGCCGCGATCGCGATCGGAACCGGCGGTCCTTTCGGGGCAGAGGGACCAATTATTCAGACTGGCGGAGCGTTCGGATCCTTGATCGGGCAAGTGATGCATACGACCGCCGCCGAACGAAAAGTTCTGCTGGCGTGCGGGGCAGCTGCCGGGATGTCGGCGACCTTCAACACTCCGATTGCGGGAGTCATACTGGCGATTGAACTACTGCTTTTCGAATTTAAGTCCCGTTCGTTTATTCCGCTTGTCATTGCAAGCACGCTGGCGGCGGCACTTCACATGCAGTTGCTGGGTGCGGGTCCGATGTTCGCGGTCGCGCCCATGGATTTCGCAATTCCCCGAGCGCTGCCGTTCTACGCTTTGTTGGGCATCATCTGCGGACTGGCGGCAGTTGGTTTTACGCGAGTTCTCTACTGGATGGAAGATCAGTTCGAGAAGTTACCCATCGATGAACTCTGGTGGCCGGCAATCGGTGCCCTCGGTCTGGGCATGATCGGATACTTCGTCCCCCGCGTTCTCGGCGTCGGTTACGACACCATTGGAGACATTCTCAATGGCAATCTGGCTTTGAAGCTTCTTCTTGTGGTCATGATTGCCAAGGCTGCAGCCTTGGTTCTTTCTCTCGGGTCGGGAACCTCCGGCGGATTGCTGGCTCCCATGTTCATGTCGAGTGCTGCCATGGGGGGTGCCCTTGCACTCGCTCTCAATCACCTGTTCCCCTCTGCCCACATTGCCGCAGGAGCTTTCGCCCTTGTGGCGATGGGTGCAGTTTTTGGGGCCGCTTCTCGCGCGACCTTCTCCTTCATCATCTTTGCTTTTGAGATTACGCGGGACTACAACTCCGTGCTGCCGCTCATGCTGGTCAGCGTCATTGCCGATGGGATCTCTATGTTGCTTATGCCCAAGGCTTCCATCATGACGGAAAAACTGAGGCGCCGCGGTATGCGAATCCATCACGAATACGAGGTTGATGTGCTGCAACACACTCTGGTCAGCGAGACCATGGATCGCTTTCCCCCAACGATAGCCGGGATCGTGTCCCTCAGTGAACTGGCGGACCGCATCGGTAGTGGCGATCCCGAGATTGGCCGTCACCAAGGAATGCTTGTGCTCGATGGGGAGGGAAAACTTTCCGGAATGATCACCCGGGGCGATGTGCTTCGCGCCCTCGAGCAGAATCCTTCAGCAACGGTTCTGGACGCCTGCTCGCGGAACGTGGTGGTCACCTATCCCGACGAGACGCTCCACGACGCATCCGAAAAAATGCTGCGCTATAACATTGGGAGGCTGCCCGTTGTTGAGCGCGCAGATGATCGGCGGGTTGTGGGATATCTTGGACGGCCTGGAATCATGGCTGCCCGCTTGCGAAAAATCGACGAAGAATATGTGCGCGAACCAGGATGGTTCAAAGGTTTCGGCCGGACCGCAACCTAACCTTTCTTTTTTTGTGAATGGGGGTGCGGCCTAGAAGCGAGGCCTGAGGGCTTCCTTGATCAGCGGTCGAAGGGACTCTGCCGAAACCCCTAGGGTGCCCCCGGAGAATCCGTCAATATAGGCCGCATTTACTCCGATCACCTCGCCCCGCGAATTAAAAACCGGCCCGCCGCTGGCTCCGTGCGCGGTGGGCGCATCGTAGATCAGCTTGTCTCCGACCACGTCACCCAAATGGCCGCAGGTTGCGGAAGGCCGAATCAGAGACAATGCCGCCAGTTCGCCCGCATTTGCTTGATCGTCGTGCCGATAGGCTAACCGAGCATAGACTGTACTCGGGGCTTTTGCCATCATTCCCAAGACCCCCATGGGATAACCCACTACCGCAACTAATTCCCCCGCCTGAGGCTTGTTGCTAGCGAGGGGCAATGGTTCCAATCCGGCGGTGCTGCTTGTCGCCCGAACCAGCGCGAGATCGCCGTCCGACGACAACACGGCTGTTTTCAAGTTCACCGGCTCACTCGATCCGGGGAAATACGCGACCAGTTTCTCCAGAGTTGCCGAGGCTCCGCGCTCGCGAAGCGCGTCAGAATCCGGATCTCCATACCAGGGTTCTGCTACGTGGCGATTGGTTGCAATCAGGCGATCCGCCACCAGAAACCCGCTGCCTGAAATCCGCGTGCGCTGAATCGGCTTTTGGCCAGGGAAGCCGACTTCGTAGACGCCAAAGATATAGCAGATCGAATTGCGGTAGCGGTTCAGCACTAGCGATGGCATCGATTCTTCCTGCTGCAACTCGTTCACTTGCGCGGTTAAGAAGCGAACCTGCTCCTGGAGTTGGCCCGTGCGCGGTGGCAACAGGAAATGTAAAAGCAGCAACAGGGTGATTGCGAGGAACACGATGAGCGCACCCTGGACGAATCTCTGCCAGGCGCCGCAGACCGGTTCTTCTTCGGGCGCGAGATGGTCGACCGTCATTCCTGCTCCGCTTCGGCGTTCAGTGTTCCGTCAGAATCCTACGAAAACACGGAATCACAGTGACAAAACGCTGTTGCAGTATGTTCTCTCGGGAAAGAACCGCGATCTACGGTACCGAAGGCGGTGTACCGGCGGGGTCTCGCCGGGTGTTAGGCGATGTTCAGGACCACTTTGCCGAAGTTCTTGCCCTCCTGGAGTAACCTATACGCCTGCGCAGCGTTTGCCAGCGGCAAAGTGTGCCCGATCACCGGATGAAGATGACCCTGCGCAATCCAGGACGAGAGTTGCTCCCATGCCTTTTGCATCACCTCCGCTTTGGCGGCGAGATAGGTAAGCCAGAGCCCGTGAATACTGGCTCCCTTGGCGTAGAGGATCCCGGGATCCAGTTGGGTCCGATGACCGGTGGCGGCACCGTATACGATGATCCGGCCGAAGTCCCCCAGGCAGCGGACGCTTTTCGCCGTGTGCTCACCTCCCAGCATTTCAAAAACGACATCGACGCCCTTGCCGTCGGTCAGCTCGCGAACGGCTTGTTCGTAGTCCTGCTCTTTGTAGTTGATCCCGTGATGTAGGCCGAGTGCCTTGACTCGTCCAAGCTTTTCATCGGAGGAAGAGGTGCCGAATAGCTCGAGGCCAAGTAGTTTGCCGATTTGGACGGCGGCAGTTCCCACGCCGCCAGCAACCGCATGGATCAGAACTCTCGAAGGATGATCCCTGTCGCTGGATCCCACCAATCCTGCTTTCCAGAACGCCAGATATGCCGTGAAAAAGTTCACTGGAAATGCAGCACCTTGCTGTGAGCTCCAGCCAGGGGGCACAGGCCAGAGCAACTCCGATCGAACCGAAGCTAGTTCAGCGAAAGCACCCCACTGGGTATAGCCCATTACTCGTTGGCCGTCGCTTGCGCGCACCCCGCAGAGTTCGCGCCCTGCCGCAAACGGAGGACGGGGCAGTCCGGGGTAGCGTCCCGCGGTGCTCAGGGTGTCGGCAAAGTTCAGACCCCCGCTATCGACCCGGATCAATTCTTCTCCGGGCACCCGGCGGGGTTCTGGCACATCCCTGATTTCCATGACTTCCGGTCCGCCATATTGGGTGATTACCAGGGCTTTCATGCCAACAGTCTAGCTGAGACGGTTCTTGGTTCCCTCGACGCAGCAGAGCGCCGGCCAGATAAGTCCGGGTTGCTCGTCCGGAACACGCGCTTGCAACAGAGGTATATACTCTTGGCGTATAGCGAATGCGCTCGAGCAGTGCCGAGGGCACGGGGCCTCTAATTCTCATATTCGCCCCGAAATAGATCGCCGGTCGTCAGCACGGAAGATTCATAAAGGCCGGCAGGGATGGCCGTGAGTCAGTGGCCCCTCCCGGGAGGTACTGCTGTGGATTTGGTCTTTATACGGTTTTTTTTCGTCCTTTTTGTCGCCGTTACCTGTTATCGAGTAGACCCCTTTGGAGTGAGCCCCAAGTCCAACGCCGTCATAGGGGCGATCCTCGGTTTGGCGGTAGTTCTGTTTGAATTGCGGCTTCGCCGGATCAGCCTGAAGCGGCTGATCGGCGCCGCAATTGGCAGCACCTTGGGAATTGTCGGTGCCTACCTTTTCGCCCTAGTTATTCACAGCAGCTTCTCCGAAGGTCCGTTGCGCAGCTTTCTTCAGATCATGGTGATGCTGCTGATGGCTTACGTCGGACTTGTGGTAGGGGCGAACAAAGGTGATCTGCTGAACCTGGCAGCTCTGGGAGGGATCTTTGGGGGTGAAAAGCAGCTGAAAAAGGCCTACAAGATTCTCGACACAAGCGTCATCATCGACGGTCGAATCGCGGATATTGCCGAAACCGGGTTCCTCGATGGCGTGGTCGTGACGCCCCAGTTCGTTCTGCGCGAACTGCAACTGGTGGCTGACTCGGCCGACCCTTTAAAACGCAACCGTGGCCGCCGCGGCCTCGATATTCTGCAGCGCTTGCAAAAAGTGGCCTCCTTACAGATTCAGATCGTGGAGGACGACTTTCCCGCCATTCGCGAAGTGGACTTGAAGCTCATTGAGCTTGCGAAGCTATATGAGGGAAAGATCATCACCAACGACTTCAATCTCAACAAAGTGGCTCAGTTGCAGGGCGTCAACGTTCTCAACATCAACGAGCTAGCAAACTCTCTCAAGCCCATCGTGTTGCCTGGCGAGATCATGCGGGTTTTCATCCTGAAGGAAGGCAAGGAGTACAACCAGGGCGTCGCCTACCTCGATGATGGGACCATGGTTGTAGTCGACAATGCCCGCAAGATGATCGGCAAGACCATTGACATCTCGGTCACATCGGTCCTGCAAACCACTGCCGGCAAGATGATCTTTGGTAAGTGGGATGAACGCTCGGTGCCAAGGAATGAGCCGAGGCCTGTACAGGCCGTTCCAGCCCCGTTGACTGATCCGAAGAAGGCCGTCGTTACTGCCGAGAACCCCGCTGAGTAGCTGGCTAGAAGACGGACTCTGATGCAGAATTGACCAGAATGGCTTCGCCCTGGCGCGTGCCGATAATGTTGACTCGTGCCCCCGCCAATTTGCTGAGAGTTGCTTCGCCTCCGACGAGTGTGTAACGGCGATCCCCATCCACGAGCACATAACTTGCACCGCGACGAAAACAGGCGCGTGCACACTCGGCTGCATTCTGGTGGGAGCTTCTCATGTGGCGGGCTCCGCAGTGTGAATCCGTGACGATGCCGGTGAAAGTCGTGCCTGCCTCAGGCGCCGGAGTGGTTGGAGTAACTTCACGTCCTTCTTCGGCGACTCCCTCGGCGCGATGACTTGCGAGGGCCACTGAGGCTCCGGCAACGATCGTCGCAAGCGCAAGCGACGCAAGTAGGACTGAGCCCAAGCAAAATCCAACCAGCGAAATCCACGAATGCTTTTTCAAGCAGCCCTCCAGTCCAGTTCCATTTTGAGCGGCGAACGTTTGTTGCTGCGGTCGGAAGCGTGGTTGCACCGGATCGAAGGCGGAAATAACCGTAGTCGTATATACTGATCGCCCGCATGAAGGTCATTGTGATCATTCCCGCTGCCGGCCTGGGTACGCGTATGTCTTCCGCGGGCGGCGCTAAACGATCTAAACCGTCCGCTACCAAGCAGTTTGCCGAGCTGGCCGGAGTGCCCGTCCTGGTGCGAACCCTGCAGAATTTTGTCAGCAGTTCCGAGATTTCCGAAATTCATGTTGCCCTGCGCGCTTCGGAACTCGCGTCTTTTCGCGATCGCCTGCAGGGGGATTTCCCGCAGATTCTTGGGAAAAAGCCTGTATTGGTGGAGGGTGGCGAGCACCGGCAGGAGTCGGTTGGCAATGCCTTGGCGCAGATCTCCGCTGCTCCGGATGACCTGGTGCTAGTTCACGACGCCGTCAGACCCTTCATCACCCACGAAATCATCCACGACGTCATTAAGGCTGCTCAGCAATACGGCGCCGCCATCGTCGGCATCCCTGCGATGGACACGGTGAAACAAGTGGACCGTACCGCGGAAGGCGCGGTCATCAAAGCGACCATCCCACGGCAGCAGATCGTGCTAGCCCAGACACCGCAAGGCTTTCGCTATGAGATTTTGAAGAACGCCTTTGATGAGGCTTCAGCCGATGGTTTCATTGGAACCGACGAGGCATCCTTGGTCGAGCGCGCCGGTCACCCGGTCGCGGTCGTGATGGGCACGCCGCGCAATATCAAGATCACGACTCCGGCAGACTTCGAGCTAGCGGAGTTCTACCTGAAGCATCCTTAAATACGCGGTTACTGCTGCAATTGAATCATGCCGGACGTGAAAGACCCCGGATCGGTTTGCAGCACGTAGGCCTCGGAACCGGAAACCGCATACAGCACCAGGTTGAGAGCACCTCCGCTATTGCTCAGGCTGCCTACAATTCGTCCATTGGACGTAGTGCTATACGTTCCTCTAAGCAGCCCTCCGGTTGGGATTTGGGCGCCCGCTCCCGAACCGGAAGCATTGACAACTTCATTGAGTGTGAGCTTGCCCGCTCCATCAAACTGGAGTGTGCCAACGCGCGACAACAATTCGGCAGATTGAGTGAAGACGTCCCACCCGACCATGGCGATCGAATACTGCTGGGTAAATGTTGAAAGCAAAAAGTTCTGGCTCTGCTGCTGGTCCGCGGTTCCGTCTTCAACCGACCCCCCGCCCGCATTGACGAAGAACGCCCGACCGGGGTTTACCATCCAGAACGCCTGCTCGACGGTGTTCGAACAGGTATTTCCGGAGAGATCTTTAACCAGGACCCGCCCATTCGCCGCCGCCGTGTAGCAGAAAGAAAAATTCGCGTTCGACGAAATCGTGCCGTCTTGACTTGAGTCGAGGGTACCCGTCAGCGCTCCAGATGCTGCATTGAATTGCCCGACCGTCGCAATGCCGGCAAAAAACGTCGAATGATCGCCGCGGCTGCCGAATGCATAGTTACCCGAAAGGCCATTGCCGACAGAGCCGCTCTGCATTTCCGCACGGCCCGAGCCCACTGCATTTACATTCGTCACCAGGAGGACGAATGTGTTCCCGTCCACGATGTAGTACACGAAATTGGTGGTAAAGTTGGTGGTCGAATTCACAAGCGTTCCTGTCCCCCGCCCTAATCCTGATGGCGTTCCAAACGTTGCGGTGACGTTTGGAGAACTGAACACGCCGGCATGATTCTCATCCATGCTTCCGGTCGCGGATCCACTGGAAATCGAAAGGTCGCCCACTTCCGCCGCCGGCGCCTGACTTTGTGCACTCACCTCTTGGTGCAGGCGGAAGACATAGGTCCCATTCGGCGTTGCAGAGGTTGCGCTGGGGGACTGCAACTCTGCACTGCCGCCTGCGTTGACGAAAGCATCGCTTTCAATGAGCTGCAGTCTTGACGTGCTGGCGAGCGTTACGGCCAACGTAATGGATCCGAGCGATGTGTTGATTGTGATGAGACCAGTGCCGTCCTTTGCGATCATGTAGCTGCCGGTTACTGACGTCCCGGTTGCGGAAAAGCTGGAATCGTCACTTCCACCGGTGATATTCCCGTTGCCGTCTGCGGTGAATACTCCAATTTGCCGATAGGGATTCCCGACTGTGGTGTCGAACCCATGAATTTCGTAAACGTAGGAACCATTTAGGCTGGCATTCGAGAAATTGCCTTGCGGGTTCGGCAGAGAAATACCCCCGCCGCTTCCGCAGGCTACAGCGGCAGCCAAAACCAGCAACGCAACGGCAAGCAATACGCGGTGGGACGTCAAAACAACGCTCCTTCCAGGCAGATCGCAGGCGACGGGATCTTCTCGGGATTCTAACCCGCCTGTCGAAGGAAAGTTGTTTTCGGAAAGTAAAAGAAAGTAAAGAGTTAACAGGCAGTAACTTGTTACCAGCCTCACTCCGCTACCGGTCTCGGGGCGACAGTTGCGAACCGAGGAGGCTTTCTGAGCGCCGCTGCCGCCCATACCGCGACCCGGAATGCGAGTAGCATTCCGAGCACTATCGCGTCTTCTAGCGGCTTGCGAATGTCCGCCTTCACCAGCCACAGATAGTGAATGACTCCGGCGATGGCAGCGAAGTAGATCAATCGGTGGATTCGTTGCCAGCGCTTCCCGCCCAACCGGCGAATCCAGCCGGAGGTGGAGGTGATGGCGAGAGGAACCATGAGGAGTAGGGCCGTTAAACCGATCGTGATGAACTTGCGTTTGGCAATGTCGGCCAGCATCTCATGGATATCGAAAAACTTGTCCAGCCAGATATAGGTGAGGAAGTGCAGGCATCCATAGAAAAATGCAAACAGACCCAACATCCGTCGAAACTTGATTAGCGACGGCATTCGCAACAACTTCCGCGCGGGGGTTATCGACAATGTGATCAACAGAAACCACAGCGTCCAATCTCCGGTTGTGTGAGTAATCTTCTCAATTGGGTTTGCGCCGAGACCGGCGCCCCATGTGGTCATGTCGAATGGGGTGCGCCCGAAGAAGCCCCACAGCAGATAGGCGAGCGGTCCTAGACAAGCTAGAAAAATGACAAGTTTGAAGTAGCGAATCATGAGCTGTCAGTCATCTTCATCAGCGTTCCCAGAATCGCTCAATGCCGCGGGGGAGTACGCCTAATTTGAGTCCTACTTCGTGATGCGATCACTTGCCCTGGCTTTGACCTGCATCACTTACGGCGCTCCAGTGTGCCGCGTGCGTCCAGGCAGGCCGCGTACTCGCGCCGTGGGGCGGTTGCGCGAAGTAGGTCCGAGAATACCCCGCCCCAGCTTCCGGCAGTCAATTGCCAGGGCTCGCACGTTTCCTGTGCCCCGCTTGGGTGAAACGCCTAAACTGGAAACTGGGATCTGGACCTAGTAGTTCTTCTTCAAGTCCATCCCCGAATACAAGCTTGCCACCTGGTCGTATCCGTTGAACATCAAAGTTGGCCGTTTGCCGAATTCACCCAGCCTGCGTTCTGTTTTCTGGCTCCAACGAGGATGGTCGACCTGGGGATTCACGTTTGAGTAGAAGCCATACTCTTGCGGCGACGATTTGTTCCAGGTGTTGGTCGGCTGGTCCTTGACGAAGCGAATGCGAACGATAGCTTTCGCACTCTTGAATCCGTATTTCCACGGCACAACTATGCGCAGGGGAGCACCGTCTTGATTGGGCAGCGCCTCGCCGTACATTCCAAAACACAACAGTGCCAGCGGATGCATGGCTTCATCCATTCGTAGTCCCTCGACATAAGGCCACTCGAGAACGTCCCGGCGCTGCCCCGGCATGTCCTTGGGGGCGTAGATGGTTGTGAATTCAACATACTTCGCTTTGCCAAGGGGTTCAGCACGCTTGATCAACTCGCTCAGAGAGAAACCCACCCAAGGGACGACGATCGACCATCCCTCAACGCAACGATGCCGGTAGATACGCTCTTCGGGAGCGGCAAACTTGAGGATGGTGTCGATGTCCCACTTCAATTTCTTTTTTACCTCCCCGTCAACCGTGACGGTCCACGGGCGGGTTTTGAAGTTTTGCGCGAGCTGAGCTGGTCCCTCCTTCTCCGTCGAGAACTCGTAATAGTTGTTGTAATGAGTTACGGTCTGTGCCGGTGTGATCTTCTCGGACGTGGAAAACTCGCTCTTTTGCAAATTGGGAATCGCCTCAGCTGCATATGCCGCTTTCCCTGCGGTCAACTCGAGCAGGGTTTTGCCACCCACCGCAGCAGCTCCAAGGAGCCCGGTTGCAGCCAGGAACTTGCGACGGTTCAGGTATAAAGATTTGGACGTAATCTCAGAGGAGCGTATGTCGTCGTCTGCTCTTTTGATCAGCATTGGACCTCCGATATGAGTACGTGTCGAAAACTATTCTAGATTGTGAGATTCGCCAAGGATGTCAAAAGTTACGCGAACCCGGGGTTTAGCGTCCAGCAGCCAGCACTTCGCAAGCCCGTCGAATGACCTCACGCTGGATTTCATCGCGCGCCAGGAACTCGAATCCGTGACGCAGGCCGTCGCGGTACCGCACCAGGGCACGAAGCTTCAGCGGTGAGGTACTTGCGGGCAGGGTGAGTTCGAGTGTGGCGACTTCTCCGGCCTCGAGCTCCCCGGTGAGGGTCACACCAATGCCATCCTGGCCAAATTCGATTGAACGACCCCAAAGCTCGATGGGTGCGTCGGTTCGGAACACCTTGGCGGAAACGCGGATGTCCATGGGGTATCGAGGATATCGCCTGGTCGGCGTGGGTCCAGCTTGGTTAGTCGGCATAGCGGGCGCTTAGGAACGAACGCTTTCAATGCGATTGTGCGGCTTCGGTGAGCGTAGCTCAACGCCTCAGCACCAGCAGAGTAAAGGCGAGCCGCAGTTTAGGCAACTATAGCCTGCAGAGACAATAAGGCGACGCGCGGGAAATTCTTACCTGGTAGGAACCCTTGCTTCCAGCCTCATTCCCGCTAAATAGCTGAAAACCAAGGCTCGCTTGGTTGGCACATTGGATGCATCCAGCAAAGGTAATCTCCAGGGAGGTAGGACGATGTACAGCGAAAACCAAGATTGGCGGGCTCTTTCCGAAGCCGCCAGCCGAGAACAAGACCCAGAAAAGCTCATGCAGCTTGTTGAGCAGCTCAACCGTGCGCTTCTTCATCGCGAGATGGAGATGAAAGCGCGAAGGATCTGGAACTAGCCTGTTCCTTTAGCTTGAATTTCGCGCTTCCCGCCACGAACGCAGGCGGGGGATCCGACGCGGGACGTTGCGGCAAAAGATTTCATATTCTTCCCCAAACGTGTGGCGTAACGTCGGTTCCTCATAAAAGAAAACAAAAAGGTGAAATGCCACCCACACCAGCACGCCGTATACAAGCGTGTCCTTGTCGCCGAATAGCAGCCCCTGACCGAGAATCGCTGTCCCGACGCCCACATACATGGGATTACGAACATAGCGATAAAAATCGGTGACTACTAAATGACTTGTGGGAAGCACCGGAGCGGGGGTTCCCAGCCCTTGCAAAGCAAAGCGACAAAATGAGTCCAGCACGATTGCCGCCCCGAATAGGATCAGTGCGGCTCCCAGGACGCGCAAGACTCGTGCCTCCAGCAGAGGTGGTTGGAATCTCCAATGAGTAAGCCAGAAGGGAACAACTCCCGCAACCATTCCAGGAGCGACAAAAAGAAATACAACCGACCCGAGAATGGCCAGCGGCCGACGCATGATCGGTGACAGTGTACTCCTGCCTCGCTTGGGATGATCATCGAGCAGTTTGGAATGTTGGATCAGAAGAGTGGCCAGGCTCCGCGTCCACGCAAACGCGTGGGGAGAGCCTGGCCGGATTGTCTATTGCGAGCAGGAACTGCTGACCATCTGGACGTCGGTCGCCTTTAGATGTCCATGTTCGTTGTTGGATTTCTTCACACCAGTATCGTGTGCCGCATCCTTGGCATCTTCTTTGAGGTTGTGCATCTTCGCATTGGAGACGACGCCGGTTACCGTAACCGTGTGTCCCACGTGCTCAGCGAGCGAAGCGGTGTCGCTTTTCACATCCCAGCTGCTGCCGTCATTCGCCTTGAGCAAAAACTCATTCTGATGAGAGGTCTGCTGCAGGCACCCCGTGATCGTACGGGTGTCACTCTTGCCTTTGTCATTGTCATTGGCCGTCGCCCAGACGGACATGAAACAGGCAAACAGCAGACAAAGTCCCAGCTTCTTCATAAATTGTTTCCTCCTGGTTCTGCGTTCCGGGATTTCGATGAAAGCTGGGTGGGCCAGGTTGCGCGTATGGTATGCCCCAGATCAGCAGAAAATTCAGCAGCAACCCAGGCCAGAGAAGCTGGCATACTCACAAATCCTGGACCAACAGAGGGGTCCCTCGAACCGCGCTAACTCTCAGACTTCTTAGAGGACAGTAGGAGATGAATTGGGGAAAGGATTAGGCTCCTCTCGGCCTTTGTTTTGTTTGCAACAGTTCTGGATTGCTACTTATCGTAATGCAGAAGCGAAAACACATCGTATCCCTGGAGTTTGGCCCGCGGATTCAGAAAGTCAAGTTCGACCACGAACCCCAAACCAGCGATCTGCGCTCCGAGAGACTCCGCAAGATGGGCGGTCGCTTCAGCGGTTCCTCCGGTCGCCAGCAAATCATCGACAATGATCACCCGTTGCCCTTTCACGATCGCGTCCTCGTGAATTTCGAGCGTGTTGGTGCCGTACTCGAGCGCGTAATCGTACTTCTTGGTTGCGGCAGGAAGTTTCCCTGGCTTGCGCACCGGCACGAATCCGGCATTAAGCCGGTAGGCCACGGCCGGTCCGAAAATGAAGCCGCGGGCTTCCATCCCCAGCACGAGATCAATGCCCTTACCCACGTAGTGCTCGGAAAGCGCGTCCACCAGGGCAGCGAAACCTAACTTGTCTTTCAGCAGAGTGGTGATGTCATAGAACAGGATGCCTTTTTTCGGAAAGTTAGGCACTTCGCGGATCAATTTCTTCAGGTGCTCGCAAGTTGCTTCCGCTCTTATGGACGTATTTATCATCACCATGCCCCTTCAATACGAAATGTAGTTAAGCCTGGAACCGGTTTCGCTTCGACTTCCTGAACATCATCCACACGGGCTGCCCGAGGCCCCTGCTGAAGGCGGGAGCGTAATCCCGATAACTGATCGCGTGTGCCCATTGCCAAAACCTCCACGCTGCCGTCGTGATTGTTACGCACCCAACCCGCAACCCCGAGCGTGTGCGCCTCGCGTTCCACAAACCAGCGAAAACCGACACCCTGAACGCGGCCCCGTACCACAAACTTTCGAGTTTCGATTTGTTTCTCTGTTGTTGCCATCGATTTCAAAGTCTTCAAGGTTGCAAAGTTTCTGAGGGGTGAGTCGGCTCATTCGAAACCTTAAAAACTCGGAAACCTTGAAATCTGAGATTACGCCCGCGAGAGATAGACGCCCTCAGCGGTGTCGACCTTGATGCGCTCGCCTTCGTTAATGAACGGGGGCACTTGAACGACAAGTCCGGTCTCTGTCTTCGCAGGCTTCGTCACTGAGGAAGCGGTCGCGCTCTTCAGCCCCGGTTCAGTCTCGATAATCGTGAGTTCCACGGTTTGCGGCAATTCAATACCGACCGCCTTGCCATCGAAGAATTCCACTTGGATTTGCAGATTCGGCGTGAGATAGTCCACAGAATCGCCGAGCGTGTCCCGTTTGAGATGGATCTGCTCGTAATTCTCGGTGTTCATGAAGTAGTAGTCGTCGCCATCCTGGTAGAGGTACTCCATCTGCACTTCGTCGACGGTGATCTTCTCGATCGGATCCGGCGAGCGGAAGCGGTGCTCGAACATTGCGCCGGTGCGCAAGTTACGCAGTTTGGCCTGAATGAATGCGCGCAGGTTGCCCGGCGTGCGGTGCTCCACGCTGAACACCGAATGCAGGTCATTGTTGTGCTTGATAATCATCCCCGGACGTAGCTGGGTCGCTGGAATTGCCATTGGTGGAAATGCTCTCCTTCTAGGATCTGCGGCGTGCCTGAGCGGAGCGAATCAGCAGGAAACCGACAGCCGCCATCAGTGCTATGGGCCTGAAATCAACATTTTATACGGCTCACGGCCTTTTGGGAACCCGGACGGAAAACACACAGCGATTTGCTGGCTGGGCGAGACAGCTCAACGGCGCTCGGAGGAATCCAAGGCTTACAATACTCACTGCGAGGTGCACATATGCGAGAAGGCAGATATGAACCGGATCAGGGCGGCAGAGTGGGCACAGCCATTACATTCTTGTTGATTGGACTGGGCGCCGGAGCGGTCGTCGGCATGCTGTTGGCGCCGAAGGCTGGCCGTCAGATGCGTCGTGACCTCCGCCGCGGGTACGAGCAAGCCCGCGACACATTCGAAGACTGGAAGGACAACGCTCGCGACTTCGCCGAGGAAGCAATTGAGCGAGGATCGGACTTCGCCGAGGATGTCCGGGACCGGGTAAAGCCCCTGGCTCGTGGTATCCGCCGCGGATAGTCAGCCTTGGTTACCACCGAGAATTACTGCCAAATAGACTAACTAACATCAGGGAAAAGGTTCCTGAGGGTGCCTTGCTGCCCTTGCTAGCTAAAGAGGTTGGAGCCGGGCGGTGAAGTGTCGCAGGAACGGGGCCTCGTACAAGAGCCTTAACCCCGGGATCGACTGGCGTTTCTTCCAAACCTCTAAGATGACCTCGACCACATAGTCCATGTGGCTTTGCGTGTAGACGCGCCGCGGGATTGCGAGCCTGACCAGGTCCATTTTCGCGGCAGCGCCGAACATAAGCGTGCCGATTTCTACCGACCGGATTCCACCTTCCAGATAGAGCTCTCCCGCAAGTGCAACGGCCGGAAAATGATCCGCCGGAATGTGGGGTAGGAAGGCCCGCGCATCGAGATAAACTGCATGCCCGCCCGGCGGGTGCACGATGGGTACACCGTGAGACGCGATGTGGCTGCCCAGATATGCGATCGAGGCGATGCGGTAACGAAGGTAGTCTTCTTCGAGCGCTTCTTGTAGCCCCACGGCAATCGCCTCTAAGTCCCTTCCGGCCAGGCCCCCGTAGGTTGGGTAGCCTTCGGTAAGGATCAGTAGGTCCTTCTCCTGCTGTGCCAGCAGGTCGTCATTCGTGCATAGGAAGCCACCGATGTTTGCCATGCCGTCCTTTTTCGCCGACATGGTGCAGCCGTCGCCATAACCGAACATCTCTTGTGCAATCTGCTTGGGGGACTTCGACTCAAATCCCTTCTCGCGCAACTTGATGAAATAGGAATTTTCAGCGAATCGACACGCGTCGAAGTAGAGGGGAATCTTGTGCCGCTTGCACACCGCACTCACCTGCCGTACGTTCTCCATCGAAACCGGTTGTCCACCGCCAGAGTTGTTCGTGACCGTCAAGATCACTAGCGGAACTCGATCACGCCCCACCCGATCCAACAGCTGTTCTAACTTGCCAACATCCATGTTGCCCTTAAACGGGTGGGTTGACTTGGGATCGCGTCCTTCCGGGATCACGCAGTCCACGGCTTCTGCCCCTACGAACTCGACGTTCGCTCGCGTGGTGTCAAAATGAGTGTTGTTCGGAACAACATCTCCCTTCCTGCAGGTGATCCCAAACAGAATGCGCTCGGCCGCGCGCCCCTGGTGCGTTGGGATGACGTGCTTGTATCCGAAGATCTCGCGTACAGAATCGCTGAAACGCTGAAAACTGCGGCTTCCTGCGTAGCTTTCATCGCCCTCCATGACTGCGGCCCATTGCTGGGTCGACATGGCGCCAGTGCCGGAATCCGTCAGCAGATCGATGAGAACATCGTCGGCGGAAAGGAGGAAGAGGTTGTAATGGGCTGAGCGAAGGAGTTCTTCGCGTTGGGCGCGAGTGGTCCAGCGGATCGGTTCGACGCTTTTGATACGGAAAGGCTCAATGATGGTCCGCGGCATAGGGGTTCATCTGAACCATCGCTAATGTACCTCGACCGACTCTTCTCGTTCTTCGAAGGTTACAGCTGCTGTGCGTTCCAGCTTGTCCCACGCGAACGGCTCGCCTTTGATAGCTCGAATAACCGTCTTGAAGAGCACGATGGAGAACAATTGACGATAGGCAAATCTCTGCAGCCATACCTGACTCAGCAGCCAGGAATCCTCACGCGTATCGGGAGTACTTCGTTCGAGCGCAAATGCGATGGCCGAGGTGATGAAATCAATAATCAGGAATGCGAGGAAGAAAATCACGAGCCGCTGGAAATCCGCCGGATTCGCCGATTCCGGATGGAAATGTTTTTGAATGCCATACCAGATTGCGCCGCCGGCAAACATGAGATCGATAAACGGGGAAACCAGTGGCAGTAGAACCTGGAACACGATGATGTTGGGCAAAGCCACCCAGCCCAGCACGCCTTTCCGCGCAAACACCCCTCGATGTTTATAGACCGCCTGTAGGATGCCAAAGGACCAGCGGAACCTCTGTCGCATAAGTCCCCTGGCGTTGATAGGCGCCTCGGTGTAAGCCAGGGCCCGGTCCTCGTACTCCACCCGATAGCCGTTGCGCAGGATCGCCATCGTCAGATCCGCGTCTTCGGCCACGGTGTCGGTGTGGAAGGCCTGCACATCGCGAACCACCGCCACTCGCCACGCGCCAATCGCCCCCGGTACCACGCTGACTGCCCCTAAGGTGTTCAGCGCTCGCCGCTCGAAGTTCTGGCTGGTGATGTATTCGAGTGCCTGCCACCGGGTCCAGAGGTTTACCCGATTGCCGACTTTTGCGTTGCCCGCTACCGCACCAACTTTTGGATTTTGGAAATGCGGCACCAACAGTGCCACCGCCTCCTTGGCAACCACGGTATCGGCATCGATGCCGATGAAAATCTCCTCGTCCGCCCGCAGATGCTTCAACCCGAAATTCAAGGCGTCGGCTTTTCCGGAATTCGGTTTCGTGAGGATCAGCACCTTCCCCAACGACTGCTCACGGCCAAAGCCCTCGCGGGCGACTTCGAGCGTCCGGTCCTTCGACCCGTCGTCAATCACGATGACGCGCAGATTCTTGTAGGTGGAACGTAACGCTGATCGAATGGTGCGCTCGATCACCATCTCTTCGTTGTAGGCCGGGATCAGAACAGCGACCGCGGGGCAGTATTCCGCACGGCAAGCAGGCTTTTGCGACCTGAGGCGGTCATAAATGGCAAACAGACCAATAAACAACAGTCGTCCCGTCATCAACAAGTCGCCCACGAAGAAGACCACCGCGATGAACTTCAGTCCCGTGCCATAGAGGAAGAAGCCGATCCAGGCGAGCCGCGCATACCAAAGTTCCGGCCCTTTGAGCGGGGGCATGATCTCGGCACGAGTCTTGTGCAGCAGATCCGCTACAGAAACGATCTTGAGCCCTTTGGCGCGAATTCCCTTGAGAATCGTCGGTAGTGCGCGGACGGTTTCGCGGCGGTCTCCGCCGCCATCATGCAAGAGGATGATGTTTCCGCAGGTCAGTCGCTTTTCGGGCGTGCATGGCGGCAGGTTTTTGAGAACATGCTGAGAAACCTGTTCCGCAGTGCGTCCGGGACGCCAGTCGCCTGGGTCGATTCTGTCCCCGATAGTGATGTAGCCCAAACTTTCCGTAAGCTCGAGAGGTCTAACTTCATCAGCGGTGTCCGGTTCCGCATCGATCGAGTAAGGCGGACGGAACATCACCGTGCGCACGCCAAGTCGGCTCGCAAAAAAACTCTCCGTGAGGTTCAGTTCCAACTTGACCAGAGTCGGATTGGTTTCGCTGATGTCGGGATGGAAGAAGGTGTGATTGCCAATCTCATTTCCCTCGTCATAGATTCGCTTGGTCAGGGAAGGGAACTTGTCGGCTTGGTTGCCGATGAGAAAAAAAGTTCCGGTCGCGTGCTCCCGTTTCAGAATATCCAAGATTTGCGGAGTCCACTGCGGATCGGGACCATCGTCGAAGCTGATCGCTACTTGGTTAGTACTCCCGCCGTAGCGGCCTACGCGATAAGGCTCGGGCAGTGAATCGATGGTTTCGTCCATGATCAATCGGGTGGATGAGTCCAGGTCGATGTTGCGGCTTCCGTTGGTCGGCGTCGCCTCGATATTCAGAACGTCTCCATTGCCCTCCATGTCGACATCTTGTCCCGGCGGGATGTCGGCAAGCTTGGAAGGTGCGGAAGACTCGAGCGGGAAATCCCAAATCTTCCAGAGCGACCGGTCTTCCGAACCTAGCCGCCACAGAGCAAAGGTGCTGATTCCGAGCTGCCGCGCAGCCCGCATCTCGTTCAGGGCGGTTACTGCATCCATAAACCAGATGTCATGGCGGTGATCATGCTCGTCCAGATAGGTGATATGTGGGTTCAAACTCGCACCGTCGAAACTGACTTCCGCCTCGGAGTCTCGTGCCGCGAGCCACGCCTCCTGGACTGAGACGACGGTATCTTTTTCGGCCTGAGGTGGATTCCCTTTCTTGCGCTCCGGCCAGTCATAGCCATAATTCGCCAAGGCGCAGATCAGCTTGTCGAGAGGGATGACTTTCTTGGCTTCGACAAGATTTTTCGTGAACCAGTCCTGGGATGCGATGGGCCCCGGCGAACCCCCTACCCCGCTATAGTGCTCGTCGTAGTTCATCAGGATCAGGCCGTCGGCGAGATCCGCCGAGGCGCGGTACGGGAACTCCGGATTCCGCGCAGGCACGCTCACATAGAGCTTCATTCCTTTTGCGTGCAGATCCTGCGACAGATCCGAGAGCAGCGCAACAAAACCATCCCTCCCCTTTTTCAGGTCGAAATCCTCGAAGTCCACCATCAACCCACGATATTTGTCCGTGGCTAGGAAGGCGGCGATCTCCTGCCGGAACTCCGTACGCGCGTCTTGGTCGTTGAGGAAATCCACAATCTGCACCCAATCGGTCCCGTTGAAGTTGTTAACCATCGGGAAGACTTCCGGTCCACCCTCCTCTGACTTCAAGAAGGGCATGACTTGATCGTCGACCTGATGAACGGTGCCGTTCTCGATGAGATCGTAGGGCTGGGGGGGAAGGACCTGATCGTTGATTGCTTTAATATGGCCGTCTTGGCTCAGCAGATGTAGCCATTCGGGATAGAGTAAGTCGATCTGCCGGGCGTATTCACGCAGCGACGAAAACCCGGCGGCATCGTTTGGATCGTAAAACGCTGCGCGTATGCCTTCACCCGTATTCAACTCAACTTGGGAAGGCGCGACCTTGGTGCGGCGATGAGTGCTTCGGGCCTGTTGCTGTCGGCGCTTTTCGCGTGCCTTGTCTCTCTCGGTTTCCTTCAGCGCATGATAAGGATGTTTTTCAAAGGGCAGTAGAAACTTCGGAAGCGGTTCCCGCAGCGCGGTGTAGATGAAAACAACAATAACCGCGCTCAGGATGATACCTGCCACGTCGAGCAGGGTGCGAATTCGGCGCCATCGCGCGCGTCGCGGATCGTAAAAAACCGGTTGTGCCATGCCAGTTAGACCAAAAACATCCTAGCGAGAGGAATGGGGAGGGTCAAACCACCAAAGGAGTGTCTATTAACTTGGATGCATACCGGGGCGATTGATTGTCAGGCATTTTTCGAGAAACCGGGTATAGTTCCCACAATGCTCGACCTGGTCCGCAGAAACGTTCGCTTCTTCGCGATTACGGTAGCCGCGGGCGTTATTCTGCGCGTTCTCTTCCT
>DATNEX010000038.1:0-3848 GCA_035606605.1 Terriglobales bacterium
TCCCTTGCCATGTGCATGTTTTGTTACAGTTCCACAAACCTGCGGTTGACGCTTTCATTTCCATATTGATATATTTAAACAGTTCCGCGAGTACACCTTGGATTGCCTCACGCGTGTCCCTTGTTCCGCGTTGCGCGCGGCGGATACCGGAAAAGCAGTTAAGGCTTATAGAAACAACGTCTTGAGCCGGATACGTGACTCAGGACGCCCTCGCTGAAACGCCCCGCGAACCCCTCCCGACAAGGGAGACTATGCGGAGCGATTCTGGCGAAACGGAGCGCCTCCCGATAGGGCTTGGGGCCACCGTCGCCAGCCTGTCAAGGTAAAACAAAAATTCCGGTGCAATTTGCAAGGCCGGAAGTATGGATAGCGAGCCTATCCAGTCGAACCCTGGAAAAGAACCGGGAGTAGTTGAATGCGCGCCTTGTCTGCACCCAAAATCTGTGCGGACAGGGAAGAGCAGTGTCAAGGAGCGGAAGAGTGCCTACTTTTAATCAGTTGGTGCGGGCGGGACGTGAGAAGCCTCGCTATAAGACGGCGAGTCCGGCACTACAATCGTGCCCGCAAAAGCGCGGCGTCTGCACGCGCGTGTATACGCAAACCCCCAAGAAGCCAAACTCGGCGCTTCGTAAAGTGGCTCGCGTCCGTCTGACAAATGGAATTGAAGTCACGACCTACATTCCGGGCGTGGGGCACAACCTCCAGGAGCACTCGATTGTGCTGATCCGCGGGGGACGCGTGAAGGACCTCCCGGGCGTGCGTTATCACGTGATTCGCGGAACGCTGGATGCCGTGGGGGTCGCAAACCGCAAACAGGGGAGATCGAAGTACGGAGCGAAGAGGCCGAAATAGTCCGGCTGTCAGTGGTCGGCATCGCCCGACGACTGGGTTTGATCTAAGAGCTAATGGCTAGGAGCTAAGGCTGGTTTTATGCCACGCAAAGGACATATCGCAAAGAGGACGGTGGAGCCGGATCCGGTTTACGGATCGGACTTGGTGACGAAGTTCGTCAACTCCATGATGTGGTCGGGCAAGAAGAGCACAGCTGAGGGCATCGTTTATGAAGCCATGAAAAAGCTGGAGCAGAAGGGCGGCGATGAAGCCCTGAAGCTGTTCAAGAAGGCGGTTGAAAACGCTAAACCTCTGCTTGAAGTGAAGACTCGTCGCGTGGGTGGAGCGAACTATCAGGTGCCGGTTGAAGTAAATCCGGATCGGCGGACTTCCCTGGCGATCCGCTGGCTGGTGACCTACTCCCGCGGCCGCGCCGAGAAGGGCATGATCGACAAGCTGTCGAATGAATTGCTGGACGCCGCCAATGGCAAAGGCGCCGCCATCAAGAAGAAAGAAGACGTACACCGCATGGCCGAAGCGAACAAGGCCTTTGCGCACTACCGCTGGTGAGGTTCTGCGCGAACTGGTGGTTTGGTTTCGATTAAGAGTTTCTCGGAACGCCAAGCCATCTAGTAGCAAATGGGTTAATCCGCGGAAAGCAGAAGTTTCATGAGCAGTCCCGTAAACATAGTCGGCGAACAGGACGTCCGGAAAGACGAGAAGAAGAAAGCTGTGTCCAGAACAGTTCCACTAGAGCGTTGCAGGAATATCGGCATTATGGCCCACATCGATGCCGGCAAGACCACCACGACCGAGCGCATCCTCTTTTACACCGGAAGGACGCACCGCATCGGGGAGGTCCACGAAGGCACAGCCACCATGGACTGGATGGAGCAGGAGCAGGAACGCGGTATTACCATCACCTCCGCTGCGACCACCTGTTTCTGGCGCGACATTCGCATCAACATCATCGATACTCCCGGCCACGTGGATTTTACCGCCGAGGTGGAGCGTTCGCTCCGCGTGCTCGATGGCGCGGTCGCGGTGTTTGACGCGGTGCACGGCGTGCAGCCGCAATCGGAAAAGGTCTGGCGGCAAGCTGACAAATACGGTGTTCCGCGAATTTGTTTCATCAACAAGATCGACAAGATGGGCGCCGATTTTGAACACGCAATCGATACCATCCGCAAGCGCCTCAACGCCAAGCCCATTGCCATCCAAATCCCCATCGGACAAGAAGACAAGTTTCGAGGCGTCGTTGACCTGATTACCATGAAGGCCATCCTGTGGAAGGATGAGACCATGGGCGCAGAGTATGTCACCGAGGAAGTTCCCGCAGAACTGAAGAAGAAAGCGGAGGCCTTCCGCGCACAGCTGGTTGAAACGGTGGCCGAAAACGACGATGAGATGCTGCATAAATTCTTGGAAGGCGAAGAGATCTCGGAAGCAGAACTTCGTGCTTCCCTGCGGAAATCAACGGTTGCTTTGAAGGTGTTCCCGGTCGTGGTCGGTACCGCGTTTAAGAACAAAGGCGTACAGACGCTACTTGATGCGGTGGTTGATTTCTTGCCTTCTCCGCTCGATGTTCCTGAAACTCACGGAACGAATCCCGATAATAATCAGCAGGTCGCGCGTAAGACATCCGACGAAGAGCCGTTCTCGGCGCTGGCGTTCAAGATCATGGCGGACCCCTTTGTCGGTCAGCTGACATTTATCCGCGTGTACTCCGGGCAGTTGAAGTCCGGGGAATCGGTGCTGAACTCCCGCACTGGAAAAAACGAGCGTATTGGCCGTTTGCTGAAGATGCACGCCAACAAACGCGAGGACATTCAAGAAATTCTCGCAGGCGACATTTGCGCGGTCGTCGGGCTGAAAAATGTCGCCACCGGCGACACGATCTGCGATTCGAAGCACCCCATCGTGCTTGAGTCGATTGAATTTGCGGTGCCGGTGATTCACGTTGCGGTCGAGCCGAAAACCAAAGCCGATCAGGAAAAGATGGGCATGGCGCTCGCTAAGCTGGCCCAGGAAGATCCCACCTTCAAGGTTCACACCGATCCCGACAGCGGGCAGACGATCATCAGCGGTATGGGCGAGCTGCACCTTGAAATCATCGTTGACCGCATGATGCGCGAGTACAAGGTCGAGGCCAACGTCGGTAAGCCGCAGGTTGCCTATCGCGAGACGATTCGCAAGCATGCCGAGTCCGAGGGCAAGTACATTCGCCAGACCGGCGGCCGCGGTCAGTACGGTCACGTCAAGATCAAGCTGGATCCCCAGGAACCCGGCAAGGGATACGAATTCATCAACGAGATTGTTGGCGGCGTAGTTCCGAGGGAATACATCAAGCCGGTGGATCAAGGTATTCAGGAAGCGCTCGAAGGTGGAGTGCTCGCGGGGTACCCGGTGGTGGACGTGAAGGTCACGCTTTACGACGGCAGCTACCACGAAGTTGACTCGAACGAAATGGCCTTTAAGATCGCTGGTTCGATGGCGTTCAAGGAGGCGGCACGGAGAGCTTCTCCGGTGCTGCTGGAGCCGGTCATGGCGGTTGAAGTGGTTACGCCAGAAGACTTCGCGGGCACGATCATGGGCGATCTGAGCTCGCGCCGTGGTCGCATTGAAGGTATGGAGCACCGCGCTGGTTCGCAGGTGATTAAGTCCATCGTTCCACTGGCGGAGATGTTCGGCTACGCCACGCACATGCGTTCGAGCACGCAAGGCCGAGCCGAGTATTCGATGCATTTCGCGCGCTACGAAGAAGTGCCGCGCAGCGTGGCTGACGAGATTATCGGCAAAGCCCAGGGGGGACCGAACAGATAGCTATTGGGTTTGGATCCAGGGATTGAGTTTAGAGCTAAGCGCGAAGAGCTGGTAGCTAAGAGCTGAGGAAGACGAGATTATGGCAAAAGAGAAATTTGAACGGACAAAGCCGCACGTGAACGTAGGGACGATCGGGCACATCGATCATGGGAAGACGACGTTAACAGCGGCGATCACCAAGGTACTCTCGAAGC
>DATNEX010000070.1:0-44486 GCA_035606605.1 Terriglobales bacterium
TGCTTTCGCGGTGGCACGTGGCTTCTCAACCAGTCTCAGAAATAATGTTCCGCACAGTGGTTTTTGGCAATTCAATAACGTGCAGGGAGAAGCGCAGGCGCACTCCCGAGCTTCAGGAACGACCAAAATCGGAATAACCGAGTGAACCAGGGAGGAGAAATGGAGATTTGCAGTACTACGGCGATTCGCTCCTTGATCGACGAACCTGCGGGCTTTCGCGCGCGAAGTGTGTGGGGCAGGAGGTTTTTGGCGTGCGCGTTCCCCGCACTGGTTGGCGCACTTGCCCTGTTTTACGCAGGCCCCTTGCTGGCCGCGCAAGCCGGCAGCCCCGCTATCACTTCTCCGACGATCGAGATTCAGAACCTCGACGTCGAGAGGCAAAACGTGATCGTGATTAACTCTGCGACTCACCAGCCGGTCACGATCGCGAAGGGAGAGAATTTTGGCACGTGGACGCTGATGGCTGTGATCGAGAGGTCGGAAGGGAACCTCGCCGTTTTCGAAGAATTGAAGGACCGCCGAGGCAGCATCCTTTACGTCGGCAAGCGAGGCGCCGCACTGAATCTGCCGAAGACCTTAGAGTCTTCTAGCGCCGCGTCCAGCACTCTCTATCGCGGGCGAACCCAGGATGAAATCGCCAAATCGGAAAAAGACATCCTCGGCGAGGAGCTCCTCTCCGGCACGGCCGATCCCGACTACGCAGCGGTTGCCGCTGCACTTCCGCCCTTGCGGGTTCCCAGTTTTGTAGGAACCCGGCAGTCTTCCGATAAGCCCACGTTCGCCTTTGGCGCTTTCAGCGACGAGATTTATGTCGACCTTGGCAAGCTTTTTGCCGGAATCCGCGATGCCCGGGCAAAAAACGACGTTTGGGAGGGACTCGTCGGGGGTTGGCTTCCCGTGAACCGCTTCGTCTTTCCTACCAGCGAGCGGGCATATTGGGAAGAAACCATGTTCGCCGAGGAGCCGGGGCAGTTCTGGACCCAACCCATCTGGTACCGCGCGCTACTAGTAGACGGCGACAAGCTCAAAGAAGCTCATTACTACTATCACCATCTTCCGTTCCCTCCGCGAGGCGAGCCCTCCGCCGCCGAGTTCTACCAGGCGCTCTATCACGTCCACGAAGTCTGGGCGCGCGATCTGAATCCTCCCATGAAGATTGATGTGCCTGACTCGAGCCTCAGAGAATTCTGTCTGCACGCTCTTCTGCTAGAGCAAATCACGCGCGTCGGCGACCACCCCAAATATGGCTACCCTCCACTCGGCGGAATCAATGTCTTTGGCGGCTACGGTTACAACAACGTGGACACCTTTCAGGACACATTCAACACCAGCGTCGTGGCGTTTCTGGAATGGGGACTTTTCAATGTCGCAGGACATTACATCGATGACTACTTCACCAACTCCGTGCGCGACGATGGCTCGATCGACACTCGCGGGCCTGAAATCGGTCAGTACGGGAAAATGCTCACCGCTGTGGCGAAGTATTATGCCTACTCCCACGACGAAAAGCTCTTACGCAAGCACGAAAAAAAGTTGCAAGCTATTGTGAACCTGTTTCGGACACTGCGAAAACAATCGAAAGAAGTTCCTTCGTCAGAAATTGCCTACGGCATCATTCGCGGCTGGTCCGAGCACGACAGCTCGCTGAAGATCGACCCCTACCGCTTCATGCAGCCCCATTTTTCAAACAACGCCGAAGCCGCCAGGGGATTCCACGACCTTGGCGAAGTATGGGTTGAGATGGGCCGGAAACTCCGCGACATTCATCTCGAAACGGAAGGCCGCACCATGTTGCAGGAATCGGTAGAGATAAAAAAGGACATGGATTCCGCCATCGAGCGCTCGATTGATCGCACCAAGCTTCCGCCCTATGTACCGGCCGTAGCTGGCGATACTCCGACCTACGGCAAAGGCCGTGCCTACGTGGAAATGCTCGAATCCGCGGAGTTGACCGAAGCGCAGGCCAAAGCGGTCACGGATTCACTGGCTTCGAGAGGTGAGTCTCTCTTCGGACTTCCTCGAGGTGGCCAGTACTACAACGGATTTCTAGCTTTTGGTCCCGCGTATGCCCAGCTCTTCTACGATTGGCCGCGGGAGTTCCTGCTTCTTTTCTATGCCCACCGGGCACACATTTATTCACGCGGAAACTGGACGGCCGTCGAAGGCGCCCGAATTGATGGCACGCTTGAAGGTCCTTATTGCACTCCTTCGGAAGTAGGCATTCCGACCTTCACCAAGTGGATGCTGGTATTTGAACACCCGGATGATCCGGTCGTCTGGCTCGCTAAAGCCACCCCGAGAGCATGGCTTGAACAGGGGAAAGCCATCGCGGTCCGGAATGCACCCACGCGCTTTGGGAATGTGGGCTACGAGTTGCACTCCGACATTGGTCACGGAAAAATCTCCGCGATCCTCGACTTACCAGCGGGTTACCGGGCAGCCACCAAGCTGCGCTTGCGCGCGCCCGATGGCAAGGTACTTCGCAGTGTCACGCTTAACGGCGCTCCCTGGACCGATTTTTCATCGCAGCAGGAAGTGGTGAGCGTTCCCTCGGGACGCGCGGGCAAGATCTCGATCGAAGCCTCCTATTGACGCGCTTTTCGGGCGATCGAGACGCTCGTGAGGGGCAACATGTGCCCGCATATAATGGCTTATGAGCCGCCGAACTAAAGTCGGTCCTTCGAAGTCTCAGTCCATTTTTGTGCTGGTCGCCGCCATCGTCTGCGGGACCCCACGCGTGTGGCTGCGGGCCCAGGTTTCCAAGTCTTCAGCGATCGAAAAGTCTCTGACCGCCAAGGCGGAGCGCGGTATTACGCTCGGCACCAGAGGCCAATGCAAAGAAGCAATGCCCATCCTGAAGCAAGTCATCCCCGCCATTAAGGACAAGGATCTTCTGCATGACGCCGTCATGGCACGGGCGCAATGCGGGATGGCTACGGATCAGCGCGATGTAGTCGGCGAGTCTCTCCTCATTCTGGCGCGCGAGTTCCCCGGGGATACCAAGGTTCTCTACATAACTACCCGCTATTACTCCGAGTTGGCTAATCGCACAGCCCAGGACCTGATACAAAAGGCTCCTTCGTCTCCCGAAGCGGAGACCCTCATTGCCGAGGCATTTCAAGCACAGGGGAAATTGGATGATGCGACGGCGCAATTTCGTAAGATCCTCGAGCAAAACCCTAACCAGCCTGGGATTCATTACCAGCTCGGCCGCATCCTTCTTTCCAAGCCTTTAGATCCCGCAGTAACCGAGGAGGCCAGGAAAGAATTCGAGGCTGAACTGAAAATCAACCCCACCTCACCCGCCGCGGAGTTCATGCTAGGCGACCTGGCGTGGAGAAATCAGAACACGGACGAGGCCATAGGACATTTTTCCCGGGCAACGCAATTTGACACCGGACTGGCGGAGGCTTACCTCGGACTGGGCATGGCGCTCAATGCTGCCGGGAAATATGGGGAAGCGATCGCGCCTCTTAAGAAGTACACAGAGCTGGATCCCTCTGACCCCGCAGGTTACTACCAGCTCGCGACCGCCTATGCGAGAACCGGAAACAAGACCGAAGCTGACCGGCTACTGGCTCTGCAACGCCAAATTGAGAAAAGTAAACCGCGAATGATGACCATGCCGCCCCAGGACCTAGCCCAGCCGCACTAGCGGGATTCAATGTTGGCATCACCTCCACTTCCCTTCCCCTTCGACGAGAGTGATGTATCGGTCGATGGGTAGGTTGGTGAAACGCTCGGTCGCCCCGCCGGGCTGCGGCCATTTCACCTCGAGCCAATCCATCTTGGTTCGCTCCCCAAGACCTAGCACAAGACGCGGGTCGTGGGCGGCCAGATAGCCGCCACCTCCAAACTTGTAGCAATCTCTCTGAAAGTCGCCGGAGCGGTAGGTGACCTTGGCGCCGATCGCGTCCATATTGCACTTACGGCCTATCAGCCGGACCCCCAACCAATGTTTTTTTCGGCCCGCGTTGTTTCGGAGCAGTTTGGGCGCGCTATCACCGACCGAAACCAGCACGTCGACCGAACCATCGTTGTCGAAATCTCCCACCGCCAAGCCTCGGCCTGCGATCGGTTTGGAGAAGACCGGACCGCTCTGCTTGCTGACATTTTCGAACCCGTTGCCGGTGTTGCGAAACAGCAACATGGGCTCCTCATAGGTCACGCCCTGCACCATCCTGGCCACATTCAGTTCGGGATGGCCATTGGAGAGAAGGATGTCCTGGTTGCCGTCGTTGTCGTAGTCGAAGAACTTTATACCCATTCCGCTCAGGTAAAACGTCTGCGAGGCGATCCCAAAACGTGGGGCAACGTCCCTGAAAATTTCATTTCGCTCCTGGTGATAGAGCGAGAACATCTCGTGATCCACAGTAGTCAGAAAAAGATCAAGCTTTCCGTCCTGATCGTAGTCTGCGGCATCTACCCCCATGCCTGACCGGGCGCGGCCGAAGGCGCTGAAACCCACCCCTGCGAATGCTCCAATTTCTTCGAAACGACCTTTGCCTCGATTAGCCCAAAGGAAGTTTGGCTCCGTATCATTGCCGACAAAAAGGTCCATCCACCCGTCATTGTTGATATCGGCAGCGACCACGCCCAACCCCTTTCCCAGAGATTGCGCAATGCCGCTTTCCCTACTGACGTCGGTGAAAGTGCCGTCACCGTTATTGTGAAACAGCCAGGAAGGCGTCGATTTGTAAACACTGGGGAGGCAGTACCAGCGTTCGCCGAGTAGTTTGTTTCCGCACCATATGCTCGTGTCAAGCTTCAGATACTGGCAAACAAACAAGTCCAGCCGGCCATCGTTGTCGTAATCGAACCAGACAGCGCTCGTACTCCACCCCGGGGCGGCCACCCCGGCCTTCGCCGTGACGTCGGTAAATGTGCCATCACCGTTGTTGTGATAGAGGACGCTACGCGGGTACTGAGTGACGTAGAGATCCGGGAGCCCATCCCCGTCGTAATCGCCTACGGCAACTCCCATGCCATAAGCATTGCCCGTCACCCCGGCCTTCTCGGTCACGTCGGTGAACGTGCCATCCCGGTTGTTCCGGTAAAGGGCGTTACGCAGAGGCTGCTTTGGGGTGTAGAAGTCGCAGGCACCGCTGTTCACCAGGTAAATGTCCATCCATCCGTCGTTGTCGTAGTCAAGAAAGCCACAGCCGGCGCCCATGGTTTCCGGCTCATTCATGTTCGAAGAAAGACCTGCTACATGGGTCCAGGTAATGCCGCTTTGGGAGGGAGGAATCTCCTCAAAGGCCGGTAAGACACTCGCCGCTGAAGGTTTCCCAGCATCGATCTGAAGAAGGCGCGTCGGAGGGAGGATGCTGCCGAGCCCGGTCAAAGCGAGTGAACCGAGAAATCGGCGCCGCGAAACCGCGTGCCGTCCCCCTTCAGGCTTGAACATGAACCGAACCCTGTATCTAAGCTGGTCTAAAGTTATTCGTGCCGCTGGCGGCCCGTTTCGGCGCCTGCATGCAGCCACTCGCCGCTATGGTAAGAGCAGAAAGAATAGCACAATTGGCCTGGGCACAGGCCGTCCGAGGAGGCTCGCGACAAAATACGTTGGGCTGTCCTTTGCTATCTCTGCGCCCTTGAAATGTGCAGCGACTTCGCGTCTTTCACTGCCACCTCAAATCCAAGGTTCTCCGTCCCTTGCACTCGGAGTTCGGAGTTTTTCGTCCGCACTCGGTACTCGCCTGGCTCCAACCCCTCGATGGTTACCGGCACGGTCTTCGCCATTCCACTCGTGTCTTCGATTTCCAAATCGACCGCCGAGCTCCCGCGGTTGAAAGTCAGTGATTGAATTTCACCCCGCCGCAGAACTACCTGCAAGTTATCGGGGACAATCCACAGCCGTTTACGCACCCCATCCTTGGGAAACACGCGAATCTCATCGGCTTCGTTCTTAACCCCGCAGCCATAGCCGATCCAACCAAAGCTCGGATCGTTCACCACATAGGATTTGGCGGCGTGCAGGAAGGCCCATAAACCCGAGCCTCCCTCGAATGTTCTCGGCGGCTCACAGGCAAAGACACCAGGATCGAGCTTGAACCATCCAAAGCCCATGCCGTCAGGTAGCACGTTATGCAGGACGCTCATCATTCCGGCGTAGCCTTTCAGAAGTAACGAGACTTCGCCCGTGTCTTCAAACGCCTGCATCAACGACATGCCATTCAGTGCTTCGGAATGCCAACAGGATATCTGCCCCCGCAGGTCGGGATGGGCAAACAAATCGTTGCCGTACAAGAACCAGGTGGGCTGACTCCCGCCTCGCATGGCCTCTAAGACTTGCCGCACTTCCGCATTCCTTTTCCAGCTTTCGGCTTCGCCATGGGTCTTGCCGAAGTAGCGGGTGAAAAAATAGACCTGAGGCTGTGCGGTTTCGTCGATCTGAATTTCAGAGCTATAGGGATAGGGATCGGTCAGAAAAACCTGGTTGGTTTCTCTCATCAGCCCAAGGATCGTTTCATATTCCTTCTGCCATCCTTCACGCTTGAGGTCTTCGACGATGTTCACCGCGTTCAAACCGGTAATCAAGCCAAAATGGTTGTAGGGTCCAGTGGTAAACCACTTCCTACAGGTTTCATAGCAGAGGCGGAGGTAGTCGAGGGCCGACCGATGGGACAGAACGTCATATTCGCGTCCAATGCGATACATGGCGTGATAAATATTCGTGACGAAGGCGTAGTTGTAGGTTCGCCACGTGGTCTCGCTGCGTTTCTTGGACCAGCTTCCCCACGGGCTCGACGGTGTCCTCACTTTCCAATAGAGGGATGCCCGTATTTCGTAGGTATCCGGGTTCTGGATGTACTTGAATAGGCAATCGGACACGAACATTTCCAGCTTCTCGACCTCGTCGCGTGAGGGGATGAACGAATTCTTCGCTGCTAGGAATAAGGGATCCCCGAAGCCTGGATCGTCGGTACCTCCGACTTCCCAAACATCATCGTTATCATCGATGCGAGTGGCACGGCGGTAGTCGAATGGCAAAAACATATGATGGCGATGGAAGGGATCGTCGGGACTCACCACAAATTGGCGCTCCGCCATAAAGCGGGCGCGCGCTTTCAGCAACTGTTCCGCATCTTCGACGCAGAAAAAATGTAGGTTGGTCCAACGCTTCCCGTTGTACGAGAGCCGAAGAGTCTTCTGTCCCCTGCCGTGAAAAGACAAGGTCAGGAATGTGGATTTGCCCGTTCGCTTCCGCGCTTTGACCCGAATCCCGTCCGAGTGGATTTCGAGAGCCTGGAGGTCGCTCGTGGAATTCAGTTCGACGTAAGCGTCCGTGTCTTCCTGCACCACCATCGAGGGCACCACGCGAATTCCCAGGTTACCCGCAGTCATCAACTCCTTCGCGATTGCGGAATACTCGTCCAAAAATACGAATCGCATCTGGTATGACTTCTTTTGACCCGGCTCAAGTACCAGAGACGAATGCCCGTTGACCCAGGGATTCCAACCCCAGTTGCGAAGCTCTTTGGTGGCGCTGGAATGCACCGCAAACAGGTCGGTTCCGATCCAGTCTCCGCCCTGGGCGGAGGTCTTGTAGATGCATTCGAAGGAGGTGTCTTGCAGGCAGTGAAACAGGAGAAAAGGGGCGTCCCCGCGTGGGCGTTCGAGGAGTGCGTAGGAACTGTGGCCAGCCACAAAGGAATGGCAAAGCACTTTCTGTTCGTGAACAGCTCTTTGCATCGCAGCCAGCTTCCCGCTGGCATGGGCTAGGGTAGTGGTAACCCCCGAATAAGGTTCGGCGTAGTCGTCGTTGGCGCGCAGCGGAAATGCAAGTTCACCGAACTCCAGGGTGCGGTCGGTCGTATTTTCAAACTCCAAATCCCACAGCAGGGCACCGTCATCCGAGAAACGATAGCTCATGCTGAGCGAGTAGCTCTGAATGCCATCCTCCCTCTCGGAGCGCCCTCGATAATGGACCGCGAACACCTTCCCATCAAACCCAACCTGGCGAATATCCGGTGAAGCCAGGGTCGACTCGCGCTTCCACCTTCCCGAAATCCGGTATGGAACAAAGCTTTCCTGCTCGCGAATCCATTCCGCCGTCTTCAGTTCCCAAATCGTGGTGACAACGTCGCCGGTCCAATGCGTGTCTGCGCTCTTGATTCCTAGCGTGTTGTCGCTATTGCCGAGGAAATTTGTTCCCAGTCGATCATGCGCCTCACTCAACGAGTACAGGGTGCCGTTCCGCCGGTCAAACGTCACCACCATCCGTCCCGAGGAAAGCCGCACCAGTTCGGACTTGTCGGTAGCTCGCGATGCCGGAGGAATCGAGGGAGAAGGCACAGCCTTTTCGTCGGCGCGGACGTCGGTAACGAGCGAAGCTACCCCAGCTGTTCCGATTGATTTGAGTACCTGGCGACGGGAAAATTTCCTGCTCACCGGAGATCTGACAGTCCTTTTGCAGTTTGGAATTCTTCGAAGGCCATTAGATCTGCTCAGCCACGCATTTGCAACCCGATCTCAATTTCGCTCTGCGTGATAGGCGGTTCGAAACAATTGGCAGGTGCCAGACATTTGGCGCACAATAGGTCGACCACGATTTCACGTGATGGCTGCCATGGCCCGACAGTCATCCCGCCAAACCAAAATCAGAAAATCAGGAGAGAAAAAATGGAGCGCCGTGATTTTCTTAAAGGACTCGCAGCTACGGGCATGCTCGCCGGTGCGTCGGCCCGCGCCAACGCCTCCCTGTCAGATATCAATCCACGGCTGACCAAGATCAGCGCCTTTGACTACGACGGCGTACGCCTGCACGACAGTCGCTGGAATGATCAGTATTTGCACGCGCGCGAGTTCTACTTCAATGTTTCGAATGATGACATCCTGCAGGGATTTCGCGCCAAGGCAGGACTTCCCGCCCCGGGCAAGCCACTGGGGGGATGGTGCGACGAGGACAGCTCTACCGTCTTCGGACAGTGGTTGAGCGGAATGTCGCGCATGTCTCGCGCGACCGGCGACCATGCCATGCGGGATAAGGCCGCGTACCTCTTGGCGGAGTTCTCGAAGACTGTCGGCGCGGACGGGAATTGCAGAATGAATGTCTATCCCTACGAGAAGCTGGTTTGCGGCCTGGTCGACATGCACCAGTATGCCGAGGAAAGCCGTGCCATGCCTCTGCTCGAAACCGTCACTGCGTATGCCAGCAAGACATTCGACCGCACCCGGCAGCCGGCTGCACCGAAGCCGTGGGAAATGCACTCGGGGAAACCGCTCGAATGGTATACCCAGCCGGAGAACCTGTTCCGCGCCTATCAACTCACCGGAAACAAGCAGTTCAAGGATTTCGCTGAAGTCTGGCTGTACCACTCTTATTGGGACAAGTTCGCTAACACGTCGTCGCCGCCAGATGCCACGGGCGTTCATGCCTACAGCCATGTGAACTCGTTCAGCAGTGCATCCATGCGATATGCGATCACCGGCGACCCTGCGCACTTGCGCGTGGTGGAGAACGCGTACGACTTTCTGCAGAACACGCAGTGCTATGCCACCGGAGGCTACGGGCCGGTTGAACGAATCATGCCCCCGGGAAGCCTGGGCAGGGCCCTCGACTATCAGCTCAACAGCTTTGAAACTCCCTGTGGATCGTGGGCCGGATTCAAGATGTCGCGTTACCTGATCGAATTCACAGGAAAGGCGCGGTATGGCGACTGGGCGGAGCGGCTACTCTACAACGGGATCGGATCGGCATTGCAGATTCACGGCAACGGCCGCCATTTCTACTATGCCGACTATCGCGTGGGGGGTGGGGTTAAGATCTTCAGCCGCAATGCATACACCTGCTGCTCGGGCACCTACATTCAGGATGTCGCCGACTTTCACAACCTTATCTACTACAGAGACGATGCCAGCCTTTACGTAAACCTTTATGTTCCTTCGGAGGTCACTTGGAAACGCGGCGACGGGGTGGTGAAGCTGGAGCAGGACACACGCTACCCGGAGTTGGAAACCAGCACACTGACCCTGCAGATGAACCGCAGCATGAAGTTCCCGTTGCGCATGCGGATTCCCGAGTGGGCACAGGGCGCATCGGTGAAAGTGAATGGCATGCCCTATCAAACCGCTTGCCAACCGGGCAACTGGGCCACTGTAGATCGCTCTTGGAACTCTGGCGATAAGGTAGAGATCACCATTCCGCTGCGTATGCGCTGGCAGGCAGTCGACGCGCAACATCCACATCGCGCCGCGGTAGTTCGCGGGCCGGTCGTACTGGTCCAGGATGGGATGATCCACGAACCCATTTTCAGGTTGCCGGAGAATAACGACGACTTGAACAAGTATCTGGTGGCCGACAACGAAGAAGGCCCTGGTGTCTTTCGCTTCGCCCCGCCTGACGGGGCCAATGTGATGGCAAAGTTCCGACCGTTCTACTCGGTAGGAGGCGACTACTACTACCGGATGTACTTCGATCTGGACAAGTTGCCGGTTGTGCTCTGGCAGTAAGGACCGATCGAAATTCGCGTAGAAATCTGTCTGTTCAGACCCGTTCGATTTCAATCTGGTGTGCGTCTCGCATGGGCAGGTCGATACGGAAAGTCCCGTTCACGGTAACACGGCTCGCTGACTTGCCGTGCGAGAGCTTGTAGTTCCCCGCGGGCAATCCATCAACCAAGATGGTGGACTTCTTTGCCAGGCCGGAAGGATCCGAGAGCTCAAGCGAGAGCCTCGTCTTTTCGCGGCTGAGTCTGGCTCTCTTGATCTGCCCCTGCATGACTTCCACATCGATTGCGGCTTCGACAAAGCGCAGGCGCTTTTGCAGACCATCTTTTGGATCTACCGTCAGGTCGCGGTCCGTCGCCTGCACTTGGCAGCCAAAGCCAACCTCGCCGAATGTAGGGTCTTTCACTACATAGGATTTGGAAGACTTTAGAAATCCCCACAGCCCCGAGCCGCTTTCAAACGTTCGCGGCGGTTCATGATCGTAAACCCCCGGTGTACAGATGAAAAAGTTATATCCCATTCCGTCAGGAAGGACATTGGCCATGACGCTCATGACGCCTGCATATCCTTTGATCAGCGCGTCTGGATCGCTGTGATCTTCATAGGCCTTCAAAAGAGCCAGGCCGTTCAAGGATGCGTTGTACCAGCAGCAAACATCTCTGCGCTTGTCATTGCCATATCGGAACCACACGGGCTGATTGCCGCCACGCAGCGCTTTCAGTACCTGAATCGTCTTTTCATTTTTTGGTTGGCTCCCAAAAAATCGAGTAAAGAAATACACTTGCTCATGTGCCGTCTGATCGATGACCAGTTCGGAGCTATAAGGATAGGGCTCGCGCACGAATTCCTCGTTGCATTCCAACATCTGCCGGCGCAGATTTTCGTACTCCTCCTTCCAACCCTCTTGCTGAATGTCATGCAGAATATTGATGGCATTCGAGCCCTCCATAAGACCAACGTGACGCCAGGGGCCGGTGGCGAACCACTTCATGCAGGTGCGGTAGGACATGCGCAAATACTCCTCCGGAGTCCTGCGTGTCACGAGCCCGTAGCTTTTGCCGATGCGATAGAGCGCGTGATAAATGTTGGCGGGGTGAACATAGTTGTAGGAGCGGAACGTGGCCTCGGAGCGTTCCTTTGTCCATGCACCCCATCCGTCCGAGGGGTATCGGTCTTTCCAATACAGGGAAGCTCGGACCTCATAGGTCTCCGGGTTTTGGATGTACTTGAACAGACATTCCGCGACGTAGGTCTCAAGCGCATCAATCTCTGGCTTGGATGGGAGGTAAACGTTCTTCTCCGCCAAAAACAACGGCTCGGAAAAGCCCGATTCATCGCTACCGCCCACTTCCCAGACTTCATCGGAATCCAGAAAAATGCTACCGATGCGGTAATCGAAAGGAACAAAACTGTGATGCCGATGGTAGGAATCCTGCGGATTGTCGTAGAACTGACGATCCACGATAAAGCGGCCGCGCGCGTTGAGCAGACCTTGAATGTCCTCAATGCAATAGAAATGAAGGTTCGTCCAACGGTTGCCGCCGTAGTTCAACTTGAGGCTCTTCTGGCCTCTGCCCTGGAAAGACACAGTGAGCAGAACCTTGTCCCCATCCCTCTGGTTCCGCTTAACGTGAATATTGTCCGACAAGAGGTCAAAGCGGTCGATGTCGCGCTTCGTCTTCAACTCCACCAGAACGTCGGTACCTTCCTGAACCACCATCGAAGGCAGCACGCGGATTCCAAGATTTCCCGCTTCGTACAACTCGTCACGAATCGCTTCGTAGCTCGGGATGAGCACAAAGCGCAGCTGGAATCTTCTTTTTTCACCCGGCGCGAGGACGAGCGAAGTGTGTCCATTGACCCAGGGGTTGGACCTCCACTTGCGCAAGTTCTTCGTGGCCGAGGAGTGGATGGCAAGAATGTCCGGGCCTTGCCAGCCTAGGACATGCGCTGCAAAGGCCGAATCCGGTTCTTTGTAAATGCATTCGAAGCTCGTATCCGTTGTGGGGTGAACCAGAAGAAAAGGCGGATCCCCCAGAGGCCGTTGCAGCAGGACGTAGGAACTGTGGCCCGCGATGAAGTGATGTGCCAGAATCTTTTGCTCGTGGATCAGCTTCTGGCGCAACGGCGTCTTGCCGAAGTCAACGTTGTTTACGGTACTGAGTTTGGTCTCCGCACCATGTTGAATGTACAACTCCTCGTAGTCGTCATTGACCATGAGTGGCAATCCCAGCTCGCCGATCTCCAGGGTCTTTCCGGTCGTGTTTCCAATTTCAATGTCCCACAGCAGGGAATTCCCCCCGCCCGGGGTGTAATTCATGGCCAAAGAGTAGCTGCGGATTCCCTGCTCATTGGAGGACGCGCCGTCATACCTTACGTTCACGGCATTGTTCCCAAAAAGAACTCGCCGATTGTCGCTGGACTTGGCCGTTAACTCTCTTCTCCATTTGCCGGACATTCGAAATACGTCATTTTGGCCAAGGCGGGCATGCTTCCAGTCATCGGTGGTAAGGTCCCAAACCGTCGAAACCACATCGCCAGTCCACCGCGAATCGGAGGGATCCACTCCCGGAGTGTTGGTTTCATTTCCGATGTAGTTGGTTTCGAGGGGGTCGTTCTTGCGGGTAATGCTTGAGATCGAACCGTAACGCCGGTCGAACTGGACCACCATTTCTCCTGCTTCTAGGACGGTCGAGTAGTCCTCATGCTGTTTGAGCAGTTCGAGCGATGATTGTTCGAGGGAGTGATCTGGCTGGGCACCGGGCGGCGAATTCTGCGCGCCTGCCGCGAGCAGCGGAACACCTGAACTGGTCAACAAGGCTCCAGCCGCGCTTGCCACTCCGACGTTTTTGAGCATGTCTCGTCTCGATATCCTGTTACTCATTCGACCCCCTCTTCGATTTCAGCATTCGGTTCCTGAGGCAACGCTCATTGAGCAGCCAAAGTGCGAGCGTCCCTCAGAATCCCGCCGGTCTGTACTTGGCAACGTCGAAGATTCTCTCCAGAGCCAACCCCGCACTGCCCAGGGTTCCTTCATCGAACAACCGACCGATGAGCGTCACTCCGTGCGGCACTCGTCGCGGCGGCGAAAACTTTGGCAAAGGATGCTGCGGGTCCGGAGCCCAGTCGCTCCGCGCCTCCGACACCTCAACGAAGCCGGCAGGTAAAGTCAGCGATGGATGGCCGGTGAAGTTGGTGATGACCAGCATCTCGTCGCGCAAAGAAGGCACCAGCAGCAAGTCGACGTACGAAAACAGACGCGCCATCTCCTGGGCGACCTTGTGGCGGAAGCGATCCGCCTGCACAAAATCAACGGCTGACAAGAAACGCGCCTGGCGAAGAACGTTTGGCCACGCATCGGGGACTTGCATCTTGAGCTCGCTTAAGCCTCCGCTGAGTGTCAAGTCTTCGAAAGCTGCCCCCGATTCCGCGAAAAGAATCAAGTTGAGCGTATGGTAGGGCCAATCCGGTATCGAGACTTCCACCGGCTTCATGCCCGCCTCTTCCACGGCCTTGAGCGCCGCGCGATCGACGTTGGTGGCGTTCTTATCCTGCATCCAAGCCGGAAAGTAGCCGACGCGTAGACCCCTGACGCTCGAGCCGGCGTCAAAATCCAGATGGCTTGGTACGCTAGCGAGATCGCCAGCGTCGGGACCGGAAATAACATCGAGTACCAGCAGCGCATCCTCAACCGATCGCGTCATCGGTCCGAGCTTGTCCAACGACCAGCAGAGCGTCATGGCACCGGTGCGAGGTACGCGCCCGAAGGTCGGTCGTAATCCGGTGATCCCGCAACGCATCGACGGGCTCACGATGCTGCCTCCGGTTTCGCTGCCGATCGAGAACCCCACCAGCCCCGCCGCAGTGGCGGCGCCCGGGCCAGCACTCGATCCGGAAGAACCCTCTTCAAGCAACCACGGATTCATGGTCTGGCCGCCGAACCAGATGTCGTTCGACGCCAACGCACCCAGGCTCAGTTTTGCGATGAGCACAGCTCCTGCCTTATCGAGCCGCTTGACCACCGCTGCGTCATCCTTGGGCACACGGTTGCGATACGGCTCAGCCCCATAGGTCGTCGGAATGCCGGCTGTATCGAGCAGGTCTTTGCCTCCCCAGGGAATGCCGTGCAGCGGCCCGCGATATTTTCCCGTTGCGATCTCCGCGTCCGCTCGCTTCGCCTGCGCCATGGCATGATCAGCGGTTAACGTGATTACGCATCGCAGCTTGGGGTCGAACTGCTGTAAGCGTCGAAGGTAAATCTGCGTGAGGCGAGTCGAACTGAGCGTGCCTTGCTCGATCCAGCGCGAGAGTTTGGTTATGGGCGCGTAAGCGATGTCCTGCTCGCCCGCGGGCAGCGATCCCGGACTGGAGGTGCCACGGATGAAGCGATCGCGAACCACCACGTCCTTGGCCTCCGCAACAAGCGGATTCCACTTCGTCGCCGGAGCAAGCGTAGCCTCCAGTTCCAGTTTTCGCGGCCCGTTTCTCCGCTCATACAGGCGAGCCATGTTCTGACGCCAACTCGCGGCTGCAACAGCGACTTCGCTGTCTGTCATTTTGAATTGCACGAGCTTTTCCGCTTCGCTTAGCGTTGTGGTTGAGATCTCCGGCCCTACCAAAGGTCTGTCACCAAACGACGGAGGTGCACCCGGAGTTGGTGGTCGCTGGGACTCGGGCGCCTGCGCGAAATTGTCGTGTGCGGCAGCCGCGCCGATCAAGCCAGCGGATGTGACGGCCAAAAACTGTCTTCGCGATTTCCTCATAGCCCCTCCGCAGCCCACGATAGCCACACTGGCATCAACCAAAGTCCCGATCCTTGACGGGCGACGAGCAAAAGAGGACGCCATCGGTTTGTCGGACGGATCCGTACCGGCAAACGTCCTTGCGAGCATTTTTGGCTGGCCTGGTTTTTCGGGAGTAAACCAACCGCATGCCCACAGTTGCTCCCGTGTTGAGACTAAGGCTGGGGGAGCAATTACTTTCGGAAACCCGCGGTTGTTTCCCGTGCCGATTACCCGCTGCGATGTAGTCTCCTTAACAAGGCAAAGCCTTCAACACACCGTGGAATCGGAGATTACGTTTGATGAAGCATCGCTTGGGGTCAAACGCCATCACGTACGTTTTGCCTAAATTGGTTCCGGATTGCGAAATTGCATGTTCATCGTTCGATCCGACAAACATTGCTCGGTCTTTTGCGTCCCTGCGTCAGCCTGCAACTTTCAGAGCTTGGGCGGCAGGCTCGCGCGTTATCTCCCCATCCAACAACCGCCAAATGCCCAACGGATTGTTGTCTTTCAGCTCGTCAGGCAGTGCTGAGGGCGGAAACCCCTGGTAGCAAACCGGTCTGCAGAAGCGATAGATTGCTTGAGTTCCAACTGAGGTGGATCTTCCATCGGAAGTCGCCGGAAACGGTCCGCCATGCACCATCGTGTGGCACACTTCCACGCCGGTTGGAAAGCCGTTAAAGATCAAGCGACCAACTTTGGTTTCGAGAATCGAGACTAAGTCGCTGAATTCGCGTAGATCATCTTCGGTCCCGTGAATGGTTGCGGTGAGATGTCCTTCCAGTTCGCGCGCAATCCTCATTACCTGCTCACGATTCGAATGCTGCACTAGCAATGTCGATGGGCCGAAGATTTCACCTGCTAGCTCAGGATCTTCCAAAAACGTTTGCGCGTCGGTCTCGAAAAGGGCCGCTCCCACTTCGAGCTCACCGCCCGATTTTGGATCTGCTTCCGCGATCAGCTTGACTCCTTGCTTCGTTCGACGAGCCCTGATCTCGACCCCATAGGAGGAGTGGATAACAGAGGTGAGCAAATGAAACGGAGTGGAGGCGGCCACAATCTCCTTCAGCTTGGCGGTCAACCTTGCCGAGTCACTTCCTTCCGGGACGAAAACCATGCCAGGCTTTGTGCAGAACTGGCCGGCACCCAACGTAAACGAAGCATGCAGCCCGGTCGCAATTTTGTCCGCGTTTTGCCGCAACGCGCCCGGCAAGATGAAAACCGGATTAGTGCTGCTCATCTCCGCATAGAACGGAATGGGCTCCGGTCGCGATGCCGCGATGTTCATCAGCATCTTGCCCGCGCTGCGCGAACCCGTGAATCCTCCGGCTTTGACAAGCGGATGCTTCATCAAGGCCGTCCCGATTTCCTGGCCCCCGCCGAACAACAACGAAAACACTCCTTCCGGCAAGCCACATTCGCGAACCGCATCGCGGACCGCATTGCCGACCAACTCACCTGTTCCGGGGTGCGCCGAGTGTCCCTTCACAATAACTGGATTGCCCGCGGCGAATGCCGAAGCTGTGTCTCCTCCAGCCACAGAAAATGCCAGCGGAAAGTTGCTTGCACCGAATACCACTACCGGCCCCAGCGGCTGCAGCATCGATCGAATGTCCGGCTTCGGCAGCGGCTTGCGCTCGGGATCCGCGCGATCAATTCGCGCCATGATCCACGTCCCCTCTTCGACGAGCTGAGCGAAAAGACGAAGCTGGCCGCAGGTTCGTGCCAACTCTCCCCGCAAGCGCGCTTCGGGCAAAGCAGTCTCCAGCCCGCAGCGCTCGATTACCTCGACTGCGATGGCTTCAATGTTCGCTGCAACCTTGCGCAGAAACTGCCCCTTCTCACGCCCTGAAGTCCGGCGGTAAACCGCGAACGCCTCCTGTGCCAACCGCGCAACCCGTTCGACTTCCTCGGCCGATGCACAAAAGAACTCAGGCCTGAGCGCCTCACCTGTGACTGGATTGTGCGCCCGGAAAGTCGCGCCTGACGTCACCCCGTCGGAAAATCCGATAATCGATCGTCCTGTCAGTTTCACAGCAATACTCCTCAACTTATTTCACTGGAATAGCCCGGCCGTTGACGAGTTGTGGCCTGGCGTCGAGCGTCTGTGTGATGGTGTCTCGCACTTTTGCAAGGTGATCTCCAACGAGCTCCAACCGCGGCGGTCGCACACGAGAGTTCCCCATCCTCACCTCGGCTTGCACAAGCTTGATCAGCTGCACAAATTCCGGGACCGTATCCATGCGCAATAACGGTAGGAACCAGCGGTAAAGCTCGAAGGCCTTCTCGTGTTCGCAATTAATGGCGTAATTAAACAACTCAACCGACTCGCGGGGCAGCGCGTTGGCCAAACCTGCGATCCAACCGGTCGCGCCAACCCCGATCCCTTCAACGATCGTGTCATCAACTCCAACAAAGACCTCCAGACGATCGCCGAGAAGGGCCCGGATTGCACTCACCCGACGCGCATCGGAGCTTGACTCTTTCACGGATTCGAGATTTTCATGGTCCGCTGCGAGCTCATTTATCTGCTCCGGCAAGAAATCTGTTCCATAAGCGACAGGATTGTTATACAGCATGCAGGAGAGGGGAGTTGCGCGACAAACCGCGCTTACATGCGTCTTCATTTCGCGCCAATCGCCCTGATATACATATGGCGGCAACACCATCAACGCATCGCAACCCTCATCCGCCAACGCCTTAGCAAGGGCTACCGCCTCGGACGTTGAAAGCGCAGAGATCGAGGCCACAACCGGCGCCCGGCCATTGACCGCGCCAACCGCCGTCTTCACAATTTGCACCTTCTCCTCGAACGACAGAGTGGCCCCTTCGCCCAAGGACCCGAGGGTTACAATCCCGCTGCAACCGGCGTCGAGCAGCCAGCAGCAGTGTCTCGCGATAAAAGCGTGGTCCACGCTGAGATTCGAGTCAAAAGAAGTTGTGATTGCGGGCATCACGCCATTCCAGTTCATTTTGTTGTCCTCGCGTTGCCGCCGCTAGGTTCTCGGTCTCGATCTAGTCGGCCGGATGCCATGCGGTCCCACTGATTGCGCCTGCTTCGCTTCAAGTCGCGGCGAGCAATCGGCAATCTAGCTTCGGAAGGATTCACCAAAAGCCGATCCCGCCGCCACTGAACGTGGGTTCGTGCCTAGCTGACCTCCGCACCCGACTGCCCCTTTTATCCGCCACCCCCTCGAGAAGAACATTCCAGCTCAACCTCGCTGGCATGACCCTAAGCTCCAAAGCTGCAAAGAGTTACAGCCCAGGAAACGACGAGAATGGCTGGGGTTATGGTATGGATACAATATCCAATAGTCAAGCCCTACTTGAAGCTTGTAAACGGCTTTTCGGGTGGGGTGGGGGCGCCGAGCTGTGCTTGGGAGGCTGGTCCACTCCGGCCGTGTTGAACCAATGCAAAGCATGAGTGAGCAGGGAAACTAGCACGAATAAATAAGGAGACCCGGCGGAGCAGAAAACCTATTGATGGATTGCTTCCGGCCGACCTGCAGACAATCTCCGCGAGCGATGGCAGGAGCCCTCGAAGCGGCGGAAAAACCAACCCTCGAACGTGTCTTGGCAAATACGGGTTGTTCTTGGCCCGACCTTGAGCGGATGTAGTCTGCCTCTGCAACATCTCGGCTGCTCTTGCAATTGTTATGTGTTAGGAAGTTGTTGGAATTCGCTACCGGTATGGTTCTGCTGTACGCCGATGGTTTTGAAAAAAGGGCTTTGCCTCTCATTTGCACTTTCAGACGTGTCAGTTCCCAATAGCCAGGTGCTACAGGGGCCTTGCTTGACGTCAAACACACAAAGTGGCGAAGGGTGTCCACGATGGACTTCAGCGCGAGCAAAGTCTTACCTCGGAAGCAACGCAGACTAGGCAGCTTCGCGATAGTGTATTTCGCCGCGATTTTTGGTCCGCATAAACGTCAACGCAAGATTAACGGCAAAGGCTGTTACCGCAGTCATTTCGGTCACGGCTGAAACTGGCAGCCAGGACCAGGCGGCTCCCGCGAATCCCTGGTATGCAAGAACCTCAGAACTGACTCGGAGAAGGCAGCCGATCGAAAGTAGGGCCAGAGCCAAAAACATGAGCTTGGTACTGAAAAGCAGCCGCATCCCGGAAAATGCAGGCAGTACGCGTTGTCCAATGCAGAACACCATCATGGCAACGAAACCGACGGTGAGTGCATGCCTGGATGCGCCCCAGATTCCAGCAGAATTGATCGTGATGGTAGCCCAAATTGCTAGACCTGAAGACACAAACGCCCAAACGTATGCGAGCCGAACAAACGCTGGAAAGCTGAGGTGCACGCCCTTGATCTTGGGCGATCGCTCGCTCGGCTCGAATAACCGCAAAGCGTAAACCGCCAGGGCAAGCGCCGTTAATAGAAGAAGGCTCGACAGGAGAGGGCGACCGAAAAGCGCGGCCACAACCCCCGCGGAATTGAGCGTGATCGCCCACAGGAGCTGTCTCGAATGCAGCGTACGAAGACCGAGGAAAATCGGGAGCCATTTGGCGCTGAAGCCCCAAATAAAAGGAATAAGAAATCCCCAAGTCTGTAGAACCAACAATCGCTGATCGAAACCATGTGGCAATACTGGAGACGCGCCACGCCAGGCCAGAAACGCTGCGCTTAAAAGGTTCATCGCCAACGCTGCCAGCCAGCCAATACAGCCAGTGATGACCGCTAAAATCCAAGCATCCAGCTTTGCCTGATTTTCCTTGGAGGTTCTCGTTGCAGGTCGATGGCTTGACACAATCGGCAAGAAAACCAAGAATGCGCCAATCTCAAGTGCCGCTGAGAGGGGCAACAGGATGCGCCATTTCCATTCGTATACGCCTGCTACCCAACGTAGGGTCACGCCGCAGGACCACAGCAGAAGTGAAGTCCACGGCGCCCACAGAGCAAACGCTTTGATGCGCCGTAGTTTCGGAATCGAGTAATAGCCGATTCCAAGGATGAAACTTCCGATCCAGCCGAATACCTGGGCATGTCCGTGCGCCTGTATCCAGGCCGGCGGGACAGTCTCAACCGACCGACGGCTGCTGATGGCAAGCAGGTTCCATACTCCCAGAAACGTTCCGGGGAATACCACGAAAAACAAGCCAACCGCGATGTACGCGATCAACACCCGGGAGAGCCGAAGTTCGCGAACGGTGGTGAATTGGAGGCTCTCCGGCCCTCGCGAGGTCTTGAGTTCTTCAACACTGATCAGGGATGGCATGTTTTTTGGGTGCTCCATTTTGATTGCCCGTGCTAGCGGAGTGTTGTTTTCAGCTACACAGGCTGGTGCAGGTCGGGTTCGCGTTCCGTGCGCCGACACCATCTTTAATGTAGAAAACCGTTCTTATATTGCCGATGACTTTTGTCACAGGCAGCCAACAAGTCGCCACACGCCGGAAATTGACGATCACAGAGTTACGATTCGCCCCCCTTCCGAGATGGAAGTGGCGTCAGCAGGAGAATGAGGTGTTCGCTGGGCAACGGAACCAGCGAGCCGCCGCTTACGGGAGGGGCTCTGGTCGAGAAGCGGCTGACACCATTCACTGCGAAGGGTTAACTTCCGCGGTTAAGGTCTAGCAATTCAAGTCCGGACTGAGGGTCGGCTTCGAAGGTAATTTCTCGATCCACTTCGGACACATCAGCGTGCAACCGGGAAACGGCATACCAGGAAGCTCCTCCTATCCCAATAAGCACCGCCATCGCCACAGGATCAAACATCGCCCAATATTCCAGATAGGCTGTCGCAATCGCGAAAGCAAAGAATCCGAGGACAAAGGCAATGCCAACGACGATTGCCGATTCGCGGAAGCGTGGGGCCGGGCAGGTGAAAGGAATCTTACGAAAGTGGAGCAGCAGTATGCGTCCAAGCAGGTATGGCCAAAGCACGAGCACGAAACCTTCCAGCAGACCTGCCCGCACACCCCAAAAGAGAGCGCACAAAGTGACCGCTATCGTGATGCTCCATGGCCACACGAAACTCAGCATCACTTTGAGCGCCAGCGATACGCCTTCAGAGTTGGCATCGACATTAAAACGGAAGCTCCAGTTTGCGCGGAGCTCCGTCGGTATCTCAAAAGCAAGCCGTACACCGACCATAACTGAGTAGCTCAGGATTAACGGAATTGCCAGAAGGTGCGGCGGCGTCAAATGGCCGGTCAGGGGATGACGTGGGTCGAAAGACGAAAACAAGAATTGCGAGGCCAAGACGATGCCGAGGCCCGAGAATCCACCCAAAATCAGGCTGTGTTGGTCGTTGCGGAATAGTGTGCTCATCACGAACCGGTAGCCGGCGCGCTGAAAAGGGCTGGTCAAGACCGTGTGGTCGAGAACTTTGTAAAGCCAGCGAAAACTTTGTAAGGCGCTTCCTCTAGAGTTCCCCGTGGCTTCAGCAGTACGTGCAAAACATCTTCGATAGCTGATCGCGTAAATTAATACAGAACCGAGAGTGACAACGCTTAGTCCGACCACAGCGATTCGTCCCATTGCCGCCATATGCGAGCTTGCTCCCTGTCGAATCAGCTGCGCGAGCCCCAGGAACCAAACCGGCGGCAACCACTTGACTGGGTCGTCCGGTAGGTTCCTGAGCGCGCTAGGCACCGCGAAGCTGGTAGCGAGCGCGGCCACGAGGCATCCCACGATGGCGGAGCGCAAGTAGAGCGAGAGTTTTCGAAATAGTCGATACGGCAAGAGAAGCATGAGTAATCCCACCGTCAGGAATACGGCAAGAAAACTGAATAGGCTGGCACCAAACACGACACCGGCATGCACCCACGCGAACTGCACGAAGAAAGCAAATGAGTTGACAGATGCCCCAATGGCGAGAGGGAAAAGCAAAGCTGAACCCAGGTTTACGTCGATTGCCAGGATCAACGCCAGCGTGAAAACAGCGATCAGATTTGCAAGAAAGATCGTGCTGGTTCCTAGCGGCAGGTGGACGAGATTGGCGTAATCACGCCGGTCCGGGAAGATTGCCTCCCAACGCCACACGGCAACGACGCCCGTCACCACCATCGAAAGCACGATAAAGAAATACTCTTCCGGCATCGCGGCGGCTACTGGATCGGCTATATGCTCGCCCCGCATCCATTGCAGCAGCGTGGAATATTGCTCGAATAAAAAAACCGCGTAGAAGGCTCCTGGTAGCGGGAGAAGCGCCAGGATCAGTCCTGCACTGAGCGTGAGTTCGCCCTCCCCAGAGTCGCCAGGACCATGCAATATGCGGCCGAGGAACAGGCGAACGGCGTAAGCGAAGGGCGTCGACAACAATGCCGTCCAGGTCGCACGCATGGCTTGCCAGCGGGTACACTTCATCCGCTGTCCATGGCAGCAATAATTTCGCCGCTCACCTGATCGGTGTCAACCTCTTCCACAAGGTGCATGAAGGTTTGCTCCAGGGGGCTGTAGTTTGCGTTCTGTTGAATCGATTCCATCGTCCCGGATGCGACTACATCACCTTTCCGCAAGATCAACAGGTGAGAACAAACCTGCTCCACCACTTCCATAACATGCGAGCAGTAAAACACGGCACGGCCTTGCCGCCCCAAACCCTTGATGAGATTCTTCAGAATCAGCGCGGTGGTTGCGTCCAGTCCTGACATCGGCTCGTCCAGAATCAAGATGGGTGGATTGTCCATCAATGCGGCAATCAACAGAATCCGCTGGCGCATTCCTTTGGAGTACGATCCGATTACGCCGTCGCGATGGGAGTACATGGCAAACAAGTTGAGGAGCGCATCCAATCTGGCGCCACGCCGTGCGGGAGACATACCTCGCAAGATGGCAATGATCTCGAGGTATTCGCGTCCGCTCAGATACGGATACAAGTTCGGTTCTTCGGGAACGTAGCCCAGACACTTCCTGAATCCCGCAAGATCCTCGCGAATATCTTCTCCGCGAAACAGAACCTTGCCTCGCGTCGGCTGTAAAAGGCCCGTGAGCATTTTTACGGTTGTGCTCTTTCCCGAACCATTCGGACCAAGACAACCCAAAACTTGACCTGGCTCTAGCGAAAAGCTCACGTTACTCACAGCAGGAATTGAGGCGTACGATTTCGAAAGCGCGCTTGCTTCAAGCATGCTGCCCCAATTCACCGTTCCGACACCTTGGGACCAGAATAGATCCCGGCGCAAGAAGATCTCTGCTGAAACCAGTTCTGCAATTCACTTTTGAGGCCATTGACGAACCCTATGTAGTGCTGCTATACAGGGTACAACCGAATGACCGATTCTGCCAATCTTTCGTACACCGCTGCGCTGATCCTGCAAACCATCAGCGCCGGGTATAACTATGGATTCGACATCATGGATGTGACCGGCCTCGCCAGCGGTACGGTGTATCCGGCGCTGCGGCGCCTTGAACAGCAGGGGCTGATTAAATCGAAGTGGGAACGAGAGCGGGCCGCGTCTGCGGAACAACGGCCGCCGCGCCGTTACTACGGACTGACGCCGCATGGTAAGGACGCGTTGGCTAGTGCGCTTCGTCGTTACCGGCTACTCGAGCAGCTCGCGAAGAGCGAGCCTGTGCGCCCGCGTTAGGAGATACCCAGTGCACGATCACGCCACGAAAAAACTGTTGTGGTGGTGTAACGGTATTGTGCGCGTAGCGAGCTTCATCGTCCCGCGGGGACAACGAGCGCAATGGCTTCAAGAGTGGCGCTCTGAAATCTGGCATTGGGTCGCTTTTCTGGTCGGATCCGCCCGCTTGAATGCCAGCAGCGAACGTCAGCTACTCAATCACTGCTGGGGGGCTTTTGCCGATGCTCTTTGGTGCAGATTTAATCGCGCCACCGTCATCCAGTTTCTGCAGTCCTATCCAGCGACACCAAGCTTTTGTTTGCTCATCACTGGAATTGTGTTGGTCGCTATATTCACGGCCGGCCCGGTCTCGCTGTTGCGATCAAGCACGCCCGCTATCCGTGACCCACATTCTCTTCTCACCGTCTCCCTCAACGAGGATTCACGATGGCTTGAACCGGAGTTGCTACGCGATGCTGCAATGGATTGGACCCGCAACAATCGGCTTGTTGCGGGGACGGCTACGTATGCGTGGCGGGCGAGCGTTATTCGGGGACCCGTCGGAAAACAAGAAGTGGTGAGCGCGAGAGTCACGCCCGACATGTTCGAGGTGCTTGGCACCAAGATGATGGTTGGCGCTGGGTTTAATTCCGCCCTGCCTCAGGACACACGGAATCCCGTGGTTCTAAGTGATGCCGTCTGGCAAGAACAATTTCATCGAGATGTGGGAGCCGTCGGAGAGACGTTGTTTTTGAACGGAGAGGCGGCCCGGGTTGTCGGCGTCCTCCCCGCAGGGTTTCTTTTCCCAGGAACTGATGCCCGTGTGTACACCCTTTTTACCGAGGGGCCGCACCCGCGGCTCCCTGGAGTGGAATGGCCGGGGGTTGTGATTCGCCTCGCTCCCGGACTGCGCATAGCCCAAGCAGAGCAGCAGGTGCGAACTTTGCTGAATCAGACCAGCTTCCCGGTACCAGCAGTTCTGGATGTGCTCTCAATAAAAGACATTCAGCACCGGTCTCTGGAATCCTCCGTCCTCGTCGTGACCTTCGCGATTTTCGTCCTACTAATCCTGGATTGGCGAACTATCAGTCCACTTTGCATGGTGAGCCGACATCGGAGCCTCGAAAGCTTGTTCAGATGGTGGCTATTCTTCGCGCTAAAGAGCGGATCACTGATCGCGCTGGCATGGATGGTGGCAATCAACCTTGTAGAGATGGCAGTCCACAGGTTCGGCATTTTGGTCCTCCAATATGCCAGTGGCGTAACGATGTGGTTATTCATGGTTGGATTCACCATCGCAATTCGGTGGTCGATTCGCGATCAGGCGTCCCGCTGTCGAACTTGCCTCAAACGGCTGGGTACCGCGATTGTGCTGGGCTCCTCGATCGGGCCGCTTTCTCAGCCGAGCGGCTTCGAGTTTCTCTGCGACAGCGGCCACGGCTTACTACATGTTCCAGCAAGCGACTTGAGCTGCCTTGACTCGGAGCGATGGACTGATCTTGACGAATCCTGGCGAGAAGTGGCACAAAGCACCTGACGCCGGGACACGGCGGGGCAGTTGGTTGCGTTTCGCTACGAGCGCCGCCGAAAAGCGGCGGTTGAGCCTTGGGCTAACCTACGCAAGTGCGCGCACATGGTTTTTCATAACCATTTCCCCTCTGACAGGCCTAAAATGTTGCGGCAGTCTTTCCCTCAGCCATGGCCACCGTCGTAACCACTGCCCCCGACGACCAAGCCGCCCATTTCGGCCAGGCGGCAGGGCCGTGCGCGATGGTGCTGTTTGGCGCATCCGGCGATCTGACTAAACGGAAACTTGTCCCAGCATTGTTCAATCTCGCGAAGGCATTACTGCTTCCCAAGAACTTTGCGATTTTGGGAGTAGCCGTTGATCCGCTGAGCGAAGACCAGTTTCGCAGCCAAGTCGCGTCGTTCTTACCTTCCGAAGATCGTGGTACTCAGGCTTGGGAATGGTTTCAGGAACGGCTCTATTACGCGTCTGGAGATTTTGCCGATCCGGCAACATTCGCCACACTTGGCTCCCGTCTCAGCGCGATCGATGAGCGATACAAAACCGAAGGCAACTATCTTTTCTATCTTGCGACCTCCCCTAGATTTTTTGGTTCAATCGTGGAGAAGTTGGGGAAGGCTGGTCTTTCAGACCAGGAAAACGGCCGTTGGCGGCGAATCATTATCGAGAAGCCGTTCGGCAGCGACTTTGATTCAGCCCGCGCGTTGAATCAGCAAATCAAAGCAGTCCTGAATGAGAATCAGATCTACCGCATAGACCACTATCTCGGCAAAGAGACGGTGCAGAATATTTTGGTGTTTCGTTTCGATAATTCCATTTTCGAGCCGATCTGGAACCGCCGGTACATTGATCACGTGCAAATCACGAATGCGGAGACAGTCGGCGTCGAACAACGCGGCGGATACTTCGACACCGCAGGCACGTTGCGCGACATGGTCCCCAATCACGTGATGCAGCTGCTCAGTCTGGTCGCGATGGAGTCGCCAGTATCGTTCCAAGCCGATGCGGTTCGCGACGAACAGGCCAAGGTGCTGCATGCCTTCCAGCCCCTCGCCTCGGAAGATGTGCTAACCTCCAGCGTACGGGGACAGTACGGAGACGGATTTATTGGTGACACACGTGTTCCTGCCTACCGTGCAGAGCCCGGCGTCTCCCCAGAGTCGCGCACCGAGACTTTTGTCGCTCTCAAACTGAACATAGACAATTGGCGTTGGGCGGGCGTACCGTTCTATCTACGGACGGGAAAGCGCCTGGCGAAGCGCCACACCGAGATTACGATCCAGTTCAAGCAGACTCCATTTGTGCTCTTCCGCAATGCGCCGGGGACCAAGCACACCAACCAGTTAGTGATTCAAATTCAACCGGTTGAGGGTATCTCGCTCAGCTTTGGGGCGAAGATTCCCGGCCCAATCTTGCGCGTAGGCTCCGTGGACATGAGCTTCGAGTATTCCAAATATTTTCGTGCAGACGCCTACACCGGCTACGAAGTTCTGCTCTACGACTGCATGATCGGAGACGCAACGCTGTTCCAGCGCGCCGACATGGTGGAAGCGGGGTGGAGTGTGGTTGATCCGGTGCTCGATGTCTGGAAGGCGCTTCCGCCGCGCCGCTTTCCTAATTACATGTCGGGCACGTGGGGACCCAAGGAGTCGGAGGACTTGCTGCAACGCGACGGGCGTGAGTGGAGGAAAATTCCATGATACTTGCAGGTGACATCGGCGCCACGCGTACGCGCATGGCCGCGTTTCAGGCTGAAGCCAACAAGCTCGAGCTGGTCGTCGACAAGACCTACAAGAGCCAGGAGCACGGCGGCTTGCAGGAGATCATCAGCGCGTTCGTCAAGACAGAAGGCATTCCGGTTCACAGGGCTTGCTTCGGAGTTGCCGGTCCGGTGCGCACCGGCAGAAGCAAGATTTCGAATTTGCCTTGGACAATTGACTCACGCGATTTAGCGGCGCAACTCAACCTCCCGTCGGTTGGTCTGATTAATGATCTGGAAGCTTACGCCTATGGGATCGACGCGCTCGAATCTAAGGATTTTGTCACTCTAAGCGAAGGGTTGGGTGAGGAGGCAGAAGGCAATCGCGTAGTGATCTCAGCTCGGACCGGACTGGGAGTCGCGGGGCTCTATTGGGACGGGTTCAGGCATCACCCATTCCCCTGCGAGGGCGGCCATTCCGATTTTGCGCCAAAAAGCGAACTGGAAGCGGAACTAACGCAATATCTTGGGAAGAAATACCAGCACGTAAGTTGCGAAAGAATTCTCTCCGGCCCTGGCCTCAAGAACATCTATGACTTTCTTCGTGATAACAAGAAAGCCGAAGAGCCCGCGTGGTTGCAGAAACAAATGAGTGAAGCTCCCGATCCACCAGCGCTGATCTCTCAGCTGGCCTTGGAAAAGAAGGCGGCAATTTGTGATCGGGCGCTCGACATTTTTGTGGGCGTCTATGGATCGGAGACGGGAAATTGTGCTCTGAATTTTCTCGCGACGGGCGGCGCATTCATCGGAGGGAGCATCGCTGCGAAGATCGTTCCCCGCATGCGGGACCCTGTCTTCATGAATTCATTTCTGAACAAGGGGCGCATGTGTTCGCTGCTCGCCGATATCCCGGTCAAGATCGTTCTGAATGATGATTGTGGGATTACTGGCGCGGCGCGATACACGCTCATACAGAAGGCGTTCAAGAATTCAACTCGAGCATCAGCCTAGGGCGATTTTCAGACTTTTACTCAAGGCTGTTCTCGTGGCGTTCAATTGCACTGTCAATTCGGACAGGATTCAGCGTCCGCTTTCCCTTCCGCCCACGGCCATGCGAAACAGCAGCGTCGACCCTTATGTCTTAGAGGCCGGCAGTCCGGCTTTGACGACATCCCTCAGATCCAAATTGCGAATCAATCGCAGCAATGAGTTGGGATGCATTCCCAAAGCCCGGGCAGCTTCGATATAGGCGCCGTTGGCCTCTTGAAGTGATTGCAGAATGAGCTGCTTCTTCACTTCCTTGACCGTGCCCAAATATTTCCCTGCGGATGGCGTAATTGGCGCACCCGCTTCAAGAACAGCTTCAGGTAAGTCGTCGGGGAGGATATACTCCGTCGAGCCTAGCACTAACGCTCGTTCGATGGCGTTCTCCAGTTCACGCACATTCCCTGGCCAGTCGTAGTTCATCAAGCAAGCCCGCGCCTCAGCGGACAGCGCCTTCATTCGTGACTTGCATTTGCGGCTTGCTTTGGCGACAAAACGGTCGGCCAGTAGCGGAATATCTTCGCGGCGCTCGCGTAGCGGTGGCATCGTAAGAGCGACAACGTTCAGTCGGTAATACAGGTCTTTGCGGAAGGTGCCGCTCTGAACTGCTTCCGGCAGCAACCGGTTTGTCGCCGCGATGACACGGATATCCAGCTTCAGTGGCCGTGTACCGCCCACGCGCTCGAACTCGCGCTCTTGCAACACGCGGAGAAATTTCGCCTGCAAACTTGGAGCAAGTTCACTGACCTCGTCCAAGAACAGCGTCCCACCGTCAGCTGCTTCCATCTTTCCTTTCTTCTGGGCCACCGCGCCCGTAAAGGCGCCTTTCTCGTGCCCGAACATTTCACTTTCGAGCAGCGTTTCCGTAATCGCGGCACAGTTGATGGCCACAAATGGGTGCTCGGCGCGAGAACTGTTGCGGTGAATGGCGCGCGCTACCATTTCCTTGCCAGTTCCACTTTCACCCTGAACCAGAACGGTGGAATCGGTGGGCGCAACCCGGCGAATGAACTCGAAGACCTCGCGCATTCGGAGACTTGTGCCGAGCATGTTGTGCTCCAGGTTAACCTGCGCGCGCAGCTCCCGATTCTCTTCCTTTAACTCCTCCCAATGGAGCACGTTTTCCAATGCCAGACTGGCAATTCCTGTTATCGCTGTCATCATCTGCAGATGGCCTTCGTCGAAATGCTCTTGCGGGCTTCTTCTGTCGAGGTAAATCGCACCCACAACTGTGCCAGAAATAAGGAGCGGTACACAGAGCACCGAACAAACACGCAATTCCGCAAGAGTTCCGATGCGACTGAAGGTAGCATCGTGCGCGACATCACTGACAACCAGACCGACGCCCTCGCGCCGAACGCGTTCCACCAGGGTACGGCTAACGCGGACCGCGTGAGCCGGTCCACGAGCTCGATCCCATGCGACCTCAGAAGCGAGATCTTCCGTACGGCCGAAGAGGAATATCGCGCCACGCTCGGCAGGGACTACGTCGAAAATTAGGCCCAGGATCTGCCATTGCAGGGATTCATGGTCACGGATTCCGCCGATGCCAGTGGCAATCTTCATCAAGACATTGAGATCTCGCATCCCCCTGGCTGAATGCGTGAGGCTTTCAACCGATCGCAAATAGAGCCCATCCTCCGGACGAAGTACAACTGTAGAACCCCCAATCTCTTCTGTTTCATTGAACTCGATGGAGTTCTGTGAGAGGCGAGAGTTGTCTTCTTCCCGCAGAAACGTCAATACAGAGTCGCCGACGGATATGTGGTCTCCATTCCTTAAGAGTTGTTCCTCGACGGGTACGCCGTTCACGAGTGTTCCGTTTCTGCTTCCAAGATCGCGAATGGCACATTGTCCCCCCTGAGGAAGGAGCAGGCAGTGATGCCGGGATAAAGCGGGATCGGCAATCCAGAGGTCATTCGATGGCTCTCTGCCGATGGAGACGTTTCCCTCGTGCAAAGAGAAAGCGGCGCCCTGAAAAGGGCCAGCGATTCCGAGGAGTCTGGGATTCATGTGCGACCCTCACATTGGTGTTTAGCACAGTCGGGCGCGTCGTGCACGCGCATTTCCTAACCGCATAGTTCGCGATGATTAACCGTTCGGTTAGCGATAGCGGACCGGGTCTTGAGCTCATTGCCTTCGCGATGCAGCCATGTACTTCAAAACATTGAGTGGAGTTCCGCAATCCGAGTTGGTATCCACTCCTATTTGCTCTGGCATGCCACCTGCATTCCCACCAGACAGCAACGGTTTTCAAAACCATTGCGAGATGTCGGGGCGGCAAACGAACGCAGTAAAGCACGGGCAAGTCAGGCTGATCTGCGTGAGTTTCACCGCTCTCACACGAGGAGGCTATATGAAAAAGCAACTGTTTACTCTTCTCGGCCTGGGCCTGATGCTCGCAAGCGCGGCTGCCTATTCCCAGACCGTCAATATGAAAGTGAATATCCCATTCAAGTTCGTTGTCCGCGATGCGACGCTTCCCAGTGGTGAGTACACAATTCAGACGTTGGGGGGGACCAGTGATGCGATTTCTATCCGCAACTCGAACCAGAAAGGGCAGAGTCTCATACTGTCCCATCGGTGCGAGTCTCCGAAAACTTCGGAGCAGGCCAAGCTGGTTTTCCACCGGTACGGTGATCGGTACTTCCTATCTCAAATCTGGGTAGCTGGTGACAAAGCGGGCCGTGAACTCCCGAAGAGCCGCCAGGAAGTTGAGGTGGCATTGGATTATTCGATGCAGAGCGTGCTCTTGGTTGCATCACTGCATTAGTTCTCAGATAAGGGACCCGATGGGTCCGCAAGCATAAGAAGGGCACGCCCTAGCGGCGTGTCCTTTTTTTGTTCTTCTCGGGATGAAATTCAAAGCTGCTCGCCATACGGAATAAATACGTCATTTGGAGAGAATTAGCCGCTGAAATCGCGGCTCATCCCGCAGATTGTCGAACTCGGGAGAGGCCCGGATCTCGGCTGGGGAATAGCCTCGTGCCCGCGCCTTCTCCAGCCATCCGAGCGCCTCATCTTTTTCTCCAAACTGGTTGTGAACGATGGCGGCGATTGCAAGATATTCCGGGATATCTGAATTCAAATTCAGGGCCTCCTGAAGATGCTTCAAAGCCTGGGGGCGGTCACTCAGCATCGCGTAATAGTTTGCCATGGAGGCAAGGGCGTCTCCGTCTCTGTTGTTGACGCGCAAGTTTTCTTCCGTTAGATGAATTGCCCGCTCATACATCTTGCGAGCCTGGTTTCGCTTGCTCGGACTCCAGTAGTAAGCGCGGGCCAAGTTTCCGCAAAGATCATAATCCTTTGTGTTGGCCGTGCAGGCCTGTTCAAGCGCGGTCACGGAATCATCAAAGCGACGCAAGTTGAAGTAAGCGATGCCAAGATTGGAGTAGGCCTCGGCCGTCGGGAAAAGAGCAATAGCATGTTGCAGGACTTCAATCGCCTTCCCGTAATCACCCATGAATATGTAGACGCCACCCAGCATGCGATAGCCATGGGGATCATCGGGGGCGAGGGCTATAGCCTGGCTGAATTCGCGTGCCGCTTCCGCGTATTTGGCCTGGCGAGAGTAAAAACTGCCCAACCAGCCGTATCCCGCCCAATACCCAGGACGGACCTGAATGGCAAGCCGATAGGTATTTTCCGCTTCGGCTAACCTGCCTAACCGCTCATAGGCTGAGGCCAATCCCCGATAGGCACCGTCGCTGGTCGGCTCCGTCTGGATGGCACGTTGGAATTGCTGGACCGCTTCGTCGTATCTGCCTGTTCTCGCGTACACCGTCCCAAGGCAGGTACGGCTCTTCGCCGACTCAGAGTCGAGAGTTACGGCATGCTCGCAGGCTTGCATCGCCTTGTCCAACCATTCTCGTTCGTATGTCGCGTCGTATCTTGCTGAATACGCCTCTCCTAGACCAGCATATGCCAATGCATAGTTGGGATCGCGCTCCAGCGCGCTGCGAAAAAGTTCAATGGCGCTGCTTACATTCTCCACTTTGTGGTAATCCTGCAAATATCCCAGGCCACGCAGATAATAGTCATAAGCTGCCGGTTCTTGAGTGCCATGCGCGACAAGCACCTGGCGATCGCTTAGTTGGAGTTGAAGACCGAGCATATTTACGACGCTCTCGACAACTCGGTCTTGCAGGCCAAAGACATCGCTGAAGTCGGCGGTAATGGTGTCGGCGGAGAGTTGTCGTCTGCTGGTCGCATCGACGAGGCTGTATGTGATCCGGGCCCTGTTACCCGACTCCTGTAAGGAGCCCTCCAGCACTATAGTCACGCCGAAACCCTTTCGGGCCTGTTCCACACTGGTGATGCCTTCCGCACGAACCTCACTGATGGGAACTACCTGGATCGGGTGACTGCCTGAGAGCTGGGTGAGTTTGACCGCCAGAGTCTCTGTCAGCCCATCACAGAATGCCTTGGTGTTTGGATCCTCGATGGTTGATGTGAAGGGCAAGACTGCCAGATGCATGGAAGTCTGCTGGGTATCAGTATTCTTCATCCTGCCGTTGTGGTAAAGAACTGCCAGCAAACAGGCAGCAGCCAACGCAGCAGCGACTACCCCGACGATTCTGTACTTCGGTTTAGGCTTCCGCTTTCGCGGCAGCACTCGCGATAATCCAGTTGGAGTTATGTGGTTTTCAGCCAGGCGCAATTGCTCCAGTAACTCGCGAGTGCTGGCATAACGCAGTCCCGGCTCTTTGGCCATCGCCTTGTTAACCAGCTTTTCCAGTTCTTCCGGAATCTCTGAATTAAAAATATGGATAGGAGCCGGCGTCTCGCAGCGTATGCGGTCGCTAGTAGCCAAAAAACTTTCGGCTAAAAACGGATGATGGCCAGCCAAAACCTCGTAGAAGACAACTCCTAGGGAGAAAATGTCGGCGCGACCATCGGGAGTCTCCTCCAACAGAACCTCAGGCGACATGTACGCGGGCGTGCCGCTCACCGAGCGCGAACGGTCCACGGTAGTACTTTGGTCGGGCCGTACGAGGCGCTTAGCCACACCGAAATCTAGAATCTTGATCTGACCTTCGGGAGTCAGCATTATATTTTCTGGCTTGATGTCGCAGTGCACGATGCCGTGTCCGTGTGCCGCCACCAGGGCCTGCGCGCATTGCACCGCGATCCCGAAGAACTGCTCCAGGCTCATAGGGTGCTGGATTCGCTCACGCAAATTTTGTCCTTCAACAAACTCCATGACCAGAAAGATCTCGCCTTGTACCTCGATCACGTCATAAACAGCAGCGACGTGCGCATCGTTGAGGCTGGACGCGCGTTCGGCCTCTTCTTCGAAACGGCGACGATAGATGCGATCCGAGCGCAGGTGTGCCGAGAGTCGCTTGAGGGCGACGGTTCGTTTCAGGCGGGTGTCTTCTGCCCGGTACACTTCCCCCATGCCACCTTTGCCCAGGCACTCTCCAATCAGAAAACGGCCTACGGTTTTCCCGGTAAGCGATTCGGACACTTGGATGTCCCCGGCTTGGGACGGGTATTCTGCCATGGGGAAAAGAAGAACTAGCCAATTATGGACCGGCCCGGCGCATTGCCGACCGACAAAAATGGTACTTAGCCAGCCCTTGGCCTGCGGAGACGAATGTTACTCCATGGCCCTAAGACGGGCAAACCTGTCGCCGCCACCAATGACAGGCGCTTCGGAATGCTGCCCCCACAGCATCCGTTGAAGATGCTTCCCAAGCCTCGGCTAGTCAAAGCGAATTGTTCATGCGCCAGCTAGCAAATCCCTTCGTGACGGTTTCGCGAGCCGGGATGAGGGCGTTCGATCACGGTCCGGTCTTGATGTGCGGGTCCATTACCTGCCCGCCTTCCACTTGAAATTCCACCTCGTACACGCAGTTGTTCGGAACGTCAGCTTTGAGGGGGCCTGAATAAAGGCCGTACATATCGTCGCTTGCCGGATCTGTCACAAACGGATGCTTTCCGCAGCTCTGATCTTGGTCTGGAGCAAGATAGATCTTAAGCTTGAATTTCTTCCCTGAAGCAGACACCCAGAAAATCGAATCAAGAGCTCTCTTACTTAGACAGATTGGATCGTGTTTGTGGGTCTCGGGGTAATCGACGTTGTAGATCTTGATCGCGCGTGCTGACTTCGGTAGCTTGAGGTCTGATGCGTATCCGAATCCCGGATTCGGCTTCGCGCACGAGGAACTGTCGCTGCTTTGCGCGAGCAGGACAGGGCACGACCACACCAGAGCAACGATACAAACTAGAGTCTTCATGGATAATCTCCTGAGTTTTTGCCTGGATCGGAGGCTGGCGGGAAGAATCGTTGTGGCCATAACCTGAAAATACCGTTGGCGGTCAACGAATCTTCAAGTCTAATCGGACAAAAATTAGAGGAACCGAAGCCCGGATCCAGCTGGCGATTACGAGCGAGCCCAATACTACTCGCCATCAAGAAACCACACAAATGGCATTTTCCATAGGTTCCTGACAGTGATCGCCTGTTCTCAACAATTACGACCGCTCTCTCTACGTGTGGGAAAGGCTGGCTCAAAGAAACTATCGTCGACTGGTCGCATTCAAGCCCGACCGTACTGCGCGTTTTGACAGCTGGCTTCGCGCAGGTGTTCGCAACCTGTGTTTTGCCCACTTGTGGCGGCCTATGTTCACCTGCAGCCCGGAGTTCCGCCCGAGGTACTACCACTCGGTATTAAGGCTCCCGTGATCCCCACTCTTCGTCCTTCTTCTTGATGTGATGGTCGCCATTCCGGCTTGGAAGGACAGTCGGATAGCACTCCCAGAAAACCCGCTCGAGTTTGTCTCACGTTGAGGTTCTTGATTGCTGAGTGCAATATGCAACAGGAGTTCAGGATGATGGCGCGATAACCGGTCAGGCGGCACTGCGAAGTCCGTTGAGCGGGCGTACCAGTCCGAGAGCCGTTTTTCAACTCACGAAAGCGCTAAACAGATCAGTTGTGCAGTCTACTCTCATGGCGGAAATGAAGATGCCGGCGAGTGGACCAGTCGCGCGTTGTTCGCACACGCTCCCCTTCCGACCAGCACTCGTGATCCGACCAACTCAACGAAGGCAATCCTTGCGGATGCCCTGCCCCATCTCGAAGAAATTGCCGTCGCCCCTTTCACGGACACCGCGGCCTGAGCACAGCTCCGTCCGAGCCGCGTGTGACGCGACCGTTTCCGGATACGCCATGCCAACCTTGACGACATTCCGGGCTATCGTAATCGCGTCTTATGGCTCGTGAGCATTGAGGCGTTGGCGACGAGCGTAGGCGGCGACCTTAAGACGGTTTCCACACAGTTGCATGCTGCACCAGCGGCGTGTTCCTTTCTTGCTAGTGTCATAGAAATACAGAACGAATTGTGCACACTTTCGAACGCGGTTCCGATCCGCTTCTGCGAACAACTTCGCCGCGCTGTATGCCAATGGGGCAAACAAGTCTCCCGGCTAGCCCAGTGAAAATCGTCTTCCACTCGGTGAACTTCCCCCACACGCTCTTCCAGTTCAGTTCCAGGCTAGATTTCCCGAAGCTCGTGCAAGGCTTTAACGGTTTGAAGGGGAGGTATGTAGCTCTCCAGGGAATACGTAGAGCTTTGGTACTTTCCGTTCTGCTTTTGTGGGGTGCGAAGCAAACATTGGCACAGGAGAGTGAGAGCGGACAACAGGCGACCGTTCGAAGGCTTCAGGAAAAGCTTGACGAATTGAAAACTCAAATGAACGCGGTTCAGGCCGAATTGGATGCGCTGCGCTCGACAACTCCTGCTGTTCAGAGCCCTAAGAATAGTCAGCCGGTATCAAAGCCCTCACAGACGGGAACGATCAAAAATATGGAACGGCCGGCGCCTTCTGTAGGGCAGATTACTCCCGAACAGCAACATGCAGCTGTAGGCAAAGAGACTGCGGAGTACGAGACGTTCGCAAAGGAATCGGAGCCGGTACCGCGACTCTACAATGCGCCGCTTGACGAGAACTATCCGGGGTTCTTTGTTTTACCAGGTACGCAGAGTATGATGCGCATAGATGGAAATCTTAAGGCTGATTTCATCTTCGATCCTCGCCCTGCGGGGGTTGTGGATGCGTTTATCCCATCCACAATTCCCATTCCACAGGGATCGAGCACGAGGAACTTCAACGTGGGAGTTCGGGAAAGCCAGTTATCGGCCGACCTCCGCTTCCCTGTGAGCGACTTAGGATTGGCGCGCACGTTCATCCAATTCGATTTCTTCGGTGCCAATGGTGCCACGACGCCAAGGCTTCGCCACTTTTATGGCCAATTCAAGAATTTCTTGATCGGACAGACGAATACCGTGTTCATGGATCCGGACGCGTGGCCGGATATCGTCGAATTTCAAGGACCTACTTCCGGACTCCTTGCTCGTCCTCCACAGTTCCGTTACAGCTTCAAAATAGGAAAAGGTCTAAGCAGTGCTATTTCCGTGGAGCAGCCGAATTCTGATATTGCCTTCTCCGTGAATGGCTCGCCGTCTGAGGCGATTACTCCAGCCCCTGATGGTGCGATGATGCTTCGGTACGAAGGTGAACGTGGACATCTGTACCTCTCAACAGTCTTCCGGAAGTTGGCGGCCCGCCTGCCTAATGGAGGGCCCGAAGAGTCAACCCTGGGATGGGGGCTGAATTTCTCAAGCACCTGGGGCATCGTTGGGAAAGATACGCTGAATTACCAAGTTGCTTATGGAAACGGTATCGCAAGATATACCGGCGTTGCGGCAACTCTTGGCCTGGATTCGCAGCCGAGGTCGACGACAGACCTCCGCTTGAAAGCGCTGCCTGTCTTCGCTCCATGGATCAGCTATCAGCACTACTGGTCCAAATCAGTTCGATCGAATGCGACCTTCGGGCGGTTGCAAGTGCAGAGTACTGAATTTTCGCCAGCGGATACATACCACAAAAGCAGCTATTCGTCGGCAAACGGCATCTGGAATCCGTACGGAGGGCTGTCTTTCGGCGCAGAGTTTATGTACGGAAGGGTGCAACAGAAGGATGGATCTACATCGAATGCACCGCGTCTGCAGTTCTCCGGACGCTACACTTTTGTCAGACTACATCAGGAATAACCCGCGAGGGCCAGACCTTTGCGACCGAACCGCTAACGAAATGACCGACCACCGATCGAACTCGCAACTAAAGATTTCCTCGTGCTACCGATGAGAGATGTTCCAACCTCAGCCGTGGGATCACCTTTGCTTTCAACCATTGCGGTTTCTACGCTCGGAGGACTCCTCGGTGGATTTGTTGCAGCGTTGCTGGTCGTTGGGTTCACCGAGGCGCTCAAAGCGATGTTGGCCGTGGTCTCTAGACAGAACACTTGGGCTCTCATCCTCGTGCCCCTGCTCGGATTGGCGCTCTCCGTTCTGGTGCTTTACCGATTCGGGTTGAGTGAAGACCAAGGTGCACAATCAAAATGGGCAGCCAAGTGGAGAACGTTCTTGCCTGACGCTGCTCGCTCACACCTGACCGATGACATGGTGTCATCGGCGGGCGCGGAGGAACGCTTCCCATGGCGCTTGGCACCGATCCGCCTTCTTGCGATTTTGGCAACGGTAGGGCTCGGAGGCCCTATGGGGACCGAGGCGCCCGCGGCCTACCTCGGTGTCGCAACAGGAGCTGCTCTTGGAACTCGCTGGCGCCGTCTTCTTCGCCCTGCAGCCGTTGGGGGCGGCGCGGCAGGTGTTGCGGTGCTCATGGGAATTCCACTGGTCGGCACCGCGTACATTCTTGAGCTGGAACAACGCCACAAAGCCCCGGTCAACGTCGAGAGGGTCTCTGCGGCGCTTGTAGGAGGATTCGTTGGATGGCTCTTGAACATTCTTCTTGGGGTTAACCTGATCCGTCTGGTTGTTCCCAAGGAATCGCCGCACAGCTTTTATCAGGCGGTGGTCGCGGCGCTGCTCATTGGAGTGCTGTCTGGCTCGATCACTTCGCTCTCAGGAGCAGCAATCTATCGAGCGAAGGCATGGCGAGCCAAACCCCTCATCCGGCTCGAACTTGGCGGACTGGCGTTGGGAGTAGCCGCGGTAATGATCTCGCTGATCGCCTCTCCTTCAGCCGCCATAGGCCCGGGTGGCGGAGCAATCACATGGGTCGAGAGCGCGACAGGAACGGCGGCAATTACTGTGCTTGCGGTTGACGTGCTCCGCGCAATCGCCACCACCGCGTCCGCAGCGGCAGGAGGCTGCGGTGGCCTGTTTGTTCCGTTTCTCGCAATCGGCGATCTGGCGGGAAGAGCGTTTGCACCGTACCTTAAAATCCCGAGCGATCTTGCCGGTGCGTCGGGCGCGGCCGCCGGGATCAGCGGAGGCTATCACCTGCCTTTGACAGCGGCTGCGTTAGTACTTGGCCAGGGCGGGCCTCGCTTCGCGGTCCTGACCTCACTGGCGGCGGTTGTTATTGCTGCCTTCGCCGGCAATGCCGCAGCGAAGCTGCTGGATCGAGTTCTCTCCTTCATCTCCGGCCTAGCAAAAAAGCCCGTGGTCGCGGAAGACCCATACAGCTTCTGATCTTCTGCGGCGCGGTCTAGCTGTCGGAGGCACACGCGCGCGCTCGAGGAATGAAGTCGCGTCGGAACTTCCGAAGTGAAGTAAGGTGAATGAGGACGTGTCCGCGAAACGCAATTATATCAGGACAATTCCGCGGAGCTGTCTTTCCTTCTACTTTGTCTAGATACAGCGGAGCTGTCTTTCCTTCTACTTGTCTAGATACATCCCCAGTCTGCGGCGCTGGAATGAGTTCTGAATTCCGCAGCACGGCGCGGCTCTGGACTCATCTTGTGTGCACGCCGCCGCACCATCGGTGGACAGGGATCATGAGGTCAATACCTTGCAAGCAGATATGGGTCACGATGAATCCTTCGGTCCGAACAGGGTACGGCGCTTGAACCACCAGATTGTTGGTGCGAAAGCAAGACCGAACTGGATCAGGGCAATGGCCACAATACTCAAAAAAGTGCTGAATGCGCACAAGGCGAATCCTGTCGCATAAAGCGCCTGCGCGAGTACGATGCGGCGTCCTATGGCATGCTGTTCCTCGGGGCTCACATCGTTACGGAGGAGGCCGTTCGCGGAGGCGTACTGCCAACTTGTGTAGAGCATTAACCCTAACAGCAGGAGATTCAGCGAGAAAATCGCGAGGGCAACGCGCAGGTGAATAAAGTTCTCCAACAACGCCGCCGAAAATGGTGTGATCGCCACGGTGGCAAGAAATGCGATATGAATCCAGGTCAGGTGACGGTCGCCTTGAGAAAAGCGGCTGAGTTGTACCTGCTGAGCATTCCAGAAAATACCTAACGTAAGAAAGCTCATGAAATAGACCATAAAGCGTGGACCGAGCGCTAGTAATGCGTCCCATAGCTGGCGATCGGTTTCAAGGTAATCGGCGGGCAAGCGGATTTCGAGGATCAGCAACGTCATCGCGACGCCAAAAATGGAGTCGCTCAGATTGGTGAGGCGTGCGATATGGTGGCCGACGATGTCGTTATAAGAAATCGGCACTCCGGAACTCCTTACGCGATCGAGTCAGGTTTCAAGCTGGTTAGGCCATTCAATGTTGCGGGGGAGTCGAGAGCGCGCCTCTCCTTTAATCTCTAAGCTGCAAGATCTAACAAGTCTGGCCGTGGCTCTTGGTCAAGGTCGGCGAGTGCGCGGTTCACCGCGCGCAGAAGAACTCCTGTGTAAGTTGGCATCGAGAGAGGAATCCGCGCAAGCTCGTCAATCCGCACTCCACCGACCATAGCAATGGAGGCCATCTGGATGATCTCAACCGCACGTTCGCCCACGATGTGACACCCAAGAATCGTGTGGGCCTTGCGGTCGACAATCAGCTTGCAGAAACCGGTCGTGCGTCCATCGATGGTCGGACGAATTGCATCCTCGAACAGCGTTTTCGAAACAAGTACCTGATGTGTTTCGCGGGCTTTTGCCTCTGTAAGTCCGACCTGCCCATATTCCGGATCGGCGAAACTACCAATCGGATTCACCGGGTGCTCGGCCAACATTTTGCTATCCTGCACAGCATTCGTTGCGGCGACAAAGCCATCCCGCGCGGCTTGAGGAAGCAACATCATGCGCCCAGTGATGTCGCCTGCAGCGAAGATGTGTGGCACCGAGGTCCGAAGATAAGAATCGACAGATACATATCCCCGCGAGTTCAAAATCACCCCGGCGGCCGGGAGATGAAGCCCCGCAGTGTCGGCAGCCCAACCAATTGCCACAATGGCAACACTCGCTTCATCGTTCCGAGGTGTGCCGTTCTCCGAATAGGTCATGCGCACGCCACTAGCACTTTTCTCAAATTTCCGGATCGTTCCAACGTTCTCGTGAACATTAATGCCCGAATCCCGAAACGCCTCCGCCACCACTTTTGAAACGTCTTCGTCCTCCGTGGGCAGTATGCGCGGACCAGTTTCGTAAAGATGTACCCTCGATCCAAATGCATTGAAGATCGATGCCACCTGTGCGCCGGTTGCACCTGCCCCGATTACCATCATCGTAGGCGGGATCGCCGTGAGCTGCCACGCATCGCTATGAGTCGCGGTGAGTTCGCTGCCTGAGACTCTGAGCTTGCGGCTGCAGCCGCCGGCGCACAGAATTATCTTCTCTCCTCTGAGTTTCACGCCGTTGCCCGTTTCGACGGTGTGCGAATCGACAAAATGTACATTGCCCGCGTGCTCGTGGATAGTAACGCCGAGCCGATCCAGATCAGATCGGAAGGAGGAGTGTGAACGCACCTGGTTCACGACTTCGCGCACTCGATTTAGAAGCCGTGGGTATTCCAGGTGCGGGTCACTAATAGCAACACCGTAAAGACCCAGCTGCCGGGATTCCCGCATGAGCCGAGCTGTATGGGCGAGGGTACGAACGGGAATAGGCCCGTCATTTGCCGCCATGCCTCCAAACTCATCGCGAGTTATAAGGGCGGTCGAGGCTCCTAACTGGGCAGCCCGCAACGCCGCCATCACTCCTGCTGGACCAGCGCCGATGACGATAACGTCGGTCAATGGGAGCTCACCTCATTGAGGTGAGGTGACAATTTCGCAGGAATTGGATGCACGCCAATATCTCACCAGCATATTTTGATGAATTCGACTGTGAGAACTGACAGAAAGTCCAGCTAAAAAGAAGACGGCCTCCCAAAACGCGGTAAATAGGACCACGAAAAAGCGATTATGTTCGATTCTGATCTTGAAAGAGATGAAGGATCCGTGGTGCGGCGACGGACGTTTTTGTGGTTTCAGTATCCGCGCTTGCAGGCGCGATCCTGTGGTCCTTGCGGAGACCAGGCGCTGTGCAAGCGAAGACTGCATCAAGAGCGATCAGCACAAGCTGCTGACCCACCAGATGAGGGGTCAGTTCATCGATTGGCCTCGACTTCATCGCGGTGCTTGATGTGAATGAGGTGACACACCTTGGACTTCGATGCTCAGTCATTGCGTCGGACTTGAGGAGACTTCAGCGTGCGAGTGCGCTCCATCTGCGCTCTGTTTGTTGGTTTAGTGCTGCTTTCCTTGGCCTAGAGTGTCATCCACTGGCCTTGCAAGTGCTTGAATTTACGTGCGGGGTGAGATTCGATTCCCGTGTCCCACCCCAATTTTTCAACGGCTCTGCCAATCAAACCATCGCAATCACTCAAGTTTCAGTACGGCGAGGGGCTGTCGTCAGAGTGGGCGGGGACTTAACCACGGTCGCGGTCACCTATCAGTATCGGTTCATGACTCGACGGTGAGTGAGAGTAAATAGGAGAGAATAACAGCGATTTTCACGAAACAATTCAACTCTTGAATCGAGGCCCCCAACCCTGTGATTACTGACTACTTCAACGCACCGAGGAGATCCGAGGTCACGGTTATTTTGACGCGTGAAACCTAGCGGGCTCGCGGATCCTGAGCGCTCGCATGCTCCTCGCGGAGGATGCGCGCAAGCGTCGCCACCAAGACGAGAATAATGGGACCTGCGAAGATCCCGACGGCCCCGAAGACCGCCACTCCGCCTATGATCGAGAGTGTGACGAACATTTCGTTGATTCGCGCGCGTTCACTTACGACGGAGGAGCGAATGATGCCTTCGGAAATGAAGGTGACAACCAAGCACCACAAAAATAGCAGGACGCCTGGGTGTAATTGCCTCGCAGTGCCAGCAGGACGCAGGCAGGTATCCAAACGAGAGAGACACCGGCGAAAGGCAAGAAGGAAAGCAACATCGCGATGACTCCCCAGAGCAATGGTGAGCGCAATCGGGCGATCCAGAACCCAACCGCGATCAGCAGGCCCTCTCCGACGCCGACGCTAACATCCCGTAAATATCAGCGATAATGGCCTCTTTGATTGCGATGGCCAGTTCCCGCGCGCGGTGAGCGGTCAGGGGAAGCATCGAAACAGCGCCGGTACGAAATTCGCCGCTGTATCTCAGCAGTGGGAACAGGAAGACGGAGGCGAGAAGGATGGTCAAGATCTCGTGCGCAAAACGTGGTCCGGCCGATGCCGCACGCCCGACAACCCAGGTTCCCAGCTCGCGCGTGCGCCCCGCAATCTCCGCTTTGATTCTCTCGGCCGAGACCCCTGTCGTTTTCGAGACGTCCTGTAAAAAGGGATCCATTCGTTTCGGCCAGGTTGCTGGATTTCCCAATGGTTGCACAACAGAACCGTAAATGTTGCCTCTTCGGCAGCGATCCGAATACTGATGAGGACAAAGGGCAACATGACCAGCAACAAGGCCAACACCGTGGTCATGAGAGGCGAAACACTGGCCCGGATGCGTTTTGCAAACCACCTATATACGGGAAACTGACGAGTAGGCCGGAAGTCCGGTAGAAGCGAGGGCAACATGTTAAACGCGGGTTTCAACACGGTTGATCTTGCAACCTCCAGTGTGCAATGGTTGACCGCTGACGAAGCGGCAGAATACCTCAAGGTGAAGAAGCGGACTCTCCTTTTGTGGACTCGACAAGGGAGAGTCCCGGCCTTCGCGCTTTCTGGCACCAAGCGACGCGTCTGGCGATATCGCCGGGCTGATCTGGATGCAGCCGTGTTGCTGCGAGCCGTGCTAGTATCCAATCCGCTGTCTGTGCTCTCCGAAAAGGAGGATTCGTGAGAGGAGCACAGGGACAAATCGGATGTGTGGTCTACAACAAGCGACGAGGAACCTACAACTTTATCTGGTGGCAAAATCGGCGACGTAGGTCAAAACTGCTCGGTTCAGTCCTAGATTTCCGCACCCGAGAAGAAGCTGAGCTTGCCGCAGAGCCGATCAGGAAGCTGTTGAGAGCACCCCAGCATCGGGTTCCCACCGTAAGTGAACTTGTCGAGCAATATAGGGTCGAAAAGATGCCTGAACGTCCTAGCACAAAGCGCGGATATGAGACGTATCTGAAGAATCACATCGTTCCGAGGTGGGGGAACGTTGCAATAACGGATATGAAACCAAGGGCAGTTGAGCTGTGGTAGGGACTTTGCAGCTAGCCCCCAAGAGCAAAGTCCACATTCGCGGGCTGCTCCGCTTCTTGTGGGACTACGCGATGTATAGCGAGGCAGTACCCGTCCACCGTAATCCAATGGAATTGGTCAGGATCAAGGCTGCTTCCCGTCCGGTGCGTCTGACGCGGAGCCTAACCGTCGAGCAATTCCACAAATTGCTTGATGCTATCGGAGATGAGCCTCGCTGGAGGACGATGTTGCTTATTGCTGTTAGCTTCGGGCTTCGCATTTCTGAAGTCCTTGGGCTGAAGTGGAAGGATGTAGATTGGCTTAACAAAACGGTCACAATCGAACGCGGTGTAGTGAAACAAATTGTGGGCGACGTGAAATCGAGAGGTTCAGCAAGAAAAATGTCGTGTGCAGAAGAGCTCATCGAACTACTGAGCCGATGGAAGCAGGAGAGCCAGTTCACAAACCACGAGGACTGGATATTCGCTTCGCCATTCAAGTTGGGTCGCCAGCCGCTCTGCTACACACTCGTCTGGAAGAGATTGAGCGAAGGCGCGGTGAGCGCAGGCATCGGCCACGTCAGTTCGCATGTGTTTCGCCATACATTCCGCACGTGGCTGGATTCGGTTGGCACTCCGGTTGGGGTGCAACAGCGATTAATGCGGCATGCTGACATTAGAACGACGATGAACATCTATGGCGATGCATTCACGTCGGACATGCAGAACGCGCACGAAAAGGTGGTTAGGTTGGTACTGCCGCGAGCCTGATGGATTTCAGTGGATTTCAGGGCTTGGATGTATTTGAAAACATGGGGTGGGAGACGGGAATCGAATCTTCCACCAAATGTAAAACAAAGGACTTGGCAGCGCTCGGAAAGCAATCTTAGTCCTCGTAAGTACATGAAAAATGAGAAAACGGATTTGTGCGGATTCGTCAACCGGCTTCCAAGTGAGGTTTGGAGATCCGGCTCGAGCGGCATCCCCGCCCCTTTTTTGGCGACGAGGACATCGCGGCAGCCGCTCCCGCGACAACCGAG